>CAYOCT010000055.1:0-47316 GCA_964402555.1 uncultured Nitrospiraceae bacterium | reverse complement strand
CAACGGGCAAGAAAAACGCTCGATAAGTTGCAGTCAGCATGACTCACTACACTAGAACGGGGTGGTCAGACTGATTTTAATGCGATTGCCCTGTGGATCCAAGGCTTTAGTCCACGCAGCGAATGCTGTATCATGAATCTTGGGGAAGATGTGTCTGCGAGTTGACGGTCCGATTGAGCGGAACGAAGAAAGGGCATTGCATCAGGTGCGCGCGGCAGGTTTCCATGCTAAATACCCGAGGTGAGGCATGATTAATGTCGGTCTGATTGGGTGCGGCCGCATCGCGGACCTGCATAGCCTCGGCTATAAGGACAATCCGGATGCACGGATTTTGGCCGTATGCGATGCAGATGCCGAGCGGGCGGAACAGCGGCGGGTCGAGTGGTGCGCCGAGCGGGCGTACTCGAATTATCGGGATCTTTTGCTCAACCCCGACATCGACGCGGTCGAAGTGTTGACGCCGTTCGAGACCCACGAACGAATTGTCATTGACGCGTTGAAAGCGGAGAAGCATGTCGCGGTACAGAAGCCGATGACCACCAGTCTGCGCAGTGCGGACCGGATGCTGGCCACGGCGCGGGAATCGGGCGTGGTCTTCAAGGTCACCGAAATCTACACGCAATACCCGCCCATCACGCTTGCGAAGCGCCTAATCGATTCGGGCGAGATCGGCGATCCCATCGGCATGCGGATCAAGTACATCTGCAGCGCGCTGGGAGGATGGGACGTGCCCGCGTTCACGTACGAACAGCAGATCGATAAAGCCGGGAAGGGCTTTGGCCTCGAAACCTTCGATCACGGCCATCACGAGTGGGCCACGGCGTGGTATCTTCTCGGCCCCGTCGAGCGTGTCAGCGCGTGGATCGACTCGTGCGATGGCGTGATCGATTGCCCGGCAACGATCATGTGGAAATGCCGTGACGCGAAACGATACGGCACATGCGATTTTGTCTTTGCGCAGGACCTGCCGATCCCGACGCGATATTACTCGAACGACGAGTGGTATGAAGTCAACGGCACGCGCGGCATTCTGATTGTGAACCGGGGCACGGGAAGCATCCGCGAGCGCCCGGCCGTCAGCGTGTTCAACGCGGAAGGCTGGAAGGAACACGAAGCCCCTTCGGATTGGTCCGAAGGCTTTATCGGTGCGACTCGTAATTTTATCGCCGCGATCAAAGGGGCCGAGAAACCTATGCTTTCCGGCGAGGAAGGGCGCGAAGTGCTGCGGTTCGCGTTTGCCGTGGCGCGGTCGGCTCACAAACGGCGGGAAGTCTATCTCGACGAGTTCGACCGCAAGCTGCCCGCGTTGTACGCGTGGAATCGCCGCCGCCGTGAGCGCAGGGACGTCATTGTAGGCCCGCGCCGCGCGCCGCGGACCGCCTTGGGCGGCGGCACGCGCAAGTACGCCCCGCACGCGCAAGCCGAGACGGAACGTTTGCTGGCGCGTTTCGACCCGGCCCTTGCCGCAGGCTGGAATTGCACGCTCGGCCTGCACCTCACCCCGGAGGGGGGCGTGGCGGAAATGAAGTACACCATCCGGATTCAGGACGGCAAAATGGATTTCGCCATGGGAGAATTGCCCAAGGACGCCCTCATCACCCTTCACATGTCCGCGGGAATGTGGGCCGGAATCCTGATGGGCAAGAAGAGCATGAGTGCCGCGGTCTTCCAACGCAAGATTCGATGGGAAGGCCGAGCGGAAGAAGCGCTCAAACTTCGGGAAGTATTTGGGATATAGTGGTCAGTGGTCAGTGGTCAGTGGTCAGTGGCCAGTGGCTCGTGGCCTGTGGTTAGTGGTCACCTTCTTAGGCGGGAGAATTCTTGGTGGAACGGTTGCCGTTTCGGACTAAGGCGTTCTATGGCCTTGCCGGCATCACCATGAACCTTCCCGATCTCATTCTGATGCAATGGCTGCTGGTGCGCTATGTCTCCCCCGATAAGCCTCATCTTCTTCCCGCGGCCGTGTTCGGCGGCATCATCCTTCTCTCGCGTGTGTTCGAGGCCAGTATCGGCACGGTGATAGCGCACTGGAGCGACACGTGCCGTTCCCGCTGGGGACGCCGCCTGCCCTTCATGCGTTTCGGTATCCTTCCATTCGCCACCGTGTTCTTTCTGCTTTTCCACCCGCCGATTGGATATCAGCATTGGCTCAACGCGGCCTACGCGATCGTTCTACTCCCGTCGTATTTCATGCTCTACGGGGCCGTCGTGACGCCTTACCTGGCTTTGTTGCCGGAGATCACCTCAAACCTCAAGGAACGCGTCGACCTCACGACGTTTCAATCCGTGTTCATTCTGATGGGCACATTCCTGTTCGCGGGAACGGGGATCTTGCTGGACCTTTGGGGCTGGACCATAGTCATGGGAGGCGCGTCGCTTCTGATCGTGGCTTGCTTCATACCCGTCTCTTTCTTCGTCAAAGAGAAGCCGCATCCGGAGACCGACGCCCAGCCCTTGAGCCTGCTCCAATCGCTCTGGCTGGCTTTGAAGAACCGCCCATGCCGGCACGTCCTCGCCGCGACCTCCGTCTACTGGTTCGCGCTGAATGCCGTCATCGCTCTGGTCCCCTATTGGGTCGTCAATTTCCTGGGGCGGAGCGAAGCCGACGTCACCAAGTTGATGGCCCTGTTCCTGTTGGTCAACCTTGCGTTCTTCTTCGTATTCAACGCGCTGGCCGCGCGCGTGGGCAAATACGCGCTCCTGCTCGCGACGTTTCTCGGAACGAGCGCGGTGCTCGTGCTGCTGTGCCTCGTGGGGCATTTCCCGTTCGGAAGCGATTTTGCGCAGAGCGTCGTCGTGATGGCGCTATTCGGCGCGCCCGTCGCGGGCTTCATGGTGCTTCCGTTCGCTGTGCTCGCCGACGTCATCGATTACGACGAGACGCTGACCGGACGCCGGCGGGAAGGCATCTTCCTCGGGGTCCAGGGCGTCTTCCAAAAACTCATGCTCGGCGTCTCCGTGCTGACCTTTACGATTGTCCCCTATCTCGGCGGCGATGGCACGCAGCGGTTGCGCGAGGACGGCTGGCTAACCTTTTCTGGGCGCTATGAGGCCCTCCCCGGCACGACCTTACCTGAACCCCTGCAAGGTTCCGAAGCCCCTGCGGAGGGGAATCAGGTCCGCTGCGTCCGTATTGAACCTTTGCCTCGCGGGCTCGACGCGCCGTGGACCCTGGCCGCCCCGGACGGCTCCCGCCACAGCGGCCATGGCGTTGCCGTGCTCGAAAACCTTGCGCCTGGCCCCTACGCAATGGAATGGCACAACCTGAACGGCTGGGTGCGCCCCGATCCCCAGCAGCCCCCAACGCCCCGCGGTTTGAAGATCATGGTGGCGTTGTGCGCCGCAGCCTGCCTGATCTCGTTCGCGGCGTTTCTTCGCTATCCGTTGCGTGAACGAAGCGGCAGTGTCGTGCTTGTTGCAAATTGAAGTTCCAACTCTGCAAGCATGCGTACAGCCGCACGGTTGCGCCAACGCTGGGTCGCGTCGACAGGGTTTCGAGGGACACGTACCGGTGCCAGCCAAAGCACCCAAAGATCGTCTCAGTCCGTAACCTTCGTCTGTCGCCACTCGGATTGTACGTCGAACACCCGACATCTGGCAGCCGAGCCGACTACCCGGAAGAGCTTGAGCTGGATGGTTAGGTCTCGAAGTAACTGTAGGGGTGCGTGAAGCGATTGCCGTAGGGCTCGCCGCCAGTCTCAATCTAACAGCATATGAAGATGTGGCCACGCTGCCTATGTATTGCCTGGCACGGCCTGTCATTCCAAGCAGCGCGAGGAATCTCACGACAGTCAAGGCATCCGCTTGCGGGAAGGTTCTTCGTATCCCTCAGAGCTCGTGAACGAATTGCCAGACGCAGACTCTTTCCCATGCGGCAACGTATTGCCTGTCATCCTGAGAGCTTGTAAAGAAACATCAAAGTCTTGCGCTTTCCTTTGTCGGCTCCGCCCTTCCTGTCATCCTGAGCGCAGCGAAGGATCTCGCTATGCGCATAGGCCTCTTATGCTTATGAGATCAGTCGCTGCGCTCTTGGATGAAGGGCAGTACGTAGTCAAGAGGCAAAGCAGCCGCGTTTCACAATTTCTTCACACGCTCTGAGCAACGCAAAGAATCGCATGAAGATCGAAGTTTCTACTTGCAGGGAGATTCTTCACGTTGCTCAGAATGACAGGCGCCGCCAGACCTCACGTGAAGATCCCTGCCATTTGTTCACATGCTCTCAGCATGACAGGCAAAACCGGGCCGAACGGCGAGGGCGCGTGTCTTGTGAGTTTCTTCACATGTTCATCGGTGTCCTCGAAAAGTACAAGCCTCCCCTTTCGTTCCCGAAAGGGGAGGCTTGCGTAATTCTATCAGTTCCAGGCTAAAGCGCCGTGCGCGATATCCCGGAGACGTTTGTTACTTCTTGCGAATCGAGAACGCACCCGCTACGCCGAACGCACCGGCCAACAGCGACAGGCCAAGCAGGCCAGCCACCGGCAGACCAGGAGCGCCGCTGTAGAAGGGATTGGCGCCCGTGGCAGCAGCAACGTATTCGGCTTCGGTACCGCCATGCGAAACGACCACGTTCTGAAAGACTTCGGAGTTCGTGTCGCCGTTGCCGTTGTAGTCAGCCGCGCCAGAAAGCGGTTCCGATGCCGTCTTGGCAACGCCGTAGATCACGAACGTCGGCAGCGGGATGGTGGTCAACGTAGTGGCCATTGCATTCAGCGAGGCCGCCAGGGTGCCCAGTTCGGACGCCAACGCGGGCGTCATGGGAGGCTGCGACAGCGCGGCCAACGCGGCGCAACCGCCAGCCGCCGTAACCAAGTCACCGCTAAAACCGGCCAACTCGCCAAGCAATTGGTTGCCAAGCAGGTCGTCGATCGTGGCCTTCATTTCGGAGTTCAGACCCGCCAGTCCAGCAAAGATGTACTGGAAGGTGCCCAGCACCGGAACGTAGGTGCCGTACGTCGTAATGAACGTCTGCGTGGAGGTACCGCCGTCGATAAGCCCCGCCGCAACTGCTTGAATCAGGGCCAAGTTGGTCGGGTCGTTCGCCTGCAAATACTGTTCAAGCGTTACACCCGGCGACACTTCGGTGGCTAACCACGCATTGATGTCATTGCCGCCGGTAACCATGTTCGCGGCCAGCGTCGTGATATCCGCGAAGACGGCCTGGACAGTACTCAGCAGACCCAAGTACTGGGCACGATTCGCGTCGAACTGTGCCGTGACTTCGGCATTGCCGGAGCACAGAAGCGCGCCCAGAATACCCATCTGCAAGTAGTCCGGCACGCCGTCGCCGACAAAGCCATTTTCGAGGTCCGCCAGCGTGTAATCGCTCGGCAGGCCAGCTACCCCGAGTCCGCCCAGAATACCCATCAACGAGGCAGCCTGGCCGTTGAATCCCGTCGCAGGATCAAACACTGCGGTGCAATCATTGGCCAGCGTTACAGGCGGCAGCGCCCAACTGGCCAGGGGAAGCAGCACGATAGCTCCAAGAACTAACAACCCAGTCTTCTTCATAACACCTATTTCCTCCATTTGCAGTTAACTGCGCCTCTTTACTTGCCTAACGTCTCCCACTGCCTCAACTCAACATGTATAGCTAATAACACATCCTTTGCCTGGAAACCAACCGACCACCGCAGCTATTCCTCGGCTTAGATCAATCACCACACTCCCAGCATGCCCTTGTGAACCTGTTCTTAGCATACCCCACTTCAGCTCATCTGTCAAGCAAAATTCGTGTGTCTGAGTCCCTTTGTATCTGGAATTACATTCCACTCTGCGGATGAAATAGCATTATTATCATAAAATTACACAAAAGCTAACTAATCCGTGAGGCGCGGTCATGATGACATCAGCGCTGAGACTCCATTCAGGACCCAAGATCGTTGCGGTAGAATCAGTCGACGCCAGGACGCCGCCCCGTCATGGAAGCTCGAACCGCTTCTCCAAGGAGTGTTTCAGTAGAATAGTCTCGCACGTTCCGAGGCCCATCGCCTTACCCTTCACCCGCGGGAACAGCGGCGGCGGTTTCGGCGGCTGACCGCGTGGCGGTGGTCTGGCGGAGCGCCGATGTGCTATGGTGCCCCGAATTCCGAGTCTGACGGGAGGCCCTTGCCATGAGCGCAACGCTAACGCGCGACCAGAGAATCTGGCGCTGGAAGATCCTCATTGCAACCTATATAGGATATGCGGGTTTCTATTTAACGCGAAAGGTCTACTCGATCTGCAAGACCTCGTTGATGGACGGTTTCCAGTGGGACACCCAGAAGGTCGCGCATGTCTGGACTATCTTCCTTATTGCCTACATGCTGGGGCAATTCATGAACAGCTTCCTGGGCCGCAGACATGGTCCGCGCGTCATCCTCTTGAGCGGCCTCGCCATCTCGATCGGCTGCAATGTGGTCTTTGGCTTCGCCAACACGTATCAGACTTTCCTGGTCTTCATGTTCGTGAACGGCCTGGTCCAGGCCGCCGGCTGGCCCGGAGTCGTCGGCACGGTGTCCCGGTGGCTCCGGAGTTCCGAGCGGGGCGCCGTTATGGGGGTTTGGTCCACGAACTACCAGCTTGGGACCATCGCCGTGGGTATCCTTGGGGGCTGGCTGCTGGGCCATTATGGATGGCGTTTCTCCTACTTCGGCTGTTCTCTGATCACCGTCGGCGTCTGGGCTTTGCTGTACTTCTGGCAGCGTAACCGACCGGAAGACGTCGGCCTCGCCCCCATCGCCGACAGCCAAGAGGAGGATACGCGCGCGGTCCGCGCATCGAGAGCCGAGCGGGTATCCTGGTGGGAGTACTTCCGAATTGCGCTTAATCCCGTCGTGCTGGCCATGGGCGCCAGCTATTTCTTCATCAAGTTTCTGCGTTACGCGCTCGACTCGTGGCTGCCAGCCTTTCTGAACTGGCAAGGCCTCAACGTCGAGCATGCAAGTTACTATTCCCAGATCTTTACCTGCGCAGGGTTTGCGGGGGCTATCGTCACGGGCGTGCTGCTCGATCGCGTGTTCCGAGGCAACTGGGCGGCGCTTTCCATATTGCTTGGCCTTGGGCTTATCGGCGGCTACCTTGCCGTCTACTTCTTCGGAAAGACCCCCATCGCGGTGGCGTGTCTGTACGGCGTCGTCGGCTTCATGCTCTACGGGCCCGATACGATTCTTTGCGGCGTCGCCTCGGTAGCGGTAGCGGGCGAAATGAACGCGGTAGCCGTCGCCGGTGTGGTCAACGGCATTGGCAGCATCGGGCCGATCATACAAGAGGAAGTCATCGCCTGGCTTACCAAGGGCGACCAGGTAAGAGGTATGCACAACACGGTCTTCCTTTATCTCGGCATGAGCGTGATGTTCGTCATCCTGATGATCGTGGTGCAATGGCAGTTGCGCCGGGCGCACCGGCGCCACGCCGAGAACGACGCTAAAGCATAGGATTCGATCGCTGGACCAAGGGGCGCGGCGGCATGATCTTCTATTACTGCCCTGACGCGTACGACTTCCCTTCGGGGGGGACGCGGGTCCTCTATCGCCACGTCGACATTCTCAACTCCCATGGCATCGAAGCTGCAATCCTGCATCATGAGCCGGGATTCCGCCTGCGCTGGTTCGAGAACGCCACGCGTATCGTAGCCCTCCCGGAGGCCAGCGCCTCGCCGAACGATTTTGTGGTTCTTCCCGAAGGCCACGCGCACGTGCTTGGCCAGGTCTTCCCGGGACTGCGCAAGGTCATCCTGAACCAGAATTGCTTTTACACATTTGCCAATTACCCGTTGGGTTACCAGGGCGAATATCCTTACGAAGACTCGCCCGCGATCATCGTTACCTCCGAGGCGATCGAACGGTATCTCAACCTGGCCTTCCCTCGGGCGCGCGTCGTACGCGTGCCCTGCGGCATCGACCCGGCACTTTTCCACTATGATCTCGCATTGAAGAGGCCCCAGATCGCCGTCATGCCGCGAAAGAACCCCGAAGACGTCAAGCAGGTTCTGTCCATCCTGCGAGCCCGCGGCATGAACCTGCCCGTTACGCTGATCGACGGCGTCCATTACGAAGAGGCCGCGCGCATCCTGCGCGAATCGACGCTGTTCTTCTCGTTCGGCCATCCCGAAGGCTTCGGACTCCCCCCCGCCGAGGCCATGGCGTGCGGTTGCACGGTCGTGGGGTATCACGGCATGGGCGGCCGCGAGTTCTTTGCGCCGCCGTACGCGTTTCCAGTCGACTTCGGCGACATCGTTTCCTACGTGGAAACCGTCGAGCGTGTTCTCGCGGGAGACTTGGCGGTCGATCCCAAGGCGGTTTCAACGTACGCGCTGGAGAGGTACTCGCTCGATCGGGAGCGGGACGCCTTGCTTCGATGCTGGCAAACCATTCTCGCGGGCCTGTAACATCGCCTCGAATAGGGAATAGACATCACGACTCCGCTCGCGCTATTGTGGCGATGCGCATCGTGCCAGGAGGAACTGTCATGAACTCGATTTCGTGGATCGCCGCGGGCTGCCTATGCGCCGCCTGCCTGATGGGGGTCAAGCCCGCCTTTGCCGAACCGGAACCGCTCGTCCTTACGAATCCCTTCTTCGCCATGGATACGGGCACCAAAGACGCCGACCATAGGACGCCGGAATCCCAAGCCCAGTTGCTGAAGGAACTCGGCTACGCGGGCATCGGCTACTCGGGGTTCGAGGGCATTCCGGGAATGCTCAAAGCCCTAGATGCCTGCGGCCTGAAGATGTTCACGGTCTATTCCAGCGCCAAGATCGGACCCGAGGGGTCGACGTTCGACACCCTGTTAAGGGAGGGCGTGGCCGCGCTGCACGGGCGCGACACGATCCTTTGGCTCACCATCTCGAGCGACTTCCACAAGCCCTCCTCGCCGGAAGGCGACGTACAAGCCTCCATGATTGTCAACGCAGTCGCGGACATCGCCGAGGAATCCAATCTGCGAGTCGCTCTATATCCGCATACGGGGCTTTGGCTCGAAACGATCGAGGACGCCTTGCGTGTCGCCAGGAAGGTCAATCGCAAGAACGTCGGCGTCACGTTCAATCTCTGCCACTGGCTCAACGCCGGCAAAGGCCTGAATCTGGAGTCTCTGTTGAGGCAGTCGAAGCCGTATCTCTACGTCGTGACGATCAACGGCGCGGACACGGAAGGCGGATGGGATCGCCTCATCCAGCCGCTCGACAAAGGTTCGTTCGATGTGCGCGGAGTTCTGGCGATACTCAAGGATATGGATTACCAAGGGCCGATCGGCTTGCAAGGTTACGGCATCAAAGGCGACATCCGCGACAACTTGAAGCGCTCGATGGCCGTGTGGCGCGAATGGACGGAAAAGAAACCCTAACGGCGTGGTATGTACCCGTTTCTGAACCTCTTCTTCTTCGTATTCCACTCGGCGTTCATCGCCTTTGTCCTCGCCGGGTGGCTCTGGCGTCCCGCGCGAAAAGCGCATCTCGCGGCCATCGCGCTCACAGCGTTCTCATGGGGCGTCCTCGGGATATGGTTTGGCTTCGGCTACTGCCCGTGTACCGACTGGCACTGGCGCGTGCGTATGGCGCTCGGCTACACGGATATGCCTTCTTCCTATATCAAGTTCCTGGTCGACGCGGTGACGGGATGGAACACGAACGCGCGTTTAGTTGACGCGGTCACGTGCATTGCGTTCGTGCTGTCAGCGGTCGCGTCGGTCTGCGTTAACGTGATGGACTATCGAGGAAAGGAGGAGCCATGAAGAACCTGGTTTGCGCCGTGATCTTAGTGGGGGGTGCCGTATCCGTGGCAGGCCCTGTTCAGTACAACGGCATCGTACAACCGGACATGTGGCCCCCGAGCGACAGGCAACCGACGCGCGACCCGATGCCTCTCCCCTACCTCGAAGCTCCGCCGGAGGTCATCCCTATCGATGTCGGACGCCAGTTGTTCGTCGATGACTTCCTCATCGAATCGACGACGCTGAAACGCGTGTATCACCACGCAACCTACCATCCCGCGACGCCCGTGCTGATTCCCGACAAGCCCTGGGAATGCGAGACCGAGCATCCGACGGCGATGGTCTTCAGCGACGGGGTCTGGTACGACCCGCAGGACCAACTGTTCAAGATGTGGTATATGGGCGGCTACTGCAAAACGACTTGCTATGCCACCTCGAAAGACGGCGTTCACTGGGACAAGCCGAGCCTCGATGTCGTGCTCGGCACGAACATCGTCCACAACGTCCCGAGAGATTCGGGAACCGTGTGGCTCGACCTGCTTGAAAAGGACCCGCAACGCCGATTTAAGATGTTCCTCTACTTGCATCCGGACCAGTCCAACGCGCTGTCCCTCTACTTCTCCCCGGACGGCATCCATTGGGGCGAGCCCGTTGAGCGAAGCGGCCCCGTCGGCGACCGAACCACGGTCTTCTACAATCCGTTCCGCGAGACATGGGTTTACAGCATTCGCGACTATGACCCCAAGACCATCGGCCGCTTCAGGCGTTATGCGGAAGGCCCCGATGTCTTGAAGGCGGCCTTGTGGAACAAAGGCGAACCGCCGTTCTGGGTCGGCGCCGATTCGCTCGATAGCTTGCGCCCCGAACTCAGCACCCCGTGCGAACTCTACAACCTCGATGCGGTGGCCTACGAGAGCGTCTTGCTCGGTTTCTTCGACATCTGGCGCGGGCAGCCCAAAGATCGCGCCAAGCCCAACGAAATCTGCGTCGGGTTTAGCCGCGACGGGTTCCACTGGCAGCGCCCGGACCACGAACCCTTCATGGGCGTCTCCGAACACTACGGCGACTGGAACTGGGCGAACGTGCAATCGGCGGGAGGCGGATGTCTTGTCGTCGGCGACCTGCTGTACTTCTACGTCAGCGGACGCAAAGGCGTCCAAGGAACCGCCGGTTCAGGTGTATGCAGTACCGGTCTCGCCACGCTCCGCCGCGACGGCTTCGCCTCAATGGAAGCAGACGAAACCGAAGGCGTCCTGACCACGCGCCCGGTCCGGTTCAAAGGCAAGCATCTCTTCGTTAATGTCGACAATCCCAACGGAACGCTCGCAGTCGAGATCCTCGGCGAAGACGGGCAGCCCATCGCGCCGTTCACACGCGCCAACTGCAAACCCCTCGCTGCGGACAAAACCTGCCAGCCGGTTCACTGGGCCTCGAAGTCCGACTCGTCCGACCTGTCCGACCTGTCGGACCTGTCCGACCGGCCCATCCGGTTCCGCTTCCGCCTAACCAAGGGTAAGCTCTACGCGTTCTGGGTCAGCCCGGAACCGACCGGCGCCAGCCACGGCTACGTAGCCGCAGGCGGCCCCGGTTTCGAGAGCCCGGCCGATACCGTCGGCGTGGCCAAGTGACGACGCACCGATTGGAATGTTGCCGGCTGGAGGTCTACACTGGCCGGAGCAACGCCACTCAATAGAAAGGGGAACGCTCTCATGGCTACACGGAAGGAAAGCAAGAAGCAACTCGACGACCGCGAGCGGCGCATGAAATGGTGGCACGAGGCGCGCTTCGGCATGTTCGTCCACTGGGGATTGTACGCGCAACTCGGACGCCACGAGTGGGTCATGAATCGCGAGCGCATCCCCATCCCCGAATACGAGCGGCTCGCGAGGACCTGGAAGCCGAAGCCGCGTCCCGCCCGCGAATGGGCGCGCCTCGCCAAGAAGGCCGGCATGAAGTACATGGTGATGACGACGAAGCACCACGAAGGCTTTTGCCTCTGGAACACGAAGCAGACGGACTACAACGCGTACCGTTGCGGGCCCGGGCGCGACTTGGTAGCCGAATACGTCGACGCGTGCCGCGAATTCGGACTGCGCATCGGCTTCTACTATTCGCTCATGGATTGGCATCATCCCGACGGCGCGCTGTGTGCGACCGACGAAGCCGCGCGCAGGCGTTTCCTCGATTTCACTCAAGGCTGCGTCCGCGAACTCATGAGCAACTACGGCAAGATCGACATCCTCTGGTACGACGTGTCATGGCCGCTCTCCTCGCCCGCGCTCTGGGAAAGCAGGAAGATGAATGCCATGGCCCGCAAGCTCCAGCCGGGCATCATCATCAACAACCGCTCGCAACTCCCCGAAGATTTCGGCACGCCGGAAGAACACATCCGCGCCGAAGAAGCGGGCCGCGCGTGGGAAGCCTGCATGACCTTCAACGGTTCGTGGGGATGGCAGCCCGCGCCGCCCGAAGACTGGCATTCGGTGCGCGACGTGCTGAAGATGCTGCAACAAGTCACCGGCGGCAACGGCAATCTCCTGCTCAACATCGGGCCGAAGCCCGACGGGTCGATCCCCGACGAGGCCGTCACGCGCCTCACGTCCGTTGGAAAATGGATCGCGCACAACGGCGAAGCGATTTACGGCCATGTCGACCGCGCCGAAGGCATGGAGTGGATGGCCACGGGCCAATGGTCGCGCAAAGGCAACACCGCCTACTTCTGGTGCATGCGCTGGCCCGGCCGCGAACTTGTCCTCGGCGGCATCAAGAGTAAGTTGAAAAAGGCATCGATGCTTGCCAACCGCAAACCGATCGCGTTCGTGCAGGAGAAGGACCGTGTGATCTTGAAAGGCCTGCCCAAGAACAGCCCTGATAGCGTGGCGGGAGTGACGGTGATCAAGGTCGAATTTGCAGCGCCGCCCAAGCAGGTTCTCGGCGCGGGATGCGTAGTACTTTGAGAGCGAGCCATGGCCACAAACGCAACTCAAGAACGGGGAGGATAGAATTAGGTCTTGTTCAATGCTTTTGACCGCGCCACTGGGATGGGTTACTCGCAGCCGCGTGTCACCGCGGCTTTCGTCCTTTAACGCCGGTGCATGAAAACGTCAGACCCCGGACAGATTGTATGCAGATTGTACAGACGGATGGTGTATGTGCCAAAGTAATCATACTTACCTGTGTACCAGTAAATTGGCACAGGAGGCCATGGCGGGGGCAGGATAAGCCGCTCTGTCGTCTTGCTGGCTGAGGCATGATCAGCTAGTCCGATCAGCGGCCATGAGGCGTCATGCGCTGCCGAGTCCGCACCGGATTCATAGCTCTGGTAAAAGTCGCCGCACAAGCAAAATTCGCCAAAAGCCATGTTGCCAATGTTTGCGTTGTGGTACCCCGCTGTCAGACCGAAGCAGTTATATTGTGCGGAGGCCCCGCCGCCCCTTCCCGCAAGGAAGGGATACCCGGAGACGTACTGGGCGTCCAGATCGGTCTTCTGCGCCGCGCTAAAGTCACCCCAGCTAAGCGAACCGTATCGCGTATCAAGCACGCATAATGTTGTTGAATAATCGACCGGCACGTTGGTGCTTGTCCTCACGGGCCAGTACTGCGGTGGTCCCCAACTCGACTCGTAGTGGCATCCAATGACCGTGACTATCACGATATAGCTCGATGACCCCGGTGGGCGGATTTCGATGGGCCTGTCTTCCATTCTCCATGCTGCAGCAGCGTCAACCGCTACCAACGAAGACATCAAGCCAAGAGCGCAACAACAGAGGTACTTCAACTCCATTGGTCGATCCTCCCCTTCGCGACAGCGGGCTCAGTATTGAGCGCCTAGGCCCGCCGGAAGCGGTTTACTGGTCCTTGATGACGGCACGCGCAAGCGTGATCACGATCTCTTCAACGCTCATCTTCTTGAACTGGTCACCCTCCGGTTTCGCAGCGAAGTGACTGCATAGAGCCCAGAACACGGCGTCCTCATGATCCTTCGACAACTCGGGTTCCTCCTCCGCGACGTGCGCCAGGCCCTCCGCCATTTGCGGGATCTCATCCTGTCTCGATTTGATTTGAGCCCCGACCCGCTCACGATAGGCGAGATATACCTGGACCTGTTCCTTCTGGCGCGCCGTCAGGCGAGCCTGCATTTCAGGGCGGTCACAGTAACGGTCAAGCATGTGACGCACAGCAAAAGCAATCATGTCGCCCAGCAAGGTTCCCACGTAGTTTGTCATCTCGGTGGGGATTACACCGCCTGGAAACAGGTTGGCGTGCTGCCGCATCTCCTCGGGAGAGACCCTTGGTGTGGCGCTCTTCGACACCTCTTGCAGGAAATCGGAAACGCGAATCAATAGAGGAAGCGTGTCAGCGCCCTCGTCCACCCTCAGCAACAGCACCGGATACGCGACGGCGCCGTTCGGCATGTACACCGAAGGTCTTTTCACCGCATCACCCGTTAGCTGTACCGCCGGAAGGCCGCTGATCATCTCCTCGAACACGGTCGTAACCTCACGCAAAATGGCGTTGCGCTCGTCCTCAGTACCCTTCTCAGCCGCACGCATGACTTTCATGGCTCGCGGCTCCTTCATGAGCGCGCGAATCACGTCCGATGGGTCCGCGGTCAGCGTGCTGGCGAGGCGGTAATGATATTCCGACAAAGGCTCCCTATACAGGTTAATCACTGATTCCTCAAGGGATTCGTTTTGGACGCGTTCTTCATAGGCTTTCTTCCCCCTTTCCCGCTCCTGCCGCCAGGCATCGATAGAGATATCTTTGTCGGCGGTCGGTGGGCGCTCGGATAGCGCCGTGCTGTCAGCGATATCGCCGGCGCGAACTTCGGACACTAGGAACAACGCCGCACACAGAATCAATGCCACAGAGAACAGCGTGAATCTTCCAATGCCCACCCTCATGTTATGTGATCCCTCCTCGAACGCGCCCACATCAACCCTCTATCGCCGCTGTACCTGTAGGGCATCCCGTCCCTCTTAATTAACTGTACCAGATATTGACATACTTTGTCAAGGGGTTTGCGAGGCCGTAACATATGAACTGCACATCTAGGCTGCGCAGCGTATCCACGGCCCCCGCTAGAACGCGACCTTGAACGAACGGATTTCGTACGGGGTCACGTTTATAGTGACGCTCGTGCCTTTCAGCTTAACCGCCGTGTCGTTCTCTTCCATGAGGTCGCACTCGGTCACTTTCTTCGGCTTCCGCCCGAAGGTCAGCGTGACCTCGCCGCGCTGTCCGTAGGCTTCGTACAGGCGCACGATGAGCGCATCGGAATCTTCACAGCGTTTGACCGTGTCGATGATCACGTTCTCGGCGTCCGTCACCGCGAAGGCGTAGGCGGGAGGCAACGCCCCCGGATGCGCGCTGGCCGCTACAGCGAGCACGGGCGCGTTCAACTGGAGTCCCTGCTGGACGGTGCCGTTGCGCCAACTCCACGCGTGCGGATACAACGAATACGTGAAGTCATGTTCGCCCTCGTCGGCGTGCGGGTCGGGATCGACCGGCGCGCGGAGCAGCGACAGGCGCATCACATTGTCCTTGGTATCGTATCCGTACTTGCAGTCGTTGAGCAGGCTGACGCCGTAATCGCCTTCGGACAAGTCGGCCCAGCGATGCGCCGGGACTTCGTAGCGTCCGCGGTCGAAATCGGTGTTGCGATGCGTCGCACGCTCGATCGTCGCGTACTGGATCTCGTACGTCGCGCGGCTCGAACGCACCGCGACCGGAAAAGCGGCCTTCATCAAGACGCGCTTCTCGTGCCAGTCGACGTGCGTCACGAAATCCACGCGTGGCACGCCCGCGTACATCGTGATGTCCTGCGTGATCGTGCTGCGTTCCGTCTTGCGCACCACGCGCACGATCGCGCGCACCGGCCCGCTCTCGATCACCTCGACCGACTCCGCCGGTTTCGGCTCCCACATGATCTCCTCAAAATTCGGATCGATATCCCACGCGTCGTTGCCGTGCGGGCGGTCGTCGAACAGTTGCAGCACGTTCGCCCGCTGACCCTTCGGCAGCGCCTCGCGCGATTCAAACTTGTCGTACACGCTCGTCAAGCAGCCGTTCTTGTCGATCGCGATCCGCAGGTACGGATTCTCCATGGCGGTCTTCGACACCTTCAGCGCCGAACCGGCCGCGGGCGCTTCCTTCGACGGAACGACGCGATACACGGCATAACCCATCGGCGGCAGGTTGTCGGCCTCAAACACGATCGCGTCGGGCCCGGTAACTTGATACGGCACGGAGACGCCGCGCGGGTCTAGCACCGCGAACCCGCCTTTGGGCAAGGTCAGCGTCGCGCACACTACGTCCGAACGGACCCACGAGAGGTCGTTGAACACGACAATGGGCGTGCCCTCGCCGCTCGTGTCGATCCGGTCGATCAGGTGTTTCAACGAAGCGGCGCGCGCCGTCGACGTAAGCCGTTTCGCCTCGGCGTAATCGATCTCGGTCTGCGTGTACACTTCCGTGATCGACGATCCGGGAAGGATGTCGTGGAACTGGTTTGTCAAGACGATCTTCCACGCATCGTACAGCGCCTTCTGCGGATACTTCCCGCCGGCCACGTGCGCCATGCTGCTCAGGAACTCTGTCTGTCGCAGCAGCAACTCGCACTTGCGGTTATTGCGTTTCGTGCGCGCCTGCGTCGTCTGGCACCCGCGGTGATATTCGAGATACAGTTCGTTGTTCCACACGGGCAGCGCGTCGAACGGACACTGCTTCTTCATTCGGTCGATCGAATCCTGCGTCCGCCCGAGTTCGCACTTCGGCATGCCCACAATATTGCCCAGGCGTTTGCCGAACTCGATCATCTCCATCGTGACCCCGCCGCCGCCGTCGCCATGCCCGTACGGGAACGGCACTTCCTCGAACCGTTCCTTCTGCCGGAACAGGTCCCACTGCATGACGCAATCTTTCGGACGCGGATTGCCGTTGTAATTCAGCGGCGGCATCATGCCCAGCACGCGCGTGCCGTCCGCGCCTTCCCACTGGAACACGCTGTACGGAAACTCCGTGAACCGGCTCCACGTGATCTTCGTTGTCACGAACGTGTCGACCTGCGCCTTCTTGATGATCTGCGGCATCGACCACGTGTACCCGAACGCATCGGGCAGCCACGCCGTCCGCGAGTGGACCCCGAATTCTTTTCTGAAATACCGGTTGCCGTACAGGAATTGCCGGACCAGCGCCTCGCCCGACGGCACGTTGCAGTCGCTCTCGACCCACATCGCGCCGAACGGCTCCCAGCGCCCCTCCTTCACGCGCTGCTTGATGCGCTTGAACAACTCCGGGTAATGCTCCTGCATCCATTCATACTGCACCGGCTGGCTCGCCATGAACACGAACTCGGGATACCGGTCGATCAAGTTCAACATCGTCGAAAACGTGCGGCCGCATTTGCGCCGCGTCTCGCGCAACGGCCACAACCACGCCGTGTCGATGTGCGACTGCCCCGTCAAGATCAGCTTGCCCAGCCCGTAGCTCGTCTCGAACGACTTCAGGCCGGACCGAAGGAAACGTTGCGCCTTGACGATCGACGCGTAATACGCCGCCTCTTCTTTGTGCTGCATGTCGACGCTCAGGACCGCGTCCTTCAGCAATTCCATCAACTGCCGGCGCGGCGCGTAATTCGGCGTGAGCTGTTCCCATACCGCGTATACGACCTGGCAATCCCAATAGAAATCCCACACTTCCTTGTGCATGACCACGAGGTCCGCGTACTGGAAATGGTGATACTCGTCGAAGCGCACGCTCGGCACCGATTCGAGGAGGATCTCGAAGGTCTCGCCTCCCTTCGCGCGATCGACGAGATACAACTCGTCGCGATTGTTATCCAACCCTTGAAACGGCGCGCCGTTCACGTACGTCAGCGATTCGCCGCCCGGACGCACCAGCGCCAGCACCCGTTTGCCCTTCATCGACGCGGGTACCTTGGCCTTCATCCGGAACCACGTCGTCTGATCGAACCCGCCCCACCGCTGATCCACCGCGAACGGTTTCCATCCCGACTTTGGCGCGCGAGCCGGCCCGAGATCCTTGCCCGTCACACACGCCTCGATACGCCCGATAGGCTGGCGGTCCGAATAGATCGTCCGCTGAATTTCACGCAACCGGCTGCGTACCTGTTCCGACTCCACCCGCCGTTCCGGATCCGAATGTGGCATGCTTCCCTTCCCTTCTAGTCCAAGTCCGCGCTCCAAGAGCATCCGAGAAAGCGCGATTATACGCAGGCGGTACAGAGGAACCAAGATCCATCACCGCGCTTCGCCGCCCGTCAGCACGGTCCGTGTTCGTCCGTGCAGGCCCGTGTTCAGCGCGTTCAGAACTTCCGCGTGTAGCCGACGGTGATCCAGTCGGCGGTCAGCCCCATCGAGGTCCCTTTGCCGAGGTGCGAGTAGATATCGCCCTTGCCGGATTCTTGCTGGTCGCGGTGGAACCAGTGGCCGTAGGTCACGTGCAGTTCCGAACGCTCCGACAGGACGTGGCTGAAACCGAGGCCGATGTGATCCTGCACGACGTTGGGCACGAGGCCGCTGCCCATGACATGCGCGTCGCTCATCGCGCTGGACACGTGCGAATACCCCGCGCGGAAGGTCCATTTCGGCGTCGCTTCCCACGCAAGGCCGCACATAATCCCGTTCTGGTCGTGCCAGCCGAGGCCGTTTTCGGTATTAAGGTTGTGGAAGAACTTGATGTTCGACCAGTTGATGAATCGATAGTCCACGTTCAATTCGAGCTTCGGCACGATGCGGAACGCGACGCCCGCCTGGACCGTCGCCGGCAAGTCGACCGTGTACGGCGAGATGTCGCGATAGTTGCCAAGAACCTGCGACCACTGGCGCGACGTATATGCGGCGCCGAGCGACAAGCGGTCCCACGCGCGATAGACGCCCGCGCTGAGTCCGGTGTTGAACGCATGGTCCCAGCCGTTTTCGCCCCGTGTGGGCAACAGGTACCCGGTCATCTGATCGGTCCGCGCCAGCGAGAGACCGCCGTTCGCCGTGAAGCCGACGGCCCATTCCGAGTCGAACTTGTGCGCGTAGGCCAGGGTCAATCGCGGCTGCATGAAATCCAGGTTCCGGTCCGTGTTGCTTTCGAGAAGACCCACCCATGTCCGAGACTTCGAGAAATGGATCATCGCGCCCGCGGGGACATTGAAGGCCAGCCCGAACACGTCGTTGCCGCAGGGCCACACCGCCTGAAACGATGGCAGGCCGCGCACAAGGTCATCAGTCATCTCGTCCATGAACGGCACCGTCGCGAGCCCTCGCGTATGGAGTGTCGCGCGCGCATAGACCATCGTCATCCCGAAATCCATCCGCCTGTCGAGGTCGACAATGCCCGCCGGGTTGAACAAGATCCACGAAGCGTCCTGCGGACTCGCCACCCCCGCCCCCGCCTGCGCCTCGCGAATCGCGTCGTCCCCCATCAACAGCACACCTTCGGACGCATACGAAACGCCCGAAACCACGACCGCAAGAACCAAACAGACACGCCGCATCTGCGCCATCCTCAAGAAGGCCCGGCTCGAAACGCCCCTGCCGCCGAGCGCGCGGCTACTATAGCAGAATTGCCGCAGGATATTGCCACAGATTGCACGCGGCGACAAGGCAGGGATAATACGGACACGATGGCAAGAGGCAAGTCTCGAACTCAAGCCGAATAGTCCAATGGGGGTAGCGCCCCTACTTGACCTATTTATCTATATTTACTTATTTACTTCCTTTGTTATGCTAAATTGGATTCCTCGAGTTCTCGGGAATCTCTGAGAGCTTCTCGAAACTCGTCAATCTGAGAAAACGCCTGCATCACACTTTTAGCAGGCATGTTGTTTTCCGAAATGATTCTAAGGGCCATTGCCAGCAAGACAAGCTTCAATTGCTCCTTGCCACACGTACGAAAGAAGGAGTTACAGGCACCCCATGTGCTCACGTAGGGGTCTGACAGGCGTCCTTTGTCTGGCCACGGCAAAACAGCTATCTTGTCGGTGCCGGGAGTCCAACAAACCATAGATTCGAGTGCTTCCACAGATCCGCTCCTTTCTCGCTAAAGAAAACCACAGCGTCAATTCCGGACCAGATTACGAGTTGAGATCTTCGTCGACATCCATGACCTCGTCGTGTTTGGGGAAAATGGGGGAAAATGAAGAATAAAGAAAGGGGAAAGAAGGGAACGCTACCCTTGATTTGATCTTTCCCCATGACCTTGCTTTCGCGACATGACGGCAGTAGCCTCTTTACGCGCGCCATATTCCACCCTATCCTCTGTAGACACTGTATGCCAAAACCATCCATCTGTCAAGATTCTAGTCCAGGGCTGAATGAATGAGGAATAGACGAAGACAGTTACGTATCGAGGAAGAATTCCACGAGCCGGCAAATCGGAGGTGGTCTACAGCCGCAAGCAAGCAATGGCATTCGGACTCAGGCGAGGAAAGGTGCGATGTACACCTCAGGAGAGCTTCTCCGCACCTTGGACTTGAACCGCGGGCAGATCGAGAGGTTCGGAGTCAGGGAATTGGCGCTGTTCGGCTCGTATGCGAGAGGCGAGGCGTCGGAGTCGAGTGATCTCGACTTTCTTGTCACATTCGAGGAGACCACGCACGACGCCTTCTTGGGTCTGAAAGCTTGTCTCGAACCGATCTTCGACCATCGTGTAGATCTTGCTATCAAAGACGATCTTAAGCCAAGGTTGCGCGAGACCATACTTCGCGAGGCAGTCCATGCAGCGGGACTATAGGACCCACCTCGACGACATGCGGTGGGCGGCTGCCAAGTTGGTAGTTGGGAGGGTGCGTGGAGCGGAGCGGAACACATCAACAGCGCTTTGTACCCTCTCGTTCCCAAGCTGTGCTTGGGAACGCTTTTGTACACGAAGTTGTACTTCGCGGACCTCGAGGCAGAGCCTCCACTCCAAGTGGCTTCCCAAGCACAGCTTGGGAACCAGTTATGAAACGAGCCGGAATCAGTCCTTTGGCCCTCTGCGATCCTCTCGGCGTTCTCAGCGGACTCTGCGTTGGAAGCGCCCTTTTCCCGTCAGATCTTGTTCTCAGTTCCCGAGAGGATGCGCGTGATATTGGTGCGGTGTTTCCAGATAATGAGCACGGCGATGGCGGTCGCGATCACGCAGATATACAGCGGATATCGCATTGCGTAGAGCGCTATGCAGAGCGCGATGGCGGCGAGCATGGAACCGGCAGCGGCCATGCGGGTCGTATAGACGACAGTGGCCCATGTAATCGCGGCGATTAGCGTGGGCAGTGGGGCGAGCGCGAGAAACACGCCGGCGCCGGTGGCGACGCCTTTGCCGCCTTTGAATCGCAGGAAGAGCGAGAAGGTGTGTCCGAGGATCGCAGCGACACCGCACGCGATCGGCAGGTACTCCCACGTCCCCATACGCGACAGCAGCAGCACCGGAACCGCGCCTTTGAGCATGTCGCCGGCGAGCGCGACAGCGCCGAGGCGTTTGCCCAGGATGCGCATGGTGTTCGTTGCGCCGATGTTCTTGCTGCCATGCTGGCGGATGTCGATTCCACGCAGCTTGAGGCCGAGCCAGAGGCCGGTGGGGACGGAGCCGAGGACGTAGGATAGGAGGAGCGCGACAAAAGTCATGGACGGGTCTCGGGGTTCGGGTTTCGGGTCTCGGGACAGAAACCTACAGCTCGGCGCGCCAGTTCCGCAATGTCCGAGACCCGAACCCCGAGACCCGAGACCCGGCTCATTTCGGCTTCTCCTCGCGGAGTTCGATGCGAATCGGAACGCCCGCCAGTCCGCACTCTTCGCGAAGGGTGTTTTCGAGATAGCGCAGATAGCTGAAATGGAACAACCGCTTCTGGTTGACGAAGAGGACGAAGGTCGGGGGCTTCACATTGGCCTGCGTCGCGTAAAGGATCTTCGGAAATTTCCCGCGCACGGACGGGGGCGCATGCTCCGTGCGGATCTTGTCCAAGAGCCGGTTCAGTTCGGCCGTGGGAATGCGTTTAGCGGCGGCCGCCGCGACTTGATCGACGAGGTCAAACACCTTGAACAGGCGCAGCCGCGTGAGGTTCGAGATAGTCAGATACGGCACGTGCTTGAGGAACGGCGCTTTGAGA
The DNA here is from genome assembly GCA_964402555.1 of uncultured Nitrospiraceae bacterium. GTDB lineage: Bacteria > Hydrogenedentota > Hydrogenedentia > Hydrogenedentales > SLHB01 > CAYOCT01. The sequence goes on along the minus strand of CAYOCT010000055.1, from coordinate 25,529 downwards.
TCGATCTCGTCGGCGATGGCCTTGAAGCGCGCTTCCTTATCCTCGATCAGATCCCATTTGGTCCAAACCAGGATCACGGCCGTGCCCTGTTCGTGCACGTAGTCGAGGATGCGTTTGTCCTGATCGGTCAGGCCTTCGGTGGCGTCCATCATGACCAGGCAGACGTCGGCGCGGCGCACGGCGCGCAACGACCGCGCCACGCTGAAGTGTTCGACCTGCTTGGTAATGCCGGCCTTCTTGCGGAGGCCCGCCGTGTCGATCAGCACGTAGTGCCGTTCCTTCCAATGGAAATCGATGTCGATGGCGTCGCGCGTGGTGCCGGGCGTATTGTCGACGATGGTCCGCTCTTCGTTGAGAACGGCGTTGATGAACGACGACTTGCCCACGTTGGGCTTGCCAATTACAGCCACGCGCGTGACGGCCTCTTCCGGTTCCTCCTCGGTTTCGGGCGCCGGTTCCGCTTTGGGCAAGTGTGCGGCGACGGCATCGAGCAACTCGCCGATACCCAGGTTGTGTCCCGACGAGATCGCGATGGGATCGCCGACGCCCAGCGCATAGAAGTCGAAGCGGTTGTCTTCGAGTTTCGGATTGTCCAGCTTGTTCGCCGCGAGGACGATGGGCTTGCCGAGTTTGAACAGTTCGTCGCGGAGTTCCTCGTCGATACGCGTGATCGGCTGCTGTCCGTCAACGACGAAGACGATCACGCGCGCCTCTTTGAGCGCGACGCGGACCTGTTCCTGCATCTTGGCGACGATGGAATCCGAAGGATGCTCGACAATCCCGCCGGTATCCACGATGCGGAAGGCATAGTCTTCGTGCCGCACGTCCGCGTAGGCGCGGTCGCGCGTGATGCCTTCCTCGGCGTGGACGATCGCGCGCTGCTTGCCGGCAAGCCGGTTGAACAGTGTCGACTTGCCGACGTTGGGGCGGCCACAGATCGCGACGAGCGGGAGTTTGCGCTTGGACATCAGGCTTCATCCTCGTTGCCGACCTGTCGAATCCCCGCGTACATGTAATCGATGTACGACACGGCGGACATGACGACGGTCGCGATCAAGAGCTTGTAGGCGAAACCCAGTTCGAGCAGGATGGCGATCACCAGCGTCATCTGGAAACAGGTTGTGATTTTGCCCGTGATCCGCGGCTTGATGCGGACGGGTCCGTAGAACTCGTTGATGGCATAGGCGCCCATGACGATCATCGCGTCGCGCGCGAGCAGCACCACGGGAAACCAATACGGGACGCGCGTGGCGAACTGGTCGTTGACGGCCATGAACACGAATCCGATATTGATGAGCAGCTTGTCCGCGAGCGGATCGAGCAGCGCGCCGAGTTTCGTCTTTTGGTTGTAGGCGCGCGCGATGAACCCGTCGAGGCCGTCGGAAATCGCGGCGACGGCATACACCGCCAGCGCGGCATAGCGGATGACGGGATGCTCGCGCGTGTAGAGTCCGATCAGCGCGACGAATACCGGCACGAGGAAGAGCCGTACGAGTGTAATGCGATTCGCGAGGGTCACGGTTACGGTTTCTGGTTTCTGGTTTTCGGATTCTGGTTGAACATGGCAGACCTAGGACCAGCTTGCAGAAACCTGGTTAGGCCGTGGTTTCGTCTTTCCTGAGATACCGGCGGATCTGGGCCACGAGTTCGGCGGGCAGAAACGGTTTCACCACCAGCGTCGAAGCGCCGACGCGCAGGCTCTGGGCGCGCGCATCCGGCGTATGGGCCGACGAGACGCAGATCACCGGAATGCCCTTGGTCTGCGGGTTGGCCTTGATCTGCTCGCAGACTTCGTAGCCGCTCATCATGGGCATCATGATATCAAGCAGCACCAAGTCCGGCCGTTCCGAGTCCACCAAGTCCAGTGCGGCAATGCCATCGTATGCGGAAACCACGTCAAACCCTTCGGTCTGAAGCGTCCGCCCGATGAATTCCACGACATCGGTTTCATCGTCCACAACAAGAATCTTCGGCTTAGCCACATTACCTCCCTGCACGCCCGCGGCGTCGATTTCCAAGGATCGTGTCCAAGGTCCGCATGCGCGATGCCCGCAGGGGCTGCGGCTTGGCCTTGGCCGGCGGCGCCCGCCGCGGTTCGATCCGCGCAATCTCCTTGTGCACAATCCGAAGACCGTGATCGATGAAGCCCTCCGAATCGGGTTCGATCCGGGTCACCGACGCCTCGATAGGCTCGGTCAACGGCACTTCAAAGTCTTCGTCGCGCATCATTTGAACCATGACCGTCTCGCCGCGCGGCAATGCGTCCATCATGCGGACACGCATGCCGTGTGGCGACACATCCATGGCTACGCCATGGTATCGCGTTTCGGGGGCGTCGCGCCGCCACAACACGCATGGACGGCAAGTCTCGGTCCGTTTCGCCACGCGGCGTCCGCGCCGCAACGCGCGCGCGTTGGCCACGAAGAACATGTCATCGGACATCGCGACTCCTCAGGGCTTCCTCCTTCGAAGAAACCTGCCGCCCCGAAACCCGTTTCTCCATCCGAAGGATACCGAATCCGGTAGGGACTTGTCCAGTGCTTTCTCGCAAGGTCCGGGTTCGTCCGGGACGTTGAAGCGCAACGCGTTAGACATCGGCGCCTGTATCGAGCCGCTCGGCCATTGCCTTAACGCCCTTCAAGTCCAGCTTGCCCGTGCCCAGGACCGGAATGGCATCAACCCGATAGAACGCGCTCGGCCGCGGCCGCGAAATGTTCGGCAAGTCGCACTGCTCCATCTTCTTAAGCAGGTCCTGGAGCGGTTCGTCTTCCAGCGTATGCAGCACGATGAGCCGCTCTCCGCGGGTGGGGTCGGGAACGCCCGTCACGGCAAGCGTAAGTTCTGTCGCCCCAAGCAGTTCGTGCAGCGTGTTCTCGACCGTAGTATGCGAGATCATCTCTCCGGCGATCTTGCTGAAGCGGGACAGGCGGTCCGTAATGGTGATGAACCCTTCCTCATCCACAAACGCAATATCGCCCGTCGAATACCAGCCGTCTTGGATCACGGCGGCGGTCTTCTCGGGCATGCCGAGATACCCCTTCATAATGTTGGGGCCTTTGATCTGAATCAGGCCCGGCTGGCCGGCCTTGAGGAGTTCTCCGGTATCCGGGTCGAGCACGCGCGCGGCCATACCCGGCATCAAACGCCCGACCGTGCCCTTCTTGAGGCACTTCTGGTAGTAGATGCCCTTCTGGTAGTCCGGGAAGTTCGCCGAGATACCTGGACTGCATTCGGTCGCGCCATAACCTTCGAGTGGGTAACACCCGAACTTGGCTTCGTAGGCATCGCCGATGCGCGCGGGCATCTTCTCGGCCCCGACGATGGGCAGCGTGACCGTTTCGAGATCTTCGGGAGTGCACTTGCGAATGAAATTCTGCATGAAGGTCGGCGTGGCCACCAGGAAGAACGCTTTGTACTTCTTCACCAGTTGCCCGATCTGCTTCGCTTCAAGCGGACTGGGATGGAACGCGACGCCCATGCCGTGGGTGATCGGCGCCCACAGCAGGCAGCATAGGCCGAACGAGTGGAAGAACGGCAGGAAGCCCATCATGATATCACCGCGTTTGTGCGGAACGGCCTGTTCGAGCGAGCCGATGTTCTTGAGGATGTTGTAGTGCGTGAGCATCACGCCCTTGGGTTCGCCCTCGCTCCCACTCGAGAAGATGACCGTCGCGAGATCGTGCTCGTTGCGTCCGGGCTTCGCGCCCAGCACGCGTTCCAGCAACCGCACGGGCGCGAACATGCCAAGAAGCATCCCGCGGATTCGGTCGACCTTGGTGACGGTCTTCATGATGTCTTCAAGATAGATGGGTTTCCCGGGGACGGCCACGGGAAAGCGTTCGAGGAACGCGCGCGCGGTAATGCAATGCGTGATGTTGCACTTGGCCGCGCAGGCCGCGATCGTCTGCGCCGAAGAGGTGTAGTTCAGATTAACGGGAACCCGGCCCATCATGGGCAGGGCGATGTTGGCGAGCGCGCCGCCCACCGAAGGCGGGACCAGCAGGCCGACCATCGGCTGATCGTCGAGCATCGCCTTGAGTTTGCGCGCGAGGACGACACTCCCCGCCAAGGCCTTGAAATACGACAGCGCGCCGGACCGCATATCCGCGACGGCGTGCAGCCACGGACGGCGGCGCGCTTCCTTGATGAAGCCGCGATGCAGAAACGGATACTCGAGCGGGCGCTCTGCATACGCCTCCGCGCCGAGCTCCTGGATGGCGTCGCGCAGTTGCGGCGCGGTCAGCGTCGGCGGCAGCGGATCGCCTACGGTCGCGTAGATATGGTACGGAACGCGCTTGGGCCACTTCCGGAAGAAACGCCCCTCGGAAAAACTGAATAGGCTGCCCCACAAATTGTCGAGGTAAATCGGGATGATCGGCGCATCCACGCCCTTCATAATATGCTCAAAGCCCTTGCGGACAGTCAGCATCAGTCCCGTGCGCGAGATCTCGCCCTCGGGAAATATGCAGACCAACTCGCCATTCTTCACGGCCTCGCCCGCGGCGCGCAGGGTGCGGATCAGTTCCCTCGGACCGTCGTGCGGCGCCACGGGCAGCGCGCCGAACGTCCTCGCGATCGGCCCAAGCCACCACGATTCGTAGAACTTCCGATACACGAGGAACCGCGCGGGGCGGTCGAGGATCGACTGCACGATGCCGGGGTCGAGATACGACATGTGGTTGGCAACGATCAGCGCCCCCCCGGTCTTCGGGATACGATCCAAGCCTTTCACGTGCACGCGGAACAGGGTGTTGCGGAATATCCACAGCAACGACCACAACGGGAGAATGGGCAGCTTCACGCACATGAAGATGCCGACCACAAGCGAGAAGAGGGCGGTAAGTAGAAAGACGGTGTGGGTGTTGATATGCATTTCGCCAAGCACCCAGTAGAGCGCCCCGGCCACGAGCATGCCGACGAAGGTCAGCATGTTGGTCGAGGCCATAATGCCGCCTTTCAAGGCTTCAGGACTGCGATGTTGAAGCGTCGCCGCGAGCGGCACGTCGAAGAATCCGGCGAAATAGCCCAGGCCGAATAGCAGGACGAGCGTCGCAGTAAAGGATGCGCCCGGGATCGCAAGTAGCGCGCTGAACAGGGCGAGGCCAAGCGTGCCGATCGGAACCAGGCCCAACTCAATCTTGCCGCGCGACAAGTATCCCGCGGAAATGGCGCCAGCGCCGATGCCCAAGGCCATGCTCGCTAGGACGTAGCTGACTTGCGCCTCGGGAAGTTCCATGGTTACTGACGCGTAAACAAAGGCGTTCGAGCGAACCAGCGCGCCCGCAAACCAGAAGTACGTGTAGCCGATCACGGCGTAGAACAAGTAGGAATCGGCATAGATGATCTTGAAATGCTCCGCCATCCCAAGCCACGGGTTGTACGTGATGCGCTGTCTGGGGTTTGCCGGAGGCGGCTTCGAGATGAACTGCGCCATGATCAGCCCGCTGCACGACAGGACCAGCAAGACCCCCGTCGCGAGATAGACGCGCTCTTTCAAGGCGGAGTAGATGGGCCCGGCCACGGCCGTCCCTGCAATAATGGCGATAATCGTCATCATTTGCAGGATGCCGTTGCCCCAGGACAGGCGCTCCTCGGGCAAGATCTCGGGTAGAATACCGTACTTGGCGGGACTGAAAAATGCGCTGTGCGTCGCCATGAAGAACAGCATCACCCACAGGAATCCCGGCAATTGGAGCCAGAACGCCAGGAACCCGAAGCAGACGATGAAGATCTCCCAGTACTTGATGTAGACGGCGATGCGCTGCTTGCTCAGGCGATCCGAGAGCGCCCCCGCGATACCCGGAAAGATTAGGAACGGCAGCGAAAAGACGATCGTCGCGATCGCCGGCACGGCGGACGCCGTAGCTTCATCGGGCTTCTCCTGGCCCGGCAGCGTCAGAATAGCCAGCATCGTGAACTGCACGAGATACTGGAACAAGTTGTCGTTGAACGCCCCCTGGAACTGGGTCGCGATGAGTGCCCAGAATCCCCCCATGCCATATCGCTTCGGCGTCCCTTGCGCTCCCGCCGTGGCTGCTTCCATAACCGTTCTCCCGGGCCGGTCCTCGCCAGACGGCCGGCCCCGTCACGCACACTTAGTCAATAGCCGCCTTGTGACGCATCACGCCCGCCCGAGCCCGCACGCGCTCGAGCGTGTGAATCAATGTCGCGCAATCCTTCTCCGAGAAATCCACCAGCACGCGGTGGACCTTCCGCCGATACACCGGTTCGACCTTCTCGATCATGCGCCGCCCCTCGGGCGTGAGCGCCACGTGGTAAATGCGGCGGTTCCCCGGCACGTTGAGCCGCTCGACCAAGCCCTTTTCTTCGAGCTTGTCCAGCACCGAGGTAATCGTGGCCCGCGTCACCACCAGGCGCTTCCCCAGGTCCGACTGCGTGACGTTTCGCTTCGCGTATTTCAGAGCGAACAACACGTTGAACTGCGCTTCGGTGAGGCCGTGCTCCCTGAAGAGGCCCGCGCCGATCGAAGCGAAGAGATTGGCGGTGTGGACGATATTGAGTACCGCCTCGTGCCGCAGGTCCTTGAACGGCACATCCAAATCGAGTTCGGCCGAAAGCGACATCCTAACGCCTCCTGTTAACGGCCGAATTGTACCATGGCGAATTGTTAGAAGTCAAGCAGTTTATCGGCGGACAGAGCAAAAAACGGGGACTGAGCGAAGAACGGGGACTGCCACGCTTTTCGCGGTACCTCGCGCAAGGAGCAACACGAATTGTCGTGATCGTGATCGTGATCGTAATTGTAGTCGTTATCGGAAGCTTCGTAGACGATTACGATTACGATCACGACCACGATCACGAGTAGGAACGCGATACCGTTGGTCTGTACGCCTTCGATCGCAACTTGGTATAAGGCGCCAACGGGACACCTCGCTACGCCAAGTTCCCCCCAGGGATGAAACGACACATCGCTTGCGAGTACGATCGCGGTCACGAAGGAACTCGGACCATGCCCCGTCAACACGCGTTATCCCGAACGGAACTGCTGATTGGCAAGGAAGCGCTGGCCACACTGCGCGCGAGCCGTGTCGCCGTGCTGGGCGTCGGCGGCGTCGGCAGCTATACCGTCGAGGCCCTCGCGCGGAGCGGCATCGGACATTTGCTGATCGTCGACGACGATACTGTGTGCCTGACGAACATCAACCGGCAGCTTCATGCGACCACGGCGACGATCGGCCAGAACAAGGTCGATGTCATGAAGGAGCGCGTGCACGCCATCGACCCGAAGATCGCGGTCGACGCGCGGCGCGTTTGCATCACGCGCGACAATGTCCCCGAAGTGCTCGACGGGGAACTGGATTACGTGGTCGACGCCATCGATACCGTCTCGGCGAAGATCGCCGTCATCGAGTTCTGCTTCCATCGCGGGATCAAGATCGTGAGTTGCATGGGCACCGGCAATAAGCTCGACGCCTCGCGTTTCCACGTCGCCGACATCTACAAGACCCAGACGTGCCCGCTGGCAAAGGTCATGCGCAAGGAGTTGAAGAAGCGGAACGTCACCGCGCTCAAGGTCGTGTGTTCCGAGGAAAGTCCGATGCGCCCGCGCGAAGCGGAAGTCTTGACCTGCAAGATGGGCTGCATCTGCGACAACGATACGGAACGCAAGTGCAGCGAGAAACGGCAAATCCCCGCCAGCATTTCCTTCGTGCCACCCGTTGCCGGGTTCATCCTCGCGGGCGAAGTCATCCGCGATCTGGCGGGCGTCTGATGGAAACGCCGGCGGCCAACGAACGCTTCGTTAACAACGAGATCCTCGATTGCCTCGTGCGTCCGCAATACCCCCACGCCTGCTCCATCGCCGCGATGACCGGCGTCCTCAATTATCTGTACGCATCGCAGACAGGCCCCATCTCACAGGAAGAAGTCGCCCGCCACGTGGGCCTCTCAATCGGAGCCATGGAAGAAGACCAAGGCCCCGGCAACGCGATCTTGCTCGAATGGTTCGATTCGTGGGTGAACGTGCATGGCCTCGCGGGAGAATGCGCCATCTTTGCCGACGGTACCGGCGCGGAGCCGCAAGCGTGGGACGGTCCGCTATTCGAGGAACTGAAGGCCATCGTGCGCAGCCCCGACGCGATCCTCCTCCATCACCTCCCCGGACACTACAATCTCGTTTGCGGATTCGTCGAACACGCCTCGAAACCCCAGTTCATCGATGTCCCAAACGCCCAGCGCCGCCGCTGGATTGTCATGGCCGATTCCTCGTCGCAGCGCGACCCGCTCTGGTCGCGCTCCTGGAGCGCCATGCGCGACGAGTTCCTTGCGGATAGCAGGCCTTGCTTGCTACTGTTCACGCGAGAACGCGGCGAGTAGTGACGGCAGAGAAGGTGGATTGCTCATGCGAAAAGTCTTGCGTTACGTTGGCATTGTCCTGTTAGTTGTGCTTGTCTCGGCCCTGAGCGTGGGGACGTATTACCTCGTTCTGAAGGACCGCCCGCCTGCAAAACGCGCCGACTTGATGGTGTTGCCTCCGAATGCGCCGCCGCCTCCGTGGGGATTTCCTACGCTCAACGCAGGCTACGTCGCGTATTTCCTTGGGCTGGCGCCGATCATCGATATCCACAAAGAAATCCCGGTTCCCCCGGGAGTGGTTGTTCAAGACGATGTCGAGTACGGGCGCGTGGGCGATCGTTCGCTCAAGCTCGATCTGTACTCTCCCGAGAAACTTGACCATCCCGTGCCCGGGCTGATCTTCATCCATGGCGGCGGATGGACGGGCGGCGACCGGAAGGATTACAAGTACTATGCGGTTCAGTACGCGCAACGCGGGTATGTGGTGGCGAGCGTGGGCTATCGTTTCGTGAAGGAAGCGCCGTATCCCGGATGCGTCGAGGACTCGAAGTGCGCGGTGCGTTACCTGCGCGCGCACGCCGCGGAACTCCATATCAACGCGGACAAGATGGCCGTGATTGGTGGGTCTGCGGGCGGCTATCTCTCGCTGATGGTCGGCTACACGCCCGACCGTCCCGAACTCGAAGGCCAGGGCGGGAATCCCGGCGTCAGCAGCGCGGTCGCTGTGGTCGTGGACCTCTACGGCCCGACGGACCTCACCGTCGAAAGCGCGCGGAATCATCCGACCGTACTCAACTTTCTCAAGAAGACCTACGCCGAAGACCCGGCGCTTTACGCCGCCGCATCGCCGATCACCTACGTGAAACCCGGCATCCCCCCCACGCTGATTTTCCAGGGCACGCTCGACAATATCGTCCCTCCGTCGCAGTCCGACGAACTCGCCGAGAAGCTCAAGTCGCTTGGACTGCCGTATTGGTACGATTGCCTCGACGGCTACCCGCACACGATGGACATCTTCAAGTCGGTCAACGAACACTGCCAGGCCATCATGAATGCATTCTTCGACAAGTACTTGAAATCCTAGTCTTAGAAACGACGCCGCGACGCGATTCGCGTTCATTCGCGTCCATTCGCGGTTGAAACCACGCGCCCTTCCCGCGTACCATGCGCGCGTTCGCATGGAGCGTCCCTGCGAGATCAACTCTGAAGGAAACAGCCGACCGATGGCATCACGAGCCGATGAAATCCTGAAAACCTTTGACACGATATGCGCGGACCCTTACAAGACCGCGCGCGATCTCACAGCATCGGGCCGCAAGGTCGCGGGATACATGTGCACGTATGTTCCGGAGGAACTGCTGCACGCGGCCGGCTACATGCCGGTACGCATCCTGGGCTGGACCGACGGCACGCAGCGCGCGGACGGTCTGTTGCAGGCCTATGCCTGCACGCTCGCGCGCGGCGCGTTGAACACGGCCCTCTCGGGACAACTGGACTTCCTCGACGCGATGGTCTTCACGCACACGTGCGACACCATCCAGAACCTCACCGACATCTGGCAGCGCAACGTGCCGACGATGCGGCATCACGCCATCGCGACGCCCGTGAACACGAAGGGCGAAGCCGCGCTCACGTATTTCAAGGCGGAGCTCGAACGCTTGCGCGCCTTCCTCGAAGCCGGAACCGGGCTCGTCTCCGACGACGCGATCCGCGCGAGCATCGCGTTCTATCAGAAGCATCGCGACGCCATGCGCCGCCTCTACGCCGTGCGCCGCAACAACCCGTCGTGCATCTCGGGCCACGCGTTTCTCACGGTCGTGCTCGCGTCGTTCCTGATGCCGCGCGAAGACCACCTCGGCTTGCTTGACGAACTGATCCCCGAACTCGAAGCGATGCCCGCGAACGGCGCGGATGCGAAGCCGCTGGTATTCGTCTGCGGCACGGTCTGCCAGAGCGCGGCCTACATGGAAGCCATCGAAGCGGCGGGGTGCGTAGTCGTCGACGACGACCTCTGCACCGGGTCGCGCGCGTTCATCGTTGACGCGATCGACGGCCCCGCCCCGATCGAGGCGCTCGCGCGGATGTACCTCGAACGCGACCCGTGTCCCGCAAAACACGAGCCCGGCTACGACATGGGCGCGGACCTGCTGGGCCAGGCCCAACGTGCGAACGCCGACGGCGTGGTCTTCCTATTTACAAAGTTCTGCGACCCGTGGGGCTTCGATTATCCGCATCTGCGCGAAGCGCTCGACAAGGCGCAGATCCCCTCCCTGCTCGTCGAAATTGAACAACACGTCCCGCCTGCGGGACATTTCGGAACGCGCGTCGGGGCATTCGCCGAAATGATCGCGTCCGCGAAACAGGCCCAGAAAGGAAGCGCCCAGTCATGAGCAAGGAGATGCGAGTTCCGATTCAATCGACCATGGCCATGATGAAGTTGATGGCCGAGTACTACATGAACGCGAAGATGATGGAAGGGTCGGACCAGAAGATCGCGTGGGTCACGAGCGGCGCGCCGGTCGAATTGCTACATGCGGCGGGCATCATTCCGATTTATCCCGAGAACCACGCGGCCTTGTGCGGCGCGCAGAAGATGGCCGTGAACCTGTGCGAGGTCTCGGAGGAGCGCGGCTATTCGCGCGACCTGTGCTCGTATGCGCGGACGGATTTCGGCGCAATCTTCACGAAGGGCGGCCCGATGGGCGGCCTGCCGCGCCCGAACTTCCTCCTGTGTTGCAATAACATCTGCGGCACGGTCACGAAGTGGTATCAGAACCTTCAGCGGATCTTCGACGTGCCGCTGCTGTACCTCGACGCGCCGTTTGTCCATGGCGAGGTCTACCCCGAAGCCATCGATTACGTCAAAGCGCAACTGGTCTCCATTCTGGATTCGATCGGCGAGATCACCGGCAAGCCCGTCGACCAGGACAAGCTGCACGAGACGTTGCAACTCGCGGCGCGCGCTACGGTGTTGTGGCGCGAGATCCTCGATCTCCTCAAGCACAAACCGTCGCCGATGACTTCATTTGACTGCTTTATCCATATCGCGCCGATCGTGTGTATGCGCGGCACGCAGCAGTGCGTGGATTACTACGAGATGCTGCTCGCGGAAATGAAGCAGCGCGTGGCGGACGGCATCGCCGCGGTGCCGGGCGAGAAGTACCGGCTCGGCTGGGACAACCTGCCGATCTGGTTCAAGATGAGCGGCCTCTCGAAAAAGTTCGCCGAGAGCAAGGCCTGCCTCGTCGCCGCGACGTACGCGAGCGCCTGGGCGCACCCCGTCAATCCCGATGCGGAAGACGTGCTGCGCGAGGTCGCGCGGGTCTACTTGACCGTATACATCAATTGCGGACTCGAAGAGCGCGCGCGCACGTTGCGCGAAGTCGTCGACAAGTTCGATCTCGACGGGTTTGTCCTGCATTCGGACCGAAGCTGCAAGGCGTACAGCCTTGGCCAGTACGAACTCGCGCGGACGCTGAGCGAGAAGATGAACGTCCCGGCGCTGATCATCGAGGCGGATATGAACGACCAGCGCGTGTACGCGGAAGAACAGATCCACGCGCGCATCGACGCCTTCATGGAGACGCTGGCAAGCCGGAGTTGATAACTCGTATTCCGGCTGGCGCTGTTTGGGACTTCTTGTTTCGACAGGATTACAGGATGAACAGGATAGACTGGATGGGAACCGAATGTCTTCTTCCTTTTCTTCTCTTGATAATGGCCGGTTGAAAACAATCCGTTTCTTCCATGATGCGCATCGTAGCCAATCCATCCTGTTAATCCTGTTATCCTGTCAAAGTACAAGACCTATCCATCGCCAGTCACCAGACCGAAGGAGGTAGTTATGGCCAGGAAGCTGTGGAAATGGGCAATCGCGGTCGTGCTTCTGTGCCTCTTTCTCGTCGCGGGATGCCTTTACCTGTTCTGGATCGCGCTGCCGCGCACGCACGTGCCTTCGGCCAAGACGGCGGGTATACCTTTCCCTGCAGCGATCGCGCACCGGGGCGCCTCGTACCTCGCGCCGGAAGAAACCGAGCCGGCCTACATCCTCGCGCGCGACCTCGGCGCGGACTACCTCGAACTGGACATCCAGCGCACGAAGGACCACGTGCTCGTCGCGATGCACGACGATTCGGTCGCGCGAACGACGGACGCCGCGAAGGTCTTTCCCGGGCGCGAGAAAGACAACGTCGAACAATTCACGTTGAGCGAGTTGAAGCAGCTCGACGCGGGATCGTGGTTCAACAAGACGTATCCCCATCGCGCCCGCGCGAAATACGCCGGGGTGAAGATCCTCACGCTGGACGAGATCATCGCGATCGCGGAAGGGGGAACGAACAAGCCCTCGATCTACATCGAGACGAAATCGCCGGAACTGCATCCCGGGTACGAACAAGAACTCGTGGATCTGTTGAGACAAAAGGGATGGCTGGGTAAGTTCGAGTCAGGCCGCTCGAAGGTCATCTTCCAGTCCTTCTACATAGCAAGCCTTCAGCGCCTGAAGGACCTCGCGCCCGAGGTCCCGCGCGTCTACCTCTTCAACGACACGCTCGCGGATCGTTACGGTTGGGACACGCTGATCCAGGATGCCGCAAGCCTGTGCAGCGGTATCGGCCCGGCGGGCAACATCTGCTGGCCATGGAATCTTGCGAAAGCCCACAACGCGGGACTCGCGATCCACATCTACACAATCGATCCCATCAGTCTGGTCAGGCTGCTGACCTTCTTCGGAGCGGATGGGTTCTTCACTAACCGCTGTGACCTGCTGCTCGGATACTACGGCAGGCCGCCCGCGCTGAAACCGGAGGACATCCTCGCGACACACGGCTACTGATCATCGCCCCGCCTTCACGCCGACCGCGAACACGTCGGCATGGTCCAGTGTAAAACGCAACGAATACGAGTGCGGCGCGTCCCTGAACTCCCAGCCGGTGGCGAGGTCCTGCCCGTTCTGGCCATCGATGCGCGCAATCGGAATCCCGGTCAAGGGCTTGCCCTTCGCGTTCAGCATCTCTATGGCGATCGACCCTTTGCTCGCATCCGCATCGATGGCCAGCGAGGACGGAGGTATCGAGAAGGGACCCATCGTGAAGACGCCCGGCTCGTCCGCGTGCGCCGCGACGAGGCGGTTCGGCGCGTAGGCCACGGTCCGCATTGCGCCGTTTTCCCAGATGACGAAGTGGAGCTTGCCCTGATAGAGGAAGGGATCGGCATACGACCAGAAGCCGACGTCTGTGTTGCGGAAAGGACGCCGCCATGTTTTTGCATCGTCGCTGACGATCAGTTCGTACGCCATGATCGCGCTGTGTTTGTTCGGCATCTTCGGGTCGGCGTAGTACTTCATGACGAGGCCAAGGAATCCGGACCCGTACCGAAACGCCTTCATCAGATAGAATTCCGTCTCCGGCTTGTCATCCTGGTCGGGATGCAAAAAGACGGCCTGCGGCGTCCATGTGTGCAGGTCGTTCGACGTTCGCAACGAAACGACCCGCCGCTTCTTGTCGAGGTTATCGGGATACGGCTTGTCCGGCCAGTCATCGAGGGCGGTCTGGTACAGGAGGTACTCCTCCCCCACGCGCATCAGCGAGAACGCGTCATTGTGTTCCGTGAAGACCGCGCGTTCCGTATCGAGCTTCGTCCAAACACGCCCGTCCCGTGACTCGGCAAGCATGCCCCCGGCCTCGCCCGACGCGGGCTGATCCCAGTACAGCATGCGCAGCGTCCCGTGATCCTCGACCATCTGAAACACGTTGAACCCGCCCCACGTCGGTTTGTGCGGCGAACGTGTCATGCAGATGTTATTCGGCCCGCCCCACGGGGCCGGGCCGTCATGCAACGAAGGCAACTTCCAGCCATCCGCAGACAACTCGCCCAGGCACAACGTCCGTTGGTTGACATACTCCGCCTCGCCCGAATCCACTCGCTGATACCAAATGGCAACGCCATCCCTTTCGGCGCGAGAAGCCACCGGCGCATACCACAGCTTCGGATGCCCCTCATCCTTCGGCATCAGTAGCACGCCGTCCCCGGGCCGCTGCGCGACAAGAACAATGCCCCGCGCGTCGCGCATCGATTGGAAAGGGTACTCGCACACATGTTCAGGCATCAAAGCCACGAAGCTCAGTCCCAGGATTACAGTCAGCATCGAAGTCTTTCCTTACAAAGACGGCCTACAAGTTCTGCCGCCACACCAATCCGGCGCACTCTCGGCAGCCGCGTCGAAGCAATTCTACCCCGCACGTGCAAACCAAATCGACGCCATGAAGCGTCTCACGCTGGCGTGCTAATCGTGCACATGGAGCGGCATGCTCCCTCGATACTCTGTTTCATGTTCCCGTCTCAGGAAGGTTCGCGCTATCCACGCTTGAAGTGACAGGTCATATTAATCGATGATGTCTACAGTCTATTGTACATGTAAGACGATTACATTTGCCCACAGTCTATGGAGGTCGGGATGGCAACAGCAACATCTTCCCGTGACGAACGGTTCTTAGAACAATTGCTCAGGCGTGATCACACGCTCTATGGTGGCGTCTTGTTTGGCTTGGATGGAGTTGTCATCGAATTGCAGGCGCGCGCCGTCGAAGTGCTCAAACATCCAACGCCTTGGAGCGCAGCGGTAGGGGTTATTGGCATGCCTCGAGGGGCAGTTGGCGAAGCGATCTACCGCATCTCAGGCGCATTCTCCAAGTTTGAGATTCCTAATCCCGAGGTAAAGATAGTGGTCAACCTCGCTCCGGCGGACCTGCCCAAAGAGGGCACGTGGCTTGACTTGCCTCTTGCCATCATTATGTTACAAGCGGCGGGCATTCTCCCCGACCTTCACGAAGAGGGAGAAGAGAGGTTCGTCCTAGTGGGCGAAGTTGGTCTTCATGGCGAAATTCGCCGCGTGCCCGGCGTGCTGTCGCTTGCATGCGCTTCGCGCCCTGGTCAAATGCTCCTGGTTCCGTCAGGCAACGAAAAGGAATGCGCGCTGATCATGGCGGCGCCTGGACACGAAGGGTGCAAAGTCGCTTGTGTTTCTACGCTCAAGGAAGTAATCGACTATTTCAGCGGCGGCAAGAAACCCGCGAACGTCCTCAAGCAGAAAATCGATCTTGAGGAATATGTGCCCAAGTGTATCGACCTCGGACGCGTACGAGGCCAAGAGCGAGCTAAAGAGGCAGCGCTCATCGCGGCTGCAGGCGGACATAATCTACTTCTGATTGGTCCGCCAGGCGAAGGCAAGTCGCTGCTGGCCAGCGCCATTCCGGGCATACTGCCGGGGCTCTCTCATGAGGAGATGGTCGAACTCACGCGCATCTTCTCTGCCGCGGGTTTGCTCGAACGTGACGGACTAGTCGTTACTCGGCGAGTGATGCGTTCGGTTCACCATACGGCATCCAAACAAGCCCTCGTTGGAGGAGGCAGCAAGATACCGAGGCCTGGAGAGATTACCTTGGCCCACCTTGGCATCTTGTTTCTCGACGAAATCGCCGAATTCAGTCAATCGACGCTTGACAGCCTGAGGCAGCCTATGGAAAACGGATGCATCCAAATCTCTCGTGTCGGAGCGTCGATTTCGTATCCTGCCCGATTCACGCTCGTGGCCGCCATGAACCCGTGCCCGTGCGGCTACTACGGTTCCGACCGGTGCCGATGCAGTGAATCCGAGGTCAAGAAATATCAAGTTAAGCTCAGTGGGCCAATCCTTGACCGCATTGATCTCCAAGTGGATATGTCGACGCTTTCGTCCGAGGAACGATTCCAGGATGCCGACGGTTCGCTGACGCCAGAGTTTCGCAAGCGTGTAGAGATTGCGCGCAAACGCCAAGACGACCGTTTCAGAGGGGAGACCATACCTTTTAACGCTGCAATTCCCGGTGGCCGCGTCAAAGACTACTGCGCGTTCTCGAAAGATGGCTTCGACGCCTACCGTAAGACTATCGACGAGCATGTTCTCTCAACACGGTCCATGGACCGCCTTGCCAAAGTCGCCAGGACCGTCGCCGACCTTTACAATGAGACCGACATATTGCCAACACACGTACAGAGAGCCGCAACGTTTGTAATTGGGGGAAGTCTTCGAAACGCCTTCTGAAGAAGAGGGGCTCAATTAACGGGAGGTTGTTCTAAGACTGCCTCTATGGCAGTCTGCAGAAAGGAAACCCCAATAACTTCTTGTTCAAGGCGCACTTGTTTCCCAAGCCGGTTATATCGAATATCGTCGTAGAGTGCCATTTCTTCGGAATTAAGCCTCGGCAAATCACGCAGTTCAGGCCGGGGTTCCGTCACCCAATGGGGCCGGTGATGAAGCAATGTCTCGCGGTCCATTAACAGCGATTGTGCATGAGGCAAGTACACACGGAATTGATCAAGTATCGCAAATCCGTGGGTGTCGATATCGCCCCAATAGAAAGCGCGGCACCCCTGAAGCCAGGTGGCTTTAGCAAGCATATCAAACCCATACCCGCCGCCAAAGATCGCTATGCTCTTCTGAACCCGCGGGAAAGCCAACAGGGAGATCTCGTTCTCCACAAGAAAGACCATCCTCAAAGGGAGAGAAAGCCTTGCAAAAAGACTATGGGTTATGTCGATATCCTGGTCCTCGCTGTCAGCAAAGATGGATAACGCTGGGTCAAGTACACGAAACCTCACACGCTGTGGCTTCTCCAAAAAACCGTATCGCCGACAAAAGTTTCGAACACCAGCAGTCTCTTTCGTTATGGCTTCGGGGGGTAAGGCCAGATCGAACAGCTCCGCAAGTGTTGCACGATGTCTTTCGATAAATTTCGTATGGACGCCGGGAATGTCCACCTGACGCAGAAAAACTCCTGGCAGAGGATGCGTTTGCATCCAGCAGACGATGTCCAAAATGCGCGGCCAATCTTCTGCCAACGATAAGGCTTTGAGTGGATATCGCTCAAGCCACAGCAGCAACAACGGCTGGCGAATTCGGGTGTCTGACTGTACCCGTGCAAATTTCTCCGCCTCAGTTTGTTTTCCTATGAGAGCGACGGCTTTGTCAAACGTGTCGATCCATATTTCTTCTGGAAGCATATTCTGACCGACAACGCGATGATTTACACTGCGCCAGACAATGCGGCATCCGTATTTCTCCACATGATGAAGGGCCTTTATCCAATCACGTGCTTCGGCAAATTCGTTGGCAACATCGGCCGCCGAAGGCTTCTTCAAACACAGACGTAGCGGAAAACGATTGGTGCCGTTGACTGTGTCGGCGAGCAACATGCCTCTGTCCCACAAGCGGAGAACCTGTCTTTTTACATCAGCCAGCGTTGTCCAACTCACGCAATACCCTTTGCCTTTTCTGCCTTGTATTCCTCGATAGAGAGGTTGCGTATCTTTGACTCGCGTCCATCCTCATTATGGACAAAGCCAACACTCGACACGAAAGGCTCAATAATGTGGATCTTCTGCAGTGGCGTCACGATCAGGATTTGGAGATTCAGTTGCTGAAAAAGCTTAAGCCCGTATTCTGCCGATTCGTCCGAACCCCGGCCAAACGCCTCATCGATAACGACGAACCGAAACGAGCGAGAACGTACTGCTCCCCATTCCAGTCCAAATTGATATGCAAGGCTTGCCGCCAGCACCGTGTACGCCAGTTTCTCTTTCTGGCCTCCAGACTTGCCGCCTGAATCCGAATAGTGCTCATGCTCGGAATCATCTTCACGCCACCGTTCGCTTGCCCCAAACACAAACCAGTTCCGTACATCAGTAACCTTGGTTGTCCAGCGACGGTCAAGGTCAGAGGAGCCTTCGCGTCCGCGGAACCGTTCGATGATCTGCTTAACCTGAAGGAACTTTGCCTCCGAATACTGGACATCGTCTGACCCGGTCAATGCACCTTCGGTACACGCCCGCAGGTCAGAGTGAAAGTCCCGGATGTCGGCGTCTTGCGTGGGCTGCGCTTCTACGCGGATATAGCGGCCGGGATTATAGTCTATTTGTGTAAGAGATTCGTTGATACGATCGATGCGTTCTTTGATAGTCTCTCGTTCGCGCCATAGTTGCGACTGAAAGTTGGCGACTTCCCGAATGGTGTTCTCGTTCAACAACTCCTTGAACTTGCTCTCAAATCGCGGAAGATCATGTGTCTTGATCTCGTCCAGCATCGCTTGGTATTCGCTTGCCGAATCCACACTTGCATCAACATCCTGCGTTTCCAGCGAAAACGCGGCCTTGTACGCGTTCATGGCGCCGATGATCTTGTCGCGCGATCGGTCGATCCTCTTCTGTTCTGCGTCGAGCCGGGCTTGTAGCGCCTGGCGCATGTCCTGTTCCCGATTGTCGCATGACTCCACCGCGAGTGTATGCTCGCCCAAATGCTCGGCGCGTAGTGCCGTCAACTGCTCAAAATAGATTGACTGCGCGGCCCCGGAAACGACTATCTCTTCGGTTTGCGCCCGCAATCCCTCCGCATCGGAAATCTTCTGAAGATTGCGGGAACGCCTGTCTTTCTGTGCCTCCATTTTTTCATTGACGTCGGCCAACGACTCTTCCACAACCTTCAATTGATCGGCGAGAGTCTTGAGGATGTCGGATGCCTCTTCGAATCGCCGCCTTTCATCCTGCAGTCCGGCGATCTCGACAGCCAATGACCGCCAGTCGAGGTCCCTGAAGTCGCGATACTCCTCAAGTTTCGAAAGGGTATCGCCACGCGCCTTGAGGTTCGTCAGTTCCTTTTGGAATGATGCAATCTGTTGGCCAATTGTCCCAATACGAGTATCGAGCGTACGCGCTTCGCCCTCAAGCACGGCAATCTTCGCTGCATTATCCCACCCCAAAACATAGCGGCCGCGATCATCCAAACGGTACCTGTCGTCCTTCTCGTGCCGTTCGCCCGGCTCCTTGATTTGACCGGCTTGGGTTATAGCTCGTGGTTCTCGGCGGAATTGTTCATGGGTTTTACAACATACGATGTTGGCGCGGTGCGTAAGCTCCCGCTCAATCCACTCATAGAAAGGGGTGTCCGGCCTAATCTCGAGCTTGTGCGCAAGCGAATCGGCATGCAACGAGGGCGCTTCAGAGCGGAAGCCATGTCGCACGCGGAAATACACTAGCCGCCCTTTCAGGTGTGTCGCATCCACCCACTCGACAACGCGCACATATTCAGCGTCAGGCACCAAAAGTGACAGGCCGAAGCTGTGCAAGTAACGCTCTATGGCGCCTTCCCAATCCAATTCGCCCTGCCGCACCTGGATCAATTCCCCTGCAAAAGGCATGTCATCTTCGTCTAGATCCAAGGCGCGGCATAGTGAAGCACGGATTGTAATCTGATGCGCATCAATGTTTGTGCGTCTGGCTTTGAGACTGTTAATCTCAATCATCAACGCCTCGTGCTCCTGACGCTTGCGCGCAAACTCGACGCGAGCTTCGTTTTCTTTGTTTTGAAGATCTGCTTCGCGCTGAGCGACATCATCCCTTTGCGCCTCGCACGCCTGCCGCTGAACAAAGAAAGCTTCTTCGTCCTTTGCGGGAGAAAGACCCAATTGTTGCACCAGTTCCGCGTACCGCTCGTCCTTACGTTTCCGGCGTACCTGCTCTTCCTCCTTCAGCCGGATTTGTTCTGCAATGCCCTCAATACGGTCACCGCCGTTCTCCGCAATGTTCCGCCTAAGCTCGCGCTCCTGGCTCTGCAGCGCGCGTTTCTGTTCCTCAAGACGGGCTATTTGTGCGTCGGCACGCTTGGCTTCTTCTGCTAGCGAAAGGAGTCGTTTGTCGATCAGTTCCAGTTTCAGACCGGCGAAATATGGTTTGAGTGCGTCACGGCAGTCCCGCAGCACCTGTGCTCCGTCCATTAGCTCGCCATAACGCTCACAGTCAGCGACCAACGGTTCGAGCATTTCCAGTTGCCGCTTGGCCTTAAGCACCGCTTCATGCGCCCGGTTCAGGTCGTCGAAATGCTCCACCAGCGCCTTGATCCGCGACTGGACATCAAAAGCTTCGAGCATATGGCCGCGCACGAAATCTGTCAAGTTCCCCACCGATTTCATTGATACCGTCTGGTGAAACAGTTCAAGCGCCTGGTCGTTCTTGATGTCAAAACGGCGCTTGAACCATGCCCCGTACAAAGGGAAACTATCGAACACTTCGGCGCCGCAACTGCGCAAACGCTTTCTCAGTCCCCCAATGTCTGTGCCAAACTGCGAGAAATGGGACGCAACCGTAAGATCGCCTTCGCAAGCAACATAGAACCGTGCCGGTGGGGCTTGTGGGTCTTTGAACCAAAACACCTGGGCCAGCGTCACGGTTTGCTCATATCCAGCATTGTGGAACACGCCCAGAATGACCGAATAGCTGTTTTGGTCACGCAACCCCACCGGTTTGGCAGTCCCGGAGGTCTCGTTGCGTTCGGATTTGTAGTGCCCAAGAATGTATGAGCGCAGTGTCCGCTCGCGGGCATCAGCCCCGGCCGCCTTATTGAAAGCCACGCGGTGAGCGGGGACCAAGAGCGATGTTACCGCATCGACCAGAGTTGTCTTGCCCGAACCGATGTCCCCGGTCAACAGTGCGTTCTTTCCATTGAGATTGAGAGACCAAACGCGCCGGTCAAAGGTGCCCCAATTGAATACCTCAAGCCGCGTCATCCGGAAGCCCGCGAGACTATCGTCGGCAACAAAATCCAGGCTCAGGGTGTCACTCATCCGTTGCATCATCCTGTTGGCTCAGCCAATGCGACCGATATTCCGCCAGGCGCTGGTCAAAATCGGCAAGCCATCGCGCGTCAACAAAGGCCTTAAGGATGCGGCACACTTCAAAAAGCTTTTCCTGTTTGTTAATTCGCCGCACAAAACCCATTTCGACGATCTTGTTCAGATAGGTGTCCACCTGATCGATCAGCCGGGCCTCGTTGGTCGCTTCCGGCAGGAAGACACGAATCAGTTCCACGATCTCATCGCGCGACAACACAAATCGGGTTTCACCACCGCCGGCATCAAATTCGGCCAGCTTCTTGCGCAACAGCGCAAGCAACAGACTAACCGGGAAAGACAATGGGCGTCTCGCCACGAGACGGGGACGTTTTATTCCGGTGTCCTGACTACCCTCTTCGTCGTCATTATCCGGTCGCGAATGTAGGAATCCATAACCTTCTGCCTCATCCAGCAACAGTTCAAGGCCCAATACCCCGACGTACTCCCGTACCCGAACCTGCAAAACAAGCAGCGCGTTCCACAACTCCGGATTCTCATCCTGGTACACCACGCCCTTCAACAGGGGTATGACAATTGCCGAAAGATCATGTTTATCCCTTGCTGTCTGTGCCTGCGACATTTCCATTGTCAGTTCCCCACAAAGATGATTCGGGGCAGGCGCGCCCGTCGGTTTCTTCCATCCCGCGCCTGCCATTCCACCTCATCCAGCACGTTCTCATCCATAACAGAATGCGGCCAGTCGCTCGCCAACTGCAAATATGTCAGCAACTCCGCCAACCCCTGCTGCAAAGGATGTGCTGCTAGTACTTCCCGCAATCCAATCTGCGGCCGCGTCCGGAGCGCCTGCTCAATATGGCGCAACAATTCACCTTTGTCGACTATCACTTGGGAAAAGAGGGTGGCCAAGTCCAATTCGGCATCACCGGACTCGAGGCCCAGACTCGCCAGTAGTGGCTTGATCGGCGGTTTAAATAGCGGCCGTTCCATGGGCAGTTCAATGCTTGCGGCTGTGTCGGCAATACTCATGAAAGCTCCGTCCGGCAACGACGCGCGCACAGCCAGAGCCGAAGCCTCAATACTGTGCAGAAGATCCATAATGCGCCGGTTCTCGAGCCAGGCCTGATCATCCAGAAACCGCCGGAGTTGCTGACTAAGCTGGGCCACAGTGCGTTGGGTGTGCTCGCCTGCCTCCATCCAGTCATAATGGACCCGGCGGAGGCGAGGGTCGGGCTTCATGTCGGCTACCGGTGCAAGACGAAGGACGCGCTCAAGCAGGTCCGTCAATTCTTCCTGGCGCCGCTGGGACATCAGAAAATCCCAGAATGCCCGGAAGCTTTTCCCCTGATCAGAATTCGAAATCGCCTCCCGCTCGCCAAGAATCTCCTCCAGGAGTGCACCTTTGCCTCCTTCCCACAAGGCGATACGTTCGCGCACCCGGCGATCCAACGAACGAAAGTTCTGCTCGACCTCACGAAAGTCGGCCAGTAATTCCCGCGCAAGCTGGATGAATTGCTGAAATCGGTCTCTAAGTGCGGTGTCGTCCAGCAAACGTATGTTGCCGTCCAAGATTTGCGCTATTTCAGCGTCGATTTCGGCCCGGCGCTTATTGAGTTCAGCAATTCGGACCGCAGGGTCTGTCTCGCTGCCTTCGGATATTTGCCTAAGCAGGTCAAACAATGTCAGCAGCCGCGATTCTGTCCCAATAAAGGCCCGCTCAGTCAGACCCGACAGCCACACGATGGCCTTTTCCGTCGACGGGGTCAGGTCAAAATACGGCTCATCGGAACCCGTTCGGTAAAACTTGCGCAGCCAGCCTTTTTCATTGCTTGCCCATTCATTCAGATATTCCAATCCGGATTTTGGAAACTTCTCAGAGCCAAGAAGTTCGCGCAGGCCGAACAGTTCATCCTCCAGCGCTTCTACCAGATCCATCTGTGCCATTAGACGCACATTCGGCACGATAAACACGCGATTGAGAAAACTTGCGACCAGTGGCGCATGCTCCGAGCAAAGCAGTCGCCAAGCAGGATGGCTCTGCCGCAAAAGGTCCAGTGTAGGATAATCGAGATTCACAAGTCTCTCACCTGACCGGTCTTATCTTGACCAAAGTGCGCCGGCGCTGATGTCAGCCTTTAGAATTACGCTGGCAAGGACACTTTCAGTTTGTCTGCTGTGTATGCCTGAATGTCTTTGAGAACCTCATCGTATTCCGCCTTGTGTACGCGTTTTGATTCGAAATCGATCCGCACTTCCTGCCGAAACTTCTCAAAATCGCTGTTCTGCTCGCAAAGCTTGTTGATCGTTTCCCAATCCAAAGTATCCCGCGTACGCGCAGGGCATGGGACAGTCGATGCGCCGATGTCAGTCGGGTCCAGATGGATAATGCCGATCCCAAACGATGATGCCAGCCGTTCCAATGCGGCCAGAAACTCGTCGTCCTGGAGTTTCTCGGCCGCGACGAGATACCACTCATGCGCCCAAGACGAGTTCGAGACAGCCTGAAAAAAGGCTTCTTTGTAGTTCCCTCTGACCAAGGACCGTTTCAGTTCGAAGGAGAAGAGCCGCAGGGAATTGCTGTCGGACAGCCGATTGAACTCAATGACGTCCGGTCGCCAATCCTCCAAAGGCAAGTAGAAACCCACCATGTCAGGATGAATCCACTCGTTATGGCCCATGACCTGCCCCTGTTTTATGTACCAACCTGAATGAGAGTAGTTGCCTTGGTTTCGGGTCGTGACTCCGGGGTACAGGCATTGTCGGAATGGAGGAAGGCCGTAGGCCGACCGGAGTTCCGACAATGCGCGGCGAATTCCGCCGGGGTCATGTAGTTCAAACTGCTGTGCGGTCGTTCTTCATTGTACTCTTTGCGCCAGGTCTCCACCACCAGCTGCGCATGGCGGCCATCGCCGTGACCACGTCCGGCGGACGCTCGCCCGTGAAGACCTCGCCGTCGCCGGTGAGCGGCTTTCCGTCCAGACTTGTATTTCGCACAAAGATCTTCATGCGCTGGCCTCGCTTCCTTGGAGGTCGGCCACGGCCACGACAACCGGGCCTGTCTTTTCCGGTTTCGGCTGTGGCCTGCCCCGTTTGAAGGCCGCGTCGCCCGGAATTCGCGCTTCCGGCTGGACGCCGCGCGCCCGTTGAGTCCTTTCACCGCCAGCGCCAGGACGAACTGGACGTACGCCTTCATCTTGCCCGCGTGCAGAGTGCCTTCGAACCAGCGGAACTCGACCGTGCCCCGGTACCAAACGTTGTGGAAGTTCACGCCGTAATACCGGGTCGCATCGTAGTGCTGCGGGCACGTGTTCCGCTGGCCGTACCAGGAGCGGTTCAACTGGTCTTTCGTGCAGGGCCGGTAGCGTTCGAGCTTCGCGATGAAGTCCGGAATCATCGGCTTCGTGTAGCGGTCGAGCCTGCGCTGCTGGATGCCGAGGGCCGTGAGGATAAGCGGCTCCTGCTTGTACACGAGCCGTGCCAGCCGGGACAGCGACCGCCCGTCGAAGGGGGCCGCCCCGACGTGGATGTGGATGGCCGTGGTGCTGTCGACACGCGCGCCTGCCGCGCGCACCGCCCGGATTACCTGCTGCAGCGTCTCCATGTCGGCGTAGTTCAGAATCGGAGACACAATCTCCGCGCGAAGGTGATCGGGGACGTTGCTCAGGGACGCGTCCTTGACCGCCTTCCACACCCGCCCCTGGGCGTCCGTCACCTGCCAGGGGTCGAACGAGTACGGCGTTCCCACGTAGCGGACCTCGCCGCCGACCACACTCTGTATCGCCCGGGCGGCGGCTTCCCGTGTCCGCCCGACCGTCTCGATCTCGACCCCGTAACTTAACTCCTGCATGTCCATCTTGGTTCTCCTTAACCTGTTCAGTATCCACCGCTTGCGGCCGATCTCGAACACATGAACGCTTCGTTCGCCTGGAGAAGTCAAGTCATTGCAAAGATGTCGGCGAGTACCAAGAATGCTCGTTCATTCCCCTTCGGGCAGCTTTCCAGTTATCTACTGGGACTCCGAAACCTGGGATGCCTCTTGGAAACGAATGGCGGATTCGGGCAGAATAGATGGGGCGTCATTGACGGAGCACGGAGAAGAGAATGCTAAGAAACAGCTTAAACAAATTCTGTGAGGGTAACGGATTCAGCATGTTTGAGACATTTCTTAGTCCAAAGCCAAAGGCGTGGCTAGTGACCTGCCCCCGTTTTATGTACCAACCTGAATGAGAGTAGTTGCCTTGGTTTCGGGTCGTGACTCCGGGGTACAGGCATTGTCGGAATGGAGGAAGGCCGTAGGCCGACCGGAGTTCCGACAATGCGCGGCGAATTCCGCCGGGGTCATGTAGTTCAAACTGCTGTGCGGTCGTTCTTCATTGTACTCTTTGCGCCAGGTCTCCACCACCAGCTGCGCATGGCGGCCATCGTTGAAGATGTTCATGTTGAGGCATTCGTCGCGGAACTTGTCGTTGAAACTCTCGATGAACGGGTTCTCCCACGGGCTACCAGGCGTGATGTAGAGGGTCTTTGCATGATGCTCGGCCAGCCAGGTTTGCAGGG
>CAYOCT010000054.1:0-47576 GCA_964402555.1 uncultured Nitrospiraceae bacterium | reverse complement strand
GGTCTCATGTCTACAGTATACAATCGTAGGCATAATAAAGTAAAGCGCTCTAGAGGCAACTCTCGGTATTCGCCGACTTACATCTTCTGCATCGACGACAGGAACTCTTGGTTGCTCTTCGTTTTCTTGAGCTTGTTGATGAGGAGTTCTGCGGCCTCGGCGGTTTCGAGCGGGCTGAGGACGCGCAGCAGCAACCAGATGCGCTGGAGTTCTTCCTGGCCGACGAGCAGCTCTTCTTTGCGCGTGCGGGACTTGAGCACGTCCAGCGCCGGGAAGATGCGCTTCTCCATCAGGCGGCGGTCAAGATGGATTTCCATGTTGCCGGTGCCTTTGAATTCTTCGAAGATAACGTCATCCATGCGGCTGCCGGTTTCGATCAGGGCCGTCGCGACGATGGTCAGGCTGCCGCCTTCTTCGATGTTGCGCGCGGCGCCGAAGAACCGCTTCGGGCGCTGCAACGCGTTGGCGTCGACACCGCCGGAAAGCACCTTGCCGCTGGCCGGGACGATGACGTTGTACGCGCGCGCAAGACGCGTGATCGAGTCGAGCAGGATGACGACGTCGCGCTTGTGTTCGACGAGGCGCTTGGCCTTTTCGAGCACCATCTCGGCGACCTGGACGTGGCGTTCAGGCGGCTCGTCGAAGGTCGACGCGATGACCTCGCCCTTGACCGAGCGCGTCATGTCGGTGACTTCCTCGGGGCGCTCGTCGATGAGCAGCACGATGACGGTCACTTCGGGATGGTTGGTCGTGATGCTGTTGGCCATCTTCTGCAACAACACCGTTTTGCCGGTGAACGGCGCGGCGACGATCAGCCCGCGCTGGCCTTTGCCGATCGGGCAGATGAGGTCCATGATGCGCATGGCCACTTCGTCGCTCGACGATTCGAGCCGGAACCGCTCATCCGGGTGCAGCGGCGTCAAGCTGTCGAAGATGATGCGCTCGCGCGCGACTTCGGGGCTTTCCTGGTTGACGGCTTCGACCTTGAGCAGCGCGAAATAGCGTTCGCCTTCTTTCGGCGGCCGCACGTGGCCTTGGATCGCGTCGCCCGTGCGCAACGCGAACTTGCGGATCTGCGAAGGCGACACGTAGATGTCGTCCGGCCCCGGCAGATACGAGTAGTCCGACGAACGCAGGAACCCGAACCCATCGGGCAGGATCTCGAGCGTGCCTTCGCCGTACAACGATCCCGCGCGGACGATGTTCGCTTGTAGGACCTTGAAGATCAGGTCCTGTTTCTTCAGTCCGCTGTAGCCCTCGATATTGAGTTCGCGCGCGAGGTCGAGCAGTTCCTGCATCGACATCGCCTTGAGATCGGTGATGGCGACTTCCGGCCCGTTGCTCTGCGGCATTTCCTCTCCCTCGACG
This sequence comes from uncultured Nitrospiraceae bacterium, assembly GCA_964402555.1. GTDB lineage: Bacteria > Hydrogenedentota > Hydrogenedentia > Hydrogenedentales > SLHB01 > CAYOCT01. Next base: position 46,208 of record CAYOCT010000054.1, on the reverse strand, counting down.
TCGGCAATATCCGGCATCGGGGGGCGATGGCTGTTCGCAGGGCCGCCTGGCCGCGGAGACATGGGACGGCGCCCTTTGCCCTTGTTGGGCCGGCCTCCTCCTCCCATGGGATTCTTGCGCTGCGGCTTGGGTCTGTTCTTGTTCATGTGTCGGTCGCCGTTATTCATGTCGGGTTCTCGTATTCCTTTCGTTTCATGTCCGGCCTCGGGTGAGGCGCGGAGCCTGCTAACTTGCTTCGTGGTTCAGTGGATGTCCGCCCAGTTGCCTCCAATGCCTACGTCCACACGAAGGGGCACATCCGTTTCGATTGCATGTTCCATCGTATTCTTCATCATCGCCGCGACGCCGTCCGCCTCGTCTTCGGGGCATTCGACGACTAACTCGTCGTGCACTTGCAGCAGCATGCGCGCGCGCGTCTTGCTCAGCGCCGCATCCAGGCGAATCATCGCAAGTTTGATCACGTCCGCGGCGCTGCCTTGCACCGGCGTGTTGATCGTGGCCCGCTCCGCCGCCCTTCGGGTGACGGCATCCGGGCTCTTCAGTTCGGGCACGTACCGCCTCCGGTTCAGCACCGTGGTCACGAACCCGTCCTTCCGGGCCTGTTCGAGCGTCCGTTCGATCCAGCCGCGCACCTTCGGATACTGGGCGAAATACTGGTCGATGAAGCGCTGGGCCTCGGCGTTGGACAGCCCGACGTTCCTCGCCAGCCCGAAAGCGCTGATGCCGTAAACCACGCCGAAGTTGACGGCCTTGGCCTGGCGGCGCATGTCCGGGGTTACCGCGGATGCGTCCACGCCGAAGATGCGCGCAGCCGTTTCCTGGTGGATGTCGGTATCGCGCTCGAAGGCCTCGCGCAGGTTTTCGTCGCCGGTGAGGTGCGCCAGAATGCGTAATTCAATTTGCGAGTAGTCGGCCGAAATCAACCGCTGCTTGGCGCCGCCGGGCACAAACCCCTTGCGTATCGCCCGGCCGATGTCGGTCCGTACTGGAATATTCTGCAGGTTCGGGTCGCTACTGGACAGCCGTCCTGTTGCGGTCACCGCCTGATTGAACGACGTATGGATGCGGCCCGTTTCGGGATGCACCAGTTTGGGCAACGCTTCGATATAGGTGCCAAGGAGTTTCTCGAGTGTCCGATACTCCAGGATCTTTCGCGGTAGAGGATGTTCCTCCGCAAGCTCTTCCAGGACATCCACATCCGTGGAGTAACCCGTCTTTGTCTTGCGTTTGGGCGCCAGCCCAAGCTTGTCAAAGAGAATCCCCTGAAGCTGTTTGGGCGAGTTGATCTGAAAGGTCTCGCCAGCCTCTTCAAATATATCCGCCTCGAGTACGCGTAACCGCGCGGTGAGATCGTGTCGCAATCGATCAAACACGCCCGGCTCGATGGCAATTCCCGCCATCTCCATACGCGCCAACACGGGAATGAGCGGGAGTTCGACCTCGTGGTAGAGCGCGTCCAGCGACCGCTCCTGGAGTAGCGTCCGGAACACCCCGCTCAAGCGCCACGTGACATCCGCGTCTTCGCACGAATACTCGCTTGCGCGATCGACGGGGACCTTGTCAAACGTGATGGCTTTCGATCCCTTGCCAATCACTTCGGCAATCGGGATCATTTTCCGCTTGAGGTACTGAAGGCTTACTTCCTCTAGATTATGCCTCAATCGGGAGGGGTCCGTCAAGTAGGAACTTACCATGGTATCTTGGGCAATTCCCTGAAGCGCGATCCCGGCCCGCGCGAACACGATCAAATCGTACTTGATATTGTGGCCCACTTTGCCGATCGCGGGGTCTTCGAGCAACGGACGCAAGAGCGCCAGCGCCTCGTCTTTCGGTACGGGCGTGAGTTGTTCGCTTCCGAACAAGTCGTCGGGATTGGTGCGCACGACGAGCGCTTCGGGATCGTGCGCGATGGGGATGTAGTATCCCGTCTGGGCTTTGCAGCTCATCGAGACGCCGACGAGTTCCGCGCGCATCGGATCGGTCGAGGTCGTTTCGGTGTCCACCGCGAACTCGCCCGACTCGCGCATCTCGCGAATCGCGGCCTTGAGCTGCGCCTTGGTAAGCACAACCGTGTATTCAAGGTCCTCTTGCGAGCCTGCCTTGGGCAAGAACTCTTCGAGCAGCGACGTGAACTCCAACTCGGAGAACACCTCAGCGAGCCGTTCCGGATCCAGCGGCTTTCGCCGGCAGGCATCGAGCTTCAAGTCGAGATCGAGGCCCGTGTCGATCGTCACGAGTTTTCGGCTCAGCAACGCGATGTCGTAGTCGCGTTCGAGATTCTCGCGCATCTTGCCCTTCAAGTCGTCGAGATGCGCGTACACGCCCTCCAGGCTGCCGTAACTCTCCAGCAGCTTGAACGCGGTCTTTTCGCCGATGCCTTTCACGCCCGGCACGTTGTCGGAAGCGTCGCCCATCAACGCCAGCGCGTCGATGACGTGGTCCGGCCCCACGCCGAAACGTTCGCGAACATGCTCGGCCGTGTAACGCAGGCCCTCGCCGCCCTTGTAGGGATCGTAGACCGCGACACGATCGCTCACGAGCTGAAGCATGTCCTTGTCGCCGGTTACGATCACGACCTCCATGCCGGCCTTCTCGCCGCGGCGCGCGAGCGTGCCAAGCACATCGTCGGCTTCGACGCCGGGAACGCGAAGCACGGGGATCTCGAACGCGTCAACGAGTTTCTCCATCAGCGGAAGCTGGGACTTCAGTTCCTCGGGCGTTTCCTGGCGCGTGGCTTTGTACTCGGCGTAAAGATCGTCGCGGAACGTGTGTCCTCCCGCGTCGAACGCGACGGCGATATGGCTCGGTTCCTCCTCGCGGAGGATCCGCAACATCACGCGCGCGAAGCCGAACACCGCATTCGTGGGCCGTCCCTTCGAGTTCGTCAGTCCGGTGCGGATCGCGTAGAACGCGCGAAACGCGAAACCGGTACCGTCGATTAGATAGAGTCGATCCGTCATGGTATTGCCCTCAACCGCACAGTCCCAACGTGACGTTTCCCGCGGATGGCCCGATGGGGTACACACCGCGGCTCAACACCCGGCAAGCAGGATGGCCCCGGCCACACCGTCCGTTGCGCCTATCAGGCGGCGCAGTTCGTGAACTCGGAGCGCTACGCGGCGTCGCTCGGCGGCGCGGGCGATTCGTCGTCCGTGCCGAGGTACGCCATCACCTTATCCCAGTACGCGAGCACGATCCAGAGCAGGAATGGCAGCGTGATCGCGATGAATCCAATCGCCGTGGGCAGCGTCGTGCGGCCCGCCGTGAAACGCAGGATGATGGTCGCGGCGTGAAACACGAAGATGATGGCCACACCGATGGCAATCACCCGCGCGCGCCGCCACGCGCCCAGCCCGGACGTCGCCAACACGAGCGCGAGATACGGCGCGATGTTGGTCACGAGCTTGCCGACATCCTCCATGGTGAGCCGGTGCCCGCCCATCACGTAGACCAGCGACGTTCCCGTGTTGAGGAATCCGGCGGCGGGGGCCTCGACGCCTTCGATCGGGTACTGAAACACGTACTTGAGCAGCAGGCCCGACGCGTTCCCCAGAAGCCACGTGTACTTCGGCAGGACCAAGAGCCACAGCACCAGGCAGATCGGCGCGAGCACGATGAACTTCACGCACAGCCACGCCATGCTCTTGCCCTGCGTGCCAGTTGCCATCACGCCCTCCGCCGCACGATAAACTCGACCCACGCCATCCACAATGCTACCACGAAGACGATGTAGATGCCCTGCCAGACGTATTCGTGCGCGAACTTGAACCACTCGCCGCCGTTGTCAATGGCGCCGACGACACCTAGAAACGCGAGCCGGAAGCTGTTCACCCAGAACAACACCGGCAACCCAACCAGGATACCAAGAATCCGTTTCCACCATCGCGACGGGAACGCGAGGATCGCCGAGACGAAGATCGCCATCGACTGCACCGCCCCGCAGTCCGGAATGACCACGAAGTTGAACCCCATGGCATGCCGGTTGTTCGAATACGGTGGCGGAGCCGTCTGGGCTTTGTCAACCTCGGCCTTCAGGCGATCGACTTCGGCCTGGGCCTCGTTAATCCTCGCGGCGCGGTTGCCCGGGTCCGGAGTCGAATCTTGTTGCAGGGCCGTAAGGCGCTTCTGCGCGTCTTCGAATCGCATCGACACGCTCGGCTTGTACACGAACGACACCAGCGGCCCCACATCGCGCAGCTTCAACTGCGCGAGCCGCCTGCTCAACACCTCCACCTTATCGTTGCGCACCGTTTCCGGAAGCGTCGTGTCCTGCTTGGCCGCGTCGAGTTCCGTCTGCGCCTGGCGAATCGAGCGTCGGCTGCCCGCGGCCTGGTATTCCCACGATTCCCATGCCGACAACGGCGACCGGTCAATGCTGGCCGGGGGCGGTGTGGGCGGTTCCTCGCCACGGCTCCACGCGTCGAGCGAGGCGCGTACCTCGGCTTCTTTTCCGGCGAAACGCTCCGAACTGCCCAACGCGCACGAGTAGCCGACATACTTGAGCAGCCACGTCGTGCTTCGCGCCACTTGGTACAGATACCAGTCGTTGGCCTTGCTGACCTTCGCGTAGTCGTACCCCACCAGCATGGCGAAGACACTCACCACGAAGACGGTCACGAATTTGATGGTCTTGCGCCGCAACGCCTTCTTGTCGCGAGCTGAGCGTGCGGCATCTTCATTGGACGGAGGCTTCGCGCTTTCCGGTTCCTTGGTAGGGGACGATTCGACGGGTTCGGACATATGGGACGAACACTCCATGCGCCAGAGGCAGCAGAACACGGCGAGAGCATAACAAGTCGCCGCCTAAAGGCGCAAACCAACGTGTCTACCCGGATCGAGCGCTTTTTGACTCGCGATAGCGCGGCACAAAAAGCGACCATTCGTTCGACAACGATTGCGACGAGTCACACGCGCGGATCGGATGCCTAGCCTGTCCGTCTTCGCGTATAATCGCCGCCGAGACGATCTTGCGGTCGCGAGGAAATCCGGTGGAACCGGGATCGCAGGTCGAGGCCGGACACCGGGGTGTCAGCGTCGTGCGACCGCTTCACGCGGTCTCAGCATGACAGTAAGCCAACGTGGTTTAGGAAAGGTCAGCGCCGAATGCTAAGTAACTTGCCCCTGAAGCACCCATGTCCGAACTCGGCTGAGTTCATCGATATTCTTCTTGGGCGCACCAAGGCCCGGCGGGTTCCGCTGGTCGAGTACATCGTCGACGAGACGGTTATGCGTCCCATCGTTACAGACCTGCTCGGACGCCCTTGGACGGGCCACGGCGCGGACCGGGCTTCGCAGGCGGCGTATTGGGACAACTTCATCGCCTTCTGGCGAGGCATGGGCTATGACTTTGTCCGGTTCGAGCAGGGCCTCCCGTTCCCGATGACGTCATTGGCGGCGGAGGATACGGCGCCGGGCGCTGACAAGAAACGGTACTGGGCTGAGGAACATGTCGGCGCGATCACGAATTGGGAGAGCTTCGAACGCTATCCCTGGCCCAACGTCTCGGATGTGGATTTCTTTCCGATCGAATACATCACGGGCCATATGCCGGAGGGCATGGGCTTGATGACGTGCCATGGGGGCGGGATCTTCGAACACCTGTCGCGGTTGATGTCGCTCGAGGGCCTCTGTATCGCGCTGTGCGAGGACCCCGAACTCGTGCGGGCCGTGGCCGACAGGACGGGCGCGCTGCTTCTCGACTACTACCGCCATCTGGCGGAGTTCGACCACGTAATCGCGTTGTTTCAAGGCGACGATATGGGGTTCCTTACACAGACGCTCGTCGGGCCGAATGAACTGCGCGCGTATTGCCTGCCCTGGCACCAGAAATTCGCGCGCGTGGCGCACGACCATAGCATCCCGTACTTTCTGCACTCATGCGGCAATGTCGAATCCATCATGGACGACCTGATCGATACCGTGGGCATCGACGCCAAGCATTCGTTCGAAGACGTCATCATCCCCGTGCAGGAGTTCCAGGCACGTTACGGCGCGCGCATCGGAGTCTTGGGCGGCGTCGATATCAACCGCCTAGCGCAGGACACGCCCGAGGCGGTGCGGCGTCACACGCGATTCCTGATCGATACGTGCGGCGCGCGGGGACGCTACGCGGTGGGGTCCGGCAATTCGATCCCAAGCTACATCCCCGTCGACAACTACCTTGCCATGATCGACGAAGCGCTGACGCCGAGTTGACCGGACGCCCCGGCAAGGCGGTACCATGGACTCGGGCGATGGGAGGATATCGATGGGCATGCTGGTTCTGAGGCCCACCAAGTGGATGAACGAGGTGGGCCCGAAGCTCGTGAAGGCGGCCTTCTCCGTATTCAACGCGGATGCCATCACGGACGACATGGCGGTCCTGTTCGTGGCCAACCGCCTCACGCGCCTCGAAACGATGCTCCTCCCCCACATGATCCACAAACACACGGGCAGGGAGCCGGCCACGCTCGCCCCGGATACGATGTTTTGCGGACGCATCGGCAAGTTCCTGCGCGAGACCGTGTGCACCGCTTCGCCAGACCCCGACCGCGATGGTGTCATCGTGCGCGCCCTGCTTGAAGGCGCGCACCCGTGGCTGCTTCGCGCGGACGACCCCGAACCCAAAGAGCATGCGCCTGCGGCACAGTCGTCCGATCGCCACGGTCTGCTTCCCGAAGCGGGCATCTCCGAGATCGTCGAGGATGCCGCCCTAGCCGGAACTCCCCACGTCTTGACGCCGGCTCATGCGGCCGTCCTCGCCCTGCGCGCGGAACTGTACCGGCGCAAGGCGGCGCGTCTCGTAAAGGAAATGGAGACGCTGGAAGGCGACGCGCTGGAAGAGAAACGCAAGGAGGCGGAGGCGTTGCTGTCGCGTTTCGGCATCTCGGACGCCGCGGCCGTCGCGTCGAAGCGGACGGTCGTCGTTCCCGTCAACGTGACGTACTATCCGGCTCGTTCCGCGGAGAACCTGTGGCTTCGTATCGCGTGCGCCGTGGCCAAGGACCCCAGCAAACGCGCCATTGAAGAGGTATCGGTCGACGGAACGCTCCTCGCCAAAGGAGTGGACATTCATGTCGCATTCGGCGACCCGATCGATATCGGGCGCTGCCTCGAAACTCCGGAATGCCTCGAACTCTCCGCGTGGCCCGCGTCCGAATACGATGCGCGCGAAGCCGATGCCGAATCGCTTCTGCAACGCGCCGCGTCGCGTCTCTTGCAGTCGTACAAAAGGGATCTCGCACACTTGGCCGCGCTCAATGCCGATCACTTGCTGGCGGCGTTGATGCGTTTTCAATGGAATTACGCGTTCAAGGAACACGCCTTGCGCGACCGCGCCTTCCTGTGCGCGAATCACTTGCTTCACGCGCACACCGGTCCGCTGCATCCGTCGATCGAGGCGTTGCAACGAGACCTGCTGCGCGAAGAGAGCACGCCAGCGTTCGACGACTTCATGGGCTACTGCTTGCGCGAGGGCGTGCTCGAACGTAAGGGCGAGAAGTTCTCACTGGACCCCGACAGGCTTCCGGGAACCCCTCCCCCGCTCCGGACCATGCCGTACGAGATCGCGGGGATCCCTTCGGGTCTGACGCAGCCGATCAAGCGCATCGCGCGCACGCCCGCATGGTTCAACCGGCGCCAGGTCCAGCGGCTTCTCGAAGAGGAAGAACGGCGGCGCTTCGAAGACGAATACGCGTCGCACTACGAACTCGGCGCATCGAAAGGCCCGGATGTCGGCAGGCCGTTCTTGTTGAAGCCTTGGTTCCGATGCAAGGGCGGCATGGTGCTGGTCCACGGGTACATGGCCGCGCCGCTCGAAGTCAGGACCATGGGCGAGTTTTTCCGCAAGCAAGGCTATCTTGTGTACGGCGTGCGTCTGCGCGGCCACGGCACGTCGCCCAGCGATTTGGCCACGGCAACCTGGAGCGAGTGGATCGAATCGATCAACCGGGCGTGCGCGATCGTCAGGTCCTACACGGACCGCCTGATCCTGGGTGGGTTTTCGATGGGCGCCGGCCTCGTGCTGCTCGCGGCCGGACAGCGCCCCGCGCGTTGCAGCGCCGTGTTCGCGATCAACCCGCCGCTGCACCTGCGCAGTTCCGCGGCGCGTTTCGCTCCGTCGATCGTCCGCGTCAATGCCCTGCTCAAACGGTTTCACTGGGGCCGCGCCCAGTGGGAATATGTCGAAAACGATCCCGAGAACAAGCACATCAACTACATGACCAATCCCGTCTCCGGTGTCGCGGAACTGACGAAGGCCATGGCGGCAATGACCGAACGAATCAAGGACATCACCGCTCCGACGCTCATCATTCAGGGGTCCAAAGATCCGGTCGTAAGTCCCGAGAGCGGCCCGGCTGTCTTCGAGAAGATCGGCACATCCTGCAAGGAACTCATCGTCATGGAACGCGACCGCCACGGCATCATCAACGGCCTCGGCGCCACCGACGTCTTCGACCGCGTTAATCACTTCCTGAATTGGACGGAAAGGAAGGGGTTAGGGGTTAGGGGATAGGGGATGAAGGATGAAGGATGAAGGATGAAGGATGAGGGATGAGGGATGAGGGATGAGGGATGAAAGACTGCGCTAATATGTATTCTTAGAGTCGCTTCCCTATCCCCTATCCCCTGTCCCCTATCCCCTAGCCCCTATCCCCTAGCCCCTAACCCCTAGCCCCTAACCCCTACCCCCTACTTCTCAATCTTGCTTGTCAACGCTGGACCGTTGACGGGATTGCTGCGTGCTGGGACGTTGCCGGGCAGTTGCATGACGTAGCCGGTCTTTGGGTCCGCTTCTCCGTTCGGAAAATCGGTGCTGATGACGTTCGCGCAGCTATCGAGCGCGGCCTGGCGTTTGTCGACTGCGCCATTGGCCACCGCGACCACGTTAGCGTCGGCGCGCGTGCGGACGATGAACCCCTCTTTCACCTTCCTCGCGATTTCGGGATCGCGCGCGTTGTTGAGAATGAACACGCACGCATAGGGTTTGCCTTCCTGCGATTCGATGAACATCGCGCGGCCTTCGAGCGACGGGCGCCCGCTCGTGTAGAGTTCGGCATGAATTCCGCGGGCGTGCAATACAAGCATCACTTTGCCGCGGACCTTCTCGAGCAAGGGCCAGCCCTGCTGTCGAATCGAGTCCGCGAGCGTCAGCCCCTCTTTTCGGACATCGTCGGGTACAAGCAACTGATCCGGACCGTACACGGAACGGATCTCGCTGTCTAATTGATCGAGCGCTTTCGCGTCGAAGGGCAAGACGTTCACGAATGGAATCGCTTCGTACTTCAACTCGACGAGGATCAGGATGGGCACGTGATTCCGGTGCGCCGCCGACCATTTCTGCACGGTCCGCAGGCCCTCGACGAAGGTCTTACAGTTCGTGCCCTCGTCGTATCGAGGCACATGCATCACCTTCGTGCCCGCGGGATCGTGATAGACATCGAGCTCGAGACTGCGAACGCCGCGGTCGAGTTGTGTGTCGAGCGGCGCATGCGTGTATTCCCACTCCAACGCGTCGGGTTGCGCCTTGGCAAGCAGATCGTGAAACGCGCCGGGCGTTGCCACGTGATAACTGTTGTGCGTTCCGACTACCTGCAGTTGGTTCATGCGCAACGCGGCGAGCGATCCATCGCCGCCGGCCGCACCGGCATACGCCCACATCAACGGCAGCCCTGTAAGCATGCACAATACGAATCGTTTCATGGCGATCGTCCTCGTGGCGCCGAGAAGTCGTCGCAACTTCACCACATAGACCTCGGGGAAGTCAACCGAAATAGGGTGTGAAAACACAGACTATCACGGACGGACAGGGACGAATGGCGCCGTGCCGACTGGCGGTGATTGAGGCCGTTGCGGGTGGGCAGTTCCCCGATGAGATCGCCCAGATCCAAGCTTTGACCGGAAAGCCTCTGACGCTCTACGGAAACGGCCATTCCGCGAATGTTTACCGGCTCCGGGAAGGCATCGAGCGGTTCATTATTACCGACATCAACAACCCGGCCGCGACTGCCAAGGCCCAAAGTTCGCTCCCGATCATGTGGGATCAGATCGCCAACGGCGACAATTTCAGCCACACGCCCGGCGGGTGCAATGTACTGTTCCTGGATGGCCACGTCGAATGGAGCCGCTATCCGAGCGCGTTTCCGACTTCGTACCTCAATGGTATTCTCGGCCGCCTGATCGGCTAGTTTGCGTTTCTTTCCCGATGTACGCGCAACCGCGCGCCTCGCGCGCGGTTGCGCTGTCATGGGGCGATCTGCTACGTTCGGGATTCCTCATGGAAGAAGGGTAGGACGTTCGTATGCCGGCACTGGAAGAAACCCTGCGCGAGTATTTCAAACGCGATCGGATTGCGGAGAGCTTCGGAATCGAGATCCTCGAATTCGGCAATGGTAACGCGCGAACGCGGATGGCCGTGCGCGATATGCACCTGAACGGACTGGATATCGTGCATGGCGCGTCGGTGTTTGCGCTGGCCGATTTCACCTTTGCCGTGGCGTCGAATTCGCACGGCACCGTGGCGGTGGCAGTCCACACCGATTTGTCCTTCGTCAAGGCGGTCAAATCGGGCACGCTGTATGCCGACGCCAAAGAAATGTCGCGATCGCCCAGAATCGGCACCTACGACATCCTCATCACCGACGAGACCGGCGACAAGGTGGGCATTTTTCACGGCATGGCCTATCGCAAAAAAGACCTCATCGCGGACATCGTGGCGGCGCGCCAAGGCTCTTCGATGTGAACAGTGGACGAGGTGGACATCGTCTCACCCGCAATTCTTAGACACGTCCACTGTCCACTCCGTCCATACTGTCCACAAGGCGGCGTCATACGCGCATGAACAGATGTTTGAGCTGCGGGTACTCGTCGATAAGATGCTGGGGGATGGTTACGTCCCGTATGCCCAGTCCCGCCTGAATATCGAAAGCGTTGACTACGGCCTGGCCGCGATAGTGGTTATTCGTGATGACGTAGATTTCGCCGGCCTGGCTTCGGATGCGTTCGATCTTTTCCAGCCACGGTTTCAATTCCTCGGGAGAATAGAGGTAGTTGTAGCGGTCGTCGCGCGACGCCTCTTCCCGAAACCAATCGTCGTGGTTGCGGCCGTGCAGGCGGACGTAGCCGACTTTCGAAGTCACGCGGTCCGTGGGTTCGAGCGATCCGGGGAACAGCGGCTGGTCGATGTTGCAGAACGCGAGGCTGCGTTCGCGCATCGCCGCGTGGACTTCCGGACGATCCCATGTCGCGTGGCGGATCTCGATGGCAAGCGGATACGAGGCGAACGCGTCGATCACGCGCGCGAGCCAGACGCGATTCCCCGGCGTACGGCGGAAGCTGAACGGAAACTGGACCAAGATCGCGCCGAGTTTCTCCTGGTCCGCGAGCGGCGCGATGCCTTCGCAATACGTCTTCACATCGTTGGGATCGATTTCGGAGCCACGTTCGTGCGTGAATCGTTCCCACAGCTTGACGGTGAACTTGAACCGCGGATTGGCCGATACCTTCTTGACCCATGCGGCACAGTTGCGCGCGTTTGGCGGGGCATAAAACGACGAGTTCACCTCGACCGTGTCGAAGAACTCGCACAGGAACGTCAGCGGATGAAGACTCTTCGGCATGTGCGGCGGATAGACGATGCCCTTCCAGTCCTCGTAGGACCATCCCGCGGGGCCAACCCGGATCGCTGTTTCGGCGTTTGCGCTCACCCGTCCATTATAGCGCGTCGGGGACGCGGACGTGGATTCGCGCTACGATACGCCCGGCTTCGTGGTGTATCATGGCCGCTTGATCGGTAGGAGACGTGAAAAGGCGAGGGTTTGGAGCATGATCCGTTCGATGTCGTGGGGTAAGCGTAAACGCGCGGCGCAAGCTATATGCGTTGGGTTGGTAATGATCTTGGGCGCGGCGTCCGCGAAATCCGAAGGAGCCAAAGCGATGTCATCGACCGAGAATGCGCTCGACGTGACCGGCGCGGTGGTGGTCACTCCTGCCGGACAATCCCCGAGGGAAGCCAAAGCCGTCTCGATGCTGATCGAAGAAGTAGCCGCGCGCACACGCATCACGTGGAAGGAAGTCCACGCGTGGCCCGCGGACGATACGAAGGTCATCGCGGTAGGCAACGCGGCCTCGCTCGATGCATTCGCCGGACCGTACTCGAGCGCCTTCAAGGACGCGCCATCGACAGCGGCCGAAGGCTTCCGCCTGCGCGTGTGTGGCGACCGCGCGGTGGTCATTGCGGGCAACGACGAACGCGGGGTACTGTTCGGCGTGGGACGATTGCTGCGCGCGCTGTACATGACACGAGATACGATCACGATCGCGCCGGGGCTGGACATTGCGACCGCGCCGAAATATCCCCTGCGCGGACATCAACTCGGCTACCGGCCCAAAGTGAATTCGTACGACGCATGGACGCCCGCGATGTTCGAGCAGTACGTCCGCGACCTGGCGGTGTTCGGCACGAACGCGATCGAACTGATCCCGCCGCGAAGCGACGACGCCGCGGACAGTCCGCATTTTGTCCTCCCGCAGATCGAGATGATGGAGCGCATGTCGCAGATTGCCGACGACTACGGGATCGACGTCTGGATCTGGCATCCGGCGATGGGCGTCGACTATGCGAAGGCCGACACCGTCGAGTTTGCGTTGAAGGAGTGGGGCGAAGTCTACGCGCGGCTGCCGCGCGTGGATGCGGTGTTCGTGCCTAGCGGCGACCCTGGGCACCTCGGACCCGAGAATCTGCTTCCATTCCTCGAACGCGCGACCGAGGTCTTGCATCGGACGCATCCGAAGGCCCAGATGTGGGTGTCGACGCAGAGCTTCAACGTCGAGCGATTGAATGTCTTTCTCGACATGATACGGCAACAGAAGCCCGCGTGGCTTTCCGGTATCGTGTTCGGCCCGCAGAACCGCATCACGCTGCCCGAACTCCGGCAGGCGCTGCCCGCGCAATATCCGATCCGGCACTATCCCGACATTACTCACAGCGTGCAGTGCCAGTTCCCCGTGCCGGAATGGGACCCGGCGTATGGGTTCACCGAACAACGCGAGGTGATCAATCCGCGCCCGACCGACTTCGCCAATATCATCCGGCGATACAGCAAGGACACGGTCGGATTCCTGACGTATTCGGAAGGCTGCAACGACGACGTCAATAAGATCGTCTGGAGCAGCCTCGGCTGGGACCCGGACATGCCCGTCGTCGACGCGTTGCGCCAGTATGCGCGCTACTTCATCGCACCGGAGCTCGAAGAAGGATTTGCGCAGGGCCTGCTTGCGCTCGAACGCAACTGGCGCGGGCCGCTGGCGACGAATCGGGGCGTCGAGGTGACGCTCGAGCAGTTCCAAGCAATGGAACGCGAAGCCACGCCGCGGACGCGCCTGCAATGGCGGTTCCAGCAGGGCCTGTACCGCGCCTACTACGACGCCTACACCGCGCGCCGGCTCGCGTATGAGACCGAGTTGCAGCGGCAGGCCATGGACACGTTGCGCCAGGCGCCGCGGCTCGGCGCCGGCGTCGCGATGGACGAAGCGGAGCGCATCCTGAATCTTGCGGTCACGACGCCGGTAGCGCAGGACCTGCGCGCGCGTGTGTTCGAAATGGCCGAGGCGCTGTATCAAAGCATCCGGATGCAGTTGAGCGTGCCTCGCTATAAGGCGATCCATGTCGACCGCGGCGCGAACCTCGACCTGATCGATTCGCCGCTCAACGACCGCCTGTGGCTGGAAGCGCGCTTCGCCGAACTGCGCGCGGCCGGCAGCGAACGCGAGCGTTTGCAGGGTCTCAGTGAAATCGTCGATTGGGCGAATCCCGGGCCGGGCGGGTTCTACGACAATCTCGGCAATCTCGCGCAGCGCCCGCACCTCGTGCGCGAGCCTTCCACTGAGGAAGACCCCGAGTTTCGCCAAGCGCCGTTGCTGGGTACCGACTGCGACAATCCCACGTGGAAGATCTCCTGGAGCGCCTACACCGAAACGCGCTACGACTCGCCGCTGCGCCTGCGCTATGACGATCTGGATCCGCACGCGCAATACAAGGTCCGCGTCGTGTATTCGGGCGACAATCTTGATGCGAAGGTCCGGCTCGTAGCGAACGACCAATACGAAATTCATCCGTATCAGGCCAAGGCGCAGCCCGTGCGCCCCGTCGAGTTCGACATCCCGGCCGAAGCCACCCGCGACGGGCATCTCGCGCTGGCATGGACCCAGGAACCAGGGCGCGGCGGCGGCGGGCGCGGTTGCCAGGTCGCTGAGGTGTGGCTTATCAAGAAGACGGAGTAAGCCGCGCTGAGGCGCGCCGTGGTATACTTGGGTTGGTAAGGAGCTCGAGTGACACATGGAGACAGTGGAAGCGTACCGAAAGATCGGCGACGAAGACCGTCTTTTCGATATCGAATTCTGGCAATCGCAAGGCGATGCGGCCATATTTCAAGCTGCTCTTGAACTGGCGATCGATTTTCTCGCGGTAAGAAACGGCCATGTTGACGAGCCCCGACTTCAAAGAACTGTTGAGACTTTTCAAAGAGTATGATGTCCGTTACCTCGTTGTCGGCGGGTATGCCGTAATGAAGTACACGGAACCCCGTTACACCAAAGATCTTGATGTGTGGATCGCAACGGACAAGCGCAACGCCGAAGCGGTCTTTGGCGCTCTAAGAGAGTTCGGCGCTCCCCTGAAGAACTTGACGCCATCGGATTTCACCCAGGAAGACTACTACAATCAGATGGGGCGCGCACCGTTTCGTCTGGATATCATGATGGCGATTCCGGGGATCGATTTCGAATCTGCATGGCGTCATCGGCAAGTCATCGAACTGGGCGGCGTTGGAATAGCCTTTATTTCCAAAGCAGATTTGATCGTGTCTAAGAGAGCCGCCGGGAGACCGAAGGATCTCCTTGATCTGGAAAGCCTCGAGAAGGCGCCTTGATGCGATGGGTTCTTGTCATGCGTCGCCGTCTCATTTCGTGCATTGCATCTTGATAACCGAGGCAAGGCCAGAAGACTTCGGCGATATTGAACGTTGGGTCCATGGCATCACTGTCCCGTAGCGCGCGAGGAATTCGTCTCACCTTCCAGGAGATGAGGGAGATATGGAGTCATCAAAGCTCGGGAGTCTTGTGCTGGCGATGGCATGCATGACGTACCCACTCTGCGGCGAGGCATCAATAGATCTGAAGATGGACATCGTCGTCTATGGCGGGACATCGGCGGGCGTGATGGCCGCGGTACAGGCGGCGCGGATGGGCAAGACGGTGGCCTTGGTGTGTTCCGAGACGCATCTGGGCGGGTTGACATCGGGCGGGCTGGGGTGGACCGATTCGGGGAAGAAGGAAGCTGTCGGCGGGCTGGCGCGCGAGTTCTATCATCGCGTGTGGGCCGAGTACCAGAAACCGGAAACGTGGCGCTGGCAGAAGCCAAGCGAGTACGGCAATCGCGGCCAGGATACGCAGGCGATGGACGACGCGGAACGCACGATGTGGATATTCGAACCGCATATTGCCGAACGCGTCTTCGAGCAACTTGTCGCGGAGCACCGCATTCCCGTTTACCGCGACGAATGGCTCGATCGCGACCATGGCGTCGTCAAACGAGAAGGCCGGATCGTTTCCATGGCTATGCTGAGCGGGCGCGTCTTTCGCGGCTCGATGTTCATCGATGCGACGTATGAAGGCGACCTCATGGCGGCCGCGGGCGTCAGTTATCACGTCGGACGCGAGGCGAACAGCGTTTACGGCGAAACGTGGAACGGCATCCAGGTAGGTGTGCTTCATCACGGGCACTATTTCAAAGCGAACGTCGACCCGTATGTTGCGCCGGGCGATCCGTCGAGCGGCCTGCTGCCGCGTATTTCGCCGGACCCTCCGGGAACGAAAGGGGATGGGGACAAGCGCATCCAGGCGTATTGCTATCGCATGTGCCTGACGGAGTGTCCCGAGAATCGCGTGCCGTTCGCGAAACCGGACGGCTACGACGCGAATCAGTATGCGCTGCTGCCACGCGTCTTTGCGACGAGTTGGCGCGAGGTGTTCGAGAAGTTCGATCCGATTCCGAACCGAAAGACCGATACGAACAACCACGGGCCGTTCAGCACCGACAATATCGGCATGAACTACGCCTATCCGGAAGGGACCTACGCGCAGCGCAAGGCCATCCTCGACGAGCACCGGCGTTACCAGCAGGGGCTGATGTACTTCCTCGCGAACGATCCTAGCGTTCCGGAGGACGTGCGAACGCAGGCGAGTGCGTGGGGTCTCGCGAAGGACGAGTTCGCGGACAATGGCCATTGGCCGTATCAGATCTATGTGCGCGAGGCGCGGCGCATGATCGGAACCTACGTCATGACCGAGCACGATGTGTTGCATGAGCGCGACGTGCCGGATCCCGTGGGCATGGGTTCGTACACGATGGACTCGCACAATGTGCAGCGCTACGTCACGCCGGAAGGCTTCGTCCAGAACGAGGGCGACATCGGCGTGTCCACGCACGGGGCGTATCGCATCGCCTATGGCAGCCTCGTGCCGAAGAAGAGCGAGTGCGAGAACCTGCTGGTCCCGGTGTGCGTGTCGTGTTCGCACATCGCATACGGTTCGATCCGTATGGAGCCGGTGTTCATGATCCTCGCGCAGAGCGCAAGCACGGCGGCGTCCATGGCTATTGACCGCTCTGGCACCGTTCAGGACATCCCGTACCCGGCGCTGCGTGAACGGTTAGTGCAGGATGGGCAACGTCTGCAGTAGCGGTCGAATACTCAGGTCCCCTGGGCAAGGGCCATCTTGATATCGTTGGTAAGCTGAATCAATTCGATCTTGCTGATCGTCTTGATCTCCGGACTGCCGTCGGACGAGGCGGGTTGCTCCCCGACGATGAAGATGAGCATGCTTTCGCAGCCGTGGGTTGCCAGCACGATGCGGGCCACATCTTCCGCGGCAAGTCCAGGGGCTACATTGCCGATCACAAAGGCGTGCGGCGGCGTGAGCCGCAGCAGATGAAACGCGTCGACCAGGCACGCTGCCGCGGCGACCTCGATTCCGTTCTCTGCCAGGTGCTCAAGTATCCGCCGCGAATTGCCAGGGTCGGTTTCGTACACGACCACCCGTAGCGAATGATCGTCCGTCGTGCGCGCGTGTTCGAGGCGCGTGCAGACAAAGAATCGGATGGCCTCTTGCGCCGACACATCGGCATCGAGGAATGCAAACCCCGTGTCGAACGCGCCGCCCGCAGGCGTGGCTTTGCGCGCCGAAGCCTTCAGGCAGAGCGGCATCCAATTCATGAGATCAAACTCGATCTGCGCCTCGGCGCCCAGTTCGAGCTTTCGCGGCAACGTAACGCCGCAGCCGCCCACGCTAATGTCGTGTATCGTGCAGCCTTCAAACGCTTCCCCTGCGACGCGCACGCTGCATGGAATCGAAGCCTTGACCCGCTCATACATGCGGAGCCTCTTGACTTGAAACTGCTTGGGCCAAGCAACTTTGAATTCGCGATCGAGCGCATCGGACGGATCCAGAATGGTCGTGGTAAATCCACATACACTTCCGCTCTCAATGAATCGAATCGCGCAGGGATCCTTCCGATGGAGCGGTCTGATCTGCTCTGGCTCGCAAGGATCGAGCAGTATGTAGGCATTGTTCTGCCAGCCCCGCAAAATGCAGCGAGCATACTGCCGCCGCATCAGAGGCAGGGAATACTCGACCACGACCAGCGCGCCTACCGAAAAGTAGCTTTCAATGGAGTCCGTATCCACCGTCGGCATTCCCTTTCTTCTCGATGTGCTGTCTCACACAACCCGCGACGGCGGCTGGCTTCCTACGCCTACAGGCGTCCGTCATACACCTCAACATTTCCGTTGAGCGGGTTCGGTGCTTCTCATTCGCGAACTGGGTCATACTACGAAAGTTGAATGCCCACTGCAACCACTGGGGCGGGATGGTCGACGCCTACAGCGGCGGCTCCCCGTGGGCCTGAGCGCCGAAGGCTTCCTTAATCTCGGCGGTCAGCCGCATCAGTTCGGGATAGAGAATCGACTTGACGGCGGGTTTGCCGTCCGTGGCGGGCTGTTCCTCGCCGATGAGCATCACCGGGAGGGTCTCGCATCCGCGCGTAGCCTGTACGATACGGCCCACGTCTCCTGCGTCGAGACCGGGATTTACATTGCCAATCACGAAAGCATGCGGCGGCCGCAACCGCAGCAGGTAGAACGCATCCACGAGGCACGCCGCGGTGGCCACTTCGATGTCTTCGCCCGTCAAGTGTTCGCGGATGCGCTGCGAACTCTCGGCCTCCGATTCGTACACCACCACGCGCGGCGATTGGCCGGCGGCCTCGCGCGCGCTTTCAACGCGCGTGCATACGAAGAAATTGAGATCGTCGCGCGCGCGCGCGTCGGCCTCGATGAAGGCAAGTCCTACGTTGAACGAATCGCCTTCCCGCGTTACGCTGCGCACGGTAGCCTTCAGGGCAATCGGGAACGAGTTCATGAGTATGAAATCAAGCTGCACTTCGGTGTCCCGATCGAGTTTTCGAGCCGTTTTGATAGCGCAGCCGCCCAAGCTGATGTTGCGGATCTCGCAGGTTTCGGCGGGTCCTTTCGCGGACTGGACCGCACACGGAATGGCGGTGTTGACCCGTTCGTGCACGCGCAGCCGCTTGGTTTGTATCTGGTCAGGCCACGCGACGCTGAAATGGGGGACACTTGGCCTCTGCGGTTCCGCTACGGTAGACATGAAACCGCATACCTTGCCCTCGTGAAGAAACCGGACGGCGCACGGGTCGTTCTGGTGAAGCGGCAGCGGCTTGGTTCCCCCCTGCGGTTCGAGCAGGATATAGGCCTCATTGCGCCACCCCCGGACAGCGCACCGGGCGTAGTGCCTTCGCACCGGATACGTAACGTACTCGACCATCACCAGCGCGCCCACCGAGAGATGTTGTTCAACGGAGTCCGTTGCCACCATCTAGCCTCCTTCTTCTTCACACCCCGCACGGCTGGAAGTCCGGCGTTCCTGGCCCCTTCACGGACTGGGCCGTCATCCCACAAGCTCCGTAAGCCCGATCAACAGGCCATAACCGTCAAATAGGTGTACATTACTCAACGCGATTCCGTATTGTAACTCCGCGATCGCTCCGCGATCAATGGGCTGCCTTGGCGGGCGCCACATACAACCACCGGCCCGAACTGCCCGGCTCGATCGTTACCACCAAGACGTCCGCTTCACGGCGGCTGGTGACCACATTGCCGCGGCTGCCGGGCGATGGGCCTTCGGCGACCACTTCAAGCGATTCAGGCAGCGTCGCCGCGGGAATGCGCAGCGTACCTGCCCCGTGGGCCATCATCTGCATAAGCGCGCCGTCCGGGACCCTGCGGTTCTCGCTGACGGGCGCCCACGCCACCTGGCCGAACGGCGCGTCGGCAAAGACCGTCTCACGGCCATCGACGGCGATCCGCGTCGACCCGCTGCCCGCGAACGCGACGAGGCCGCCGTCATCGGTCACACGGAATGCCACCGCCTGAGTGCCGTGGTAGGTGACCGTGTGGCCGTTGACATGGAAGTCTTCCAGGTCGAGCGCATCGGACGGCGGCGGGTACGCCTCGATGTATTTCTTGTCGTCTTCCGCTTTCCTTGCGAAACCGCCGCTCCAGTTCTCTTCCGTGTCTTTGAAATGCGGCGCGATGGCCACCGTCCCGTTCGGGAACCGGCAGGCAAGGTACGGAGTGGTCCGCGAGAGGTACTCGGTATTGTCATTGCTTCCGCCCGACTTCGGCGTGGGGGCGTACGCGCCCACGGCATCGAGTATCTCGAACCAGTTCCGCGTCTCATAGCCGAGGCTCTTCGATTGATCGTCGCGTGGACGATATCCGAGGAAGGTCGCGGTCCCGCGTTGGGTCCCCACGATCTTGTCCTTCACTTTGGCGGCGACGCTGGTTCCTTCGCGCGGCGTCACCGGGTAGACGTGGTCGACGAGGAAGTCGGTGAGGATAACTTGCGGCGCGACCTTTGCGAGCGGGCCTTCGAATAGGACCTGCCTGCCCGGAGCGAGTTCGCCTTCGTTTTGTCCCGGCGTGTAATCGACACCGAAGAGATCCTGCCACGGTTCGAGAGCGCGTTCGCCTTCGGCGGTGAGGACCGGTGGCGGTCCCGACCAGATCATTCGCCCGCCGTTGCCGACGAATTCACGGACGAGGTCCAGCATGGCCTTCGACGGGAACGGCTCGAACATCGTGGCGAGTGTCGTGAAACGACGGCCCGCGACTTCGATCGCGTTCCCATTCACCTTGCCACGTTCGAGGAGCTTGGCCTGCGTGATCAGGTTGGCGTAACCATACTGCGTCATCCAACTGCCGAAGCGTTCTTCGACCGCGACGAGGTCAAGCGGATACAGCATCAGGACATCGACGTCGCGGTGCTGCATGTCCTCAACGAGGCCGAACAATGGCGAGCCGGCCGCGCCAAAAGCATTCACCAGCGACATGCGGCGGTTGCTGATCTCGCCCGGCATGCCCCAATGCGCCGCGTAGGAATACGGGACTTCGTTGAGAATGCCCGTCGAACACGCGAGCGCGAGCGCGAAATAGTCGCGATCGATCCATCCGCCTTCGGCGTGATCGTTGCCGTTGCCGGTCAAGTAGTCGCCCCACTTGAAGTAGTCGTAGCACGCCGAGGCCGCTTGATGGACCGTGCACGACCATACGAAGTTCGACGTGTACTCGTACTGATTACGCTGATGGTTGTCCTGGCCGGTATCCCACTTGTCAATCGTCGGGCTTTCGGCCCACGTCGCATGGGCGCGCGATTCGAGGCGATGGCCCATCTTCGCTTCAGCGTAATGCTTGGCCTCGGTAAAGAGATCCACGACGCCGTCCTGGAGCGACTTGAAGTAGCGCGACCGGAGCAGCGCCGTCTCGCGAATGGCTTCGGGAGACGCACCCATGACGTGCATCGCGCCCTCTTTGGCCGTAAGGTCCGGCGCGCAATCCTCCTGGCCATGGACGAAATAGACGAGGTACTTCGCGAAGTCCGCATACTGCGCTCCGTAACGCGCCGCGAACTGCTTCGCGAACCCCGGGCTTACGTACCGCACCGCGAACTCGCCATGATCGTGATGGCCGAAGTAGGCCCAGTCCTGCTGGATGTGCATCTCATCCGAGTAGAGCGCGTTGAGTTTGACGCCCGCGTCCGTGTACTTGTCCACGAGCGATTTCAAGAACGGCATGGCCTGGTCGCTGAAATAATCCATCTCCGGCGTCTTGTACTGTTGCACCACCAGCACCCGGTCGAGATCGCCAAGGTCCGTGTGGCCCTCGCCATAGACGCGGATGCGGCGCGCGACGCCCGTCTTCAGGTCGTCCCACACGTCCACCTTCACGCCGTCCGAGATCTCGACGATCGACTCCGGGGGAACGACGCTGTACGGCGTGCCGCCGATGCGGTGTTCCTTGAACGCGAACACGCGGATGCCGGCGTCTTCGAGGTCGATCGGCCCCTTGTTGTTCACCCACCGGACCTGCCGCCACAATTGGACGTCGTACGCGCCGGTTTTCGGGTCGCGCAGGCCCTTGCGATAATGCATCCAGAGGCCCGACTCGCCGGTCTTCGCACGATACGCCGGGCCGACCTCGAGCGGGCTGAGCAGGCTGAGTTCCAGACCAAGGCCGTAGCCCTCGGCAAACTTCCCGATCTTCGCGATGCGCTCGATATAGGCGTCCATATCCGGCATGAGTTGCCTCGGCTGATCCTGTCCCGGCCGGTACTGTTTGAAGAAGTGGTCGAACGCGACGATCAGGGTTCGCGCGCCGCGCTTCTGCGCGTCTTCGCACACCTGGCGCATGCTGCGCTCGACGCGATCGAAGGTGCAGGACATGTCGATCACTTTGTCGGGATCGCACAAGGCTTCCAACTCTTGGTCGCTGACGAGGATGATCGCCGCTTTCCCGAGCAGGAAACTCCACGCCCCCGGGAAGCTGACCAAATCCGCGCTATAGACGTTCTCGGGAACTCGTGGGGTCATGGCAGGCTCCGCTCCTGTGTCGCTTGCCGCCACGGCAAGGACGATCCCTAAGGCCAGCAACCAAACGATACGCTTCATAGTACGATGGACTCCTTCTCAGCTTCCGGCTCGATACACGGCTAGTTTGCGAATTTTGGGCTCGGCCACGAATGCCAGGCTGCGCAGCCGCACCTTCGTTACTTCAATCGGCTCGAATCGCTCGATCCGCTTGTGTCCTATCGAACGGCCTCCCGCGAGCGTCGTCCACTCGGCGCCCTTCAGGCCTTCCAGTAGGTAGTTGCGCACGCGTTCGCCCTCGGTAGTCCGCTCCATCAGGATTGCGTGATCAATCACCGTTGGGGCTTTGAGGTCGAGTTCGACCGTCTCGCCATCGCCTTCCGTCTCGGCAATGCACTTGCCGAAGCGGCGTTTGATTTCGGCGCCGAACTCGGCGGCACGCCGCGCGTCAGCTTCGGGAATCAGCCCGGTCCGGTCTGGCGTGACGCCGACGATCATGTTGCAGTTGCGGCCCACGGACTTGTAATACATGTCGACGAGCGTGTCGAGGCTGTAGATCTTGTCCTCTTCGTTGGGATTCCAGAACCACTCGTGGTTCCGCAACGGCACGTCGCACTCGGCAGGCTGCCAGATCCGCCCTTCGGGATCGCCGTCGCCCGCGGCTTCGTTCGCGGCCACCGTGGCCCAGCACGGATAGCCTGCGACGCCGTTCTCGTTGCCAACCCACCGTATCGACGCCGCGGGGCCTTGAAACACGATGGCGCCTGGCTGGAGTTTCTTGAGGATGGGGATGAGGTCAGGCCCGCCCTTGTCCGGCGGCAGCGCGCCTCCATCGAACCAGATCTCGAACAGCGGGCCGTAATTGCCCCACAGTTCCGTCAACATCGTCTCGCACGTGCGCGTGTATTCCGCCTGCTTCGCGTCGTCGCCGCCCTTGCCCCAACCGACGAGACCGGGATTGGAGACCTCCCAATACGCGTTGGCCGTGACGCTCGCGTAGATGCCCGGTTTGATACCGTACTTGCGCGACGATTCGATGTAGTCCCGCACCACGTCGCCTTTGCCATCGCGCCACGACGATTGTTTCACCCCGTAGGGATATAGATCGGTTTGCCACTGCAAGTGGCCGGTACACCATTTCGCGACGAATACCGTGTACGTCGCGCCCATCGACTTGGCCACTTCCATCCACTGGTCGGTGTTGAGTTGAGCGGGGTTGTACAGGTTCGGATCGAGATGGCCGGCCTTCTGCCATTCCGGTTCGTGAAGGTCGGAGAACGTGATCAGGTCCAGGCAGATCATGAGGCCGAGTTCGGCGTCCTGCCATGCGGCCTGCTCCGGTGTAGGTTTCGGCAGCGCCTCCTCGGCGAACGATGCGCCCGTTGCACAGACTGCGAAGGCCGCGGCCGCGACACACATTCTGGACAGTTCCATGCTCCTACTCCTTCGTGGCTGGAGTAAGAGTACCTTCGCGCGGCGCTCCGTGTCCATCCCCGGCGGCGTCGCTTCCTGATGCTACGCCTGGCGCGTCCGCCGGGAAGCCGCCCAGTTTTGAGGCGAACGCCGCCGCCGCGGCCAGGCAACACAGGCCGCCAAACGCGGTGGTCCATGCCGTGCCGAGCTTCTCGGCCATGGACCCCATGAGGAGATTCCCAAACGGCGTCATGCCCATGAAGGCCATCGTGTACAGGCTCATCACGCGGCCACGCTTGTCGTCGTCGACCGCGCTTTGGAGAAACGTGTTGCACGACGCCAGCATCACCATCATGGCGCAGCCGACGACCATCACGGAACCGAGCGCCGTGGGCAGCGTGCGCGACAACGACAGGCCGATGAGCGCGACGCCCATTACGGCCGACGCTACCGCAATGAGCCTTCCCAGTCCGGAGGCGCGGTTCCGCGCCGCCATGAACACCGTGCCCGCAATCGCCCCCACGCCCGACACCGACATCATCAACCCCAGCGTCTTGGAACTGCCGTGCAGAATATCGCGCGCGTAGACGGGAAGCAGGACCATGACCGAGATGCCCGTGACGCTCATGAATGCGAGCAGGATCAGGATCATGCGGATCGGCACGACGCCAAATGAATACGCGAAGCCTTCCTTGAGCGTGCGAAGGACATGCTGTCGCGCATTCGAGCGCGGCGGAAGGCTCAAGCGCATCGCCAGCAAGGCCGCGATGACGGCGACAAAACTGATGCCGTTCAGAATGAAGCAGGGTCCTTCGCCCATCAACGCGACGATCACGCCAGCCAGCGACGGGCCAATCAGCCTCGACGCGTTCACAAGGAACGAGTTCAAGGCGATCGCGTTCGGCAGGTCGTCACGCGACTCGATCATCTCGACTACGAAGGCCTGGCGGATGGGGATGTCAAACGCGTTGACGAGGCCGAGCATCAGGCTGAGCGCGATGATGTGCCAGACCTCGATCAGGTGCGACATCGTGAGTCCGGCCAGCAGAAACGCTTGGATCATCGCGACGCATTGTGTGGCAATAAGCAGGCGGAGGCGGTTGCTGCGGTCGGCCAGCACGCCGGCAAAGGGCGACAAGGCGAACGTGAGGATCTGGCTGCTGAACCCGACCAGGCCCAACAGGAATTCGGAGTCGGTCAAACGGTAGACCAGCCAACTCAGCGCGACGCGCTGCATCCACGTCCCGATCAACGACGCCCCCTGGCCAAAGAAGAAGAGGCGGTAGTTGCGGTGGCGCAAGGCCGGAATCAACGCGCCCCAGCGCTTCGGCGATAGGAAGTCGACGGAAATGAGACTCATGGACGAAGCGGCCGCTCCCCGGAAAAGGCTATGCAAAACTCAGCACTCATGGATGTGGGTATTGTGATGCTTTCGGCAGAGTCTTGCAAGCCTTCTTCGTACTTTCGCGATAGTGGCCGCGAAAGCTGGTGTGGCGTAGAATAGACGCAGGAGGAGCGTGCGAATGGTCCGACGCAAGTCGCTTTGGATAGTGGGTATCGTTATCGTCGCAGGCGCGTGGCCCTTCTGGCGTTTCGCGCAATGGTGCGGGCAATACGTGGGCGCGGCCCGCTACACCGTCGTGCCGGTCGCGCCCGGACCGCTTTGTCCTCCGCCTCGGAACGAGCCGCCGTCCGCGGCGCTTCCGAAACTGCGGACAGCGCGCGGACAGGCCTCGATCGAAGCCGAGTCGCGTGGTTCGGCATGCGAAGGGAAGCGCGGGCGCGCCATCAATATCCGCGCCGCAATTGCGAAGCTATACTTGGGCAAAGACATCGAAGAGGTGAACCAGTGTCTGCGGGCGGCGACGCCGTGGAAAGAAAGCGGTTCGACGTGGTTTGGACATCCGAGCGGCGATTACGATTTCGATGAGATCGATTTCGTCGCGCTGCTGTACACGTTCCGAGATCAACCCGACCGGCTTTACCCCGAAACCGCCAAGCATATCGTCGACGTGTTGCTCATCGAAGACGGCGCGAAGCCGCGCCCCAAAGTCCCGCGCACACTCGGGCTTGTCACCGACACCGAAAATCATATCCTCATGACCGAAGGCACGCGGTACCTGCGCAACCAATGGCGTTTCGAGCGAGGCGATCCGGGCCAGCGCGGCAACCCCGCGTTCGACAATACCACGAACGGGCTTGGCGCGTGGCTGCTCGATTTTCTCAAGGGCATCGAGCAAGAGGGATTCTACGAGTTCAACTCGATACCATACTTGAGCTATGCGATGCGCGCGCTCCTGAACCTCGATGCCTTCGCGTCAAACACGGATATCAGCGGCACGGCCCGGTACATCCTCGACAAAGCCAACTGGCAGTATGCGCTGGGCAGTCTTGATTTGCGACGTTGCACGCCGTTCCGCCGCCAGCCGTATCGCGCGGACGTTACAGACTTGCGCGACGACGAACACACGCCGCTGATGCAGGTGTGGACTGGCGGTGACCTGGCCACCGCGTTGGGCCTGCGATTCCGCGGGCGCGAGGAAACCTTGGCGGAAATCTTGCCGTACCGGTTGCCCGAGGCCGTCCGCCAGTGGACACTCGCGAAACCCTCGTCCTATTTCGTGCGCTTCGGACACGGTCCCAACGCCTCGCCCGAACTGTACAGCGGCGGCCCAAGCTATCTCATCAGCGCAGGCGGCGTGGCGCGAGGGTGGCGATCGATGATTGCCGCGCGGCCGACGTCGTTGTTGTTGCGCGACGGCGCGGCCGATCTCAAGCAGTGTTTTCGTCTCACCGGACGCGGCGGCTGGACCGCTTGGAATAACACGGGCGTCTGCGACCGCTTCGCTTGCGCCAACGGCGAGGTCCATGTGCCCGATGGCCAGCAGCCTCAAGCTGCCAGCGGCGCGTGGACGATCTATGGCACGCCCGGCGATGCCGGTCTGCGCATCGCAACATACCAGGGCAAAGGTTTCGCGTTGCTGGCCCTCTTTCCCGGATGCCAGCAATCGGCCGATGCGCTTGCGAAGTCCTTGGTCGAAGCCAATCCGAACGAAACCGATCTTGGCCGCATCTTCCATTGGCCCGGAGTGGGTACCGTCGAGTACAATCCCGACGCCCCGAAAGGCACGTGGGTCATCTCGGCGATCGACGGCAAACCCGCCGACCGCGACTACGACCGCTGGCCGCAAATCGACGGCGACGGTCCGAAGATCCTCTTCAACACAGACTAAACACACTGGCGTTTGCCGGAATGGAATTCACTCACTTCATGTCCGCAAAGAGATCGGTTTCTCCCGACGAGGTTTCTCCCAATGGCCCGCGTTACATTGGTTTCCGACTGTGTTTTCGCCTGATGATGCGCAGTCTGTTCGGCACGCGCGGCACGGCCGCTCCGTTGACCTGGAAGCGGTTCGCAATCGTCGCCTTTGTGCTGCCGTGGGGTTTGCCACTCATTGTCGTGCATCGTGTGGCGCTGTTTCTGGACAACATCCTCTTCCCGGGATATCGAAACGTCGAGATTAGAGAGCCGGTCTTCATGGTGGGCATTCCCCGTAGCGGCACGACGTTTCTGTTCCATTTGCTATCCAAAGACAGCGATACCTTCACGTCGTTTTGTTTGTGGGAACTCATCTTCGCGCCTTCGATTCTGGAGCGGAAGTTCTGGACGTTCATGGGGCGCATCGACACGGCCTTGGGAAGTTTCGGTTATCGCGCGCTGGTGCGCATCGAAGACCGGCTCCTTGCGAAGACGCGCACGATTCATCATATGAGCCTGTTCGCGCCGGATGAAGACGAATGGGTCCTCATCACGTTCTTCGCGACGGCCCTGCTGATCTTCCCGTTCCCGTTCCCCGAGGATCTGTGGTCGCTGATTCGGTTCGACGCGGCCCTCGCGCCCGAACTCAAGCGCCGCGTCATGGCCCTCTACAAAGCGTGCGTCCAGCGCCACTTGTACTTCCATGGCCCAGAGAAGCGCTTTCTCTCGAAGAACCCCTTGTATAGCTCCAAGATCGACGCGCTCGGCGAGACGTTCCCGGATGCGCGGGTCATCTGCAATGTGCGCAACCCCTACCAGGCCGCGCCTTCGCTCATGAGCCTGCTGATTCATTTCTGGGGGATTTTCGGCAACGAGGCCGAACTGGAACGGTTCCGCGACCTGTCCCTCGAGGTCGTCCAGCACTTCTACCGGCATCCTCTCGAACGGCTCTCTCAATGGCCCGCGGACCGCCACGCCTTTGTGCGGTACGACGACCTCGCCCCGGCGCCGAGAGAGGTCGTGCGCGGCCTCTACGAGCGCCTGGGCCTGCCCATGGACGAAGCCTTCGACCAGCATCTTCGCGAAGAGCAAGACCGTTCGCGAAGTTACAAGAGCGCCCACGCCTACACGCTTGGCCA
The DNA here is from genome assembly GCA_964402555.1 of uncultured Nitrospiraceae bacterium. Lineage (GTDB taxonomy): Bacteria > Hydrogenedentota > Hydrogenedentia > Hydrogenedentales > SLHB01 > CAYOCT01. The sequence goes on along the minus strand of CAYOCT010000054.1, from coordinate 18,421 downwards.
GTACGAACTCACCCCCGGCCGTATCCTCGAAGAGTTCCGCGATGTCTTCGACCACTATGGATTCGAGAAAGCAATCTGAGGTTCGCGCTGGCGCTCGTGATCGTGATCGTGATTGTGATCGTGATCGTGATCGTAGTCGTAATCGAAAGGTTCGAAGACGATCACGATCACGACTTGAACCACGAACGGGGACTGTCTTTCAGGTAACTTGCCAATCCGAAATTCCGCGCCGCGCCTACTCCCAGGGATGCAAGATGACCTTCGCGGTAGCGTGGGACGCCGATACCTCGAACGCTTCCTGGATGTGGCTCATGGGAAACGTGTGGCTGATCAACTGCGCGGCCAGCGGCCATTCCTGGATGACCTTCATGATCTTGGGAAAGTCGTTCAGATTGTAATGCCACGCGCCGATTAGCGTGATGCCTTTCCGCAGAAGATCGGGACTCACGCGCAACGAGAACGCGTCGCCGCACTCGCCCACGAACGCGACCTTGCCCTTGCGGCGGACCGCATCGACGCACAAGCGTTCGGCCGCCACGGCCCCGGCGCAATCGATCGCGCAATCCACGCCCAGCCCCGCGGTCAGATCGCGGATATGCGTAACGGCCTGCGCGTCCCCTGGGTCAATCACGTGGGCCGCGCCCAGCCGCTTCGCGTACTCGACGCGGTACGGGACCGATTCCGCCACGATCGCCCGCGCGCCGCGGAATCGCGCGTTGACGATCGCGCCAAGCCCCACGGGGCCTGCGCCTGCAATCAAGACCGTGTCGAACGCATCGAGCCGCATCGCTTGGAACGCGCCGAACGACGGCCCGAGCGCACAGCACGCCAGCGAGGCCATGTCGTACGAAACGCCGTCCGGGATCGCGGGCAACAGCCACGCGGGCTTGACGAGGTACTGCGCCATCGTGGCGTGGCCCTCGTTCATGCCGTAGAACCGCTCGAAGTCGAACGTGTGCTCGCAATGGATGTAGTCTCCGGCCACGCACAACGCGCAGCGCCCGCACGGATACTGCGGCATGACCACCACGCGGTCGCCGGGTTTGACCGGGCCTTCCTGCGCGACGGCGACGACTTCGCCCGCGGCTTCGTGTCCCAGAAATTCCGCCTTAGCTCCGGATGCGAACGCCTTGTATTCCGCGCACATCGGCGCGGCATGGACCTTTACCACCGCCCAGTCCTTGAGCGGAACCAGGTCCGGCGCATCGACCACGCCCGCCCTGCGATCGCCCAGCAGCACCGCTTTCTTCATGGCCGTTTCCCCTTCGCGTCGAGCGCGTAATCGGAAGGCTTCACGCCCCGCGCGTGCTTCCCGACGCCGATGCCGCGCGGCGTGTACTCGCCCACAAGCGCGGCGTCGCTACGCGGCGCGATGCGGTCCTCCATGTCCATGCACCAATAACACGCGTTGACCAAGAGCCGCCGGAACCCTTCGTTCGTGAAGTCGGCCGCGTGCCCCATGGTCGTCGTGAACACGCGCGCGGCCTTGCCCCGTGCGCCCGTGTACGACTTGCGCCACGCCACGGGGATCGGCGGCTTGCGTTCGTTCAGCGCGTCCGTTGGCGACATCCCCTGCAAGACCTGGCCCAGAAGGATGGGCGTGCTATCGCCAGTCAGCGTCGTCAACGCATACACATCCGACGCGCCCCAAATTGCGTCGCAGCCTCGCAGGATCGGATCGTGTTCCATGCCGGGCGCGGGCAGGCCGCGGGTGCTTTCCTTCTCGTGTGCGCCGTAATGATTGACCCACGTCTCGCCGAGCACCTGCCGTCCGTATCCGCCGTCGAAGGTCCTGCTGTCGAAGCTGTACTTCGCGTAAGGGTTATCCTTGTGTTTCACGTAACGGAAGGCATGCGTCGCGGTGCGTAGCGCGAGGATCGGCTTGCCCGAATCCGTGTAGTCGACGATCTCCTTCATCTGCTCGTCAGGCAGTTCGCGGAATCGCGTGAACAGCACCATCAAGTCCGCCGACCGTAACGCGTCCAATCCAGGAATATTGTCCAAGGTTTCCGGATCGATCTCGCCGGTGGTCCGATTGATCGCGAAGAGCACCGTACATCGGAAACCGTGGCGGACGGCCAGGATCTTCGCGAGACACGGCATCGATTCCTCCGAACGATACTCTTCGTCGCCGCTGACGAGGACAATGTGTTTGCCCTTGCCTGGTCCGTCGGAACCGTCATACGTAACCCATTCCGCGTCCGCATAGGCCCGACGCGATCCCATGCACGCCGCCACGGCCAGCAATACCACGCCCCATACGGTCAACGAAGCTAACGCGTGCATACCTATTCCCTCCGGTGGGTTGTTTCCTATCCCGCGATCTCGAACCTCACGGTATGTGCGAACGGCGTGAAGCCCGTCAAGAAGACACTCGGTCCGGGCAGTTTGCCCTCGCCACCACGCACCTGCACGTATCCGTGTTCGTAACAGCCCGGGCCGAAGCGAATCGCATCCTGCCCGAGATGATACTCGGCCATGCCTTCCTTGAGCAGGAAACCCTCGGACGTATGCGGCGCGGCGGTCACGTTGTCGAGCCGCCCGCCGTCGCGCAGGTTGATCTCGATCGCGAGCGGGACGTGATCCGTGCCCCGCGCCTCGATATGCAGTTCCAGGCCGTTTTCGATCTCACGGATGGTCGCTTCGTATACCATCCGGCGGATCTCGGTTGTCTTGCGCCGCGCGGCCACCTGCGGCCATGTCTCGGGCGTGACGGGCAGCAGCGACGGATCCGACAATGGCTGCAAGTAGCGTCCCATGAGTTCCTGCCGGAAGTGGAACGTGCCATCCGCGCGCCGCTCGAACTCGGCCGGCGTCCATTGGCCTTTGCCGAAGAACGCGCTCGCGAATCGAACCGCATGGACGGCGGCCTCGCCGTTGCGCAACGACACCCAGCGGCTGTTTCCCTTGTGGATGATCGTGACGCTGAACCGTTTCCTTCGGATGCGTGTGACACCCGACAGCGGAAGCGTTTTCTCGTAATCGTCGGGTATGGACGTTTCCGCGGGGAGGTCCCGCTGTAATTCCGGATACTCCATCATGCGCGCGAGTTCGATGTGGCCCGGTTCGAGCGGCTTCAGCATTGACGCGTATAGCCCGTTGGCGTCGCGCAAGGCGAGGTAACGCAGCGCGAACCAGTAGCCGCGCATCGTGCCGCGGGTGTTCAGGTCCTGGCGGCGCGAGATCTCGGTCACGACCTCGCCGTCCGGATGCAGCAGATACGCCATAGCGTCGAGGTTCTTCCGCACGGGATCGAGCAACTCGGGCCGGTTCAGGTAATGCGACATGACGACGAGCGCGGTATCGACCACGGTGTTATAGCCCGCGGTGCTCCGTTCGGTGTATTGGCCTTCGTCGTCGATGTCGATGCCTTCCGCCAGCCACTGCTCGATCCGCGCGAGGAGCTTCTTGTCCGGAAACAGCGCATGGACCTGCGCGAGTGCCGCACACACCACCCAGCGGTGATTGGGCGTGTGGATGCCGCCGTGCGTGAGCCCCTTTCCCGCGCGTTTGAGAAACGGCTGCAGGATTGAAACACCTTCTTCATTGTGCGCCGCAAACGCTATCGCGGCCGCCGATGCCACGTCGTGCACGACGAAGGCGGTGTCGGGCGGCGATCCGAAATTCGTGTCCAGGAGATCGATGAAACCGTCTTCATCTTGTCCTCGTTCGAGAAACTCGGCGGCGAGCCGCATGCGCGCACGAAGGTCCTCGCTCGCGTGAAACGCGGATTCGGGGTGGTAATAGGCGGCGGCCATGTCGCGGATGAGACCGGCGGCGGCGCGTCGGTGATACAAGTCCCACTGGTCCGGGATACCGCCACGCCAAGGGCTTTTCGAGTCGGTCACTTGCGCTGCGAGCCGTCCCTTGAGCGCGCTGTCATGCTTGGCTACCAGATCGCCCAGAGATCTCGGCGCGGCATCCGTCTTGCCGGGCGCCGCCGCCACCGCACCCGCGCCCAAGGCCAGCGCCTCGCGCCGCGTCAGTTCCATTGCCATCGAATCCGGATCCTTTCTCGGGCCGTCAGAGCGCCACTTTCTCGGCGTCGAAGGGACGTTCGAGCGCGGCGATGAGCGGCAGCCACGCGCGGTATCGGTCGAGCGAGAAGGGCGGCGTGCCCGCGAGGTAATGATTGCCGAAGCGCTGTCCGTTCACGGTCCATTCCATCAGGTACAATCGCACGTCGCCTGCAAAGGCGCGCAAGCGCGCGATTTGCCAGTTCTCATTCGCGGGCGACATCGCCGTGCCCTGGGCCACGACCTCCCGCGTGTCCGCGTCCCACACTCTATACGCGACCTCGGAGGCCGTGCGCGTGTCGTTGCATAGAAGGAGCGGGCGGTACTTCTCCGATCCCGCCTCGCCGATACAGAGACCGATCGACGCCTGCGCCCGCCGGATGTAGTGGTACGCGAGCTTCTTTCCGAAATAGTAATCGACAATCGCGTCCGAGAACTGTGGCCAGCCGTCGATCACGTTCCACCAGAGGATACCGCTCGTGCGCCATTTGCGCGCCCGCGTGGATTCGACGAAGAACTTCTTCGCTTCCGCCTGAACGATCTGGCTGGCGAGCGCAAACGTGTCGAGCGTGTCCGGGATTTCGCCGAAGACTTCGCGGATCTGGTTGGCCATGAGCTTGACGCGATTGCGGTCCTCCTGATGAATCGAGTGCGTCACGTCGTGCGCGCGCCATTCGTCGTTATCGTGATACGGCCACAGACGCCCCGGCGTGATGAACCGTTTGATGCTCGACACGTTCGGGCATCCGTGATAGCCGATCTCGCCGATGAACGCCGCGTTGTGATGCGTGTAGTACGGCCCTTTGAAATAGCCGCGCGGCCCCCACAGATGTTGCTCCGGCATGTTCCACCCGGCGTTCGGCGCGATGTACGGCGAACTCGGAACATACGGCCGGCGCGGGTCGAAACGATGGGCCACGCGCGGCAGCACCTCGCGCGTGATGCGATTGCTTTCCGGCGGGATGCCGTCCCATGCGTAGCAGCCGTCGATCTCGTTGTCGCCGCACCACACGGCCAGCGACGCATGATTACGCAGGCGCGTCATGACCGATTCCGCTTCCGCGCGCACGCGGTTCAGGAATGCGTCGTCCTGCGGGTACCGGCAGCACGCCAGCGCGAAATCCTGCCAGACCAGGATGCCGCGCTCGTCGCACAGGTCGAAGAAACGGTCGCTCTCGTACACGTTGCCGCCCCAGCAACGCAGCATTGTACATCCCAAATCGTCGGCGAGACCGACGGCCTCGTCGACACGATCGAGGTCGCGGCTGTGGAACGCATCGAGCGGGACCCAGTTGCTGCCTTTGATCATGATCGGGACGCCGTTGACGCGGAAGAGGAATTGCGCCGAAGGATCCGGCGGCGTGTCCATTCGAGCGACGTCGCAGCCCGCGGGGCCGGGGCTCCACGCCGGACCCGCCGTATCCGTCCGGATCAGTTCCAGCGCGCGTAGCCCGATACGGTCGCGGCGCTCCGCAAGGACCTCGGAACCGTCGCGAAGCTGCGCCGTCACGTCATACAGATTCGCTTCGCCATAGCCTTTGGGCCACCACAGACGCGCCCCGGGAATTTCGACACGCGTGTTGCCCGCGAGGAACTCCAACGGCCAGACATGCTCGAACCGATGGTTGCCACATACGCCCGTGATGCGCAGGTTCAATTGCGCGTTCGGCGTGAAACGCGATGTCCGCACGCCGAAATGTGCGCCGAGCGTCGCATGGCCCTCGGATGCGGAAGCCGTCCAGTAATACATCTGCTCGATGGAATGTTCGGGGACGGTTTCGAGCCGCACCGACCGCCAGATGCCCGCCGACACGGCGCGCGGCATAATGTCCCAGCCCCACACATGCGGCGCTTTGCGCAGATACACGCCTTCCTCGCGCGTTTCCCAACTCAACGTCGGCGCTTCGTACGGATACGCCGTCGCTTCGAGCAGCGCGGAGGCAATGCGCACGCAGATACGATTCTCGCCTGGCCGCACGGCCTCACTCACGTCGAACCGATGCGCGACCAGCATATTGTCCGCCCGCCCGACTTCGCAGTCGTTCAGCCAGACCGTCGCGACCGTGTCAAGCCCCTCGAAGACGAGTTCCACGCGCTGTCCCGCCCACGATGCCGGGACCTCAAATTCGCGCGTGTACCACCACTCGTTGAATTCGAGCGCGCGCAGCATTTGAATGTTCTCGCCCACGAACGGTTCGGGAAGAACGCCCGCGCGCACAAGGTCCAGTTCGACGTTGCCCGGCACTCGCGCCGGAACGTTGTCCACGCCGCTCGTCTTCACGTCGCACGGCAGGGCCAAGGGCAGCGTCCCTTGCGGGAAGAAGTACAGCCGCCACTCGCCATCCAGCACTATATCCATCGCGCGCAAACCTCCCTGTCGACCCGCTCAAAGGATTCATATCATAGCGGTTTGTTTTGCGTCGATCTAGCGCTGCTGACGAATGCCCTGACAGGTTCGAGTGACAAAAATCGGACTCTTCTACCGATCCTTGTCAATCAAATACCCAAGCGCGCCCCATTGTGCTTCGACCTAAGACGCTGTTTTGCAGTGGGTTAGCCATGGCGTAACCCAGAGAACGTGTTTTGGCACGGACGTTGCGCTATCTCATGTACATGGACATCCCCCCAGGATGCGAAACGTTAGGCCCCGATGGTAGCCCTCGACGCCACGTCGAGGGCTATCGTCGTTCTCGACATAGAGTGGAGAACGAAATCGGCACAGTTGAATCATATGCGCTACGAGCGCTTGATATGAATCAATAAAATATGGTATACTTGTACTGGATTATCGGGGAAACTGGTCTGCGCCAAGAGGAGACTTGACGATGAAGAGACGCCTTTTGCCCATCCCCTTTGCCTGTTTGTTCGTGATCGCCATGGCTGCCGCCTGCACGGGCTGCATTCCCATCGAGATCACGAAGACCATCACCATTCACACCAACGCGCCAAACCTGCCTGTGCCTCCCGGTGTCGATTTCCCGGACTCGTTTGCGCCCGACCCGGTGGACGTATGCGAGGTCGTTCCCGAGGAGTACCAGGACCTGGACGCGCTCCTCCGGAAATACGCGGACGAACTGGGAATCGGGTTCGTGTTGAACTACATTCAGGTCAAACGCGTGGACATCGTGAAAGTCGCGATGGAAATCACCGACGGTGAAGGGAGTTTCGAGGGTATCACGGAGGTTTCGGTAACGCGCAACGGCGAGTATCTGGCCTCGGCGACACCGGGGGACGGTCTCAGTGCGACGGAAATCCTTCTAGCCCCCGAATCGCCCATCAATCTACTGACCGTTCTCGACGAATGCCCGACGGTGGGCTTCGCTCTCCGCGGGACGATGCCCGAGAATCCCCCGGATGCTTGGGACAACCTGGTTACACTTCACGTCGTCGCGGAAATCTCTTTCTGACCGGCGATCCTGTAACAAGACAACGCAGGCAGCTCCACGGCTGCCTGCGTTGTCTTAGCACCTTAGGGTTCAGCGGCTAAAGAGAGGGGATCATTTCCAACGCAGAGATGCAGAGGCCGCGGAATGTCGCAGAGCGTCTTCATTCAAGGTGGTTCACCATTCGTTTGATTCCATCCACAAGCCTGGTCTCATGGAAGTTCACATTCAATCCCAAGCGCATATCCGTCAATCGCAGATAGGTCAGCGTCTTCGCATGATCCATTTCGGTCATTTCCTCTTTCGCTTTCACATCCACGATCACTTTGTCTTCGACGAGCAAGTCCAAACGAAGGTCCGTGCCGAGCTTCACGCCTTTGTAGTCAATCGGCACCGGCTTCTGGCGCTCGAAATGAATCCCGCGAAGATGGAGCTCATGGCACAGGGATTCCTCATAAACGGCCTCAAGCAGTCCCGGTCCCAGGATACGATGCACTTCAATGGCCGCTCCGATGACCTTTTCTGAAATCTCATTCTCGTGCATCGGGTCTCTGCGTTCCTTCGCGGCCTCCGCATCTCTGCGTTGAAATGAACTCAGCGGTTGAGGCAAACCACAGAAGCTACTCCAAGTTTCTCAGTCGTGGGCAAACGTCGACGTCAGTACCTCACGCATAGACGCCGCGCTCTTTCAGTAGCGCGAGCACTTTCCCAGCGCTTTCCTCGAGCGTCTCGGCGCCGGTATCGACGACCAGTTCCGGATTCAGCGGCTCCTCGTAAGGGGCCGAAATCCCCGTGAACTCTTTGATCTGGCCCGCGCGTGCCTTCGCGTACAACCCCTTCGTATCGCGCGACTCGCACACCCCCAGATCGCACTTCACGTAGATCTCGATGAAGTCAGCGCCCGCGATGGCGCGCGCCCCGTCGCGGTCCGCGCGGTATGGCGAGATGAACGCCGTCAGCGCGATGACCCCCGCGTCCACGAACAACTTCGCGACCTCGCCAATGCGCCGGATGTTCTCTGTGCGGTCTTCCGGTGAGAACCCGAGGTTCTTGTTCAGTCCATGGCGGACATTGTCGCCGTCGAGGACATAGGTCCGGCAACCCTTGTCGTAGAGGGCCTCCTCGACCGCGTGGGCAAGGGTTGACTTTCCCGAACCAGACAAGCCCGTGAACCAAAGGATGGCCGCCTTGTGGCCGTTCAGTTTCTCCCGCAGTTCGCGCGTGACTGTGGCATGATGCCACGTGATATTCGTGCTTTTGATTTCTTCGGGCATGTGTCGCTCCTTGTTAACTTCGCTCGTTGGATAAACTGCGCCCACCGTCAAAGGGTGAAGTATAACAATCCGCGCCGCGCGCCGCCAATGGCCTCAGCGGCTCAATTCCTCGATGGCTTTCCGAACCTGCTCGGCGTGCCCCTCCGCCTTGACCTTGGCCCAATGCCGCGCCACCTTGCCCGAGGGATCTATGAGGACGGTGCTGCGTATGACTCCTACCGACTCTTTTCCGTACAGGGTCTTCCGTCCCCAGGCTCGGTACGTTTCCATCACATCATGAGCCGGATCGCTGAGAAGCGTGAGTTTCAGGTGGTGTTTTTCGATGAACTTGCGGTGCGATTCGGGAGAATCAGGACTTATTCCCAAAACGACTGCATCGAGCTTTTCGAATTCCGCGATGCCGGTAGTGAATTCGCACGCCTCTGTTGTGCAACCGGGGGTATCGTCTTTGGGGTAGAAGTAGACTACACGCCACTTTCCCGCGAAATCCGCCAGGGATACTGCGCGTCCGTCTTGATCCGGCAAAGAAAACTCAGGCGCTGCCGCCCCCACGTGAACATTCGGTGTCATGGCCGTTACTCCTGCGGTTACACTTTGTCTTGGGAAGAGAACACGCACCGGCGGTCTGTGATTCCCGAGGTTCAACGTTGTGCTCTCAGCGCTCTCGTTCGTTTTGCTGCTCTGTCGTGCCGGCGGGGAGATTAGGTAAACATACACGGGAATACGCGAGTTGAACTCAGTTTTGTCTACGGCCCATCCGCCCTCTTGTACATGTCGGTCAAACAACGCGCTCATCCGCTCTTCTTCGATGCCGCGGTCGTTCAACACTACCCAGGATCGCCTGCGTCTATTCAGTCGCGCCTCGACCGTGCTCGCGATATCGTCGACTGACGGAAGGCCTCGCACTTCAAGCCAGGGCTTTTTGAGATAGTACTCGACTGCATAGGCGGAAGGTTCCTTGTACACCAGTACCGCGTCTCCGAGGTGGCATGAAGCCGCAATGCGCCTTGCCGCTCCCCGCCAGTCAGGCCGCTCCGGAAGGGGTAGGAGGAACAGGGCTTCATAGAGACAGACAAACGAGAGCACGACGGCCGCGACCGCGCGCGCCCGAAGAGATCGAAGACTTGCTACCGCCCCGCCGACAAGAAGGCAAACAGGTATGAACGCGAAGAATACGTATCGATCCGAGAACATCGGGTACGCAGCATAGGAGGCGGCGAAGAGAATCACCGGCGGCGCGATCATCCAGGCCAACAAGAACACGAGCCGGTCGACGCGCTCTTTCCTGCCGCACGGCGTTTCGCACGCGCGCGCCTGTCTCAGAAGCGCGCAGGTCCCCGCGACCAGTGTAAAGGCCAGGAGCGCCGCGAACACAAATCGGAGCGAATACAACGCTGCCAAGAGAGGTGTAATCGGCACCGAGAGGCTTATTCCCAGCCACTCGAGCAGGAGGACCTCGATGCTCGGCGTTCCTGGGTGTGAGAGAATGCTCGGTAAAGGAATCCACTCGACTCCTTCTTTCGCGGCGCCTGGACGGAAGACAAAAAGCCAAGCCAGTACCGAGATGAAGAGCATAGCGTGGACTGCGGCCCAGACGCGTGTCGCGCGCCAATATCGGCGGCCGCGAAGCAACAGGAGTATGGCCTCCGGTACGAACACCAGCGCGGCCAGGACATGTACCCATACAAGGCATCCGTTAATGGCCGTGTGAACTATCCACCATCCTGCCTTATCGCGTTCGAGCGCCATGAGCAGGACGTGCATCGAAAGCGAGGACAAGAGGAAGACCAAAGCGTACATGCGCACGTTCTGCGAATGGGCTACATGAAACTCGTTGACCGTAAGGAAGAGAGTGGAAATCAGGGCGGCGCCGGTTCCGAACATGCGCCTGGCAATCAGGTAGACGACCACAATGCTGGCCATCCCCAACCCGATAGAAAGCAGCCGTTGGGCCAATTCGGAACGGCCCGCGACACGACTCCAACCGTATTCCAGCACGAAGTACAGCGGGGGCACGGGCCCGTTATTCGGACGCACGCCTTCGAGAAAGGCGGCGAGATTCGGCGCATCCAGGTAACGTAACGTGATGAGTTCGTCGTGAAGGGGGCACTCACTATCCAGGTGCAGGCAGCGCAAACCCGCACCTAACAGCAGAATCAGCGCCAACAATAACCAGCGCGACGCGGTCCAAGCCCAGCCGCGCTTCCGCGTATCGCGCACTGGCTGCGCCGCTTTTCGCACTCCATTTTCGCCCAAAAGATGAACACCCCGCCAGCATACCTCAAACCCATGATAGCACGCTCAACGGCATGCGACAAGCGGTGCGTTTGGACATGATTGCGCCTCAGCGATATACTTGCCGCCGTATTTCACAAACCGTTTAGGAGCGTGCCGCGCGTTCATGGCCGACGAAACCGAACTTTCCACCGACCGCATTGCCGATACCCGGTTCCATGTCAAGAAACGCTTGGGGTCCGGGGGCATGGGCGACGTGTATCTGGCCGAGGATTCGAAGCTGCACCGGCTCGTGGCCATCAAGACCGTCCGGTCGGACCTGTGCAAGAACGCCGAGATCCGCAAGCGCATCGAACGCGAATGCCTGCTGCATGCGCGCGTCGGGGCGCATCCGCATATCGTCACGCTGTATGACAAGCTCGAACAAGGCGACGACATCAATCTCGTCATGGAATATGTCGACGGGCGGTCCTTGCGCGATGCCATGACCGACGGTAGCCGCAAGGGCCAGCCCTTTCCGGCGCAAGAGGCGCTTGAGATCGCCGACCAGGTGCTCGACGCGCTTTCGCGCATCCACGCGCAGGGCATCGTGCACCGCGACATCAAGCCGGACAACATCCTGCTCGCCCACGACGACTCGGGCGGTGTGTGCGCGAAGCTCATGGACTTCGGCATCGCCCGGCTCGATGACGCCAGCGAACAGTTCACCGCGCTGACCGCGGCCGAAGGCAGCAGTCCCGGCACGCCGTTGTACATGGCCCCCGAGCAGATCGACTCGAAGACCTTCGGCAAGGTCTCACCGGCAACCGACATCTACGCGGTGGGCGTGATGCTGTATCAATTGCTGATGGGCCAGCCGCCGTTCCTGGGCACGATCACCGAGATCTTCCGCGGGCATCTTGCGGTGATGCCTCCGGCATTGGACCCTCAAGGCGGCGGCACGTTGCCCAAGCCGCTGGCCAATATCCTCGGCCAAGCGCTCGCCAAGGAACCCACGGACCGGTTCCATACGGTCAAGGCCTTTCGCGATGCGTTGCGACGCGTGGCCGGCACGTCCATGGAAGATGCCGAGGCCACGCAGCCGTTCGCGGCGCGGACGCTGCAAAGTTCGGCAGTCAATGCGGCGGCCATGGAACGTGGCGGCACGATGCTCTCGAGTGGCGCGGCGCCGCAGGCGAGCGGTGGTCTGTCCAAAGTGTTGTGGATCGTCGTGGCCCTTGCCGCCGTTTGCGCCCTAGTGGCCGGCGTTGGACTTTGGTTCGTCCTGAAGTCCCCTCAAGCCCCCGCGACATCCACGCCGGTTGAGACGTCGGCCCCCGCGCAATCCGAAACACCGCGCGTGCCCGAGCCTCCCAAACCCGAGCCGAAGCCTGTACCCAAAGAAGAGGCCAAGCCCGAGGTCAAACCGGAGGAACCGAAGGCGGAGCCCAAACCGGAACCAAAGGTCGAAGAACCCAAGCCTGAACCCAAGCCCGAAGTCAAACCGGAAGAGCCTAAGCCGGAGCCCAAACCCGAGCCGAAGCCGGAACCCAAACCCGAGCCGAAGCCGCAGCCTGTCAAACCGGCGCCCAAACCCACACCTAAACCAGCGCCGAAACCCGCGCCTCAGCCACAACCCACGACACCGGCTGAGCCTGCGCCGCAACCCGTCGTCACGCCGCAGCCTGCGGAGCCTGTTACGGTCACACCGCAACCTGCTCCGGCTACGCCGCAACCGGCAAATAGCGATTGGTTGAACGGCGTTTCCGCGGGAGGCTCTTCGTCGTCCAAAAAGTAGCCGCGTCCGCCCGATTCAAGATCGGTTGACGGCCAGGAAGGCGCGATGGGATAATCGCGCGAATGAAACCGTCATCGCGCTTCAAGGGCACGCGCCAGGGAAACCGACCGATGAAACTTGGAAGAATCCTTCTTCTGCTTTGCTGCTTTTCGCTCTGTCTTGCCTCTTACGGCGACTCGGCGCATCTCTCGAAAGAACGCTTTCTGGACAAGTGCAAAGGCGCGTGGGCCGGCCAGATGATTGGCGTGTGTTACGGCGCGCCCTACGAGTTCAAGACCAACGGGGTTCCCATGCTCGATCCCCTAGAGCCGTGGGCGCCGAAACGCGTCGAAGGGGCCATCGGCCAGGACGACTGCTACGTCGAAATGACGTTTCTGAAAGCCCTCGAAGACCACGGACTCGATGTCACGTTCGAACAAGCCGGCAAGGAATTTGCCGACACGAAGTTCGAACTGTGGCACGCGAACAAGTTCGGAAGGCAGAATGTCCGGCGCGGCATCATGCCTCCGAAATCGGGCAATCCCGAATTCAACAAACACGCCGACGACATCGATTTTCAAATCGAAGCCGATTTGCTCGGCATCCTGTGTCCGGGGTTGCCGCAGGAATCGAACCGGCTCTGCAACATCTTCGGCCATATCATGAACTACGGCGACGGCGTGTACGGGGGCATGTTCGTCGCCGGCATGTACGCGGCGGCGTACTTCGAGGATAGCGACGTGGCCAAGGTGCTCGAGGCCGGTCTCGCGTGCATCCCGAAAGAGTCGCAGTACGCACTGTGTATTTCGGACGTCGTCAAGTGGCACGCCGAGCATCCGGACGACTGGCTGGCGTCATGGAAGCTAATCGAACAGAAGTGGCAGGACGACGTGGATTGCGAGCCGGGCAACCCGTGCAATATCGACGCGAAGCTCAACGGCGCATATATTGCCATGGGCCTGCTGTACGGGAATGGCGACCTCCAGAAGACCCTCGAGGTCGCCACTCGCTGCGGCCAGGACAACGACTGCAACCCGTCGAGCGCGGCGGGCGTGCTGTGCTGCATGAAGGGCTATTCGGCGCTCGGCCCCGAGTGGACGGGCGGGATCGCCGCCATCGAATCGACGAACTTCTCGTACACGAATTACTCGTTCAAGACGCTGATCCCCGCGTGCCAGAAGATGACCGAAGCGATCGTGCGCAGGACGGGCGGCGAAGTCACGGACCTCGAGTACGTCATCGCGCGTCAGACGCCGGAAGCTCCCACGCCGCTCGAACAGTGGACGGATCAGTTGAAGGACTTATCGCGCCCGATCTCACAGCACGACCTCGCGCCGTGGGGCGAAGGATGGCGGGTCGAAGCCTGCGGGCACGACATGGACCCTGGCGTGAGGGATACGTGCTATGGAGAGGAAAACGTCCTGATGCTGCATCCCGTGACGCGGACCACTCCCGCGGTCCTGGCTACCGACTTGGCCGTGCCTAAAGAGGGGAAACACACGCTTTCCATCGAGACGACCTCCGACGAACGCGGCGACTATCTCTTGAAGGTTTTCGCCGGGGACCAGTTGCTCAAGGAGACGGTCGTCGACGGCCACGGCAAATGGCAGACGATTGATTTAGACCTCTCGGCTTACGCCGGTACGACCGTGCCCATACGGATCGAAAACCACGCGAATGGGTGGAGTTTTGAAGCGGCCTATTTTGGCCGTGTCGCGTTGAAGTGAGTGGCTTGCGAGTAGACCGATTCCGCATGCTCTCTCGCATACACGTTTCGCCGTGTCATTGCGAGCGCAGCGAAGCAATCCCCTCGGTTCCGCGCGGTCGCCACCAACGAGATTGCTTCGCTGCGCTCCTAAGAAACGAGCGTACAAGGTTGATCGAAATTCACTCTAATCGCCTTTTGGAGCGTTCTTTGCGATCTTTGTGCACTATGTGGTTGCTCATATCGCTTTCAGGCCCAAATCAGCCACAAAGATCGCAAGATTCACAAAATGAACGTCGCCAGTGGTGATGCGATCCATATGTTTCTCTTTTGGGTGGCCCGGCGAGGCCGGGTCGTTGGCTCGTAATGACACGGAGTCTGACCGAGGATGAGAGGTTGTCGGACTGTTCCGCTACGCTGGAGGTATCGTCGCAGTGAGACTTCATGTGTGCTTGTGTCTGCTTGCGTTCTCCGCCATGGCGCACGCTGCTCCGGGCGACTGGCCCGAGCCGCGTCACGACGCTCACTTGACCGGAATCCAGCCGCTGCCGGGCGCCATGAAGACTGCACCCGAGGTCCTTGGACAATTCGACTTGGGGCGATCGCAACCCGCGATGACGGAGGTGGCGCTTCCTGACGGCGGTTCGGTGGGCCTGTGCATTGTCGCGGGCGCGCTGTATTGCTTCGACCCGTCCGGCGCGCAGCGATGGGTGTCGCATCCGCCGGGTCTGAATTTCGTGAGCATCAAGGCCGCGGAGGATCTCGACGGGGACGGCAAGAAGGAAATCGCGTTGTTCGCGGGACGGCCCGCCGATCCCTATGGCGCCGCGGCGCTCGTGTCGCTCGTAGACGGGCGGCTGCTATGGCGCTACGACGTCGAGCCGATGTCGTACGCGTGGTATCTCTACGTTGACCATTACTTGCCCGGGACGAAGGCGAAGCAGATCGTCGTGATCATGCACGCGTACCCGCCCGATCCGAAGAACGGCTATATCGCGCTGTTCGCGTTCGGCAAGCCGGGCGAGCCGCCGGTGCAGCAGTGGCGCTACGACTTCAGCGAATACACCTGCTTCCCCTCGTTGTTGCAGACGGATCTCGACGGCGACGGCGTCAAGGAAATGGTCGTCGAGACGCACAGCCGCATGTGGATTCTCGATGCCCCCTCGGGCGCCGTGAAGCAGTTCTACAAGTGGGACGTGTCGCCCGCGAATTGCCGCAGCTACGGTTTCATCGAGTTTGTGGATTTGAACGGCGACGGCCGAGACGATTTCCTCTGCATCGCGAACTTCGCCCAGCATCACGAAGTGCTGCTCAACAAGAACGGTCTCATGGAGAAGGCGTGGTCGCACGGATGGCCGGAGAGCGTGACGACCGGCAAGGTCGCCACCGTGTGGGCCGAACCGCCCTACGCGGATGTCGACGGCGACGGGCGGCTCGAGATCGTCCTCTCGATGTATAACTCCGAGAACGAAAGCGCGTGGCTCTTGCGCGTGTACGACGCCGTCACGGGCGAGTTGAAGTATCGGAAGCCGGGCATCGTCGCGGTGAGCTGCACAGATGTGGACAAGGATGGCGTCGCTGAGATTCTCGGCAATGCGTGTACGGACCCGACGCACACCGCCTTCGCGGGCGCGCGTTTGATGAAGTGCCGCAACAGCCAGGTCGACGAGGCATGGAACGATGACGCGGCAACGGCGGTCCCGCCCGGGAAACTGGACCGCAAGCCGGGCGCGCCCCGTGTCGCGCGTGTCGAGCGCGGCGGCGAGACGTTTGCGTTCGAGATCGATCCCGATGGCAAGCCCGTGTTGACGCCATGGGAGAAACCGCCGAAACCGCAAGGCGTCGATTTCTCCGCGGCGCCATCCATCGTGGGCCCGCCCTTCCCAACGTTGCTCGCGGCCGATATGAATGCGGACGGCCGCAACGAATTGCTCCTGTATCAGGAACCGACCGCCCGAATACTCGCGTGGCGTGACGGGACTCTTTCCGAAGTGGGCCAATACACGTCGTCTTCGCTTCCGGCCGTGTCGGATCTTGATGGCGACGGGAAGCCGGAGATCGTACTCAGCACGGTCTCGACCGAAGCGACGCCCGTTGTCGAAGCGAAGACCCCGGCGCTGGACAACAAGACGCTCTGGCGCTGTGCATTCCCGGCGCCCACACGCGCGGGTCTGCCGCAGCCGCGCAAGGCTTACATCCGAACGGGACGCTTCACGGGCAAAGCGACCCCCGACCTCTATGTCTGGGCGGGCACGCCCTTGGTACGCAGCGTGGTGCTGGACGGCAAGACCGGCGCGATCGTGTGGGAGAAAGGCGAATCGCCGAACCTCGAACGCTATTGGGGGCCGAGCATCAATCTCGCGTCCGCGTGCGATTTCGACGGCGACGGCAACGAGGACCTCATTTTCACCAACCCGGATTATTACTGCGTCGCGTCGGGTCCTTCGGGCGATTTCCTGCTCGGCCCGCTGTTTCCTCCTGACATTTTCAAACAGCCCAGCCAAGGACTGTACACCTTTCCCGCGATTCTCGAACGCGAGAAGGCGAAACCATTCGTGTGTCTTGTTGATGGCCATTATTTCCAGGGCGCGATGACGCTGCACGCCGCGCCGATCTGGTACAAACTACCGCCGCCCGGCGAGAACCGCGTCGCGTGCGAAGGCTTCTTGCGCCTGGCTGATGGCGCGTGGCTGATGGGATTCGGACGCCAGAACGGCAGCTTCGCATGTGTCGATGTGGCGAGCGGCGCGGTGCGTTGGGAGCTGCCCGTCGAGGCGTCCTGCTCAGACACGGCCACATGCGATGTCGACGGCGACGGGAACGCGGAGTTCGTCTTCGGCACAAGCCACAACATGCTCTACGCCGTCGGCGACGACAACGGCAAGCCTCGCGTCGTGTGGAAACGCGACCTTAGCGCCGGCGCCGGCGCGCCAATAGTGGCCGATCTCGATGGAGACGGGATATCCGAAATCGCCGTGCCTACCTCCGATGGCTACGTCCAGATACTCGGCGCGAACGCGCCCAAGCAAAAATAAGAACGCCTTCCCGCCGCGCGATGGCTCACGCGGCGAAAAGGCGCGTATCGTAATGCGAGGCTACTGGACGTTGAAGACTACGTTCTGCTGGAACTGCGTGCCGGGGGCAACGACCGTCTGCGCGACTTCGTAAGTTCCCGGAGGCGTATTCGAGGGGAAGTTGATCTCTTGCGTGCTTTCCCAGGTGCCATCCGTGCGCATGAAGTCCTGCGACGAGACTTGCTTGATTACCCGGCCGTTCTGGCGCAACGTCCGAATCTCGGTAATCTTGATGCCGCTTGGGCCCGCGCCCAGGACCGCGTAGGACACCGAGGTCCGCACGGTGCCGCCCGGACGAATCGAGTTAGGATCGGCCACGGCGCTTTCGCCATAGAGCTTCGTGCCCTGGCTCGGCTGATACTGGTATTGCACTGCGGTTTCCTGCGCGGTCTTCTTCTGGTGCGTCTTAATGTCGTGCACGATGATGCCCGCGAGGGCGCCCACCGCCGCGCCAATTAACGCGCCTTCCACGGTGTGCCCGGACTGATGGCCGATAATCGCGCCCGCTCCGGCGCCCAGCGCGCCGCCCAGACCCGCCGACTCACCCATGGTTTCGCATCCCATCGCCAGCAATCCCGACGACACCAACGTGATCACGCTCAACACAAACGCCTTCTTCCGCATGTGCCGCTCCTTTCTCATCGGGCCGGCGAATGCCGCCCGGTTCCATGCCACCCATTCACGATAGTAAGTTTACCACGCACTTGGCCAGATTGAAAAGGCCGCCGGCCTGAAATAACGAGAAATCGGCTATTCGCCCGGATTGTTCGCACTGTGTGTTGATGAGAGGTGGCTAAGACTTGATCGGAGAAGACCTTCCGTCTCAGGTCTTGGCGTGCGCTTAACAACTATCTTATTCGTGTCATTGCGAGGAGCGGCTTCAGCCCGACGAAGCAATCCCCTGATCTTCAGCCCGCCACAGGCGGGGGGTTGCGTCGTCGGGCGGAAGCCGCACCACCAAAGAAACAACAGGCGAGC
>CAYOCT010000053.1:0-49224 GCA_964402555.1 uncultured Nitrospiraceae bacterium | reverse complement strand
TCGGTCTCATGTCTACAGTATACAATCGTAGGCATAATAAAGTAAAGCGCTCTAATGCTGGTTGTCGAAGGGTGATTTTGCGTTTGGGCGAGAATGGGCTTGACCCGGGGAAACTTGCCATGAATTCGCTAACCCGCCTCACTATCCACGCTGCGTTTGGCCTGGTCTGCATCGCAATCCTGAGCGGCTGCCCCGTACGCCAGTACATGCTGACGATTGCGGTTCAAGGCGACGGGACGACCGACCCACCTCCAGGCTCCTACACGTACGATGCGTCGGCCCAAGTCTCCATACGAGCCATACCGGGCGAGAATGCCCGTTTCCTATCGTGGTCCGGAGATCTTTCAGGTTCGGAGAATCCTGCCAGCATCACACTGAACTCTAATCATGAGGTGATCGCCGTATTCGGCAAGACCGGCGAAGGCGAGGGTGAAGGCGAAGGCGAAGGCGAGGGCGAAGGCGAAGGCGAAGGCGAGGGCGAGGGCGAAGGCGAGGGAGAGGGCGAGGGCGAAGGCGAGGGCGAAGGTGAAGGCGAGGGCGAAGGCGAGGGCGAAGGTGAAGGCGAGGGCGAAGGCGAGGGCGAAGGCGAAGGCGAGGGCGAGGGCGAGGGCGAGGGCGAAGATGAAGGCGAAGGTGAAGGTGAAGGCGAAGGCGAAGCCGCCGTGATTCTTATTTTGTCCATCGAGGAATTACAGAAGATTGGCAACGATCCCGCCTATCCGCTAAGTGAGCACTACGCGATGACGCAAGACATCGACGCCTCGGCAACCGCGACATGGAACGGCGGCGCGGGATTCGACCCGATAGGAACTGATCGCTACGTGTCCGGATACGGATATGTTGACTGGAGCGCGTTCACGGGGACCTTCGTAGGCAACGGCCATGTCATTTCCAACCTCACGATCAACCGGCCTCGTAAGGACTACGTGGGCCTGTTCGGTTGTGTGGGAGCCCAGGGACAGGTAACGGATCTCGCGTTGAGGGCGTGTAGGATTTCTTCACGGAGCCGTGTCGGCGGGGTAGCCGGAGTGAGCCGCGGGGCGCTTACGCGATGCTCGCAAGAGGGCTCGGTATCGGGGGAAAGCGACTACGTGGGCGGGGTAGCGGGAGATAGCCACGGCGCCATGATCGCGTGCCTCTCGACAGGGACGGTCTCGGGAGGAAATTACGTGGGCGGGGTGGCGGGAGACAACTACGGCACGATGACCGCGTGTTTCTGCAAGGGGGAGGAAGTGAGGGGATCTCGCGTGGGCGGGGTGGCGGGACGCAACCGCGGCACGATGACCGCGTGTTACTCGACAGGGACGGTTTCGGGAGCGGCGTCAGGCGGGTTGGCAGGTGTGAATGATGGCGAGATAAGGCAGTGTTACGCGGCCGGCCAGGTATTTAGTGAAGGGTTCGCATCGACAGGAGGGCTGGTTGGATCGAACTGGGGCTCGGTGGCGCAGTCCTATGCCGCGGGCGCGACGATCAACTTCAATGATGGAGATGGGGCGTACCTGGGAGGACTGGTGGGGTTCAACCATGGCTCTGTGGCTGAGTGCTACGCAGCGGGCCTTGTGTTGGCGCAGGGGGAACCCAATGATTGGACGGGCGGCCTGATAGGCCGACAGGACAGCGCCAGCGGGGTCATGACCGTCTCGTCGTTTTGGGATACGGAGACCTCCGGCCAAGCCTCCTCGGCAGCCGGCGCGGGCATCACTACTGCCCAGTTGCTCCAGTCGGCGACTTTCTTGACATCGGCCTGGGACTATGCCGAAACGTGGACGCAGACGGACGGCCAGACCGTGCCTCATTTCGCCGGCTGGACGCCGCCCGGAACCACATACTCGGTGGCGGTGTCCGCCAATGGCGACGTTGCGGTAACGCCGGCCGGAGGGACGTATCCGGCGTGGTCGATCGTTACGCTGTCGGGCGCGCCGGCGCCGGACCACACCGTTGTCGGCTGGCGAAGCTACGGGTGGTCTCCCAACACCGCTTTGCCGGCAAATCCTCTACCGGTCGTGGTGTGCGAGGACATCGGGATGGAAGCGCTCTGCATTCCCAACACGATTACGATCGCCGCGATCGAGGAACTGCAGCGCATCGGCAACGATGCGCTCTACCCGTTGTCGTGGCGGTACGTTCTCGAGAGCGACATTGACGCTTGGGCAACGGCGGAGTGGAACGACGGGGCAGGATTCGATCCTATTGGCGATGACAATTTCTTTCATAGATTCACGGGCACGTTTGACGGCCAGGGCTATGCCGTCACCGGGCTTACGATCAATCGGCCTGACGAGAGCTATGTCGGCTTACTTGGGTACGTGGGCGCAGGCGGGATGGTGACGCGCCTTGGGATAGTTGACGGATCTATCGTAGGAGGCAATGACACGGGCGCCTTTGCAGGCTATAGCCGCGGTACGATAGAGCAATGTTATGCCGGAATCGATGTCACCGGCGGGTACTACGTCGGCGGGCTTCTCGGAGCAAGCGGGGGCACGGTGAATCAGTGTTACGCCACAGGCGCGGTTTCGGGAGATTCGTCTGTCGGGGGGCTTCTCGGGAGTAGTGGGGGCACGGTGAATCAGTGCTACGCCACGGGCGCGGTTTCGGGAGATACATGGGTTGGCGGGTTTGCCGGGTACTGTGGGGGCAACGTCAGCGAGTGTTACGCCACGGGCGCCGTCTCGGGCAATTCTTCGGTCGGTGGGCTGGTAGGATACAACAGAGTGAGGGTAGCGCGGTGTTTCGCCACGGGCGCGGTCACGGGTCTGGTCTCGGACAATCGCTGGATCGGCGGGCTCGTCGGCTACAACAGCGGCTATGGTGAAGTGACGGAATGTTACGCCACGGGCGCCGTCTCGGGCGACTCTGGTGTGGGCGGCCTGGTCGGATATAACGCTTACGACGTGGTCGAAAACGACATGTCGTCTGAATATTATTATGGTCTTGTCACCTACTGCTATGCGACCGGCGCGGTTTCGGGCCGTGACGGTGTGGGCGGGCTGATCGGCCGCGATTACGGTACAGTTAAAGACTCCTATTGGGATACGGAAACGTCCGGCCAGACGACATCGGCCGCAGGTGACGGCAAGATGACGGCGGAGATGATGCGGCAGGCCACGTATGCGGGGTGGAATTTCACAACCGTGTGGAGCATCGTCGAAGGCGCCGGGTATCCGCAACTTTGCTTCGTCAGCGGCGACGGCGAACTTGTGGTCACGCCGGGCGAGGCATTCGAGTCGAGCGGCCACGCGGGCGGCCCCTTTGCGCCCGGCTTCCAGATCTATACTTTGCAGAACCTGGGTTCGGCTGGCTCGGCCTACTCCGTGACCGTCGCGGGATCAGCGTTCGGCCTCCAGGTCGACGGCGCAAAGCCCCTTGCGCCGGTGATCAAGGGGACGCTGGCGGCGTTCCAGAGCGTCGGCGTCGGCGTCTATGTGGACCAGGACTATGCGGCGACATTGCCGTCGAGTGACGTGCCCTATGCGGATGAGGCCGTCTTCAAAAATGTCACGCACGGGCTGGCCGTCGGCAACGTTGCGCTTTCGCTGAGCATCTTGCCCGCCAAAGGCGGATACGAAGGAGGCCGCTGAGTTCCAAAGCACCGGCACGTTCACGAAGTCCGGCGCGGCGAGCTATGCGGATGGCATCGTGACTTTGGGTGCGAGGACCGGGAAGATCAGGGACAGATACGCTTTTCAAACTGCCGAAAAGCGAGTCACCCCCTAATTGTCACTCGGTTCTGGAACTCTCCTAATATGACTCAACATGTTATCCATGAAACTAAAACGTTCGCCCGGCAGCCGGTGGGGCTGCCGGGCGAACGCTGTTTAGCGGCGTAGACACTTCACTTCGTGAAGATGTGGCACTCGATGCAATCGAGCTTTTTGTCCGTCACGTGCTTCTCATGGACTTTGCTGAACAGCTCGCTGGCATTCCACTCGCCGGATTCGTCCTGGTGGCAGCTCGCGCAGAGGGGTCTACCGTTGCGCGTGGTCTTGGGCGTGTAACCGAGCGCGTCGAAGTCGAGACGTGTGCCGCCGTTGTGGCAGGCGTTGCACTGCAAGGCCTGCGAACTCGGGGGCACTTCGTGGAACAGGCCCATATAACGCTGGGTGGGCACGAAGTCGTATCCGTGCGCCAGCGGGAGGCCGATGTCCGTCGCGCCTTGTCGGATGGCGCGGTCCACGTCGCCGGTCTGGAACAGAATCCCCGCCTTCACAGGCAGCAACGCCTGCGTATCGACGTCGCGTCCCTGGACGGCCGAGTGGCGCTTGAACGCGTAGATCTTCGACCCAGCCTCGGTAACGCTTCCCAAAGGCGATGCCAGCGTAACGTACCCCGAGGCATCGGGAATCGCCGGGGTCAAGAATTCGTAGATGGTCGAGGTCCCGTCGAAGAACGCGTATTCGGGCGTGACGTTGGCCTGGCGATCGATGTGGGGGTCGTACAACTGTTTCACGACGTCGATCTCCGCGGGCTGGCTATAGTCGCGCAGCATGTCGGTCGACCTGACCTTCGCAAACGCCGGGATATGGCACACGGTGCAGTTGACGCGCTTGGTGTGCGCATTGAGGCGGCTGGAATCGTGCGGTGCTGACGCGTGGCAGTTGGTGCACGCCACGGGCACGTCGAGATCGGTCGCGCGCATATCCACGCCGCGTCCCGCGATGTGGTGGTTCTGGACCACGTGGCAATCCGTGCACACCAGCCCCGCGCCCCCCACCGAGGTCGGCGCCATATGCACGTCGAACGACGCGCTCGTGGGATTGCGGTGTTCTTCTTCGAGGTCACCGCGCTTGTTATTGTTGCCGCCACCGGCATACGCATGGCAATTGAGGCACGCTCCGCGCGAGGGCAGCTTGATGTCCGTGATAGCTTCGAGGAGGCTGACGGTCATCTTCTCTTCGGCGGGTATGAAACGGAGCGTCGTGCCAACGGGCGCCACTTTGCGTTTGTAGGAATCGGAATGGCACAGGAGGCAGTCGATGTTGTCCAACTGCGCGTCCGTCTGCTCGGGCAACGGCTTGACGCCCATGCCCACGTGGCATTGGGCGCAGCCACCGTCCACCTTGTTGCCTTGGAGGTTGGTCAACTGGCTGATCCAACTGATATCCGGGTAGGTGCAGAAATCGTTGATCGCCCCGAGCTTGCCTCCCTCGGTAATGTTCGTGACGTAGGGCGCCTGTCCATGCCATTGGTAATGAAGGGAACCGTGGACGTCCAGCGTTTCCTGGGGATGGCAAGTACGGCAGGTCTTGCTCCCTTCGTAGATCGTGAAACGCCCAAAGTGGCTGGTGCTCAAGGTCTGCGTATAGGTTCCCGTGGCGTGCGCGGTCGTATTCGCGCTGACGGCCACCGTCTGGCTGGCCGGAGTCGCGTAACCCGCCACGGCGTTGAAAGCCACGGTATGGCTCCCTACGGAAAGGCTCGACACGGTCGCGCCGCTCAATTGCCACGCGCCGCCGTCCACCTGCCAGAGTGCGCCTGCGGCAACCGCGGCCGTGGGCAGCAGCGTAACCGACAGGGAACCCGTCGGCAAGGTGTAGGTTCCGGTAACGCTCGTCGTCGTATTCGCGCTGATGGCAACCGACTGGCTGGCTGGAGCCGTGTAGCCCGCCACGGCATTGAAGTCTACGGTATGGGCGCCTACGGCGAGCCCGGACACGGTCGCGCCGCTTGACTGCCATGCGCCGCCGTCCACCTGCCACCGCGCCCCGGCCGCGACAGCCCCGGCGGGTTGCAGGGCGACTGATACGGACCCTGTTTGGATAACGTACGTTCCCGTTATCGAGGTCGTCGCGTTCGCGTTGACCGTAACGACATGACTGGCCGGGGACGTGTAACCCGCCACAGTGTTGAAGGTTACGGTATGGCTGCCTACATTAAGAGCCGACACTGTCGCTCCGCTGGCCTGCCAGGCCCCGCCATCCACCTGCCACCGCGCGCCCGCCGCGACGGCGCCCGGGGGGGTTAGAGTGGCGGACAGAGAACCCGTCTGGGCAAGGACGTACGTACCCGTAGACTTGGTAGTCTGCCACAGGCTGACTTTCAAAGTTTGGTTCGCCGGAGCGGCCCAGCCTGTCAGGGGCTTGAACGAGACGGTGTGGCTGCCGAGGCTCAGTCCGCTTGCCGCCGAACCGCTACTGCGCCATACTCCCCCATCAACGCGCCATTGCGCGCCCGCGGCGACCGCGTTCGAGGGCTGTATGGTAACCGCTATCGAGCCCGAAAAGAGCGACGCTGCCCAAACGGGCGTCGACGCTAGGAGAACCGCAACTGCACCTGCGACTACCAATCCGGCAACGACATCTCTACGCCGGGACACAGCAACTGCACATTTGGAAGTGATCATCTGTGTCTCTCCTGTTTCTTGCTTTGAGAATCAGCCATTCGGGAACTGCGGGATTGATAACCAATTCTATCGATTAAACAGGTTTTTAGCATCAGTGGAAATCCCTCGACGTTATGCTAAAAACAATTATAATACAAGTGCATTTATTGCTTATTTCCTGACCAAATAACATTACAACTAATAATAAATTATATGAGTTTTCTGTTATATAGTCGTATGAAGACGTGTATTTGAGGAATGGTCAATCTCAAGATTCGCATGTTGATAATGGAACCGTGCGGGCAGACAGATTTCCTGAACTTGGCAGTTTTGCCAAGTAATGATCCGTATTTTACACGGATAACCCCAATGAAGGAACGGGGAAAGCCTTAGATAATATAAGTGCCAGGGTTGTCAAGTGAGTCCGGCGTGTCCGAAATCTGGTGGGACCACTCAGGCCGCACGATCTCGCATGGACGGCAGCAGAAGCCCTGTACGCCACCAATCTGGTCAATGGTTTACAGGCTTAGGAACCTACCAAGGCGACGCTGAGGGTGAAGGCGTGCTGGCAGGGCGGCGTCGCGGGGACGGCGACAACCAAGCCTTTCTTCTTCACGGACCATTTCAACGGCTCGCGGACGCCGAGCATGGTGACCTCTTTGATCTTGAGTCCCGGCGCGGCGTCTCTGCCCAGCGAAGCTATCGTGAACCGTTTCTCGGGCCAGCCCATGCAGATCGCGTAGAGGGTGTCGCCCTTCGTGGTAAATCGGAAGTCCTCGGACGTGAACTTCTTTTCGGCGTGGTCGGAGAAGGAACCGGCCTTGGCCTCGGTCGGGCCTTCGCCGTACTTGGTCCAGGGGCGCGTGCCGTAGATGGCCTCGCCGTTGATATCGAGCCACGCGCCGATAGCGATCAGGATGTCCTGGGCCTGTTGCGGAATTGTCCCGTCGGATTTGGGGCCGATGTTGAGCAGCAGGCATCCGTTCTTGCTGACAATGTCGGCGAGTTCGTGAATCAACGATCGCGGGGAGCGGAACATGTCGTGCTCGATGTAGCCCCACGACTTGATGCTGACGGAGGTGTCGGTCTGCCAGAAGAGCGGGCGGATCTCTCCGAGTTTGCCGCGTTCGATGTCGAGCACGGCAGCCTCGGGCGCGAACGATTTGTTTTTGTAGTTGATGGCGACGCCTTCATTCCATTCGAGGCCGCGGTTGTAGTAGTGGGCCGCGAACTTCTGGAGGTACGGCGCGAATGCCGGCTGCTCGATCCACCAATCGAACCAGACGAGTTGCGGATGGTATTTGTCGACGAGTTCGCAGGTGCGCGCATACCAGTTGTCGAGAAACGCCGCGTCGGGCTGGACCTTGTCGGACTGCGCGGGACCGTACAGCGCGTCCCACGTGCCCGTGCGAACATCGGAGTCGAATTCCTTTCCTCCGTTGTAGAACCACCAGTGCTCGGCGCGATGCGACGACACGCCCAGAATCAACCCTTCCTTGCGGACCGCCGCGGCAAGCTCGCCGACGATATCGCGCTTTGGTCCCATCTTGACGGCGTTGTAGTCGCAAAGGCCGCAGTCGTACATGGCGAACCCGTCGTGATGCTCGGCGACGGGCACGACGTATTTCGCGCCGGCCTTCTTGAACAGCGCGGCCCACGCGGCGGGATCGAACTTCTCGGCTTTGAACTCGGGGATAAAGTCCTTGTAGCCGAATTTCGATTGCGGTCCATACGTTTCGACGTGGTGTTTGAAGGAGGGCGAACCTTGGCGATACATCTCGCGCGGGTACCATTCGTTGCCGAACGCGGGCACGCTATACACGCCCCAGTGGATGAAGATGCCGAACTTCGCATCGAGATACCATTCCGGGACGGCGTACTGCTTGAGCGAATCCCAGTTCGGTTCGTACGTGCCACCCGCGGGCGCCGCATCCGCACCGCGCGCCCATCCCATTGCAAGCACGGCCAACGCCCCGAACATCATGGCAGTGTTTCGCACGGCTTCTCCTCCTCTTTCATCCATTCGTGGACGTTCAATAGGTAAGCAACGCAACGACGAGCATGATGACGCCCATTGCGAACTTGGCCAGCAAACCGCCAATCTTGCCCAGCGCCGCGCCGAGGCCGGTCCATGCCGCGGTGCGCGCGTCTTTCTGTGTGATAAGGACTTCATAGCCGGCCGCGCCCGCAAACGCGCCCAGGCACGCGCCGATCAAGGTGCCCACGATGGGGAACCACGGCGTGCCGACAATCGCGCCCGCGATGCATCCAACCAGGGCGGCCGCCATGGCGCCTTTGCCGCCGCCGAACTTTGACGCGCCATAGCTCGATGCGAGCATCTCGAGGACCTCGCCAAGAACAGCGAGACCGGCAAGCGCAATCAAGGCTAACGCGCCGAAATGGACGAGTCCGGTACACGCCCACAGCGCCACGAGCGCGGCAAGGATCACCCAGTTCCCGAACAGGCCGACAAGGTTGAGCACGATTCCCGCCATGACGGCCACGACGAACAGGGACCATCCGGCTATCGCGAGCGCGGCGGACATCAGCGAAGGGTGTCTCCGAGGGTTTCCTCCCATACCACCACGCGGCCACCAGGCTGCCGCCTCGCCTCGGCCATCGCGCGTTCGGCGCGCATGCAGAGTGTGGCGAGGTCGTCTCCATCGCCGGGCGCCTCGACCAGTCCCACGCTGAAACCTGCCGGCATTCCGGCGATCGAATCGGCCATCGATGCAAAGCGGTCGAGGATGCGGCGCATCAGGACCGTGGCGCTTTGCTTGCGCGTTTCAGGGAGATACACGAGGAACTTCTCGCTGCGATGCCGGCCGACGATGTCAGCGCTCCGGATATTCGCGAGGAGAATGCCGCCGAGGCTCGCCAGCAAGAGGTCGCCGAGGGCCTGGCCGTGTTCCTGATTCACAGCTTTGAGTCCGTCAAGATCGAGCAGCGCCAGCGAGCCGAAACGGCCATAGCGAGTGGCGCGCGCCAGTTCGACCGCGATTTCGTGTTCGACCGAGGGGCGGTTGAGCACGCGGGTCAGCGGGTCGACGCGGGTCATCTCCTCATACATCCTGCGGCGGGTCAAGGCAGCCTGCACGCGCGACACGAACGCGATCGGATCGAAGGGGCGCGCGAGGCAGTCGTCCACCCCAAGCCGCAAGATCCGCGTCGGCTTCTCGGGCTGGCCTTCCGCTAGAAGGAACAGGAAAGGAACGTCCCGCATGGCTGGGTCGAGCAGGAATTTCTCGCGAAGATTCGAGCCGTCCGTGGCGGCGATGGCCAGTTCCATAATGACGACGTCGACCCCGCCCTGGGATGCGCATGCGAAGGCCTCCCATCCGTTCTCGGCTGAGCGCACGGCAAACCCCGCGCGTTCCAAGTAGCCTTGAAGCGTCATCAGGACGCCGGGATCGTCTTCGACCAGGAGGGCCGTCAGTGGGCTTGCCGTAATCATGCTGCGCAGTTCTCCCTTCCGCGGGCGCCTCTGCACTCCGCACGCGAGACTGCGCCTAGTCTACTGCACGCCGCGGCGGCGAGACAATTTGTACTCGGGTGCGCCGGAATGAGTAGAATTCCGGGTGCAATCGTTGCAGACGGACTTCGGCATGGGCCTCCTTAAGCGGATTAAGTCGAGCTATTACGTTCCCGGAGCGGACGAGCGCCGCCTTCCCGATTGGGGCAAGCGGCTCGTATTCCGGCGCGTGCCGCGCTTTCCCCGCGTGGTGCAGATCGAGACGCTGAGCGCGTGCAACGGCGCCTGCGTGTTCTGTCCGCAGAAAGACCCGCACGCGAACGTGCCGAGGGGCAAGATGTCGCAGGAACTGTTCGAGCGGATCGTGAACGAGATCGGGCGGCACGGCGTGACGCGGCGCGTCAGCCCCTATCTGACCAACGAGCCCTTTCTCGACCGGGCCATGCTCGAACGATCGCGCTATATCAAACGCACCGTGCCGCGATGCGAAGTTGTGGTGACCACGAACGCGGGCGTGCTGACCCCGGACATCGTGGACAACATGGCGCGCGACAACCCCTATCACGCGATCTACATTTCGATGCAGGGCATCGAAAAAGAAGCCTACGAGCGGACGATGCGCGGCAGCCTCGTCTTCGAGGACACCAAGCGCAACGTCGAGCACTTGATCGAGCAGCGCGACGCGCGCATGCCGGGCCTCAAGATCGTGGTGACGATGGTCAAGACTACGGAAATCGACGCCGAGGCGGCGGTGGCCTATTGGCGGTCGCGCGGCGTCGAGGCCAAGTACACGGTGCTCGAAAACCGCGGAGGCAATCTGCCCGATATCGAGCGGCTCTGCGCGGGCACGAAGCGCGTGTTCAAGGACTGCACGCGGCTGTTCAAGGTGGCGTGCATCACGTTCGACGGCGATATGGTGCTGTGCTGCACGGACTATTACCGGACGATGGTTCTGGGCAACGTGCGCGAGAGCTCGGTCTACGACGTGTGGAATTCGCCGCGGGCGGTCGAAATCCGCCGCAACTTCATCCGCGGCGACCTGCGCGGGAATCCGCTCTGCGCGCGCTGCGTAATTGCGTCGTAGGGTTACGGGACTCCGGAGTGTATATGAAGATCATCCTTGCCAAACCGCGCGGGTTCTGCGCGGGCGTCGAGCGCGCGATACGGTGCGTCGAACGCGCGCTCGAACTGTACGGTCCGCCCGTATACGTACTCAACGACATCGTCCACAACGCAACCGTCGTCCGTGACCTGAAAGCCAAAGGCGCTATCTTTGTGCGGTCGCTCGGCGAAGTCCCGGAGGGCTCGCATCTCCTCTTCAGCGCGCACGGAGTCGGACCGGACCGCTGGGAAGAAGCCGAGCGGCGTAACCTGGACGTGATCGACGCGACGTGCCCGCTCGTCGAAAAGGTGCACCGCGAAGCGAAGCGATTCGCGAACGACGAGTTCGCAATCATGTTGATCGGCGAGAAGGGGCACGACGAGGTCGTCGGAACGTCGGGCTGGGCCGCGAATCACATCCAGGTCGTGTTCACTGAAGACGACGTCGCCTCGGTCGAAGTCGCGGACCCGTCCAAAGTCGCGTACCTCACGCAGACCACGCTCAGCGTGGACGATTGCGCGCGCGTGGTCGCAGCGCTGAAGCGGCGCTTCCCGAGCATCCAAGGCCCGGCCGCGGACGATATCTGTTACGCGACGCAGAACCGGCAGCGCGCGGTCAACGATCTTGCGCCCGAGGCGGACCTCGTGCTGGTCGTCGGCGATCCCGAGAGCGCGAATTCCAAACGCCTCGCCGAGATCTGCCGCAAGGCGGGCAAGGAGAGTTACCTGATCAGTTCGGCGGAACGCATCGAGGCGGCATGGCTTGACGGCGTGCGGACCGTACTGATAACGTCCGGGGCGTCGGTGCCGGAGTTTCTGGTGCAGGGCGTGGTCGAGCGCCTGCGCGGGCTCGATGCGGCGTCCACGGTCGAAGAGCACGCGCTCGTGCGCGAGAACGTCCATTTCAGCCTCCCCGAGGCCATCGCATAAAGGAGCGAATCGCATGAATGCCTTTCCACGAACGACGGTCGGCGGTTTGAGCGTGTCGCGCATGATCATTGGGACCAACTGGTTCCTCGGGTTCAGCCACACAACGCCGTCGAAGGACGAGTACATCTGCCAGAACGTGCGGAACCGCAAGGCGATCGCGGACATCCTCGAAGTCTTTTTCCGCGCGGGCGTCGACACGATCATGGGGCTGATGGCGATGTCCCCGCTGTCCGAAGCGATCGACGACGCGGAGGACCGCACGGGCGTGAAGGCCATCCGTGTCTCGACGCCGCTGTATCCCGTCGACAAGACCATTCCGAGCCAGGGCTTCGATCGCGGCATCGTGGCGGCGATCCTGGACGAGCAGGCAAAGCACGGGACGCATATCTGCATGCCGCACACGTCTACGACCGATGCGCTCGTGGACCGATGCACGCGCACCATCCGCCAGATCGAACCTATCCTAGAGATGACTCGCGAGCGCGGCATGGTCCCCGGGCTCAGCACGCACATGCCCGAGGCAATCATCTACTCCGACGAGACCGGGATCGATGTCGAGACCTACATCTCGCTGTACAACTCGATGGGCTTCCTGATGCAGGTCGAAGTCGACTGGATCTCGCGGGTCATCCACGAGGCGAAGAAACCCGTCATGACGATCAAGCCCATGGCGGCGGGCCAGCTTCGCCCATTCCAGGGCCTGACCTTCGCATGGAACACGCTGCGCGATATCGACATGGTCACCGTCGGCACGATGTCCCCGCGCGAGGCCGCCGAGGTCATCGAGATCTCGCTCGATATCCTCGATAAGCGCGCGTCAAGCGTCACGCTCCAGGAGACGCGCTCGAAAGCCGCCGTGAAGCGGGTCTTAGCCGAGGTGTAGCATCGCATCACTGTTGCGCGAGAGTTCTGGGAATGCGAGAATAACCGCATGAAGGTTATCGACGCGATGAGGATGCTCGAACGCGATGGGTGGTATCTCCATTCGACGCGCGGCAGTCATCGCCAATACAAACACCGCGTGAAACGAGGTCGAGTCACTCTTCCCGGCAAGCTGTCGGACGACCTGGCGCCCGGCACTCTTAACAGCATTCTGAAGCAGGTACAACTCAACGAGGGCTCGTAATGCGCTACGGCATCGTGATTGAAAAGGCTGAAAACAACTACTCCGCGTATGTCCCTGATCTTCCCGGATGCGTCGCGACGGGAAACACGATTGAAGAGGTAGAAAACGAGATTCGCGAGGCCATTCAATTCCACCTGGAAGGAATGCTCGAAGACGGATTACCCATTCCAGAACCTTCTGCCGTGTGTGAATTCGTGGAAGCGTAAGACACTCCTGAATGAAGACTATGCGTAGTACGGCAGACCTATCCCGGATCGACTGCGAAGTCCGCGCGGACGCGCTGACGCGGCAGTTGTATGCGACCGATGCGTCGATCTACCAGATCGAACCAATGGCCGTGGCGCTTCCGCGCGACGCCCGGCAAGCCGCCGCCGCGATTAAGGCCGCGGTTGATGCGGGTATTCCGGTAACGTGCCGCGGGGCGGGCACGGGACTCGCCGGCGGCGCGATCGGCGACGGCTTGATCGTCGACTTGGCCCGGTACAATCAACGGATTGGGGATCTTGACCTCGAGCGCCGGACGGTTCGCGTGGGCGCGGGAGTCGTGTTGGACCGGCTCAACGAGTTTCTGAAGCCGCACGGCCTTTGCTTCGGCCCGGACGTAGCGACGAGTTCGCGCGCGACGCTCGGGGGCATGGTGGCCAACAATTCCTCCGGCGCGCGCGCGCCGATTTACGGAACCACGATCGATCATGTCGTGTCGATCGAAGTCGTCCTACCCGATGGCACGATCGCGCACGTCGGCCCGGGCTCGGATGCGCTGCCCAATCAACGGCAGACGGTGGGGGACCTTGTGGCACGCAACGCGGCGCTGATTCGCGAGCGTTTCCCGGACACGCTCGTCAAGCGCTGGCCAGCCTACGCGCTCGACGACTGCCTGCGCACACCCGGCGATCTCACGAAGATCGTCACGGGCAGCGAGGGCACGCTCGCCGCGATCGTCTCCGCCGAGTTGAGCGTCGTTCCGCCCCCGAAAAAGAAGGGGCTGGGCCTGATCTTCTTCGCGACAGTCGACGAAGCCATGCAGGCCACGGTCGCGCTGCTCGATCTGAAACCCGCCGCGATCGAGCACGTCGACCAGGTGTTGTTCAATCAGACCCGTGGCCAGCTCGAATTCCAGGCCGCGCGCGACCTGCTCGAACTCGACACGAAGCCCTGTGGCGCGTTCCTGATCGTCGAGTTCTACGATGAGGTCGACGGCCGTCTCGACGCGCTCTTGCAGCGCAGGCTCGGTCTGCGATCGAAATCGGTGACCGATCCCGCAGGGATGCTCCAGGTGTGGGGCCTGCGCAAGCGCGGCCTCTCGCTGTTGAGCGGATGCGCGGGTCCGGCGAAACCCATCGCGGGCGTCGAGGACGTCGCAATCCGCCCCGAGCGGCTGCCGGATTACGTGGCGGCGCTCGACCGGATCGCCGCGCCGCTCGGACTCGAAATGTCGTACTACGGCCACGCGGCGTCGGGCCTGCTGCACGTGCGGCCGGTCGTGAATCTACACCGCGCCGAGAGCATCGCGAAGTTCCGCCGGCTGGCCGAGGCGATCTCGACGATCACAAAGGAATTCAAGGGATCGTTGACGGGCGAGCACGGCGTCGGCATCGCGCGCGCCGAGTTCATGAACGAGCATATCGGGCCGGAACTGCTGCAAGTGATGCGCGACATCAAGGCGGCGTTCGACCCGAAAGGGCTGATGAATCCGGGCAAGGTCTTTCCGGACGGCGGACATCGCATCGACACGAATCTGCGCTGGGGCGACGGGTACGCCATCCCGACGCCCTTCGAACCGGTGCTCGCGTTCGTGTCGAAAGACGGTTCGTTCGTCGCGAATCTCGAACAGTGCAATGGCTGCGGCGATTGCCGCAAAGACCCGCCGACGATGTGCCCGACGTTTACGCCGACGGGCGAGGAAGTCATGTGCACGCGCGGGCGCGCTAACACGATTCGCGCCGTGCTCGACGGGCGCATCGTAGACGCTGCCGGCCCGCTCGCATCTCCCGAACTCGACGAGGCGCTAAGCAATTGCCTGTCGTGCAAGGCGTGCAAGAAGGAATGCCCCTCGAACGTGGACCTCGCGCTGCTGAAGGCGGAACTGCTATACGCGAAACAACGGGCGCACGGCGTGGGCCTGCTCGAACGCGCGGTCAGCCGTTTCGACCTGCTCGGCAAGGCGGGATGCCTCGCGCCGGGCGCGGCGAATGCCGTGCTGGGCATGCCAGCCGTGCGCGCGTTGATGGAGAAGACGCTCGGGTTCGCGGCACAACGGCCGCTGCCGCGCTACGCGGCGCAACGATTCGACCATTGGTTCCGGGCGCGTGAGAACGCGAAGCCGAAGGCCGCGCGGGGCAAAGTCATCCTGTGGGACGACTGTTCCGTGCGCTATTACGAACCGCAGATCGGCCAGGCGGCCGTGAAGGTCCTCGAGGCCGCGGGCTATGAGGTCATCCTTCCGAACGGCGCGTGCTGCTGCGGGCGACCGGCGTTCAGTGTCGGACGGCTCGACGTGGCGAAGCGCTTCGGTTCCAACAACGTATCGCTCTTCGCGGCTCAAGCGGAACCGATCCCGATTGTGTTCCTCGAACCCTCGTGTTATTCGATGTTCTCGGGAGACTACGCCGAATTGAAGATCCCCGGCGCGGCGGACGTGGCGAAACGCTGCGTCCTGTTCGAGCAGTTCGTGTACCACCTTCTCGCGAAAGAACCGGACGCCCTCGCCTTCGCGTCCGAGCCGACGCGCGTCGCGATCCACGGGCATTGCCACGCGAAGGCGCTGACCGACGTGCGCCTGATGCCGAAGCTTGCGGAGCGCATCCCGAACAGCACGGTAACCATGTTCGAAAGCGGCTGCTGCGGCATGGCGGGATCGTTCGGCGCGTTGCGGACCAAGTACGCGTTGTCGCTGCAGGTGGCCGAGCCGCTGGTCGCAATGATCAAGGCGCTCGAACCGGGCACAAAGCTGGTGGCCTCGGGGACGAGCTGCCGACAGCAAATCGATCACCTGACGGACGCGCGGCCCATGCACATGGCCGAGTTGCTCGCGGCGGCGCTGAAAGGGGACGGGGTGGACGAATCCTGATCGAATCGCGCGAGGTCTAAGGGGCGTTTCCGGAGGACTTCGGCGATGGGAAGGAAGATCAAGATCGTCCTAATAGTCATTGTTATCATCGTGCTACTGCCGTGGGCTATTCTCTTTTTCGCCCGTCCGCTCAATGCGCGAACGCCATCGGATACGAACTTCTCCAAGAGCGCCATGCTGGCCAATCCTCCCGCGCCGCTCGCCAAGCCGGTGACGCTCAAGATCGTGACCTTCAACGTGCACGATATGTATGTCATCTCATGGAACCGGCCCGACCGGATGCGCGGCATCGCGGAGACGATCAAGGCGCTGGACCCGGATATCGTCGGCTTGCAGGAGGCATGGATCGAGGCGGATCGCAAGGTCTTGTTCGACGCGCTTGCGGGGACGCGGCTCGCGTTCGACCATTATTACCCGAGCGGACTGGTGGGAAGCGGCCTGTATATCGTGAGCGCGTTTCCAATCCGCGAGGCGTACTTCCATCGCTACATCCGAAACGGCAAATGGTACAAGCCCTATCATGGCGACTGGTGGAGCGGGAAGGGCGCGGCGCTGGCGCGCGTCGAACTGCCGGGCGGCGGCTGCGTCGATTTCTATGACACGCATGCGCACGCGGGTTACGGATCGAACGAATACGACGCGGACCGCGAGGCGCAGATGAGCGAGCTTGCGAAGTTCATGAACGAGGCGTCGACCAAGACGGGTCCGGCATTTATCGTCGGCGATTTGAATTGCCGCGAAGGATCGAAGGCCTACGATTCGCTGGTCAGCGAGGCGGACCTTGTGCGGATGATGTCCATGTCGCCGCGCATCGACAACATCTTCGCGGCTAAGAACCCCCGGTACACGTTCGAACTTCTGGAGAGCAACGAAATCGATCGGACGATCACGCTGCCCAACGGCGGACACACGTCGTTGAGCGATCATATGGGCTACGTGTCGACGGTCAGGATAACGCCAGTGGCGGGGTCTTAGTTAGGCCGTCCGACATGTCAGACTGGTCGGACAAGTCGGACGTGTCCGAAACGAAAGACCACCTCTTCGCCTTCCGCGCCCAAGTACCCGCCCCAGCCGACGAGCATTGCCGAAACGGATCCGAAATCGAACGGCCGGTCCGGTTGATCGCGCCACGCGGCGCGTTGGAACCGTTCGATAGAAATGAACGAAGTCGTGTCGCCGGGGTCGCTCAACCAGCGCCCCGTTTCGGCGAAGTACTCCATGCCGCTCGTATCGCGCAGAACCACGAGCAGCCCCGTATGCGCATGCTGGCCGGCGGGCGCCCAGGTGTCGATGGACAGGCAGGCCGCGTTCTTGAGGTCCACAGGCTGCGCGAAATCCATCACCGCGAATTGAAACGTATCCACGTTGCCTTTAGTGAGCGTCGCCTTCGCTTCCCAGCTTTCACCGGCGGGAGAAACGCCGCCCTCGACGTATTGCCCCTGGCCCACATGCGGCGTCGGAATGGACAGGTCCGACGCGGTCATTCCCGGAAGGCCGCCTTCGGGCAGCGCGTGGCGTTCGGGCAACCGCGCCTGGGCAAATCGGTAGAACATCCCGCCGTACGCGCCCAGATGCAGATCGACATCGGCGGACGAAGCGCACGGCACGGACTGGCCTGTCGCAGGATCCCATTGTTCGCCTGCGCCCTCGGCAGGAAGTCCGATGCGGCCTTCCCATGCCTGGCTCGAATCATTGATGACGAAGTAGACGTCGTGATCGTCCAGCCTGCGATGGGTCATGCGCAGTGGTGAATGCGAACCCGCGACGCGCATGGGCGCGTCCAGCAACGAATCGAGCACGCGCGGCATGAGGGCTTCGGAACCGCTTCCGAGAAACACGCCCGCGCCTTTCGCTTCATTGGTATGAACTTGGCACGACGCCGAGCCGCCGAAGATGTCGTTCGCCAATGCCTGCACGTCGGCTGACGGAAACTCGGTTTCGCTGTTGGCGGGCAACGTCGTCAAGGCAATCACCACGCCGCCCGACTGCCAGAACTCCGCCAGTTTCTTCCATGCCGCGAGCGGCAACGTATCCACGCAGGGCAGCACGACCACACGCCACTGCATCGGCGCATGGCGTAGCGCGCCGTCTTGCACAGTCGAGTCCGTAATTGCTCGCGCGTCGACAAACGTGAAATCGCGTCCCGCGGCGTAGAGCGACTCGGCGGCGGTGCGATAGGCGGTCTCGATGCGTTTGGCGGCGGACGGCGCGTCGTTCGTCCAATGGCGCGACGGTTCGAAATGCGGCCACACACTCTCGATGGGATAGACCACTGCGATATCGGCCACCTGGTGTCCGCCTTCGAGCATCGTGCTGCATCGGCCGACCCATTCGTTCAACCGAACGAGTTGCACGTCATCGAGATCCTTGAACGAGTAGTAGCTCGTGATGGTGGTAATGCCGTTGAGGCTTTGTTTGTTGCAGGTCCCGCGAATCTCGTCCTCGGTGACGACGCGCACCGGGCGCGTGTCACCTTCGGGACGGTAATGCTGGCTGTGGTCCGAGGTCTCCGACATGGTGACCGGGCGACCTTCGAGGTCCGCAACACTGCCGATCAACCGCGCGATGAACCACGGCACTTCGCCGGGCAGGCTCGTCAAACAATCGATGCTCGGCGCATCGACCCGCCGCACACAGCGAAAGAAATCGCCGTACATCGGCACGTGGGTAAGCAACGGTTCTTCGAGCAGGAGATGGCCTCCGGAAGGGATGTCATACTTCCGGCAGCGCGTCTGAATCTGGCCGAAGAAGTTCTCGGACACGAGTTCGCCGACGGTCAGCCAGAAATCGTATCGCGCGCGCGATCCCTTGGGACCGGCCTCAGCGATCAGCGCGGGAATCAACGGCGCTAACGCGTACCCGCGGCGCGCCTCGAACTCGTGCGCGAACGCGGGCGCCCATGGAAGCACGCGCCAGGGCTGCTTCCGCATGAACATGCTCATGAGTGACGGCTCGTCCGTAAACGTGGCGACAAACCACTGGCCCAGGTCTTTGCCGAGATGCGCCGCATAGCGATCGTGCGTCACTTCAAGAAAGCGCTCGGTGGGTTCGGGCATCAGCAGATTGACGTACGGCAGTTTGTCCGCAAGACTGACCGCCGCGTGCGTGCCTTCGTACAACCGGTCCTCGGTGACGGCCATCACGCGCCACGACCCTGAAGGCGCATCCCACGCCAGCGATCGATCCTGGACGTGCGCGGCGAGATCGACCGCCTTGTCCAGCACGATTGCGTCGTTCTCGACCGGAAACGCCTTGGCAAGGACCAACGTGCCCGGCGGCAGATCCAGCTTGACGGCCCCGCCTTCGGTGGCGGTATCGGCGATGAGCAGGCCCAGCGCTTCCCATTCGGGATGATCGCGCATCGTGATGCCGCCCGCGTTGCCCGAGGGATACCCGCGCTCGTCATAGAGCCACAGCGCCATACCCAGTTTCTTGGCCGCGCGCACACCTCGGACGAAGGCGTCCCACTTGGAATCGCTTTCGAGATAGTCGGTAAACGAGACGTTGGTCACGACCCCGCCGAACCCCTTCGCGATCAACGTCTGAAACAGGCCGTCCTGATCCTGAGGCGCGTCGGGCAGCCCGTGGACGATCTTGAGAATGCGCGAAGCGGCCGGCGGATTTGCGAAACGCTCGGCCAGCGGACGATTGGACTGAGGCAACACGGTCCCTTCAGACGGCTTCATGACATCCTCCGCGCACGCGCACCCCACGGCGCCTACCAGACAAACGATCATTCCTTGAGCGATACGATGTGTATTCATGGTCGATCCTATGTTTTGCCGGGCGTCGAATCGCCGCCCGGGTCTTCCTCGCTGGCAGCGAGCACTTTCTTGGCGTCCTCGATCTGCTGATGCGCGCCGACCAGGACCAGTACGTCGTTGGCCTTCAAGACAAAATCCGCCGCCGGGCTGGTCGTCGCCTTGCCGCTCCGCACGACCGCGATCACGCTGCACCCCGTCCTTGCGCGCAAGTTGATCTCGACGAGCGTGCGATGGCACGCGGGGCTGTCTTCGGCTAGATAGTACGTCTGCGTCGCCGTCCGTTCGAGAATCTTGATGACCTCCGCGTGCGAGGCGCGATCGGAAGGTTTGCCCCGCAGCAACCCGTAGCCCCCGGAACGGATCGCCGCGATCTGCGCTTCGACGACGTTGTCGGGAATGCCGAACTGCTTCAGGATGTGCGCGGCGATTTCGATCGAGGTCTCGAAATCCTGCGGAACCACGAGCTTCGCACCCAGCCCGTACAGGCGGTCGATATCGCGCAGGAAATTGGTGCGCGCGAGCAGGTAGAGGCCCGGACGCCGGGCGCTGGCTTTGGCTACAATGCGCTCGGTCGCGAGGTTGTCATTAACGGCGACGACCAGGGCGCGCGCCGTATCGATACCCGCGTGTTCGAGAATCGACCCACGCGTGGCGTCGCCAATGACGACGGGCGTCCCGGCCTCGCGCGCGGCCTTCACTTTGCTGTGGTCCATCTCGATGATGCAGTGAGGCACGTCGGTCGCGCGAAGCATCTGGGCGAGATTCGTCCCCGTGAACCCGTGGCCGACAAGGATGACGTGATTAGCGAAACTCGGCCGCGATCCGCCCTGGCTTCCTTCATCGGGCGGTCTCTCGGGCCTCAACCAGAGGGCAATCTTATGCGCGAGCGGCGCCGCGGCGGGATAGAGCAGCGCGCCAAACATCATCGTGCCCACGGTGTAGGCGACCAGCAAATCGAGCGCCTGACCGGGCAGCAGGCTTGCTTGTTGGGCCTGGTGCGCCAGGACGTAGCTGAACTCGCTGACCGTGCACAGCCCGACGCCGACCTGCAGGCCGATGCGAAGCGGCCAGCCGGCAACGCGCACCGCGCCCGCGGTGACCGCCGGTTTGATGACAAGCGTGGCGGCAATCAGGACCACCAGAAGAGGCAGATGTCCGAAGAAGGTGTCCAAGTTGACGAGCATGCCCATCGCGATAAAGAAGACGGCATTGAATACGTCGCGGAAGGGGGCGATTTCCGCGACAAGCTGATGGCGCTGATCGGCGCTCGCCAGGAGGAGTCCCGCGATGCACGCGCCGAGCGCGGGCGACCAATCGACCGCATGCGCCAGCCACGCGCCGCCGCAGGCCATGACCACCGCGAACAGCGTCATTAGCTCGCGGCCGCCGTGCCGCACAATCTGATCGAGAAACCACGGCAGGAAACGCCGCGCCGCCAAAACGATGGCCGCCAGCCCCGCCAGGCCGCCGCCAGCGCGAACCAGAGCCGCCGCGCCGCCGCTTCCCTTCGTGGTGGCCATGGACATCAACAGCATGACGACGATGACGATGACGTCTTGGATAAGGAGGATGCCGGTGGTAATGGTCCCGGTCGAGGAATGGGTGTCGCCCCGGTCGCTCATTTGTTTCAGAACAATCGCGGTACTGCTCAAGGCCACAGCAATGCCGAGGATGCCTTGTGCGCTCAGAGGAAGCGTGGTGAACAGGCTGAGAATCGCGACGACCATGAGCACGGTTGCGCCTACTTGGAGCAGCGCAGCCGCGCCGAGCCGGCGCCCCGAGCGCAGAAGCGGCTCGGGCGAGAGTTCGAGGCCGATGGTGAACAGGAGCAGCACGAGGCCGAGTTCCGAGAAGGCGCCCACTTCTTCGGGGGGCACGAGACGCCACCCTGAGGGACCGATCGCGATACCCGTGATGAGGAACCCTATGATCGACGGCACCCGGACGACGCGGAACAGCCATGCCACCAGCAACGCCACGCCAAAGATTGCCGCGACGATATTCAGAATGTGATCGCCTGCCATGCCCTGTCCCTTGTATCGGCCCACTCTAGCAAATCCTGGAGGCTCGCGCGAGCGCATACGGAATATGCCGGACCCACCCGATGTTGTTGCTTAAGGCATGCGCGGAGTACGCTATTCCAGGACGACATCGAAACCACCGCGTGGAGGGACACAACATGAGCATCATCCAAGGAATGCTGGCCGAGTTCACGTATGAAAGCGCGACGACGCGCAAGATGCTGGAGCGCATCCCCGAGGCGAAGCTCGGGTGGAAGCCTCACAACAAATCCATGACGCTGGCTCGTCTGGCATCTCACATCGCTGAGACGCCGGAGTGGCTGGGCTCGATTTTGCAGCAGGACGAATTCGTGTTCGATCCGACAGGCTACACGCCCAAGGAGCACAAGACGGTCGCTGAACTGCTGGCCGCCTTCGACAAGAACGTCGAAAGCGCTGCTGCGATGATGCAAGGCCAGAGCGACGACCATCTGATGAAGATGTGGAGAATGCGTTCTCCGGAGCGCGTCTTCTTTGAGATGCCGCGTGTCGCCGTCATCCGAACGATGATCATGAACCATACGGTCCATCACCGCGGCCAGTTGTCGGTTTACCTGCGCTTGCTCGACGTGCCGCTGCCCTCGGTCTATGGGCCTACGGCCGACGATCCCGGCGTGTGAACTAAGCGCATTGGTATTCGGCGCGAAGGGACTGCACGACGTCTCGAACGGACGTTATGCCGTGGATGGTCTGGACGCCTTGGCCGGCCGTCCAGATGTCGCGCCACAACGAATACTCTTTGGCGAGGTCGGCGTGCGGGTTGACCGCGCCCTGCTTGGTTATATCGTATCCGCATCGTTCGAGGCTCGCGCGGATGAAATTGCAGGGGATGCCGCTCACCACCGGCGTGTGAATGATGTCCGATGCGCCGGCCTCGACGATCATGTCCTTGTACGCGTCGGTGGCCGCGCATTCCGTGGTGGGGATGAAGCGCGTACCGAGATAGGCGAAGTCCGCGCCAAGCACCTCGCACGCGCGAACGGCGCGCCCGTTCGAGATGCATCCCGAAACGGCAACGATGCCGTCGTAGAACTCGCGCACGGCAGACGTAAACACGAAAGGATTAAGCGTCCCCGCGTGGCCGCCCGCGCCCACGCACACGAGGATAAGCCCGTCGACGCCGGTCTCGGCGGCCTTGTGGGCGAACTCGACCGTGGACACGTCGGATAGCACGAGGCCGCCATACCCGTGCACGGCTTCGACGATCTCGGTGGGTTTGCCGAGGCTCGTGATGATAATAGGGACTTTGAATTCGATGCACGTCTCGAGATCTTCCTGCAGTCTCGAGTTGGTCTTATGGACGATCAGGTTGACTCCGTAGGGCGCGGGACTGCCTCCGGACGCGCCGAGTTGTTCCGTGATCTCGGAGAGCATGCGCCGGAAATCGTCGCCGGTCCTTCCATTCAGTGTGGGAAACGTGCCCACGACGCCTTCCTTGCAACAAGCGACGACAAGCTCCACGCCCGAGATGAGAAACATGGGCGCGACGATGACCGGCATTGACAATCGTGCGCGTAATTCGCTGGCTCTATTCATGGAGGCTCCCTTCGCGTGGTTGAACGATACTGTATCGTGGCCGAAGCGCGGACGCAAGGTTGCCCGTCCAAGGGAACGTGCGCTACCATGCGCCCCGGACCGGGAGGAATAGTATGAAAGCCATCATCATGGCCGCGGGCAAGTCCACGCGGACGTATCCGTTGACGTTGACGAAGCCGAAGCCTTTGCTGAAAGTCATGAACAAGACCATCTTCGCGCACCAACTCGACGCGTTGCGCGGGGTGGCCGACAGCGTGCTGGTTATCGTGGGATATCGCGCGGACATGATTCGCGAGGCGTTCGGCAACGAGTACAACGGACTGCCCATCGCCTACGTTGAGCAGACGGAGCAGAAAGGTACGGGCCACGCCATCCTGCAATGCGCCGAATACGTCGACGGACCGTTTCTCGCGATGAACGGGGACGACCTCTACGATGCGCGCGACTTGGCGCGGCTGGCTTCGGCGCCTCAGGCGGCGCTGGCTATGTCCGTGCCCGACCCGCGGCTCTACGGCATCTACGAAGTGGACGCGGACGGCCGGGTGATCCGGCTGGTCGAGAAACCCAAGGAGGTGTTCTCGAACCTCGCCAACATCGGCGCATACAAATTCACGCCGAAAGTGTTCGACGTGCTGCGCCACACGGAGCCGTCCGAGCGCGGAGAGATCGAGATTACGTCGGCGATTCAAACGCTGGCGTTGGAAGAAGCGTTCCACGTAGTCAAGACCGAAGGCTATTGGCTGCCCATCGGATACCCGTGGCATCTGCTCGATGCCAACGAATACATGCTGAACCATTGCCTTGAACCCGCAATGCTCGGGGAAGTCAGCGCGGCCGCGCATCTGAGCGGGCCGGTCTATATTGGACCGGGAACGGTAGTCCGTCCGGGCGTCGTGATCGACGGTCCCGTGTACGTCGGGAGCGATTGCAGTATCGGCCCCAACTGCTGGCTGCGCCCAGGCACGACTATCGGCAATGGGTGCCGCGTCGGACAAGGCGTCGAGATCAAGAACTCGATCTTGATGGATGGCGCTTTTGCGTCGCATCAGAACTACGTGGGCGACAGCGTCCTCGGCGACCGCGTCAATCTGGGGTGCGGCACCGTCACCGCAAATGTGCGCCACGACGGCGGCACGCACAAGTCGTGGGTCAACGGGGCATGGGTCGACTCGGGGCGCAAGAAGCTGGGCGCGATCCTCGGGGACGACGTCCACACGGGCATCCACACGTCGATTTACCCGGGCCGCAAGCTGTGGCCCGGAACGACGACCAAGCCTGGCGGGGTAGTCCTGAAGGACTTGATGGCATAGGCCGGTTCAGATTCCAAAATGGCTGAGGAACGACAATCCAAGGCGTCCCCGATACGGTGGTGCGCCGCCGCGATCTGCTTAGCGGTTGCGGCCACCCTGGCCCTGTTCTCTTTGGTCGAACTCAAGCGCGACCCGCGGATCGCATTTCTGTGGCCCGAAGGCGGCGCGCGCTGGATCCGGTTGAGCGAA
Source organism: uncultured Nitrospiraceae bacterium (assembly GCA_964402555.1). Classification (GTDB taxonomy): domain Bacteria; phylum Hydrogenedentota; class Hydrogenedentia; order Hydrogenedentales; family SLHB01; genus CAYOCT01. The sequence goes on along the minus strand of CAYOCT010000053.1, from coordinate 24,347 downwards.
CCGGCCAAGATCATGGTGCAACCGGGCGGCGAATACGCGGCGGTGTTTCGCAAACGCTTCACGTTGGACCAAGCGCCGGACAAAGCCGCGTTGACGCTCCGTGCCTTCAAGCATGCCAAGGTCTTGTTCGACGGAGTCGAGATTCTGGAAACCAGCCGGGACCTCGATACTTGGAAGCGCGCGTACCGCGTCGACCTCGCGCCGCTGCTCAAGCCCGGGCTTCACGAGATCCAGATCGCCACGGCAAACAAGAATGGCCCTGCATGCGCGCTTGCGTATTGCGAAGCGCTGGGCGTGCGTACGGGCGCGGACTGGGAGGCGAGCCGGAATCGGGAAGCTTGGACCCCGGCGCGTTGCGCGGACGCCTCCGAACCCTTCGAGTATTCGCGCGAGTTTCCCCGCGCGGACGCGGCGTTCGCGAAGAAGCTGCCGTGGCTCGTTCCCGTGTTCATGTTGGCCGCCGCGCTCGCGCTGTACGGCGCGCGCTGGAAGCGATACGTGACGCCCGGCGCGGTCCGTTGGGCGTTGCTTGCGGCGTGGGTCGTGCTGGCCATCAACGACGCGTTCAAGGTTCCGCTTGGCCAGGGATTCGATATCGACGGACACTGCCTGTACGTGCAGTACGTGGCCGAAAACAAGAACATCCCGCTCGCCACCGAGGGATGGCAGATGTTCCAGTCGCCGCTCTATTACCTGCTCGCGGCGCCCTTGTTGAAATTTCTCCAACCGCTCGTCAGTCTGGAAAACGCGTATCGTTCGTTCCGAATCATTACGCTGCTTTCGGGAATCGGCCAGGTCGAAATCGCGTACCGCATGCTTCGGCGCTTGTTTCCGGAACACAAGGACGCGCAGATCATGGGAACGCTCGTGGGTGGGCTGCTCCCGATGAACCTGTACATGTCGCAATGCGCGTCGAACGAGCCGCTCGCGGGGTTCCTGATCGGCCTCACGATCCTGCTGATGCTCCGTTGGATGCAGCGCACGCCGGAACAGCGCGCATGGCCCACCCTGATCGGCATAGGAGCGGCGCTCGGATTGGCGGCGCTCGCCAAAGTCACCGCGGTGCTGCTTTTGATCCCATTGTTCTTCGCGGTCGCCTACGGAGCGTTCTCGCAGGACGCTCCCCCGTTGCGTTGTGCCGCGCGTGCGATACGCGATCTCGCGGCCGTTGTGGCCATCGCCACGCTCATCGCCGGTTGGTACTATCTCCGCAACTATCTGTTCTTGGGCAGGCCGTTCATCGGCGGATGGGAAGCGGCGCGCGACATTGTATGGTGGCAGGACCCCGGATATCGCACGCCGAGCGACTTCCTCAGGTTCGGGGAAGCGCTTGTCCATCCGGTCTATGCGGGCTTGTTCGGGTTCTGGGACGGCCTTTATTCGACGATGTGGTTCGACGGATATCTCAGCGCGAGCGTCGAGATGCGTTACTGCCCACCGTGGAACTTCGGATGGGCCTTCTCCTGTGTCTGGCTTTCTCTTCTGCCTACACTCGCGATCGGCATCGGCCTTGTAGGCGCGGTGAGAAGCCCGAGCGAGACTGCACGGTCCGGCCTGTTGTTCGCAGCCGGATGCGTAGGCGTGTTCTTCGCCGCGCTGGTGCTGCACGCAATGACCAACCCCTCCTACTGCGCCATCAAGACCTTCTATTCGCTGGGGGCCACGTGTTGCTACGCCGCGCTCGCGGCGGCGGGATTCGACTGGCTCACGCGCAGGCGGAAGCTTCGCGCGGCGGTCTACGGGACAATGGCTTGTTGGGCGGTGTCGGCCTATGCGGGCTACTTCGTGTGGTGATGCGGGGCAGTCCTGCCAAGCCACGCTCCGGCTAGCGCTCTTATACTAAGGCGCGATCAAGAACTGACACACCGGACCGTCGAAAGAGATAGGCGCTAACGTATCGTCGTGGTCGTGGTCGTGATCGTAGTCGTAATCGGAAGATTCGTAGTCGACTACGATTACGACCACTATCACGATTGCGGGCAGGGCTGCGATACCCCGTGATTTGCAGGCCTTCGATCGCGACTTCGCATTAGATAAAGTCGAGCAGGCTGGGCTGGATGACGCGCGCGGTGGCGTTGAGCGCCGCCTGGAACGCGTTGCTCTGGGCGTTGAGATTGATGACAGTCTCGGCGTAGTCCGCGTCGACGTTGTCCGAGAGCGCCACCTGCAATTGCTGCACGTAGTCTTCCGTGGATGCCGTAAGCGTTTCCGCCCGGTTCTGGATGGCGCCCAAGCTGGCCTGCGAAAGCAGTAGCTGGTCCTGAGCCGAGGAGAGTTCGGTCAGCCGCGCTTGCAGGCTGTCTTTGTCGCCGGCCTGCAAATTATCGCGAATGTCGATCAGGGTCTGGAACACGTCCTGGCTCGATTGGAACGCGCGGCTGCCCGGTTCGTTGACCTCGAGCGAGATGCCGTCGCCCACCGAGATCGCGACGCTTTCCGAGTTGCCTTCGTAGGAGACGGACGTAATCTTGCCGTCGCCGTCGCGTGTGGCGAGAAACGGCTGGTTAAGCGAACGCGTGCCGCCGAAGATATATCGATTGTTCGTCTGATGGTTGGCTTCGGCAAGCATGCCCTCGATCAACTGATCGACTTCGGTGGCGATCTGATTCATTTGCAGTTGAGACACCGTGCCGTTGGCGCCTTCAAGGACAAGCTCGCGGGCGCGCTGCACGATCGAGACCGACGATTGCAGCGCCGTGGTCGATTCGGCCAGTTGCGGCCCGGCCGAGGAGATGGTGCTCAGGTACTGCTCGCTCTTGGCGATGCTGGCCCGGAGGTTGACCGCGCGCCGCGCGGCCAGCGGGTCGTCGGAGGGCGCGTTGACTTTCTGCCCCGTGGCGAGCTGTTTCTGCAATTGCAGGAGGCGGCGCGTCTGAAAGTTCAGATCGGCGAGCGCCTGATTGACCATGATGCCTTGGGTTACGCGCGTCGAACTCATGGGGTTATCCTCGCCGGTCGATCATGGTAGGCTGGGCCTCCGTTCGCTGCGATTCCATGCCTTGCGCGTCGTAGCCCGCGGCGTCGATCGAGCATTGCTCGAGGGCCTTCATGGCCTGTCCCACGACCCGCAGCGAACCGCGCAGAACGGCGGCATTCGACCGCACCACGGCTTTCGTCTCGCGCAACACGTCACGTAGCCGTTCCTGGTAGAAACGCAAACGCGCCGCGCGCGGTTCCGAGGCCATCGGGATCACTTCAGTCAGGCAAAGCGTCGGCGTCGCGAGTCCCGCACGGTCGGCCACCTGCGCCAGCAGCCGCGAACGCAGCCCCTCCGCCTGCACGCCTTCCTGAATCAGCGGCACAAGCGCCCCGGTCCGCGCCTCAAGTCCCTCGATATCGTGTGCCCGGGCCGATTGGCCTTGCGCGCGGCAAATGGCAAGAATCGTCTCTTGCCGTTCCAACTCGTCGTCGAGCACATAACACAGCGCTTCAAGCAAATCATCCATGCGAAGACAGTACTTCCTTTATCGAACCTGGCCCGAACCGGGCGTTGTTTGCGAAGAGGCCATGAGGCCCCGAAGCTCGGATGCGTCCAGTTTGCCATCGCCATTGAGGTCGTACTTGGCGAAGACTTTCGCGTCGCCCCCGAACTCTTTCGCGCTCAACTGGCCATCGCCGTCCTTGTCGTTCTTCTTAATGAAGCGCGCGATAGCGTGGTCCATGTGGTCCTGGAACGCGGTTTCGCCCGCAGCCGCGGGTTTCGCGGCGGATTTCGATGCGTAAGCGACCAGGCTGCCCAGGGACGTTGCGGCGTTCATGATCGGCCCGATGGCGGCGGCTACGGTAGTGGGGTCCATGACGGTCTCCTTGATACTACGTTGGTTTTATCGGCAATGGATGCCGAGGGCTTAACGTGGCGTTCCTCGATAGCGCTTTTCAGTTCGCGCTGCATGCCAGCGCTGTTCAGTTGCTCTTCGATCTGCTTCGCGAGCCCGAGCTGGCCGCTCGAAGCCATCGCCCCGCTGAGCGCGTCATCAAGCATGTCCGTGTACATGCTCGATTCCCGGCTCTTGTCGGTCTCTCCCGCGATCGAAACAGTCTTCCGCATCTCCTGGAGGAGCGTATAGAGAAAGAAGTGTTCGAGTTCCTTGAGCGCCGCCTTCTCGCGCGCGGGATTGTCGCTCGGCGCTTGGATGCGCGCCCAATCCTGCGTTCCGAGCGGGTTCACATACAGCATTACATGATCTCCAAGTCCGCCTCGAGGGCGCCGGCCTCGCGCAGCGCCTGGAAGATCGAGATCATGTCGCGGGGCGTCACTTTGATCCGGTTCAGCGCGGAGGCCACTTCGCCCGCCGAGGCGCCCTCCACGGGCATGAAATGCTGTTCTTCTTCGGTCGCGCTGATGCTCTGCGTCTGCGTTTGCACGGTCTGGCCGCCGCTGAGCGGGGGCGGTTGGGAGACCTGCGGTTTGGTCGCGATCTTGATCGTCAGGTTCCCGTGCGCGACTTGGCACGGCTTGATGCGGACCTTGTCGCCCACAACGATCGTGCCCGTGCGTTCATTGATAATCACGCGCGATCCCACGTCGCTCCGGACGTCGATCTCCTGGAGCTTCGCGACGAACGCGATGAGGTCGTTCCGCTCGCCTTTCGGGATCGTGACGTAGACCGCGCCCGCGCCCAACGCGCTCGCGCATCCCGGACCCATCTTCTCGTTCATGGCGACCTGAATGTTGTTGGCCGTAATGAAGTCCGGGCGTTTGAGCAGGAGCATGACGCGCTCGCCGTCGGTAATCGTTGCGGGCACCTCGCGTTCGACGTGCGCCCCCATCGGGACGCGCCCGGCGGTCGCATGGTTTTTGCGCATGGTGTTGCCGCCGCCGCCCGCGTTGTACCCGCCGATGGATACCGCGCCTTGGGCCACGGCGTAGACCTCGTCGCTGCCGCCGGGACCGCGCAGATGTGTCTCGAGCAGCGTGCCGCCTTCGAGGCTCTTGCAGTCGTACAGCGATTCGACGGTCACGTCGATCCGCGTGCCTTCCTTGGCGAAAGGCGGCAGTTCCGCCGTGACCATGACGACCGCCACGTTGTCGGACTTCAGTTCCTTGAGGGTATCCACGGCGATGCCGAGGCGTTCCATCGTGCGTTGCTGCGCGATGACGGCCGCGGGACTCTTGTCGCCGGTGCCTGCAAGGCCGACCACAAGGCTGGTGCCGATCAGCATGTTCGTCCGCGCGCCCTGGATCTCGCACAGGTCGCGAATCCGCGTAGCCTGAGCGCCGGGACATGCAAGCGCCAAGGCCAGCGCGAGGATGGCGGCGACTATCTTGTACTTCGCTCGAACGATGCGTGGCATGGCTCGATCTCCGGTCTTACTTTGATCCAAACGCCTCTCACTTACCGTTCGTGATCGTGATCGTGATCGTAGTCGTAGTCGTAATCGTAATCGGTTCGATTCTGAACGGCGCGAACGACATCGCTGTTCGCCTTGTGGCAATGTGCCGTTCAATCGAATCTCGCTGGCTCGATACCTTCCTTCAATTACGATTACGATTACGATTACGATCACGATCACGACTGCGATTGCGGAGACACACTCAACTTAGGCTGTCAACCGCAGAATTCTCCGGCCTAGAAAGGCGAAACCCAATCGAGAAACCGCGTGATCAAACCGCGCCGCTGGTTATTCCACAGCGGCCCGCGTCCTTTCAGGATCACGCTGGCGTTGGCGATCTGGCTCGACGTAATGGTGTTCGACGGCGTGATGTCGCGCGCGCGGACCAGGCCGCTGACGAACAGGCGGCAATCCTCGCGGTTCATACTCACCGTCTTCTCGCCCTCGATATCCAGAATGCCGTTGTCGCGCACTTCCCTGACCATGCAGCTTACCGACGTTTTCAACGTCGCGACCCGGTTCGTCTGGCCGCGTGCCTTCGTCTCGTTCTTCGTGGCGATGTCCCAGTTCGGCAACTGCTCTTTGTTCAGGATGTTCATGCCGGGCTTGTTCGCGACGAGGAACTCGTTCGAGCCGGCCTCGGCCTGCGACGTGACATCGGCTTCCTTCTTAGTGTTCGTGTTCGAGGTGGTGGCGGCGTTGATCGACTCGTTGACCATCACGGTGATGATGTCGCCCACCTCGAAGCGGTTCTGTTTGGCGATGAGCGTGCCCTTCTTGACCGATGCCTCTTTGAAGAGCGAGTCCGCATCCGCCGCGCCCAGTGCCATGACAAGCGCCACACCCACGGCCCAACGGCAAATTCCGATGTCGTATCCGCGTCTCATTCGACCACCACCGTTCCGTCCTTGCGGACAATGCCCTGGAATTCCTGTTTCGATCCCATATTCACGCACGTAATCAGATCGCCGGCGGCGGCATCCATAGCCGCGCGGGCCTGGGTTTGTACTTGCAGCCCCCCAGCCCGCATTTCAACCGAGACCATCTGATTGCGCTTGATAATCGAAGGCAGCTTGACGCTGCGTTTGGTGATCGTTTCGCCGGCGGAGATGGCGGTGCGCGCCATCATGCCCACAAGTTCGACCGGGTCTTTGTACCCCGGTTGGTTCAACGCGGACAAAGGGCGGTTCTGCGTCACCATGTCGTCCAACGTGAGGATCTTGCCGCGTGGGAGGTCTTCCGCCGCCACAACGACTTCGGCGAACGCTTCAATCGTGGCGCGGCACGTGATGGTTCGCACGTCCTTGCCATCGACACTGAGCGCGCCGCGGAATCCCCCGGTCCCGAGATAACGGAACTGCGGGTCGGTCTTCCACGCGAACTCGATGTTTCCTTCGGGGACGATCAGATCCTGGGGCGGCAACGCGACCTCGATCTGGGTCGTCGCCGGATCCCAGGGCATCTCGCTCTCGATGAATTGCCGCAAGCTTTCGGCGATGTCGTCGCGTGAGATCGCGTGGTGCTGCATCGAGACGGTGATACTCCGCGGGCCACGCAGTTCGATGCTTTCCGCTTCGACGCCCGATGCCTTGATGCGCGACACGACGAGCGCTACGTCCAGGCGGCGCGACGCGCCGGGTGTCAGCGGCGGGCCGAGTTCGATCGCCGAGAGCGCTTCGGCATGGTCGCCCTGGATATCCGCGACCTCGCCCAGCGTGACCGCCGGGCCGTGGATGCTTGGGTCGTCCTTGAGGGTGACTGTGTCGCCCGCATAGGCGGCGGCCCCCCATCCCATGAGGAAGAGGATCGTCACGATTAGGCTATGCCGGGCTCGCTTCATCGATTACCGTTTCACGTTGTTGGCCAATTGCAGCATCTCGTCGGACGCCTGGATCACTTTTGAATTCGCTTCGTACGCCCGTTGCGCGATGATGAGTTGGAGGATTTCCTCGACAACCTGCACGTTCGAGTTCTCGACGAACCCCTGCTCGATAGTCCCGATGCCATCGAGGCCAGGCTGGCCCGTCGTGGGCGTGCCCGAGGCCTGCGTCTCGACGAGGAGGTTGCGGCCGAGCCGCGCATCCAGGCCGGCCGGATTGGGGAACCGCACGAGTTCGAGCGTGCCGACGTTGTCGGCGGTCGTCGAGCCGGGCACGCGGGCCGAGACGGTTCCATCGGAGCCGATGGTGAGTTGTTCATAGTTCGTGGGCACGGTGATGGTCGGCGTCAGCGGATAGCCGTCCGCGGTCATGATCGTGCCTTCCTGATTCATCTTGAACGAACCGTCGCGCGTGTACGCGGTCGTGCCGTCAGGCAGTTCGATTTGGAAGAATCCGTTGCCTTCGATAACCAGGTCGAGCGCGTTGCCCGTTTGGATGAGATTGCCCGGCGTGAAGATCTTCGCGATGGCCGAGGGGCGCACGCCGTGGCCGATCTGGATGCCTTCCGGAATCGTCGTGCCCGCCGCGGTCTCCGTACCCGCGGGTTTCACCGTTTCGTACAGAAGGTCCTGGAAGTTCACGCGGCTCTTCTTGAATCCGGTGGTGTTCACGTTCGCCAGATTGTTGGCGATCGTGTCGATGTTCATCTGCTGCCCGATCATGCCGGTCGCCGATGTGAACAACGCTCGAATCATCTGGTCCTCCGTGGGCCTCTCCCCTTCAAAGAGAGGTCCGCCCTTTCACTCGTTCCGCGTTCGGCGGCATTACGAGGGCGCTCCGACCTGCTCGATCAGGCGCGACATCGTCTCATCCGTCGCCGTGATGACTTTCTGATTCGCTTCGTAGGCGCGAAGCGCCTGGATCAAATTGACCATTTCCTTCGGCAGACTGACATTCGACATCTCGAGTGTCTTGCCCACCACCGTCGTCTTCTCGGCCTCGGCCGATCGGTTGGCCGCGGCTTCGGACGCCTTGTACAGGCCGTTGCCTTCGCGGGTCAGCATATGCGGGTCCTCGAACTCGACCACGCGCAATCGGCCCGACTGTGCGCCGTTCACATTCACCGTGCCGTCGCCCGCAATTTGGATATCGCCGCCACGCGCGTCGATGGACGCGCCTCCGGAACCTTCGACTTTGTACCCCGCCGCCGTGGCAAGCTGGCCATCGTTGTCGATGACGAAATTGCCCGCGCGGGTGTAACGTTCGCCGCTGGGCGTGTCGACAACGAAGTACCCCGGACCGGACAAGGCGACGTTGAGCGGGTCGTCGGTAGCGGCCAGGGGGCCGGCTTCGGTGCTCGTGTAGGTCTCGACGTTCTTGACGCCGCCCCCTGGCGCGCTATTGGTGGTGAAGCGCAACGGTCTCGCAAGCTTCTCCGAAAAGACTTGGCGAAACCCCTTCTGCGCGGTCTGCTGGCTGCGGAAGCCAACGGTCGAGGCGTTGGCAATGTTGTTGGCGATCACGGCCTGTCGATCTTCGATGGCCATAATCCCCGATGCCGCGGCATACAGTCCTGGAACCACCCTTACATCTCTCCTCCGCGCTGCACACGCGATGTATCGCAACGTTTCGGGCGGGCGTCACTCCGTCCGAAGACGATAACTCTTCGGTGGCCCGGTGGGTATTCCAGCGACGGATTGGAAACGGCAATGGGTACCGTTTCGCACCCCGGGCCAACCACTCACGAGGGTAGACCTGTATGGGATTCAGGTCGCTTTCCGAAAGCGCAAGCCCTGTGCCAACGCCGCATTCGGCCCGCAATTCGCGTTAAGTCCTTGGACATCAATACGGTAAGTTCTCAGGCATCCGCGAGCGAAAACTGCGCCCGCAAGCAATTGTTTCCCAGCACGGAACTTTCTGCACAGCGCGTCGATCCGTTCCATGGTCTTCGTTTCGCCATTCCACGACGCGCGGAAGTCGGGCGCGCTTTTCAACCGCGCGCTTTGACAACGCGCCGTGGTGCATCCCGCGCAGCGGTCTGGTAAAATCGGGTCATGGAGCGGATACTGCTATTTTGTGGGCGGGACTGGATGCATCCGCGGGCGGGTTTTCCAGAGCAGTACGCGCACGAGGTCTTCTCGCGCATCGCGGCCCAGGGCCACTACGTCGTGTGGGTGTGCCATCACCACGGGTTTCGATTCGGCCGCAAACAACAGCCGACCGAATGTGTCGACGGCATCCATCTGGCCCGGCTCGGCGCGCGTCCCCTGTTCCGCTATCTGGCCCCGTATTTTCTGACACGTCTTGCCAAACACCCCTCGACGATCGCTCCGTTCAACGCGATTGTGGACTGCATTACCTCGGCGCCGCTCCCGATCGCCGACCGCACCGCAATCCCGATCGTGCCGCTGGTCTATCGGCTCCATCGCAAGGTCCGCCCTTCGGACCATCCTCCGGGGCCTATCATCGCGGCGAGCGACGAGGTGCACAGCCAGCTATGCGGCGCGGGCGTTCCGCAAGGATACATCGTGCGCGTTCCGAACGGACCGGATGCGGACTCGGCGGCGTGGGACCGCGCCGCGAGCCTCGTGCTGGCAACAATCGAGAATCTGGCAGGGCTGACTCTGCCCGAAAGCGAGCCGGTGCGGAGGGAATCCGCGGTGCTTTCCCGGCGTTGACAACGAAGCAGGGCTTGACGTGGAAGGAGTGCGGACATGGGAGGAAAGACGCTAGGTATGATAGCAGCCGCGGGGATCGCCCTTGGCGTTGCGGGCGCGGCGCAGGTGAGCATTGCTCCGGACCGGATGGCGGTCGTGGACGGACAGCGGACTTTCGTCCTCGGCCTGTATGAGAATCCCAGCGACGATGCGGTACTCAAGAACGTGGCGGATGCCGGGTTCAACCTGGTACACGCTTCGGCCGAAGCCGCGGCGCTGGACCGATTGCAAGCGGCCGGGCTGCATGCGTGGATCAACGTCGGCGGCTCGATTGATCTGAGCGTGGATCGCGCCGAGCGCGAGAAGAAACTCAAAGAACTGGCCGATACCTTCGCTCCGCATCCTGCGTTGCTCGCGTGGGAAGTCCCCGACGAAGCGTTGTGGAACTGCTGGTACGGGCCTATGAAATGGCGCTCGACAGATGAACCTCCCCTCCAGAAGGAGGCCATCGAAGCCCTCGACGACAAAGACCTTGCCGAGCGCCTTCGCGAACGGCGCGAGGAAGCGACGGTGCTGTTCAAGCGCGGAGAGTTTGCCGCTTCCGAACGGCTGGCCGACGACATCTGGAAACAACTGGGGACTCCGTCGCCCTCGCCTAACCTCGTCATTGCCAGCGCCGCGAAGGCGGCGGACACCATGTGCGCAGGCATGCTGGAAGGCTACAAGGCACTGAAGGGTCTCGATCCGAATCATCCTGTTTGGATGAACCATGCGCCGCGCAACGAAATCAGCCAGCTTGCGGCCTTCGACAAAGCCGCCGACGTGGTGGGGTGCGACATCTATCCGATTCCCGAACACTTGGTCGGCCATTCGGACCTTCGCGACCTGTCCGAAGTATCGGTCGGAGCGTACACCGATCGCATGCAGCAAGCGGCCCCGGGCAAGCCCGTATGGATGGTCTTGCAGGGATTCGGCTGGGCGGACCTCGATAAGAACCCGACGCTCGTCGACCGCGACAAGAAACGCCGTCCGACTGTCCAAGAAACGCGCTTCATGGCGTACGACGCGATCGCGCACGGCGCGCGCGGCATCTTGTATTGGGGCACGGCGTATATCGAAAAGGATTCCGATCTATGGCACGACCTGCTCAAGGTGGTCCGCGAATTGGCCGACCGCGCCCCGACGTGGTCCGCGCCCGACGCGAAAGTCCAGCCCAAGGTCCGCGTCGCGCCGATGGGCCGTTCGGGCGAATACGGAGTCAAGGCGCTCGCGAAGAACGTGGACGGCGCCACGTGGATCCTCGTCGTCAACGAATGCGCCGACCCGGTGCAGTACGCATTGCAGGGACTCGACGGACTGAACCAGGTGCGTTTTCACGATCCGGATGACGCACGGGAGGCTGTCGTCACGAAGGGCACACTCGAGCTGGCGATTTCGGGACGCGGGATACAATTGCTGAGGCCCAAAGCTGGAGGATAATCCGCATGGGGTTTCTGAAGACGACTGTTTGGAACACGTGGCTCCAATGGCCCCTGTCGTTGCTCAAGCAGTACACGGGCGTCGACCTCGGCACAGGATGGGCCGCCGTGGCCGTCAAAGTAGTCATCGTTATCCTGCTGCTCCTGATTGTGCTGGAAGCGTTCCGCCGCACCAAGGAGCGCGTGTTGCGCTTCTTCGGCAAGGATGACTGGCTCGAGGTCGACGGCATCGATCTGTCCGCCAAACAGGGCGGCGCATTCGTCGACTCGATCGAGGCCGCGCACAACCTTGAAAAGACTATCGCACCCCTCAAGAAATCCAAGCAGTACGACCGCCTGGGCGAGACCTTCGCTTCGCTCAACAAACACAAAGACGCCGCGAAGTGGTTTGGCAAGGCCAAGGACCGCAAACGCGCCGCCATGGAATGGGCGCTCGCGGGCTATACCAACAAGGCCGCGAAACTGCTCATGAAGGAAGGCGATTACACGACCGCCGCACGCTTCTTTGAGGAAACCAAGAATCACCGGGGCGCCGCAGCGGCATATCTCAAACTCGGCAATCTCCCCGGCGCCGCGGCTTCGTACGCGAAGTCGGCCAAGTATCCGCTCGCCGTAAAGACCTTCACCGATTATTTTGCCAGCGCTAAGGACCCGGGCGATGTGCAGGTCAAGGCCGCGGAAGAATGCTATGCCCTGCTCGAAAACGAGGCCGCGCGGCCGAAGATCAAACCGGAAGAGCGCACCGCGTTGTTGACGCCCATTGCGCAGCGCTTCGAGTACGCCAAGCGGTACGATCTCGCCGCGCGCCTGTTCCGCGAAGCGGGCCAGTTGGCCCATGCCGGCGAAGTGTATGTGCTCGCCGGGAAGCTTGAAGAGGGCGCGCAGTGCATGCGCGAGGCGGGCCGTACCAAGGAAGCGCATCAGATCGGCGCGCGCTTCTACGAAATGCGCGAACGCTGGGCCGAGGCCGGCATGGCGTACGAAGGCGCGGGCGATTTCCGGCGCGCGGGCGATTGTTTCGGCAAGGCCAACGATATCGAACGCGCGGCGAAATGCTATGAGAAGGCCGGCGAGTTCTACGGCGCGGCGCTTGCCTGCACGCACAAAGGCTACTTCGAAAAAGCCATCCGCCTCTTGCAACAAATCAAAGAGACGGACAAGACCTTCGACGTGTCGCGCGCGTTGCTCGGCCGCTGCTTCTACGAACTCCACGACTACGCGCACTGCGTCGCCACGCTCGACAACCATCTCCTCGGCAAGCGCGTCGAGCACGCCAACATCGACTATTTCTACATGCTCGCGCTCGCCTACGAGCAACTCGGTAAACTCGAGAAGTCGCAGGAGTATCTCTACAAGATCCGGACTGTCGACGTCGGATATAAGGACGTGGCCCAGCGGTTGTCGAGCATCAGTTCGCGCATCTCGATGGGCGCTCCGTCCGCCACACCTGCGCCCGGCGCAAGACCCTCTGCGGACGCGCAAGAGACGCACGTCATGGAGATGGTCGAGAACCTGCTCGGCGGACGGTACCGGCTCGAACAGGAGTTGGGCCGGGGCGGCATGGGCGTCGTCTATCTTGCGCGCGACACGCAGCTCGACAGGCGCGTCGCGCTCAAGTTCCTCGGGTCGCTCGTCGACGATTCCGACGAATACCGGCAGCGGTTCGTCCGCGAAGCCAAGGCCGCCGCGCGCGTCAATCATCCGAATATCATCAGCATTTACGATATCAGCGCGAGCATGGGCAAGGGCTATATTGCGATGGAATACGTCGAAGGCCAGAACCTGACTCGCCACGTGCGCGAGAAGGGCCGGCTCACGCCGCGCGAGGCCCTCAACATCGCCATCCAGGCCTGCTCCGCGCTCGACGCGATCCACAAGGCTGGCATCATCCACCGCGACATCAAGCCCGACAATATCCTGCTCGCCAAAGGCGGCCTCGTGAAGCTTACCGATTTCGGTCTCGCGAAAGCCGAATCCGCGCGCATCACCGCATCGAACGTCGTCATGGGCACGCCCGCGTATATGTCGCCCGAACAAACGCTCGGCAGCGACGTCGACGGACGGTCGGACATCTATTCGATCGGCCTGGTGATCCACGAGATGCTTACCGGCAAGATGGTCTTCGGCGCCGGCGACGTGATGCAGCGGCAGCAGACCGAAGTCCCGCCGCCGCCCAGCGCGCTCGCGGAAGACATCCCGCCGGAACTCGATGCGGTCGTATCGAAATGCCTTGAGAAGGACCCGCGCAGGCGTTTTCAGAAGGTCGAGGAACTCGTAGCGGCGTTGCGTAGCGCGCACGCGCATTGATCGAAGAAGCCATGGCTGAATGCTCAGGATGCGGCAAGCCGCTGGAAGGCGAAGGCGCCACCGGCCGCGTCGCCTCGATATGCGGCAGCGTCATGGGCGACGAGCAGACCGACGTTTACTATCGTTGCCCGCATTGCGGCGTATACACCGTGGCGGCGTGGACCGAGTCGTTTTGCGGCGAGGACACCGTGGCGATGCAAGGCCCGCTAACCGAGGCCGAAGCCGCGCCGCGCATCGAACTCATCGGCCGATGCGCCACTCCGTGGGACAAGAAGTGCCGGTGCGAGGCGCATCAGGAGTACTTCAGAGGCTGGCTGGATTGATCCGCGAGCCGCGACGTGACAGGGGAGACCGCAATGAACGTGCTAACCGAGATCTACCGCAACTTCATTTGGATCGGGATTCCGCTGTTTTGCATCTCGCTTGCGCTTCTGGGCACGTCCATCGTGGGCGTTATCCGGATGGTGCGCAACGCGGTCATCATGGAACTGCCGCTGGCCGAGGAACAGCACATCGAGTTCGCGCATGAGGGTCCGGTCAATCTGTGCATCGAAGGACCGCGCTTCACACGCCGGTTCGCCAATTTGTCGTACGAACTGCGTTGCGAGGACGGGCGTATCGTCGACGGACGTCCCGTTGTGTTTCGCACCTCGACCTCGGGGTTCAGCACGTTCCGCATGGCCTTGCGGCGCTACAGCATTCCCGGACCAGGCGGATACATCTTTCGGATCCACGGACTCGGCCAGCCTCAAGACAACGACGCAGCGCATCAAATCGTCTTCATGAAGCCCAACGGCCTGCGGATGCTGGCATGGATATTGGGTATTGTCTTCGGCGCCCAAGGCACGATCGCCAGCTTCGTCATCTTCGTGCTCCGTGTTCTGGGCAAGTGATCGCCGGGGACCCTCACGCCGCTACGCAAGAGTCCCTTTCGTCCGTACTCCTATCTGTCGTCTTCCATCAACTTGTTGAAAAATGGAATCGTCTTGTTCTCAATCGTCCTGCGTACAGACAAGAAGCGATGATAGAACGATTCGGGTCAGAACGATGAGAACACCATGGCGCGTGTCAACTCTGCGGTGTTTCTTCGTGTTCTTCGTGTTCTTCGTGGTAGTCCGGTTCCTGTGATTCTTCTACCACGAAGGCCACGAAGAACACAGCGCGGCATAGCCGCAACCAAAATCGAAGGCTGTAGGTCGTACGAAACGAAATAAACACCGCAGATTTAGCACCCGCTACCACCCGATGTGGAGCCAGCTTACACGATTTGTAGTTCAACTTCTTGCTAAGAAAACAAGATTCTGGCGGATAGTAGTACGAAGCGTTGCAGAAGCGTCTTTGATCTGTGAGTTTTGGTGAGAGCCGATCTCAGACTTAAGGCTTTCATTTCTTTCCATTTCTTGGCTGCGGTTCTGCCGCGCTGTGCATGTCCGTGTACGTCCGTGTGCTCGCGCACTTGGGAATCGCGTTGAACGCCAGAGACGGCACGTGTATTGTGGCTGCCGGACTATAGGAGTCGATTCATGATGTACGCTCGATCGTATTCGAGGCTGTTCGTTTTGGCCGTTGCAGTAGCCGCTATGGTTCCCGTTATGGCGATGGGCGAAGATTCGCTTCGCGGCAAGAAGCCGCCCAAGGGCGGGATCTGGCTCGATACGCTGGACCTCGGCACGATGAATCAGAGTTACAAGAAGCCGCAGGCCGGGCGTTCGATCATGGGATTCCCGATTTCGCTCGGAGGCGACACGTATACCCACGGCATCGGCACCCATGCGCCGAGCGAGTTTCTGATCGATTTGAAGGGCGTAGCGCAACGGTTCGAATCGTTCGTGGGTGTGGACGACGAGACCAAGAATCAAGGCTCGGTTACGTTCGAGATCTGGGTGGACGGCCAGCGGGTCGCGGACAGCGGTCCGATGCGCGGCGGCGATGCGCCGAAGCGCATGGCGGTAGAACTCGCCGGGGCGCGGCAACTCCTGCTGCTCGTATCGGACGCGGGCGACGGCAACAAGATCGATCATGCGGACTGGGCCGGCGCGGCGTTGATCCTCATACCGAAGACCCAAGAGCAGCCTGTGAGCGCCGCGATCGCAAGCGAACCTGCGCCGCCGATCGCTTCGGGAACTAAGCCTGAACCGGCGATCCACGGACCGCGCATCGTTGGCGCGACGCCGAAACGCCCGTTCCTGTTCCGTATCCCCGCAACCGGCGAAGCGCCGCTCGCGTTCGCGGCGAAGGGCCTGCCCGCAGGACTGACGCTCGATGCGCAGACCGGGATCGTTTCCGGCGCGCTCGACGCCGAGGGCACGACCGAGGTCGAACTCAGCGTGACGGGTCCAAAAGGCACGGCTGCGCGCGGCCTCACGATCGTGGGCGGCGAACACAAGCTTGCGCTGACGCCGCCGATGGGGTGGAATTCGTGGAACGTGTGGGGCGTGGCGGTCGACGAGGAGAAGGTCCGCGCGGCGGCGGACTGGATGGTCAAGAGCGGCCTCGCGGCGCACGGCTATCAGTACATCAATATTGACGACGCGTGGGAGGACGAGCGCGACGCTTCGGGCGAGGTCGAGACGAACAAGAAGTTCCCGGATATGAAGGCGCTGGGGGACTACGTCCATGCGCGTGGGCTCAAGTTCGGCATCTATTCGTCGCCCGGTCCAAAGACCTGCGCGGGGTACACCGGCAGCTACGAACACGAACAGCAGGACGCGAACACCTACGCGGCGTGGGGCGTCGATTATCTCAAGTACGACTGGTGCAGCTACGGGCAGATCGCGAAAGGCCCCGGCCTCGACGAGTTGCAGAAACCGTACCGGGTCATGCGCACGGCGCTCGACGCCTGCGGCCGCGACATCGTGTACAGCCTCTGCCAGTACGGCATGGGCGAGGTGTGGAAATGGGGCGCGGACGTCGGCGGCAACCTGTGGCGGACCACCGGCGATATCGGCGACACGTGGGACAGCATGTCGCGGATAGGATTCGATCAGCAGGGCAAAGACGCGTTCGCCGGGCCGGGCCACTGGAACGATCCTGACATGCTCGTCGTGGGCAACGTCGGATGGGGACCGAATGTCCGGCCGACGGTGCTCAAGCCAAACGAGCAGATTACGCATATCACGCTATGGTGCATTCTCGCCGCGCCGTTGTTGCTCGGCTGCGACCTCTCGCAACTCGATCCGTTCACCCTTGCGTTGATCACGAATGACGAAGTGCTCGACGTCAATCAGGACCCGCTCGGGAAACAGGCGTCGTGCAGGACGCGCTCGGCCTGGAGCGAAGTGTGGGCCAAACCGATGTCCGACGGGAGCCTTGCCGTCGCGTTGTTCAACCGCGGCCCCGTGCGAGCCGACGTAACCGCGGCCTGGAAGGATTTGGGCCTCAGTGGAAAACACAAGGTGCGCGATCTGTGGCTGCAGAAGGACCTCTCTCCGGCGGAAGGCGCTTTCACCGCGGCCGTGCCCGGTCATGGCGCGGTGCTAGTGCGGATCGGGATGGAATGAGTGGACAAGGTGGACGAAGTGGCCAGCCCTGCCCCTAGCCCCTAATCCCTAGTCCCTAACCCCTAGCCCCTGTTATACTGGTTCCAGACGGAGGGCATGCCTTGAGCGAAGTACTCGAACAAATTCACCATGTGCTGAACCAGGCGCGCCGTGAAGTCGCCAAAGTCATTATTGGCCAGAGCGAGGTCGTCGACCATGCCTTGATCGCGATCTTCGCGGGACGCCATGCGCTCGTCGAAGGCGTGCCCGGCGTCGCGAAAACGCTGCTCGTGCGGACGCTCGCGTATCTGCTCGGCTGCACGTTCCACCGCATCCAATTCACGTCCGACCTGACTCCGACCGATATCCTTGGCTCAAACGTGTTCAATCCGAAAACCAGCGAGTTCACGCTGATTCAAGGGCCGATCTTTACGACGTTCCTGCTCGCGGACGAGATCAACCGCGCCCCGGCGCGGACGCAATCCGCGCTGCTCCAGGCCATGCAGGAACACACCGTCACCATCGATCGCGAGACCTATCAACTCTCGCCTAACTTCACGGTGTTCGCCACCGAGAACCCGATCGAATCCGAAGGCACGTTCCCGCTGCCCGAGGCGCAGAAAGACCGGTTCATGCTCAAGATCCGGGTTGGCTATCCGCGCGAAGATGAAGAACTCAAACTCGCGGGGCGCATGCTGACAAAGGACGCGCCGGAGACTGTCCTCGAAAGCGGTACGATCGAACCGCTGCTGACCGCGGAGCGTCTCGCGATGCTGCGCGATTCGCTCGAAGTCATCGCGTTTCCCCCGGCAATGGTCCGTTACGCAACGGCGCTCACGCGCATCACGCGCAACCACGCGGCCATCAAGTACGGCGCCGGTCCGCGCGCGACGCAATCGCTCGTGTTATCCAGCCGCGTCCACGCCGCGATCCAGGGCCGCGACACGGTCAACGCCGACGACATCCGCCGCATGGCCTTCCCCTGCCTCGAACACCGCCTCATCCTGAAACCCGAGTTCGTCGCGAAGGGCCTGACCTGCGAAGAGGCCGTAGCCCACGTGCTCCAAAGCGTGCCCGTGCCGAAGTAAGCGCCATACCAGGATAACCGGGTTGAGTCTGATAGGCTGTCGTTGCTCCAGAACCATGGCAACTCCCAACTCATTCGCATGTGCGTGCCTCAAACAGGCGCTATTTGCTCTGCTGGCGTGTCCGTTCTTGGGAAGCGTATGCGCGGCCTCCGCGGTCTTCGTGCATCTTTCGATCGAGAGCGATCCGGGGAGCGATGGGTTTACTACGTTAGTTCTCGCGGCGCTTTACGGCATGACGCTAGGACCGCCGCTTGGACTTCTCTGCGGGATTCTTATGATTGTGCCGCTATGGAAGGCGCGGCGCGCGGTGGTGGCCACGCTTGTGTTCGGCAGCGCGCTGGCATTCTCGCTCCCGGTGGCCTGGTTCATTCAAAACCCATTCGTCACATTCGTGGCAGGCGTATCGGGCGCGATTTTCGGGTTTGTCGTTGTGTTTCAAATGGAAGTCTTGTTTCCAATCCCCAAGAAGATCTAGCCGTTCAGTTCCAGGCGATCCAGTACTGTTCCTTCCACATTGCCTCGTCCGGTGCGCCCGACAGCGTGAAGCTCTGGCCGTCGGTTTCGTAGACGATGGGCGCGCCGTGAATAGGATCCTTTGGAAACGAGGGCAAAGGAAACGGCTTCAACGCATCGCACGTGGCGGGGTAGGCGCCGTGATCGCGACGCCACGCCTTGAGCGCGAACACAAGCCGGGCGATGTCGCCCATCATCGATTCGAGGGCATGTGTCCTGTAGTCGCCGACGGCGCTGTCGACGAAGCGGTTGACCCAGTAACCCGCGGCGCGGTGGGCGCTCACGGCCTTCTGCACGTCGCGCGTTTCGTAAGGCGGCTTGTCGAGAACGGCAACTAGCTGCCGTGCCGAGGCCAATGCCCCGCGCCCGGTGAATGCGAAGGCGACGTCGAACGGTTTGGGGTAGCCGCGATGGTCGGATTCCTCTCCTATTTCGAGTCTCGCCGCATAGACGAGCAACATCTTCTCGAGGCGGTCCGCCGGCTTGCGGGAGTCCAGTAGCGAAACGATGCGATCCTGGTTCGCGGCATCGAGCGGCGCGGCGTCCACGACGCGCCATAGAACGCAATCGAGAATGCGGTCGGCGTAGTACCGGTTGCTCGGCCCATAGGGATGAGCCCAGTCGGCGAGCAACGACGCAAGCGCGTATCCGGAGCATAGGGAATCCAGCGCGCGTTGCGCGTCACCGGCCTGGAGTTCGCACGCCGCCCTACCCGCGATGAGAACATTGATGTTGACGAGGCCTGATTCGAGCGGATTGCGATAGGCGTCTGCGATGGCGTCGAGCAGGCCATAGGATCGCGCGGCCTCGAGTTCGCGGAGGGGCTTCGATTGGTTCAGGAACTCGCACAGGCGCGGCACTAACTCGGATCCGGTGAGGTCCTCGAAGTGAATTGGAAAATAGAACGGGTCGCCGGGCGAGGCGGGCCGCTTGTGGCGAAGGGTCCTACGAATCTCGTCCAGGTCAGCTTCGGGAAGGGGTTCGCCATGGTGCACGTAACCCGACACAAGGGTCATCAGCGGATCGAGGCGCCCGCCCTGGAACGCTCGCAGGATTGGCCGGAAATCCCAATCCGCGCGTACGATTGCGTCCGAGGGAAGCTGCTTCTTCGCCCGTTCGACGGCGGCGGCGCGCGCGGCTTGATCCTGCCGCGCGGTATCGAGAATGGCCTGAATTTCGGCGGACGCGCCCGATTTCGGCAGGAACCGGGCCGCGACAATCAGGAGCGCCAGGAGCGCCGCAAACGCGACCAACAGCGCGCCGGGCCACGAGAGTTTTCGACGGCGGCGGCCGTGTCGATGGGTTCGCGTCATATCAGGCGTCTTCATGTTCGGGCACTTCGTTCGGAAGGACCAAAGGCAGCCACGCCAGGAAAATGTACAGCGTAACGATCATGACCGTTTCCCAAAACGGTATCGAGTACCAGGTGTTCAGGGCCTCGGTCCACGAGCCTTCGAGATGCCTTCCGGTAGCGGCGGCCTCAACCTTCATGCGCTCGTAGACGAAGACCCACGCCGTCAGGAAATACGTCGCGAGAAAGGCCATGACCCACCAGAAAGTATACGGCCGGACGTAGCGCCAATAGCCGTGGACGCCAAGCGTCTTGCGCGTGAACCCGTCGATGAAGAGCAAGATCTCGTGCCAGAAGATGCCGATGCCGAACGCGATTGCCACGGTGAGCCCCGCGGCGCGATGGGCTCGACCCCAATTGAACCCGCCTATGACGGCCGAGTGCCCGGTCGGGATCAGGCCGACCAACGCGATGCCCACGCACCCGATCAGCAGAATGGCCGCGCCGATACCCGCGGAACGAACATGGACTCGGGCGAAACGGCGGTACATGTAGAACACGGTCGGCACGGTTGCCGCCCCCCAGAACGTCATGGCGATCGAGAAGACCCACCACCAACGCGGATTGTGGCACGAGTCGAAACCGCCGAGATAACTGAACGAATGCGTCATGATGCCGAATTGGTTCGCGCGCGGGATCAGGCTCCAACAGAGGACGATCAGCCCCCAGAATATCAGCGCTTCGACGGCGAGATAGCGGCGCAATTCGCGCGCCTCGAACTGCCCGCCGAGCGCACGCAGAAGGCTTGGCTGTCTCCTTGCGCGTGAAGTCCCGTCCTGCATGGTTCGCCTCATTGAACGCCGCAAACGCCGATGTCCCTGGCCCACTCGGGACGCGGTACGACTCTAGCTTAAGCGCCACGGTCGTTCAATCTCAGCCCGCCTTGTTCACACTATCTCTTGACGAGAAGAAGGTAACCGTTGGCCGGGAAAGCGCTTCTGCCCAAAGACTTGGCATGAACTCAACGACAACCACTCTCGTGTCATTGCGAGGATGGGCTTCAGCCCGACGAAGCAATCCCCTGAACTTCTGCGCACAACAGGCCGGGGAGATTGCTTCGTCGGGCTGAAGCCCATCCTCGCAATGACGCCACGGGCTTGTGAATAGTGCAGGTAGGCGCGACATGCCGTATAGGGACGGGAGGGACCGCAGATCGCCTCGGAACATCGAGTGATGATACCCGCAGTAACCGGGCGCCGGCATGTTGCAATGGGCCGCGATTTTTGACAGGCTGATCGACGAACAGGGCTACCAGAAGCGGAGGGACGCGCAATGTCACACGAGTTGAACCGCAGGTCGTTCTTGGGAATCGGGGTTGCCGCGACGTTGGGATCGTCGCTTGCCGCAAGCGGGCAGGCCGCGCCGGACCCGGCAGCGCCGTTGCGCGTCGGCGTGGTCGGCACGGGCAATCGCGGCACGTCGCTGCTCGGGATCATGCTGCAAATGAAAGACGTCTCGATCCCGGCGGTGTGCGACATCAACCTGGACAACCTCGCCCGCGCCCAGGACCTCGTCGTCAAGGCCGGACAGGCCAAGCCGGAAGGTTACTCGAAGAACGAAGAGGCGTTCCGCGACCTGATGGCGCGCGACGATCTCGACGCGGTGATCGTCGCGACGCCGTGGAACTGGCACACGCCGATGGCCGTGTGCGCGATGAAGAGCGGCAAGTACGCCGGAGTCGAGGTGCCCTGCGCGACCACCTTGGAAGAATGCTGGGCGCTGGTCAACACGCACGAGGAAACGAAGGTCCCGTGCATGATGATGGAGAACTGGAGTTTCCGGCGCGACAATCTCGCGGTGCTGCGTATGATCCGCGAGGGATTGTTCGGCGAGATCGTGCATTGCCATTGCGCGCACTCGCACGATTGCATCGACCATTGGTTCTTCGACCCGCAGGGCAACATGCGCTGGGGCGGCGAGTTCCTCGTCAACCACAACCGCGACCAATACCCCACGCACAGCCTCGGCCCGGTCCTGAGCTGGATGGACATCAACCGCGGCGACGCCTTTGCGACCCTCGCGTCGACCGCGACGGACTCACGCGCCATCAACGCGTATTTCGCGCGGAAGTTCGGCCCGGACCATCCCAACGCGAAACGCGTGTACAAGCAGGGCGACATCGTGACCTCGCTCGTCCGGACGCAGAAAGGCAAGACCATCGTTATCAATTACGACATGCAACTGCCGCGTCCCTACGACAACCGCTGGATGATCCAGGGCACGCTCGGCCTGTACGACGAAGACAAGAGTTCCGTGTACATCGAGGACAAGAGCCCCAAGTATCATGAGTGGGAACCGTTCGCGCCGTACCAGGAGAAGTACGAGCACCCGTGGTGGCAGGCCATGAAGGACGAGGCCGGCGAGTTCAGCCATGGCGGCACGGACTACCTCGAACTGATCAAGTTCCTCGACGCCGTCCGCAACAAGACGCAGACCCCCGTCGACGTCTACGATTCCGTGACGATGAGTTGCGTCGTCGGGCTTTCGGAAGAGTCGATCGCCCGGGGTGGCGCGCCGGTGCCGTGTCCCGATTTCACGCGAGGGAAATGGCGCACCAATGCGCCCTCGTTCGCCGTCTAGAAACAGAACGGGAGCGGCGCAATACACCGCTCCCGTATGCTCACTTCTTCGGATAGGTTTTGTCGAGATACGCGACCAACCCTGGCGCTTGGGCGGGTTCAAGTTTCGCCCCGTGCACACCGGTCATGCGTTCTACGATGGTTCTCCAGTCGTCCGCGCCTTTGTAGTTCTCGACACGCTTGAGCGAATGGCACTTTGTGCACACCTGGTCGAGAACGTCTTTCATATCCCCGGAGGACACCGAGGCCGGGCCGTTCGCAGGTCCGGACGCGGGAGACGCAGACTCTTTCGAGCAGGCGCCCACGAGTGCGACGACGGCCGCCATCAGCAACGCGGCAAGGCCATATCTCATCGTTGAAGTTCCTTTCCCGTGCGTCGAGGACTTCCGCAGGATCACTTCGGAACCTTCACCGGTTTGCCGTTCAAGGCCGCGGATTTCCATGCCGCCTCGGTGACTTCGATCGTGCGCAGGCCGCATTCGGGCGGCGTCTGCGGCACGTCCTTGCCGAGGATCGAGTCGACGAAATTGGCGTCGGGATTCTTTCCGTACTTCGGGAATTTGATCTTGATGCGCTTGCCGGTAGCGTCTTCCTGGATGAGTTCTTCGATGCCGCCCTGGCGCAGATAGAACGCGCCCTTGCTGCCGACGATGGTGTGGTCTTCATGCCAGCACGGGGCGTTGCCGATGACCGACATGCTGCCCAGCGCGCCGTTCTCGAATTTCATGGCGAGCGTCGAGTTGATGTCGACTTCAGTCTTGAAATTGTCGGAGTACGCGGCCACCTCGCATACCTTCATGCCCGTCACCCACATCACGATATCGACGAGATGGCTGCCCGAATCGTTGAGCTGTCCGCCGCAGGATTCGGCGAGCTTCTGCCGCCACGTGCCTTTCACGGCGCGCAGCCATTCCTGGCCCTGGATTGCCTGCACGTACTGGACCTCGCCGATAGCGCCCTTGGCGATCTGTTCGCGCATGTAGCGGAACATCGGATCGAAGTGGCGCTGATACGAGATCATCAGCACGCGGCCGGATTCCTTCGCCTTCTTGATGAGCGACTTCGCGTGTTTGATCGTAC
Source organism: uncultured Nitrospiraceae bacterium (assembly GCA_964402555.1). Classification (GTDB taxonomy): domain Bacteria; phylum Hydrogenedentota; class Hydrogenedentia; order Hydrogenedentales; family SLHB01; genus CAYOCT01. The sequence goes on along the minus strand of CAYOCT010000053.1, from coordinate 601 downwards.
AGACCAACGGCTTCTCACTGAGCACGTGGAGGCCTTTGGCCAACGAGTTGTAGTTCTGTTCGTAATGAACGTAGTGCGGGCTCTGCACGACGACGCCGTCGAGCGCTTCGTTCTTGATCATGTCGCGATAATCGACGTAGGTGGGCAGGCCTTCCGATCCTGGGCAACGTTCGTAGAAGCGTTTGAGCGACGCGGGACTCGGATCGTTGAGCGCGACCACCTGGGCCTTGCCCGTGGCGTGCAAGCGGTGCCAATGTCCGTGCGAAATTCCCCCCGCGCCGATGAATCCGATCCGAAGTTTCTTGGCCATACGAAGAACTCCCTCCATGCGGCATGCCAAGCCGCGTTGTCCGATTGGGTGGCGCCGCGCAGGATAGCAAGGCGCTAGGTCCGTGTCAAAGCCCATCGCGGTGGCTCTCAGCGTTCCCCAGTTTCGATGTAGCTCTGTCTTGTCGTGCTCGTGCGCGTGCTCGTAATCGTAATCGGGTTACTCGCGGCCGAGGCGGTGGGTGCAGCGAAGCGGAACCCACCGATTCGCCCCTATTTCCGGTGGGTTTCGCTTCGCTGCACCCACCCTTGTATGATCTCTTTATGCTCCTTA
>CAYOCT010000052.1:0-49345 GCA_964402555.1 uncultured Nitrospiraceae bacterium | reverse complement strand
TCCCGCCCGTGTCGCCCGCGCCGCTATACGGCACCACGATCGGACTCGACGTCCCATACGCAGGAGCCGCCGGCGTGCCCGCGGTCGGAGCCGCGGGGTCGATTGTTACACTCAGCCCCGTCGACGAGGCACTGACGTTGTTCAAGGCGTCCGTCGCGGTTGCCGTGATGGTATGGGCGCCGGAGGTCAAGGCATTGACCGTGATCAGGTAATTGCCGCCTGTGGCCGTGCCCGTGCCAACGAGACCGTCGACATTCGAGTAGATGCGCACCGTCGAACCGGCTTCGGCCGTTCCCTGGAAATCGGGCGTCGTATCGTACGTGATATTGTCCGTCGTGATGTTGGTGTCCGTGGCCGCCGTCATATCAGGAGTCGAGGGCGCCGCCGGCGCGACGAAGTCAAACGTGTACGTTTCGCCCGAAGTGTACGAATTCGGATCGAGTGAGGCACTCTCAGCGTCCTGAATGGCAGCGCTGTTGAGATTGAGTCGAATGACACCCGATCCGCCAAGCGTGTTAAGTGTCGTCACGTAGGCATTGTTCTGAATCGTGAGATCGTCGACAAACTGTTGGTCGTTAAGGCCGCCCGTGTTCCCGCCCAGGCCAAGGCGCCACGTGGACTGCGGATTCCAGTTGGGGAGGATGATATCGCTGTGCGTCCTGGTGCCGTCGTGATAGACGGTGCACAGGCCGGTGGCCGAAACGCTGATGCTGACATTGACCCAAGTTGCCGTCCGTAACGTCTTGGGAATTACCTGCTGGTCCACGTCGTTGTAGCGCACCGTGATATTGGGGGTTCCTTCGCCGCCGTTATCGTACGTATCGAACGAAACGATAAGCCCGCCGCCCGGACCTTCGGCTCCAAAGAGGTTGCCGGCGTTAGGACCGTAGGCGAAAGAGACGCCGTCCGCCCCGTTGCCATTGCCGATGAAGAGACGGAACGTCACGCGGAAGGCCGAGAGGGTCTGGCTAGGATTATACGTCCATGTCCCGGTTTGACTGTTGACGGCGTCTGTGATGTGCAGATAGCCAGCAGACACCGAAGCATTGCCCAGGAGCGTTCCCACGCCCGGGCCGCTCGCGAAATTCTCTGACACGTTCAGACTTGGCGTGCCGGAAGCCGAGATGGTGGCGGTCGGCGTTCCGCTGACTTGCGTCAGCGAGTAGTCGGCATTGTCCACGGATTGGACGTACTCGCTGTACAGCACGTTGTAACGCACACTGGCCGTAGGCGGCCCGACCGGCGTCGCATCCAGCCGGGTCATCGAGATCGGATACGGTTGCGAATCGCGGATGGAAAGGTTGTCGATGTGATGGTTGTCCCACGCGCCGCCGGTGCGCGCCCCGAAGGCGAAACGCCAGGTCGACTGCGGATTCCATCCGGCGATGGTCTGGTTAATATAGGTGGCGTTGTTATACTTGACAATAAGTGCGCCATTGGCGTTGACATTGACCTCGAACGGAACAAACGCATTGGTACGGATGGTCGCATCCGCAATACCTACGCTGGCAATCTGTGCGCCGTTATAGAGAACCTCAAGGACATCGAACGTGTAGGTGCGAAAGCGAACGATTAGGCCGTTGCCGCTTCCCAATTCGCCTTGAAAGCCCTCGTCTGTTATGTAGCCATACGAGAAGCTGACCCCATCCGCGCCGGGTGTACCACCACCTCCGATGCGGAGATCGACCTTCATGCGGGGCGCGCGCAGTATCTGGCCGGTGGGGTCGAAAAAGAACCTCCCCTGTTGGCTTCCCGTCGCGTCCGTGAGATGCACGGCGCCTCCGGAGAGGTAGGCATTGCCGTTCACGTATGAGTTAGTGGGCAATGAGGCGAAATCGGTATTCAATACGATGTTCGGCGCCGCGGCCAACGCCGTCGGCGTAACAAGCGCAAGCAGGCTCAATGCCATCAGACAGTGGAATGAAGTGCGCATTGGATTGTCCCTTTCCCATTTCTATAATCGACGCAGCCATCGTATGAGACCTGTTCCGTTGGGATCGGTCTCGGATTATGCATCATAAGTTCATATGGCGGAGGTGGATAAGCTGTCTGCCGCATCACATCGTGCATCGCGCCCATAGTCAGGCTTGCCCATACCCTGTCGCAGCGCGGCAAAAGCCCTCTTCCCCGTGTTTCGCCCACGCCCATCGTCGCCAACAACCAACACGATACACCATGCCCGGTTCGATTGCAACCCCATACTTCTAGGTCAATCCGTACTTTCCGCCTCGATACACGCCGACGGCATCGAAGATATGCGCCTCGGAATGAGCGCACAATACCTGTGCCTTCACGGCCTTGCCTTACTCCTCGGGTCTCGTCTACTATCGGGAAAAGAGCCATCAGGAGGGAGCTATGCGATCCGTTCTCATTTCAATCACGCTCATTTCGACATTGGCGCTCGTATCTTGCGCGCATGGATACGGCCGGAGCGGGCCAGCATTCAACACCGTCGATGTTGGGGAACTACGGGAGAACGTTCCCGTTGTCCAACCGTGGCGCGTCGTGAAGCTCGATCCGGAGTACGGGGGCTGCTGGAACGTGGCCGGCGATCTGGACGGCGACGGCGTTGTGGAGATAGTCAGCGCGCAGAACCACAACGATAAGGATACGCACTATACGAGCGCCGCGGTCGCGCAGAAGCTCGATGGGACCGTGCTCTGGCGGTGGGGCGACCCCAAACTCGGGCGCAAGGAACTCCATCACGACGTGGCCCTGCAAATCCACGATTGGGACGGCGACGGTCGAAACGAGGTCGTGCTTCTAGCGGATAGGGCGTTGGTGGAACTGGACGGCGCCACGGGCCATGAACGGCGCCGGCTGCCGATTCCGGAAGCTGCGTCCGACAGCCTCGTGTTCTGCGACCTGTCCGGCGTGGGCCGGCCTACGGACTTTCTGGTCAAGACGCGCTATACGAGCATCTGGGCCTACAATCGCGCGGGCGAGTTGCTCTGGCAAAGCGAGATGCCCGGCGGGTATCGGACCGCGCATCAGGCGCGCCCCATCGACCTCGATGGCGACGGGCGCGACGAGATCATGGCCGGGTATGCGCTTCTGGATTCGCAAGGCCGTGTCATGTGGACTATCGCTTCAGAGAAGACCGACCTGCGCAAAGGGCATCTCGATTGCGCGCGCGTGCTGAAACATGCAAAGAACCCGAAAGACACACGGATCGCGCTGACGTGCTGCGGCGCGCAAGATATCATGCTGATCGACGGTACTGGCCGCACAATGCGGGAGATTCCCGGCCACCATTTCGAGTCCATCACGATTGGCAACATCCTTCCGGGACGGAACCCCGAGATTCTCGTCGACATCGATCATACGCCACGAGGCGAAAGCGATATGTGGATACTCGACGGCGACGGAACCTTGCGCGGCACGATTCGCGGCGATTACTGCCGCCATCACGGACTGATCGATTGGACCGGCGACGGATTGGACGAGATTGTGGTCGGCAACAGCGGCGCGATGTACGACCGTGCGGGCAAGCGCATCGCGACCTTAGCGGCGCCTGCTGCCGGAACGCTGCTGATCGGCGATTTCACCGGGGACTGCGTGCCCGACGTTGCGCGTGCGAGCGCCGAGGCGGTCTACATTTACAGGAACGACAAGGGCCGCAAGCCTGCTTCACCCGTGCCCCTCGGGACCCCTCTGAATTACACCTACTACTGACAGGTCCCGCTGTACAAGCATGAAGCGCCTGTGGTGTGCTCAGGGGCGGAAGATGTGACAAAAAGACCGAAGACCCCAAATCGGTTGGGGTCTTCGATTGAATGATTGCTGGTAGCGGCGGACGGGGTCGAACCGCCGACAAACGGATTATGATTCCGCTGGAGTCAGATTGTAATAGCTTGACAAAACACGAGTTACAGGGTGCTTGCGGCGAAACGTCCGCGCCTGCGTCCGCGTCTGCTTCTAAGGACTTCACACTGCGTAGCCAAGATGTGCTCAACCATTCTCTCAATTTTGCTGCGCTCCGGGAGTGTCTTGCTAGCCTGTCCGTAGCGGAACGTTCGGAACTGCTTAGAGTGCTGACGCAAGCGGAGTTGAAAGGGGATACGAAGTAAGCCTGTTTGTCGTTCTGTATCGCTTGCGTTTTGGGTAGATCAGTTCAAATCCAATAAGATCGCAGATCATTGTGGAAGATGACGGCAAGTGAAACGGGACATGATAGTGGAATGAAGCAATCTATCCTGATTTTCTGTCGTGCGATAATGTTGTAAGGCGTTGATACATATCATGTTCTAAACACATGGGAGGTGCATTGCCGACGGGGGAGGTAGATTGACCAATTCCGAGCGAGAGCGCAAGAGTGGTTTTGCGTCGCTCGATTCGCAGATCAATTCTAGGACCTCTTATTGTTTAATAAGATCGGGCCATTTTCGATCCCATTGACTATCACACGTGTCCTTTTATAAGCTCTAATCGTACTGAGGGAGAGTGAGGGTTACAGCATGCCAATTCAATCAATGAGTTGTCCAAAGTGTGGACGACCCGCCTCTGAGTATAGTCCTAGCAAATGGCAGTGCCTTCATTGTCAAGCGAAGTTTGTTTATGAGGCCCCACCGCAGGTGACCGTGCAGGAACACAGGCTAGAGTTGCAGACAGACGGACTGGGATATAAGTGCGTGCAGTGCGGGTTGATGTTTTCAAGGATGATGCAGCCCGCAAATGAGTGTACAAGGTGCCACAAAGCGTTGTGCCCTGAGTGCTTTGGACTCAACGATCCCATCAAGAAGAAGCGAAGTTCACTTCACGCCAGACTTTGTATGTCGTGCTCAAACGATGCCATCAAGAAAGAAAAGGCGAAAGGATGTGTCGGCTGTTTGGGCATACTCTTACTCCTAATCATCGGTAGCGCTATAACCAGAAGCTGCGATACTGAAACAACAACATCAAGATCGGGAGAGCACGTTTCTACTAGTGGCGCTATGTCGTCCGCTAGCCTTCCTCTTCGTAACACTGGCAGAGCACCAGAGAATACCGAAAGGCGAATACCTCAGCAACCCGCATCGGGCCTACAACAAGACGAAACAAAGGCGCAAAGCGTAGTTCGCAATCTAGAGATCGGCAAAACATATCAGACCTTTGTGGAAGTGTACCTCTCAAAGCGCGATCAAGGTCCGATGGAGCAAACGCTACCAGCTGACGGCTACTTTCAAGTCTCACAGGGGCCTACCGCAGATGGATGGTATGAAGTAGTGGTGTCGAATGGATTTAACGATTACAGGATGTGGCTTGACGGGTCAAGTCTCAATATGAAATCTCTCCGGGAGTGCGGGAAAGGTGAGAATGAGAGAATTATCCAGGCACAATCAGAGGCCCAAGCGGAGCAGAGGCTGCGTGATGAAAAGGCCCAATACGGCATCTTCCCTCACCGCATTCTGAACAGACAGGATCGTCCAAGTGTCAAGCTTTGTCTAGACGTGGAGTTGTTGCCACGAGGCGACGTGCGACCGACGGTGGAGCAACTCACAGCGTTGGCCAACTACTTGTACTCCAAGTTCAATGGTAGCGGGTATGAGCGTGTGTTCATTTGTTACTACCTTCCTGGGATGATTGTAGGTAGGGGTGCTTGGGCTTCAAGCCACTTTAACCCCAGCCTGAGTGTAGAGATCTACGGCGTCTCGCAAGAAGGATATGAACTAATCGCCCAAAGCCCTAGATGCCCGCCAAATGCCGTTATCCTGGGGCGTTGGCTAGACGAGCAATCAGGCCTACCAGGAGCGATTACCATCGTGAAACAAGCGAACGTGTTTACGGCAATTAGGCAGTATTCAGACGGAAGCGAAAGCTCATCTCAACTCGTAATACGCAAAGTGGCAGGGCAAGTACGCTACAGCGATAAGGAGAGCGACACTAGTGACTATTGGTTCATCGACTCTAACGGCAACCTAGCTTGGGCCGATGAAGAAGGCATTTGGGCACACTCGAAAAGGATTCCGTGAATGCTCGCCGTGAACTTGACTGACAAGAGTTGACACTGAGTAGAAGCAAGAGCAGAAGCAAACCTACCCGCTGACGGCTACTCTTAAGTCTCATACCCCCCATCCTGTGCATCACGTCCATTGGATTACCTGCTCGCGACCGTATCGACCGTACTGACTGCTCGCGCTAAATTGCATTCGGAATTCTACTCACGCCGACGAACATACCTGCGGATTTCTAACTTTCCCGAATGCGTGTTCCTTGTGAGTGATTCTTCTTGCGTGGCGATGTCTACCCTCGTACAAACCGCCATCGCGATGGCTATAATGAACTTGAACGGAGCGGAGGCGCGAGAACGGGAATATCGTCTCTAAGTCTATAACTAAGCGTAGCGGCTAACATTAACGGAAAGAACGCAACCAATGGAGGGTATTAGATGGAACTTTATGACGCAAAGAAAGTGGCGGAAACACTGAAGATTTCGCGTCGGACGGTCTGGCAACTTCGCGACCGAGGCAAACTTCCCGCACCCGTGAGAATAGGCCGTCTTGTCAGGTGGCGACAGTTAGACTTGGACGAGTGGATTCGCCAGGGGTGTCCGTCGATTCGGGGCAATTCCTCACAAACTCGGGAAACTGGGAAATTGCAGGATGCCTAACTCGAAGACGGGTGGTTGGATTTACATGCGTTCGTTATAGCTGCTTTTAGCAAATACAGATCTCATTGAAGAGAGAGCAGCAACTTATCTGAAAAAGACTTCCCTGATTGTAGCCTGTGTCCATTGTGAGTGATGCGTGCCATCTACCACAAAGAAAGATAGACACAACACTAATAGACGTAGATAAACAATTAACATAACCCAACATTACACATAACCTAGAGGTAAACAAATGTCCAAAAGAAAGTACAAAGGGTATAAGCGTTCAAAGTTGAATTATGGCGATGGTACATTTCTCATGGTAAGTGATGCCGTGCGAAGCTCTATTGCCTATCGTAGTCTCACGAATGCACATAGACTGGTGTTTCTCGATATGATGGGCGCCTATATGAAGGCAAGCAAGGGCGACACTAGAAGCATCGATGATAGCGGGTTCACCTATACTTTCGAACAATGTAGAGAACGCATAGCCCGCGCGACATTCTATCGCGCAACTCGTGAGATTGTAAAGGCGGGCTTTTTCACAACGCGCCCAGACCTACAACCAATGCGGGGCGGAGAAGCAACGATATATGGTCCTTCGTGCGACTGGACTAAGCTAGACAGGTCCGAGGCTGGGACTGACGCGAGGGCAAAGGTGGAACGAAGTGAACGCGCCAAACAGTTGCAGATCAAGAGGGATCGATTACGTCGTGGTGTTTTCTATCGGCGGCTTCCTAGCGATAAGGACACCGGTCCTCTTGTGAGCAGGAAGCAGAACGGAGATGAGTATCGAGACGATAAGGATGCGGCTAGGTAATCAATCTAGAAGCATAGGCACAATGATAAGGAGTATAATATATACCATGTGTACAACGTTGCCATACGTGGAGCGATGGCGAACGATGGGCGGGTTGTGGCGCAGACTGAGGGTGGACTTGTCGCATTGGCAAAGTAGGAGATTTGACAGCCTGCAAGCGACATGATATAAGGATATCATGATGAGTATTTCAGGGAATCTCAAGGCGGCAATCGCTGACAGCGGGCTGTCTAACCGGAGTCTCGGGTTTCAGGCGGGAGTGAACAGGTTGAGCATTGCACGGTTCGTGAGCGGCGAAACAAGTCTGTCACTTGAACAGGCGGAGAAGCTCGCGGCGTTCTTTGGGCTTGACCTATTGCCCACAAATCAAGCTGTCAGGAAAAGGGAGGAATGATGGGTACGTTAAGACGGCGCAAGGGTCGCAAGATCTGGACGGCTACCTTTCGTGACTGCGACGGTATTCGTCGTGAAGTGACAACCGGATGTCAAACGAAGGACGCTGCAAGGCAAGTTCTAGCAGAACTTGAACGTAGCGCTGAAAAAGTGCGCGCGGGTATTGTGTCGCGACAGGAAGCAAGAAGCATGGAATGCGCCGGTATGTTGCTTTCTGAACACATTGAGTCGCACGTGGAGTATCTTTCATGCATGGGACGAGCCGCGTCTACCATTCGCGATCAACGGCGTTTGATGTTTGCGGTTGTAAATGGGTGCGGCTGGGTGCGCCTTGGAGATCTGAGCCGTTCAGCGCTAGAACGTTGGTTGACGTTGAAAGTCTCCAACGGCATGTCAGCGCGTACACGGAATGCCCACGCGGCAGCAGCGCTGATGTTTGCGAACTGGATGGTGAAAGCAGGACGTATGGTTGTCAATCCCTTTGTGGGACTGCCAATGATGAACGTCAATACTGATAGGCGTCACGAGCGGCGCGTCCTTACCATGTCCGAATTTGCCAGACTCCTTCATGCGACGGAGCGGCGACCGCTGGAATCGGCGTCGGAGAATCGCGGGGCGAAGGCTAGGTTGAAAGCGTCTACCATGGACCGACTCCAGTGGCTTGGACGGACACGTAAGATGGTGTATGCGACGTTGATGTTCACCGGTTTGCGATATGGTGAACTAAGGTCCATTACTATCGGGCAATTGCACATTGACTCCGCCGTACCTTACATCGAACTTCGCGCGTGTGATGAAAAGGCACGCAGGGGCGCACAGGTCCCTGTGCCTGCAAGTTTGGCTGCGTTACTGAGCGAATACCTATTTGAGCGCAGATCGCGTCTCCTGGGGCAACGTAGCCCTTCTAGAAGCGATATTGTTGCTGGCTTGTCCAACGTAGTGGACAAAGCTCCACTTTTCGACATGCCCGCAAACATGATGCATGCTTTCAACGCCGACATTAGAGCGGCTGGGATTCCCAAGAAGGACGTTCAGGGGCGCGTACTGGACATTCATGCCCTGAGACATAGCTTCTGTACAATGGTCGCGCAAAGTGGGGTTAGTATGCAGCAAGCGCAACGTCTCATGCGCCATGCCACGCCGCAGATGACGGCGAAATACACCCATCTCACGCTTGCCGACCTCAGCAACGCGATAATAGGACTGCCAGCCTTGCCAGAGCTTTCAGAAGCGCGAATCATCGCAAGGGCAAAAGACGCTTCGATTCTGCGTCCGCAATTGCGTCCGCATATTGAGTGCAATCGTAGTGGACTCTGCGCAGTTTCTTGCACTATTGAGACTCGTGACGCTAAGGCGGGTGATGTGCGAGAAGAAGACGAAGACCCCAGTGTTTCTGGGGTTTTCAAGGGGATAAAGACTGGTAGCGGCGGACGGGGTCGAACCGCCGACAAACGGATTATGATTCCGCTGCTCTACCAACTGAGCTACGCCGCCACTGCCTTAATTGTAGCAAATGCTCGGTGGCGATGTCCAACGTAATGCCGTCGCGAGTCAGGACTGCGACTTGATGAAGGCATCCCACAGATCCTGGCGGATGAAGACCGCGATGAGGACCTCGGGCCGCAGGCCGTACAACTCGGTCTGGTAGGTTCCGTGCAGGCGCGGCTGCACTTCGGGCTCGAGGTCTTGCGAGGTGATGACGATGGGGGCATCGGGGTCATCGATGGGGGAGGGCCAATAGCCGACGCGTGGATAGGCGCGCAGATACCATGGCAGGGGCCAGGCATCGGGCGTGACGATCTTGATCAGGAGGTCGCGTCCTTCCGGCGCCACGCGCGCGATCGCGTCGATGCGTTTGACGAGGCGCATGAAGTCGGTTGAAGTATGGCCATACACATATGGGTTGCGACTGTCCGCCGGGTACTTGAAACTGGCGTCGTAGGCCTTCATTCCGAGTTGCGCCGTGGCCACGATCAGCACGGCCGCGAGTATCGACTTCGCGGGCAGGTTGGGCGAACGACGCAGGACGAACACCGCAGCCACCCCGGCAAGCAGGATCATGCCGTGGAGAAATCCGAGCATGCACCACGGGGTCTTGTAGGGAATGACTGAGTACACGATGGCCAGCAGGGCTGTGTAGAAGGTGAGGAAACGTACCAGGGCCTTGTCCACACCGGGCAGTGTGGCCTTGCTCAGGGCGACTAGCGCCCCGATGGCCGCCATGAGCACGATCAGCTTCTCGTGCCAGTGCGGACCGGGTTCGCGGCGAAGGCCGAGGAGGATATCAAAGTAGTAGTTCCAAGGATGATCGTGAATGCCCGCGCCATCGGCCCGGCGCACGTAGTTCAGGAATGTAAGAAAGGCGTCGAGCGCTCCGCGTGGGTGCGTGAAGAAGCCTGATAGCACGGTCGTAACCACGACGATCCACGCAAGCGCGGCGAGCGCCGCGTGCCACGGCTTGACCGATTCTCGCCATGGCAGCGTTTCGCCATCGATCATTCGCGTCCACAGGAAGGTGAGGACCAGCGCGCCGCCCATTGCCGCGTAGGCGAGGACGGCGGTTTCTTTGGTCGCGTGCATGAGGCCTAGGCAGGCCCCGGCGGCGAGCGCCCACCCCCAGTGTTTCGCTTGACTGTACCGCCATCCCGCGACGATGGCGCCGAACGTGAAGAAGACGAGCAGCATCTCTTGGATGTAGTAGCGGCTATAGAACACCATGGCCGGCGATACGGCGGTCAGGATGCCCGCGCACACCGCTTCCCATCGCCCGAGTCCGCTGCCGATCCCGAGCAGCAACAGGATCAGCCCGGTTCCGAAGAGCACGGGCACGATGCGGAACATCCATTCCGAGGTATCGGCAAGCGTCCTTGCACCGCTGAAGCGAATGAAGGGCAGTGCGGCATAGTAGATCGTCGGACCATGATACTCGTTCGGGTCGTAGGTGTAGACGCCGGTTTCGAGCAAGATGCCGGCTTTGACTGTGTGGACGGCCTCGTCGGTGTGCATCGGGCGCAGGTCAAGCTGCGGCACACGAAAGCAAAAGGCCCCCGCAGCCACAAGCATGACCGCGATAACAAACAGAATCCCACCCAGACGTCCCACGCTGCACTCCTTGGAATTGGAAACTTATAGGGCCTATAGGACCCATAGGACTTATAGGACCTATGATGCCCAATCCGGCCTCTCTAAGCAAAACAGGCAGAGCCACTGCGCCACGATCGGGTCAATGGCGACTATTGCGCCGGACGCCCATACACTTCGACCTCGATCACGTGGTTCAGGGAGTTCGAGGTATTGCCGTTGCTGTACAGGCGGACATGGCGGCCCGTGACGCCTTTGGTGTCGATTAGGCGGCCTTCGTGCTTCTCGATATATTCCTTGTCCGTACCGACGCCAAGTTTGGACGAGTTGTCGTGGTCGTTGTTGAAGACCGTCTTTACGTCCGTGACGAAATCTTTGTCGTCGGACACTTGGGCGATCACGTCGTGGTATACGCAGGCCTGTGAATGGTAATGCCACACGACGATCGCGAAGATCTCCTGCGGGCTTCCCAGATCGACCTGGACCCACTGCACGCCCGGGCCGAGTTCGACGAAACTGCCGTCGGCGCCTTCCTTGTCTCCATCGGTGATCATCTCAAGTTCGCCGATAACGGGCTCTGTGTCGCTGGCGGTGACCGGTTTGCCTGCCGCGACGTTCGTGGCGCCCTTGGGGGCCATGAAGGGCGGACGCGGCAGGTTCGTCCACGGTTCCAAGTTCGAAGATACGATGCCCTTCTGGGTGCCGACGAACAGGGGCTTCGGAAGCTTGATGTCGAGCGCTACCTTGTCTTCCGCCGCTACGGCCGGCGCGACGATACCCATTGCCAAGATTGCCGCCAGTACCAGTCCCATACCTATTGCGCTGCACGTTGTCATTGCGTTCTCCTTCACGTTGCCGGCATTCGCTCAACAATGAAACAGCCGTCTATGCATCATAGACGGCTGTTATCGCGCAACTATTTAAATGGGTTTACTTGGCGGGGCGTCCGTACACTTCGACTTCGATCACGTGGTTCATGTCGTTCGAGGTGTTGCCGTTGCTATACAGGCGGACGTAGCGGCCCTTGGCGCCTTTGGCGTCAATCAGGCGGCCTTCGTTGGTCTCGATGTATTCTTTGTCCGAACCGACGCCGAGCTTGGCCGTATTGTCATGGTCGTTGTTGTAGATCGTCTTGACGTCCTTGACGAAATCCTTGTCGTCGGACACTTGGACGATCACGTCGTGATACACGCGAGCCTGCGAATGATAATGCCACACGAGGATCGCGAAGATCTCTTGCGGCGCGCCCAAGTCGACCTGGACCCACTGCACGCCCGGGCCGAATTCGACGAAGCTGCCGTCCGCGCCTTCCTTGTCGCCATCGGTGATCATTTCAAGGTCGCCGATGATCGGCTCCTTGTCGCTGGCGGTCGCTTCCTTGCCGGCCGCGACGTTCGTGACGCCTTTCGGAGCCATGAAGGGCGGGCGCTTCTCGCCGGTCGGCTTCTCGAGGTTCGGGGACACGATGTTCTTCGGCGTGCCGACGAACATGGGCTTCGGCAACTTGATGTCGATCGGAGCCATGTCTTCCGCCATGACCGCCGGCGCGATGAAACACACCGCGAAGACCGTTGCCTGCGCCAAACCAATCCACATTGCACTACGCTTTGTCATTGCTTTCTCCTTAACGTTGCCTGTCAGCCTTTGGGCTGATTCCGGTTGCCTGATTCCGATTCTTCTAACGATTTCCACCAGAGCGGGTGATGACTCTCCGCCCACGGCGGCGTAACTTTACCTGTGAGCATCGCGCCCAGCGTCCCCGGATTGCAAATGGTGCCCAGGTACAGATGGACGATGCCCGCCAGCACGAACAGCAGCGCGGTGTAGCGATGGACCTGGTACAGCAGTTCCTGGCCCGTCAGATCGAGCATTGGCACCGCGCGGCCGAAGCCCGACACGACCGCAGCGAATCCCAGCAGGCCGATGGTCCAGAAGTAGGCCTTCTGGCCCGCGTTGAAACGCCCGGCCGGGGCGTGCTTGTCGCCCCAGAGATACCCGCCGAACTTGATCGCCCACTCCCAGTCGTACGGAGCGAACATGGCGTCGCGCGCCCAGGTCATCACCAAGAGCGGCAGGCCGAAGGCGAACAGCGGGGCTATGCCCACGTGGAACACCCACATCCAGCCGTGCAACGGCGAACGCTGGCCGATGACCGCCACGAGGCCCGTGGCCACCAAGGCGAGGAACCCAAGGACGGTCACAGTGTGCAGAAACCGTTCCCACATCGAAAACCGCCGCACGGTCCGTTTGGCCTTCTCTGAAATACGTTTGGGGCCGAACACAAGAAAGTGTCCGACTATCGCCACTACGGTGGCGGCTATGCTTATCAATACAATGGTCCGAAACATGCTGAACCCTCTATTTCTTGCTGCCGGAAGCGACCAGCAGTCTCAGAAGCCCTTCCAGTCCCACAAACCCGTAGTGAATCAGCGCCGCGCCGAGAAGCACAGCCACAAGGACGCTGCCGATGATAAACGCCAGGCGCATATCGACGCCTTCGTCCAGCACGTTGAGGAACGTGGGATCCAGACCGACCATGTCGTGCATCTTGGCGACGACGGGCGGCCCCACAGGCGTGGGCGCTTCGGCTTTCACCTCGCCAAAGAAGAAGTTCGAATTCTCCTCGTGGCAATCGGAGCAGCCGCGCGCGCCCAGCGATTCGGAAGCGGGGCGCACATCGTGCGCGAAGGGCCACGAGTAAGGTTGCGCGGACGGATGGTCCATGGACTCGAGCGCGCCCGTGCTCTTGACGAGCCGGTGCAGCTTACCGCCCGACACGAATACGGGCTGGCCTTCGCCGGAAGCCGCCAACTGCGTGAGCACCTTGACAATCTGCGCTTCCGTCAAAGGCTGCATTTCTTCCGGTTCAGGTTCCGGCGCGGCTTCTTCCGCCTTCTCTTCCGTGGCTCCGGCCTCGCCCTTGGCTTCCGTCGTGTTCGTTTCCACGTCCGCCGCGGTCTTGTCTTCTTCCGGAGCGGCAGCCTCGGCTGCCTCGTCGGCTTCGCCCGCGCCCGCAGGCTTGGCTTCCTCGGCCGGGGCGGCTTCGGCAGCCGGAGCTTGCTCAGCGGGAGCGCCCGCCGCCGGCGCGGCTTCCGCAGGTTTCTCCGCCTCCGCCTTAGCCGCTTCCGCCTCGCGCTTTTGACGCTCGGCTTCGAGCTTCGCCAGACGGTCGGCTTCACGCACGCCCGCAACCACTGGCGTTACGACATCGAGTGGGAGGGGGGTGACCTTGTCGCCGGTCATCCGGCCCCAGAACGCGGGCCACATGATCTCGCGCGGCTCGATGACGCCCTTCTCGTTGCGGATGAACACCGGCGCTTGGATGTAGGGCACGTCCATGTCCCACTGAGCGCGGCCATGTATGCCCAGGCGGTTCGCGCGGGCCGTCCGCACTCGGATCGTCTTGTCGGCCGGTAGATAGCCCGAGTGGCACGCCGTGCAACTCAGCTTCTCGAGGTGGATCGCAGGCATACCGCGGTGCAAGGGCCTCGGGGCGGCCATTCGCCCGCCCTTGAACGCGAAGTCGTTCTTGTTCGTGTCGCCGAGGTGGCATCCGCGGCAGGTCAGCGAGGCGTAGTTTGGATCGTCGCGCTCGCCTTCATAACCGCGCACAATTGAGTGGTCCAAGCCATTGCGATGGCAATCGGTGCAGCCGAGCCCTTTAGCAAGGTGCACGTCCTTGTCCCATCCCCATAGCTTCTCTTTCTCAACGTTCTTCGGCACGGAGGAATGGCAATAGTAGCAACGGTTGGTCGTACTCTCCGCGCGGACATCGAAGAACACGCAGTCCTTGTCGTTGAAAGCGCCGGACTGATACTTGACCTCAGGAACCATGGCCCAGCGGTTGTCCTTGTTCGGACCGTCGATGAAGTCGTAGAAATCCGGCAGACGGGAAGCCATGAACTTCACGATGCCGAGTGAACTCGACCCCGTGGCGGCCCACCGGAAATTCTCGCGGGCCACCTGGATGGCCCACTCGCTCTGGTTTTGTTCCGTCGAGGCGTTGTGGCACGCCAGGCAGTTGACTTCGAGGCGCCCCGAGATGTTCCAGCGCGCGTTGGGATTAGGGGTGTCCTCTTCCTTTTCGCCTGCGTCGCCGCCCGGCATGTGATGTCCGAACGTCTTGACGAAGTCCCACTGCGTCATGCCGATCTCTTTCGGATTCCACGTGCCTGGCCAGTCGCGATACGAAATGGGGAGTTGCGTGCCCGTGGCTTCGTCCGCCAGCACCCATGGCTCGCCGGGACGGCCGGCCTTGGTGATCTGTTGCGACGAATTGAAGTGCCAGCCCATGGCGATCTTGTCATAATCATGACAGTCGCCGCAGGTTTGCCGGGTCGAAAACGGTTTGGCACGCAGGTCGTCGGGCCGGATCTGCGTCACGTCTTCGTCCAGGAGGGGGATATGATGGACAGCCCGCGTCCGGTTGCCGTCCACGATGACGTGCTTGCGCGGAGGTTCTGCGGAAGCCCACCACGCGGTTGCGCCGGCAAGCACGCCCACGATGAGCAGCCGCCATCCCCACGGGGAGCGGCGCATGGGTGTGTGCATTGAACTTCTCAAACCTCGAACTCCTCCGGCGTGAACGCGAGCTTGGTGCCCGCCTCGACGGCCTGGTTCACCTTAAGCACCGCCACCGCCGTTTCGTATCCCTTTTCCGCCGGGCAGCTCAACGGCGTGCCGAGGCGGATCGCGTTGAAGAAGTTCTCGAGGTGCGCCTGGTGTGGCGGCTTATTGAATTGAATCGGCAGCGGCCACGAGCCGAGGTCTGCGCTGACGCGCACGTCCACGACCACATTCTTCGGCTTGTCTTTGGTCTCGGCCTTGGGTTGCGGAAGCAAGAGCCCCTGGCTTACATAGGGCGCCCAATCCGGCGCGATTTCTTCGCGCAGCAGATGGTCGCCACGCTGCTGCACTTCGGAAATGACCAGCGTGCCGTCTTCGCCCATGAAGTTCTCGTAGAAGCCGCCGTTGCTGGTGGTCGTCAGAACCTGGTACATCGCGCGCGACACGCCCTCGGCGTTTTCGTACTCGTAAATGCACATGACGTTGTCGTACCACTCGTGATGCTTATAGAAGTCCACGCCGCCGCCGGCCATGACCGACTTCGGATTTACGCCAAAGACCCACGCGAAGATGTCGATCTGATGCGAACCCAGGTCGACGATCGGCCCGCCGCCGTACTTCTTGTACCAGCGCCAATTGCGGAAGTGTTGCATCGAATCATAGCCGTACTTCTCGAGCACCTTCGGGTCGATCTCGTACTTCTTCGGCCAGCCCAGGTCGGCGCTCTTCGAGCGGTTCCACTGAGCATACGCCTGCGTCACACGGCCCAGGATGTGATGGTCGTGAACCAGGACATCGACGGCGTGCTTGTAGCGCGGATTGCTGCGCCGCTGATGGCCGATCTGCAACAGCTTGCCGGTCTGGCGCGCCGCGAGCACCATCTTGCGGGCATTCTCGAGGCTGTTGGACATCTCCTTCTCGCAGTAGACGTGGCAGCCCGCTTCGAGGGCGGCGATGGTGTGTTCGTGATGCACGAAATCGGGCGTGGCCACGATGACCGCATCGAGGCCCTTGGCCTCCGCCGCAAGCATTTCGCCAAAGTCCACGTAGGCGCTGGCCTGATGCCCGTACTTCTTCAACATGCCGCTGCCGCGCTTCAGGCTGTATTCCCAAATGTCGCAGACGGCCTTGAACCGGATGCCCGGAATGCGCAGCGCCGCGTCCATCAAGACGTTGCCTTCCGCGCCCAGGCCCACCAGGGCCACGTTCATCTGCTGCTCGCCTGCCGCGGCGGGAATAGATACGGAAGCCGCGGGTGTTACAGCGGGTGCTGCGGCGGGAGCCGCCGCGGCCGCTTCAGCAGCAGGCGCTGCCGCTTCCGTGGGCGCCGCGGGTGCTGGAGCGGGTTCTTGGGCTACGGCTTTGGAGGCCAGAAAGATCCCCGCGCTAGCGGCGGCAGTCGACGCCAGGAATCCCCGGCGTGTCGTGCCTTGGGTTGTGGATGCGGTTTTCGGACGGTCGTGACGATCGCCCGGACGGTCGGTTTTGTTACTCCTCATGATTTCACCTGTTCCCTTGCCGGAATCCTCGTGCCAACGGAACGCGGATAATACCGGAATCGACTCCGGAATATCCACCTAAACCAACGGCCGCAAGACCGAGCGCCACGCGCCCGGCCTCGCGCCCAACAACAACCTATTTCGACAGGTCGGCGGCGACCTTGTCGAAGTACGCGACGCACTCGGTAATCTCCGGCACCGAGTCCTCCCAGTGATACTCGTACTCGATCGAGAAGACGGCCTTGAGATTCTGTCGCTTGATTTCCGTCAGCAACGCCTTCACGTCCGCCACGCCCGTCCCCCAAGGCACGTCATGCGCGTCGCGGCTGGCTTCGTTCAAATCCTTGAAGTGGAAACTGATGATGTGGCCTTCCAGCTTCTTGATGGCTTCGAGCGGGTTGATACCGGAACGCAGCCAGTGGCCCGTGTCGGCACACGCGCCGATCCGCTTACTGTGGCCCTTGCACACCTCGAGGATCTTCTCGTCATTCCAATAGAACGAGGGCTTCGGGTGATTGTGGATCGCGATGTTGATGCCGTACTCCTCGGTCAGCTTGTCGAGAAGCGTGAACGCCTCGGGCTTCGGTTCCGACACGATGGTTTCGATCCCCATCTTCTTCGCGAAGTCGAAGATCTTCCGCCATGCCGCCTCGTCGGTCATCGATTTGCCATCCGGGCCGACCACGCCGTAGTTGACCAGCGTCACGCCCGCCGACTTGAGCTTGTCCTTTGCGGCGGCCATCGCCTCGTCCGACATATTGTGGTCGAACGTGACGTTCGGCATATCGGGGCTGAGCTTCTGGCCCGGATAGGCCTCGATCACCTTCAGGCCCATCGACGCCGTCTTGTCCACCGCCTCGAAGAACGTGAACCGGTTGAACGAATACGCCTGGCAGCCCAGCCGCCAGCCCAATTTCTCGGCGTTTGGCGCGCCCGGACCTGCCGCCCACGCCGCCGACATCGCACACCCAACCACCACGGCCATCACAAGCACACCCACGCCCTTCTTCATCGGTACGTTCCTCATGTTATGGATCTCCACTACTCATGGACGACATTTCGCCCAGTTTATGCACAGGTGTATTCCTGTACGGCCCTGAGGCCGGTTCACGGATTAGACCGCGCCGCCCGGATGCCGGATTCGGCAACCCCGCTTACCTTATGCCAAAACGCCCCCCGAGCGCAATTTGGGTATGCGCCGGGATTTCGCGAGTTTGACAAGCATGCGGTCCGGCATTAATATAACCGCTTCGTTTCAGGGCATTTCCATCGAGCTTTCTTAACGGGAGATTTGTATCATGCATCCCTTTCGCACGCATACGGCGGGGGCGTTACGGAAATCGGACGCCGGCGCCGAGGTCAGGTTGTCGGGCTGGGTCCATCGCAAACGCGACCATGGCGGGGTAATCTTTATCGACCTTCGCGATCATTACGGTATCACGCAGGTAGTCGTCCATCCCGATCGCGAGTTCTTCTCGGCCGCGGAACAGGTCCGGTCGGAAAGCGTCATCACCGTCACGGGCAAAGTCGTGATGCGCACGGCGGAAACCGTTAATACCAATCTGGCAACCGGCGAAATCGAGGTCGTTGCCGAAGCCCTCCTTGTGGAATCGATGTGCGATCAACTTCCATTCCCCGTCAACCAGGAGTTGGATTGCCCTGAGGAAACGCGCCTCGAACATCGGTTCCTCGACCTGCGCCGCGAGCGCCTGCACAGCAACATCATGCTCCGTTCGAAGACGACGCAACTTGCGCGGCAGCACCTCATCGACCGCGGCTTCACGGAGTTTCATACGCCGATTCTGACGAGTTCGTCGCCCGAAGGCGCGCGCGATTATCTCGTGCCGAGCCGCATCTATCCGGGCGAGTTCTACGCGCTGCCGCAGGCGCCGCAGCAGTTCAAGCAATTGCTGATGGTGTCGGGTTTCGATCGCTACTTCCAGATCGCGCCGTGTTTTCGCGACGAGGACTCGCGCGCGGACCGCAGCCCCGGCGAGTTTTACCAGATCGATATTGAGATGTCGTTCATCGAGCAAGATGACCTGTTCGCCGAACTCGAGGTCCTGATGGTCCGCCTGTTCAAAGAACTGTCGAACAAGGAGGTCGTTGCCGAGAAGTTCCCGCGCATTCCCTATCGCGAGGCGATGGAAAAGTACGGGTGCGACAAGCCGGACTTGCGCTACGGTCTTGAGATGGTCGACCTGACCTCGGTCTTTGCGGAGTCGCAGCTCAAGGTGTTCGCGAGCGCCTCTTCGTCCGGCGGCGCGGTCAAGGCGATCAATGCGAAAGGCGTCGCCTCACAGCCGCGGAAATTCTTCGACGACGCCGAGGCGTTCGCGAAGAGTGAAGGCGCGAAGGGCCTTGCGTGGATTGCCCTGCGCGACGGCGAGATGAAAGGCCCGATCGTGAAGTTTCTCAGCGAAGCCGAGCGCGCGGCGTTGGTGCAGGCCATGGGCGCCGAGGATGGCGACGCGTTGTTCTTTGGCGCGGGCGACCGCGCGGCGACCAACCAACTGATGGGCAAGGTCCGCATCTATCTCGCGAACGCGCTCGACCTGATCGACCGCAGCCTTGCGTCTTTCTGCTGGATCGTCGACTTCCCGATGTTCGAGTGGAACGAAGACGAGAAGAAAGTCGATTTCTCGCACAACCCCTTCTCGATGCCGCAAGGCGGCCTCGATGCCCTCGCAACGAAAGACCCGCTTGACGTGCTCGCATACCAATACGACATCGTGTGCAACGGCATCGAGCTATCTTCGGGCGCGATCCGCAATCACCGCCCCGACATCATGGTGAAAGCCTTCGAGATTGCCGGGTATCCGCGCGAAGTCGTTATGAGCAAATTCCCGGCCCTTTGGAAAGCCTTCCATTTCGGGGCCCCGCCTCACGGAGGCATCGCCCCCGGCCTCGACCGCATCGTGATGCTCCTCGCCGACGAGCCCAACATTCGCGAGATCATCGCCTTCCCCTTGAACCAGAAGGCGCAGGACCTCCTGATGGGCGCGCCGGGCGAAGTCACCCCGCGCCAGCTCGACGAGCTGCATCTCCAGATCAAGTATCCGCCCAAAGTCGAGCCGAAGAAATAGAGCCTCTAGAAAGACGCCGTAGAGCACTTGACTTGTTGAGCGTTTTGCGGGCATATTCTTACTAGTAAGACTCAAAGGAAAGGTGCTATGGCTCAAGAGATTGCAACTACCAAGATGAGTTCCAGAGGCCAAGTCGTCATTCCTGAGCGGATTCGGCAGCGCCTGAAGCTTGGACCCGGAGTTCAGTTTGCCGTGTTCGGACAAGACGACGTGGTGATGTTTAAGGTCATTAATCCGCCATCGCCGAGTGAGTTCGCGGGCCTGAAGCGAGAACTTCAACGCCAAGCGCGGCAGCACGGACTTAAGAAATCCGATATCCCCAAAGCAATCGCAAAGGTGCGAGGGCGCCGGTGAGACTCGTTGTTGATACTAATGTATTGATCTCGGGAGCGTTCTACTGCGGTCCGTCGTCGCGCATACTTGACGCATGTGTTCAAGGCAAGTTACGGCTCGTCCTCTCATCGGACATCGTGGAAGAATACTCGCGAGTCGGAGAGGAATTCTCGCGAACCCGGCCTAATATTCCCTTTGCAAACTTCTTGGATATTGTAATAAAGGCGGCATTGCTCGTTGATGCGCCATCTCTGCCGGAACCCGTCTGCAAAGATCCCGATGACGACAAGTTTATCGCATGCGCACTGGCCGGAAGAGCCAGCGTAATCACCAGTGGCGACAAGCATCTGCTGTCTGTATCGGGATACGCTGGCATTGCAATCCTTCCCCCCAAGCGCTTCGAGGACGAATACCTGAAGTAACGGCTGCTCTTCACTTTCACGAGCTGAACACGGTAAACCTGAGAGGCAAAGGGCGGCCGGGTTTCTGCTATACTATTTGGGCCTTGTAACGCCAGAGCAACGTCGATGGCAAGCCGAAATGAGTTCTTGATTTGAAGCGGGGAGCGAGGTGCGTGCGATGAATGCATTGGATCGCTATTTCGAGGTCACGGCATCGGGGTCGACGTTTCGGCGGGAGATCATCGGCGGGCTGACCACTTTTGCCACGATGAGCTACATTGTTTTCGTCCAGCCGACGGTCCTGAGCATGGCGGGCATGGATTTCGGGTCGGTGCTGATGGCGACGTGCTTGTCGTCCGCCGTGGCTTGCGTGCTCATGGGCGTGCTGGCCAAGTATCCCTTCGCACTGGCGCCAGGCATGGGCGAGAACTTCCTCTTTGCGTTCGCGGTGTGTTCGACGTTTCCGGGCGGGATGGGTTTCTCGTGGCAGGCTGGACTCACCATCGTGCTCATATCGGGCGTGCTGTTTATGCTGTTGTCGATCTTCCGCACACGAGAAATGATTCTCGCCGTGCTGCCGCCGTGCCTGACCAACAGCATCGGCCCTGCAATCGGCATGTTCATCGGCCTCATCGGATTGCAGTGGGGCGGGATCGTCGCGCTGAGCCCCACGACGATGGTCCATCTCGGCGGGTTCCACACAGGTCCGGCTTTGATGACCATCACCGGCGTCATGATTATCGCGGTGCTCCACGCGCGCGGCATTCGCGGCGGCATCTTGATTGGCGTCCTGGCGACCTGCGTAATCGGACTCGCCTCCGGCGTCGTGCCATGGACGAACGAACCGGTCCACCTCAATTTCTCCACGTTCTTTCGCTTGAATGTGTCGGAACTCATCGCGCGCTGGCCCGACGCGCTGGTCGCGATCGCATTGTTCTTCTTCCTTGTCCTGTTCGATACCGTCGGCACGCTCGTCGGCGTCGGATCGCAGGCGGGCTTCTTGAAGGAAGACGGCACGCTGCCGCGCGCGGGCCGAGCCTTCTTTGCCGACGCCGCCGCGACGAGTATTGGGGCGCTGTTCGGCACTTCCACGGTGACAAGCTACATCGAAAGCGCGACAGGCGTTGCGGCGGGGGCGCGTACGGGATTTGCGGCAGTCGTGTCGGGCTTGTGCTTCGTGCTCGCGATCGCCTTTGCGCCGCTCATCCATGTCGCGGGACAGGACATCGGCGCGGCGTTCTATCACCTGAAGCCCACCGACCTCCACGTCAGCATGTATCCCGTCGTTGCGCCCGCGCTGATCTTCGTGGGCTTCTTGATGATGGCTCCGCTACGCAAGGTTCAGTGGGACGATGTAACTGAAAGTCTTCCTGCCTTTCTGACCATCGCGTTCATGGTGTTCGGCTACGGCATCACCGAAGGCATCGCCGCGGGCTGCATCTCGTTCGCAGCCATCAAGCTGCTATCGGGGCGCGGCAAGGAAGCCCATCCGATTATGTACGCCATCGCTGTGGCGTTCGTCTTGCGCTACGCGTTCCTGATGCCGTAGCGCGGGTATGATCTCGGTCCGCCCGTGACACGGACATCCACGGACGTTCACGGACGGGGAGGCTCGGGCCTCTATCAGAGCGTCCCGCCGAGCACCGGGGGCGGGAACGTCTGGCCAGGGTCCCGGTGAAGCGGCTTGATCCCCATGTGCGACCAGTCAAGGGTGTGGGTAAGCGTCGTATGCGTGGGCTTGAGGGCGATGAAGGCCTCATGATTCTTGTACAATATGTCCTCGATGACTTCCGGGGCCAGCCCGAGGCCGCGAAGCTGAACACCGGGGATCGCGGGGGTTGTGTAGTGATCTTTGGTGAGCATGTCCAGGTAGGCCTGCATCCGGTCTTCAATCCATTCGGGCGTCTTGGCCGGCTCGTCCGTTATCACAAGGTCGCAGGAGAACATGAAGCGCGCGCGGTACCGCGTCAGCAGCGTGCGAAACTTCGTCGGCGACTTCGAGATGCGTTTCAGTCCCGCGGCCAGGAAATCGTCATGGCCGAAACTGATATCGCTGTAGAGGTTTGGGAACGATTCGAGCAGCTCTTCGAGCCGGTTGGACACAATGGACGATAGCATGAAATGCGGGCACACGACCTTGAGGTCGGGAAACTGTGTGAGCATGGCTACAAACTCTTCCGCAAAGCCCGGTGTGCTCTTTTCGCTCGGGTTCACGTGCAGGCAAATGGGGATAAAATTCTCCTGGCAGTACTGATAGACGGGCAGCATGCCGGGGTCGTCGATCGCGACCGTGTGAAACATGTATTGGCCCGTCTTCTTGATGGTGAAGCCGTGGCCGAGATAGAGCTTGAGCCCTTTCGCGCCGCGTTTGACGAGCGCCTGGAACTTCTCGAGCTTGTCCGCGTCCTTGGGGTTCATCGTGGGCCAGGCCTCGAATCGGCCGGGATACTTCTCGCAAATCGCCATCAGCGATTCGTTGTTCTCGTCGTAGCGCGTGAAACCGATATTCTGGTTCAGCGTGATCGTGAACCACGAACTCCCCATCAGGCAGGTCTTCGCTATGCCCAAATCGTTCATCACTCGAAGGAGGCCGGGCGCTTGGTCGATGGACTGGATGTGTTCGTGGACGTCGATGATGCGCTTCTCGGATTGGACCTTTGCCAGCGCCTTGAGGCTTGAGCGTTCGCTGCTCTTGGTATTTTTGGTAAACACCGTCGAACCGATTCCCAGGATGATCAGCACAACAAGCGCGAGCAACAGATACCCGCCAACCGGGTTCTTCTTCTTGGCGGAAATAGGCGGAGGCGATGCCTTGCGTTCCTTCTTCGACTGTGACTTACCCATGCGCGAAGTTTAGCACCGTGCGCGGGCCACGCGCAATGCGAGGCGCGAGTGTTTCATCCTGTCTCGAAGCCTGACGCGCCGAAGGTTGCCCGGAGTCGTCCCGAGTTTGGCATGACACCGTAGCGCATGCGGGTGAGGGTACGCGCGACGCGGAATCCCAGTGACTCCGCGAGATCCCGCGCAGCCACGTTGTCGAAAAGGATGTCCCAGTAGACCTTTGGATTCGATTCGGGAAGCGCGGCGAGCAGTGCCACCGCCAGCCGTTCTGCCGTGGCGGCGTCCTCCGCGACGATGGGGCCGAGGAACGAGGCGTCGTGTCCGCGCCGCGCGAATCCGTAGCCTTGAACACGTTCCGAAGACTTAATGATTGCCGTCAAGCCGTCGCGCGCAAGCAGCTCCAATAGGCGGCGGCGGTCCGCTCCAAAGGCTTCACGGTCCAAAAGCGCAATCTCGGGCCAATCGTTTGCTCCGATTGCAGGCAGCGCGCCGGTCTCGCGTTCGATTCGAGGCCCGAGGCAGCGACAGATGGGGGCTTCGTCTTCAAAGTCGCGCTTAAGATAGACCATGCGTCCGAGTTCCGTCGCGTCGAGTTTGACGCACTGGACGCGCGCGGCGCGTACGCGATCGAGCGAGTGTTCGATCAGGCACGTGGCGATACCGCGCCTTCGATACGCGGGGTCGACGAGGATCATGCCAATCCAGGCGAGTTCGGCGCCGTAGCATGTGACCGAGCCGGTCCCGCAGGGCGTCCCGTCGTACTCGGCCACGAAGACGCCCTCCGCATTCAACGCGAGGACACGGCGCCAGTCGTCCTCGAGTTGGTTCCATCCTGCATGGCGGCATAGGGCCAGGCCCATCGGGATGTCGTCTGCGTTCATGCTTCGAATATGGATCATGTTAGGCGCCTCTGACGGACACGGACGTGCACAGACAAACACGGACTATTCTCATGGCTCCAGCTTCTTTCCATACACAAGCATGCTCGAATCGTCGTCGAGATAGCGTGCGATTTGCCCCAATTCCTCGAAACTTTGGGAAGCATAGAAGCGTTTTGCGCGCGCGAAATCCTCGTGATCATAAGTTTCGACAAGGAGCTTGCGATAACCGCGTTCGACGGCCAGCTTCTCGATGGCGCGTAGCAAGGCGCGCCCGTGGCCTTGTCCTTGAAGCTGCGGATCGACCGCGAACCACGACAGCCACACGTTCTGTTCCGGTCCCCATACGTAGTGATGCAAACCGACAAGCCCGGCTATCTGGCCCGCATGACGCCACACGAAGTAGGAACGACCATCGTCCATATCGTGCCGCGCGCAGCCGAAATGATACGCCATGGTCTTGCGCGCATACTGGCCCTCGGTCGGATTCATGGCGCGCGCGATCAAGGCGACCGCGGCGTCAACATCGTCTTTAGTCATCGGTTCGATTTGGAGAGGCATTCTTCGTACACCCGCAGGTTGCCTTCAATCATGGCGTCAATAGCGAAGCGCTCGTGGATATACTCCCGCGCACGCGACGCCAGGCGCGCCGCCAACTCGCGGTCCTGAAAGAGCTGCACGAGGTTGGCGGCAAGTGCGCGCGCATCGCCGGGCGGGGACAGCAGGCCCGTTTCTTCGTGACGGACCATCTCGGGGATGCCTCCGGCGGCGGTCGCCGCGACCGGCACGCCGCAAGCCATCGCATCGAGGACCGAGGTGCCCAGTCCCTCCTCCTTGCTCGACAGCACAAACGCGTCGAGCGCGTACAGCAATCGAGGGATGTCCTTGCGATAGCCGAGCAAATGCACGGCATGCTGTACGCCGAGACGCGCGATCCGCGCCTCGATCTGCGGCCGGAGTTCGCCCTCGCCCGCTATGACCAAGTGAAGCGACGGCAACGCTTCGAGTACGTGCGGCATCGCATCGATTAAGGTGGCGTGATCCTTGTGCCCGACGAGCGCGGCCACGTTGCCCAGCAGCGGAACGCCCTCCGGAATTTCGATCGTTTCGCGCGGCAATGGCTCGACGTCGAACCGGGCGAAATCGGTGGCGCTGTGCACGACACGCAGACGCGACGCGTCGACGCCAAACTCGCGCATAACCGAGGCGATAAAGTCGGAGATCGCGACAATGCGGTCGGGGAGCGTGTATTTCCAACGGCTCCACGCGTTCGCGCGCGGCGCGAAATCCACCCTCCGGGAAACGATTACCGCGCCGCGTCCCGCGAGCCGGCGCGCGAAACAGGCGGCGGTGTGGGCGTGGCTCGTGTGCGCATGCACGATATCGATCTCGTGTTCGACAATGGCCCGCGCGAGCGTCCGCGCGGTGAAGGGATCGAATTCGGATCGGAACGGGGCGGCGATGCGAACCAGGCCGGGTATGCCATGATCGGTTTCGAGAAACGGCGTGCCTGGGCGTCCGGCGGCGACTACACGATGGCCGCGTTGCGCAAGTCCGCGCATCAGGTACGAAGCCTGTTGCTCGCCTCCGCGCCAGCCGCGCTGTTCATCGATGTGCAGCGTGTTCATGATGAGCCTGTATTGCGCGACGATAGGCCTGGACAGTGCGAGCGGCAAACACTTCGACGGTGAAGTCGCGCAGCACGCGCTGTCTGCCGGCCTTGCCCATGGCCTCGCTACGCTCCGGATTGTCGGCGACGGCGCGCAAGGCTTGCGCAAGCGGCTCGACCGTTCCCGCCGGCACGATGTACCCTTCGATGCCGTCGTCGACGATCTCGGCGAGACCGCCGTAGTCCGACGCGATAACCGGTTTCTCGGCGGCCATCGCTTCTTTCATTGTGAAGGATGAAGTATCGCAGTCGACCGAGGGCTGTACGGCCGCATCGAGGGCCTGCACGCAGTAGGGCATGTCGTTGCGAAATCCTGCGAAGAGGACGCGGTCGTTCAGGCCGAGGTTGTTGCAGAGCGCGCGAAGGTACGCCTCGCGTTCGCCCTGGCCGATGACAAGCACGCGCAGATTGGGAAGCGTCTCGCGAAACGCGGCCACGGCTTTGAACAGAAACTCGTGGCCTTTGGCGGCGACGAGGCGCGCGACGATACCGCAGACGAAATGGTCCCGGGTATAGCCGAATTCGGCGCGTGCGCGTTCGCGCGCGTCCGGACTTGGAGCGAACTGAGCCGCGTCGACGCCGTTGTGGATGGATTCCATGCGGCTCGCATCGAAGGTGGGCTGCGCGGCAAGCGTCTTGCGGACGGATTCGCAGACCACGATCTGATAATCGGTCCAGGAACGGTTCAGCGTCCGGTTGAAGTAATTGTCCTTGACCTGGTACGTGTTGTGGCGCGTCCGGACGATGCACACGGGATGCCGGAGCAGGCAAGTCATATACCCCGCGGTCCAGTGGTCCTGGCTGCCGTTGACATGCATCACGTCGGGCTTCCATTCGCGGAAGAGCCTTGCGATGACTCGAAAGTCATTGACCCAGGATTGGGGCCGCACGCCGCCGCGAAGCTGCAACGCGGGAAAGGCCTCGGCGCCCGCCTCGCGAGCGCAATCGACAAGAACGCTGCCGGGCCTGCACGCGATGGCGACGCGATGTCCGGCACGCACGAGTTCTCGGGAAAGGTTGGCGACGTAACGCACTTGACCCCCGCCTTCCCGGTGCGGGTCGGTGATGAGCACTCTCAGCGCGTCGTCCGTCACATCCGGTTCGCCTCGGGGGGACTTACCGTCCCGTTGCGGCGGGCTCCTCGGGTTGCTCCGCGGATTCAGGAATTCCCGCGGCGGCCTCGGGCGGCGGGGCATAATCTCGAAGTAGGTCCACGACCCGTTCGTTAGACTGGTCGAGGGCTTCCATCGCGGCGGCCAATTCCGCGTCCACCGATTCGAGGTCGTCCGAATGAAGCAGTTGTACTTTGTCCTTCTTGGCCATGCGTAGTTCAGAGTCCTTTCCGTAATGCGTTGCGCGGGGTGTTAATGAGGTTCTTCCGAAAGGTCCAGATCCGCGAGAAGCCCGTCGAGCAATTGTCTGCGGGCCGCCGGGTCCGAATACTCGCCACAGCGATCGAGTATCTCCCACGCGTCCTCGTCCGTGCAGCACGGGTTGCCGGGGTCCGCGCGATCTTCCCGCGCAAGCGCGTCCGCGAGGCGCACAAGCGCGGCGAGCTTGGGGTCCTTGGCGCCCGCCAAGGGGCGGTCGGGGCTGGCGTGGTGGCACCACAAAGCGTCTTTCAACGTTTGCGGGAGGTTCCAGTGCGATGCCAACGCGGCGGCGCCATCGGCATGATCGAATCCGAACGTCTCGGTTTCCATGGCGCACAACCGGTTGCCGCACCCGCCCGAGGCTTGAAACACCTCTTCATACTTGGGACGGAACTGGCGGAGGAAGAGGATCTTGCCCATATCGTGCAAGAGCCCGCTCACAAAATCTTCGCCCTGCAATCCGGGATATAACTCCGTGGCCAGCTTCTTGGTGATGCCGCCCACCTGGACGCTGTGATCCCAAAACTCGCGGAGGAGCATTGCATCGAGTTTGCCGCCGTGGAGCATGTCGAACACGGACACGCCCAACACGATGTTGCGGACCTCGCGCACACCCAGCAGCACCAGCGCCAGACGCAGCGTGCCGACGTATTGCCGCATGCCGTAATAGGGCGCGTTGCTCACTCGGAGCACTTTGGCTGTAAGCGCGGGATCGTGTTGGATAATTTCGCTTACCTGCTCCATATTGGCGGAAGGGTCTTCGGTAAGCGTCAGGACCTCGGCTACGGTAATGGGCAACGCGGGGAGATCGCCCACCGTGCGGAAGATGCGGTCCAATTGTCTTTGACGTTCGAGCAGCATTGGCTACCCCTTGCTGGTGAGCAAGAGGGGACACGGTGCGTGATTGAGCGCATACGCCGTCACGCTGCCGACTACCAGTTCGCGAACCTTGGTGTGCCCGTAGGCGCCCATGATCAGTAGATCGGCTTCCGATTCCTTGGCGAACGCTACGATTTCCTCACTCGGGTCGCCCGGGCGCAAGGTGTAGGTAGCTTTCACCTCGTGCGCGGCGAGATACGATTTGGCCTCCTCGATTAGCGGTTCGCTCTTGGCGTCGCCGACCACGAGGACATTGCACGGCATCTTCCAGTCGAGTCCGATGGTGGCCGCCGCGAGCAGCGCCTTTCGCGCGTGCGTCGAACCGTCGTACGCGACCACACAGCCGCGTGTGCCCGGGGTGTCGACGCCGGTGACGAGGACCGGACGCGCGGACCGGCGTACGACGGTGGCCGTGGTCGATCCCACCAGGCCATCGAGCCATTCGCCGTGCTCGCCGCCGCGCCCCATGACGATAAGGTCCGCAAGGTCGCCTTGCTCCACGATTGAACGCGGCACGATTCCCGTCACTTGCGCAGCCTCGCACGCGACGCCCGCGGCCTCGCACGCTTTCTTGAACGCCTCGAGCGCCGCGGCGCCGCGCTCTTCAAGAATCATCGAGATGTTGCCCTGGTAGTTCACATAGGGGGCGGTGCCGAGCGACGCGGAAATGTCGCGCAGGAACGGCCCTTCCAGGAGCTTGATATCGACAACATGGAGGCCCTGCAATGTGGCGTCGTAGCGCTTGGCCAAGGCCACGGCGTAACGAACCCCCATCGAGGCGTACTCACTGCCGTCCGTCGGAACGAGGATGCGCTTGATCATGATTGTCCCTCCACAAGGCTGCCGAACGCCTTGAGTATCCGGATGCCCTGAGTCTGGCTCTTCTCAGGGTGGAACTGCACCGCGTAGACATTGTCGCGCCCCACCATGGCGGCGAACTCGACGCCGTACTCGCACGTAGCCAGCACGACATCGGGGTCCGAGGGGCGGGGATAGTAGCTGTGGACGAAATACACGAAGGGGTCCGGATCGCAGCCGGCCAGGAGCGGGCACGGGCGCTTTCCAACGCTGCGAATCCTGTTCCATCCCATGTGAGGCACCTTCAGCCCTGTCTTCTGGGCATCGGGGAATCGCACGACGCGCCCGGGCAGAATGCCCAGTCCTTTGGGCAGCGGCTCGCCCGGCGTCGCGCCTTCTTCGCTCTCCTCGAATAACAACTGAAGGCCGACGCAGATTCCTAGGAAAGGCCTGCCACTGCCGGCGGCTTCGAGGATCGGATCGACCAGGCCGCGCGAGCGCAGCCCTTCGTAGCAGTCCTTGAATGCGCCGACTCCGGGCAGAACGACGCCGTCGGCCCCGGCAATGCGGTCCGGGTCGTCGGTGATTTCGGCTTGGTGTCCGGCTTTTTCGAGGCCCTTCTGCGCGCTGCGCAGATTGCCCATACCGTAATCGACAATCGCTATCACGTATCCAGCATTCCTTTGGTCGATGGGACGTTCTTGTCGCGCGGATTGATCTGCACCGCCTGGGACAACGCGCGCGCGAAGGCTTTGAAGATGCCCTCGATCGAATGATGCACGTTCGAACCATGGCGCAAGATCACGTGGACCGTCATGCGCGCATTGACAGCAAACGCCCGGAAGAACTCTTCAACCAGTTCCGCGTCGAACGCGCCGACGCGCCCGCGTGGAAACGTCGCGTCGAAGCGCAGGAACGGGCGGCCGCTCACGTCGATGGCCACTTCCGCCAGCGCCTCGTCCATGGGCACGACCGCATGGCCGAACCGTACCAAGCCCGCGGCTTTGCCGATGGCCTGCGCGTACGCCTTGCCCAGGCAGATGCCGACATCTTCCACGGTATGATGCGCATCGATCTCGAGATCGCCCTTGGCGTGGACGGTGACGTCGAAAAGGCCGTGCCGCGCGAGATGCGTGAGCATATGGTCCATGAAGCCGACACCGGTCTCGATGTCCGCGCGTCCGGTTCCGTCCAAATCGAGATCAATCCGGATGTTCGTTTCCTTCGTTTCACGCGCGATCGAGGCTTTGCGTTTGCCGGAGCAATCCGCTTTACTCGTCTTCATATTGGCTTCCTCCCATGGAATGGATGCCTAGCGCCCCAGATACAAGCGTTCGGAGAGAAACTGAGGCAGACCGGCTTCGAGCACACGGTCCGCGGCCTGCTTGACAGGGTAGGTGACTCGAATCTGCTCGAACGACATTGCGTCGGTATCTAGAATGCCGAAGGCGGCCCGGACATCCGAATCGCGCGGCTGGCCCACGGACCCTGGATTGACGAAGAAGTACTTGCCCTTGTCCAACGCGAACTTCGAGTCGCTGTCCAGCGAGTACGCGCCGTCCGTGGAGAAGATGCCGGGGCAATGCGTATGGCCGAAGAAACACCACGGCACTTCCTGCTCTTCGAGATACGCGATGTGCGGAATGACGTCTTCCCATCCGAACAAGTACGTGTTCCGATTTCCGGGCGCGCCGTGTACGGCAAGGAAGACGTCGAACTGCGCGGCATCGGGCAGTTCGCGGAGCCAGTGAATGTTCTCTTCGGTCAGATGCTCGCGGGTCCAAAGGGCGGCGGACAACGCGATCGGATTAAATCCCCACGGTTCTTCGATGCCGCAGGCCACCGCGTCGTGGTTGCCGCAGAGGGTGATGATGTCGCGTTCGCGGATGATGTCGATACACTCGTTCGGGTTGGCGTTGTAACCGACCACGTCGCCTAGACAAACGACTTCGTCCACGCCGATCTGATCGATCTTATTGAAGACGGAGGTCACCGCTTCAAGGTTGGCGTGGAGGTCCGAGATGATCGCGTACCGCAAACGTTCACTCCTTCTGGTCCCACTCGTAAGCGTTCGATAGCGCCAGCGCCGAACCGGCGGCAACGACGCCCCATAGCCGACGGTTCGAGACTAACATCCGTAAGGTATTGTGCATCTTTTGTTTGTTCGGGTCAAATACCCACGGCACGCATTCTGCCGCGCAAGAACGGGTGGCAAG
This sequence comes from uncultured Nitrospiraceae bacterium, assembly GCA_964402555.1. GTDB lineage: Bacteria > Hydrogenedentota > Hydrogenedentia > Hydrogenedentales > SLHB01 > CAYOCT01. The sequence goes on along the minus strand of CAYOCT010000052.1, from coordinate 17,944 downwards.
CCGTAAGGGCATAGGAACATCGTTCGCCTTCGAGGAAGCCTGGTCTGGCGTGAAACGGCACACCAAACCTGCGCATGTCGCCATGCTTGCTCTCACAGCCGCGACGTCGAGTCCGAAGAAACATTCAAACTCGCCAGGCATACCCTTGCGGAGAGCCTACTCTCGTTGAAGTTCGCGCCTTAGGGCCGGCGTTATGTGGGCCGGGATCAACCGAAACCGGCGCACTCGCCTACGAACTCTGCAAAGAACCGGTCAGAGAACCAGCTTGTCTGAGGCAGCGCCGACATGACGGGCGCTTTCGCGTTGAGTCTCACAAACTCCACGTGGCCGTCCATGTACAGCACGTTGCATCCGCCCGGCACATGGTTGAACTGCATGATGCCGTTGTCGGCGTAGTCCGCGCCCCAGTATTCGTTGGGGATGCCGTAGGCGTCGAACATCACGAACACCTCGCTTTGGGCTTGCGCCGAGGCTGCGGGATTGTTGATGTCGGTGACCAGGAAGCGTTCCACGCCCTCCTTAAGCCGGGGCAGGTTGTGGGGGATGGGCGTGACGCCGTCGTCGTCCAGCGCTCCCGCGCCGCCTGGATCCATGTCGATCGTCAGGTCTTTGTCCGCCACATTGGAGACAATGACGGTTTCCCAGCCGGAGCCGTGTGCGCTTCCGCAACTATCGTCCAGACTGGACACGTCATACTCGGCCTCGGCTTCCGGCTCGAGGCCGTTGATGATCCAATGCGCTTCCCCAAACTGATTGCATGTGACCGCAAGATGCGCGTTGTATGCGTAGGAAATAGGGACGGACAACTTCTGATACACGCAGGCCTTTTCGACATCCGACGCCATGTGTTGCGCCAGCCGCTGTATCTCTGCCGTATAGTCTTGCTCGATACCTTCCCAATCGGCCCATGTCCCGCCCGATGCGTCCGAAGGACAACGCGCGATGCTGGGGTCGGTCCAGTATTCAGGGTAGATTGCGCTTCCGTCGAAGCCCATGATCCCGACGTCGCTGGACCACGCGGCGTTGGCGCCATTCGCGTAGCGGACGCCTGGAGGGAAGGCCTGGCCTTTCGCTTCGTTTGCATACATCTTGAAAATGATCCCGAACTGCTTCAAATTGTTGGCGCAACTCGATCGTCGGGCTGCCTCTCGCGCCCGGCTTAACGCGGGCAGGAGAATGGCGGCAAGGATGCCAATGATGGCGATGACTACCAGTAGTTCAATTAGAGTGAACCCTTTCTTCATAGTGCTTGTCCCTTGGAAGCATAGCCACACCTCGTGTCGACGTCCTTCTTCGGTGGCGGTATAAGGACGCGTGGGCGGCTGTTTCGACGTGAAACGCCCAATGGCTTAATTATGTAGGGTTTTGGTTTAATTGTCAATATCTTACTTTAGGTTATGGTCTTTATAGGTTTATGTCCTTGGGGCGGCGTTGCACCAAGCTTGTTTCGTGCCGATTTCCGAATTGGATAGCCGCCGCGATTCCGTTATAATCACGGTATTGTTCAAGTCCTATAACCCTTGGCCACGGACGCGTTTGCCGTGGATTCTGTGTCTTCATGAGCCTGATACGTTTTGAGCAAGTGACTAAATCGTTTGGGGGCGATCCCATCCTCGAAGGGGTGAACCTGCGCATTGAGGAAGGCGAAAAGATAGGCCTGATCGGGCGCAATGGCACCGGCAAGACGACGCTGTTCCGCCTCATCACCGGCGAACTTGAACCGGACGCGGGCGTCATCGAACGCATGCGCCGCGCGCGTGTGGCGTACCTGGCCCAAATGCCCGCGATTGCTCCGTCGAGCACGATTTTCGATGTGGTCATGGATTTGTTCAAGGACTTGATCGCGCAGGAGCATGAGCTGAACCAACTCGAGGAGCGGATGGCGCAGGGGGACGAGTCGATCCACGAGAAATACGGGCACTTGCAGGAGGAGTTTGCGGCGCGGGGCGGATACACGTTTCGGACGGAAGCGAAGCGCGTGCTGCACGGCCTTGGGTTCCGGGTCGAAGATTTCGATCTGCGGTTTCAGGTGTTGAGCGGCGGGCAGCGCACGCGGCTGATGCTGGCGTTGGTGCTGCTTCAAGATGCGGACTTATTGCTGCTGGACGAACCGGAGAATCATCTCGATATCGAGGCGCAGGAATGGCTCGAGGCATTCATGCTGGCATCGCCCAAGGCTATCGTCAGCATCTCGCACGACCGCCGAATGCTGAGCACGGTGGTGACGCGCATTCTCGAAGTCGAGCGCAGCCAGTTGACGGCCTACTCGGGAAATTACGATTTCTTCTTGAAACAAAAAGCCCTCGTCCGCGAACAGCAACAGAAGGCGTTCGATTTGCAGCGGGAGTTCATCGAGAAGGAAGAGAGGTGGATCGAGCGGTTTCGCTACAAGAACACGAAGGCGAGCCAGGTGCAGAGCCGCATCAAGCGCCTCGAGAAACTCGAACGACTGGAGGCGCCGTTGCCTGAAGGATCGGCGGCGCGCTTCCACTTTGGCGAGGTTGTGCGTAGTGGGCAGTGGGTCATCGACGCAAAAGACCTTTCGATGGCCTACGGCGATTTGACCTTGTATCGCGGCCTGACCATCCAGGTCACGCGTGCGGAACGTATCGGCATCATCGGGCCAAACGGTTCGGGGAAGACGACGCTGCTGCGGCATCTCGCGGGCAAGCTCGACGGCGGCAAAGGTTCGGTGACCGTCGGGCACAAGGTGACCGTCGGATTCTATGAGCAGCAGCACGAGTCGCTGCTCGAAGGAGCGAACCGCTCGAACGACATTCTGACCGAGATCCGTCAGCTTCGCCCGGACATGACGCCCGAGCAGGTCCGCACGTTCATGGGACGGTTCCTGTTCACTGGGGACGACGTGTTCAAGACCGTGGGCACGCTGAGTGGCGGCGAACTGAGCCGCGTCGCCGTGGCGAAACTAATCTTGCGAGGCACGAACCTGCTTCTGCTCGATGAGCCGACGAATCACCTCGACATCGCATCGCGCGAGACCATCGAGACGGCGCTGTCGGAGTTTCCGGGAACGATCCTTCTCGTATCGCACGACCGCCAGTTCATCGACCGGCTGGTAAACCGCCTCATCGTAATCGAGAACGGCGTGGCGGGGGTGCATCAGGGCAACTACTCGCATTATCACTGGCGGCACGAGCAGGACCTGAAAGAGAAAGAATCCAAGCCCGATCCTTCGCTAGACCAGGCGCTTATGATCCGGCGGAACCAGCGCGCGCGTACCAAGGCCGAAGAACGCGACGCGCGCAAGAAGCGCAAGCAGACCGAGGAACTCGAAGAAACGATTGCCTCGATGGAGGCCATGATCGAGGAACTGGAAGGGCAATTCCCCACGATTGACCCGTCCGATTACCAACGCGCGCGGACATTGAAGGAAGAGTACGACGGTCTCAAAGCGGACCTCCAGGCGCTCTACGAAGAATGGGAACAGCTCATCAGTGAGTGAGGCTGTTATTCGTTGATGTACTTGTGAAGGACGCTCGATATGGGCGTCTGATACGGCAAACCCCCGTCGGCCGCCTTCTTCTGAAAGCGCAGCCAATCGTGTTCCGTAGGCCTGCTTGTTTACTTGGCCACGACCCCGTGGTGCGTCAGAAGCAAATCCTCGTCCTTAATCAGGCCTATGCCTGGGGCGTACACCTTGTATTCGCGTTCCCCTCGCTCCAAGGGCGTAGTTTCTTCTGTCTTGAGGCAATGCTCGAAATGACCGGCGGGGGTATCCAGGGCCGCGTTCAGACTCACAACTTCCGCACGGTCCATCGCCTTTCCGGGCGCCAGTTCCTGATAGTAGCGCGCGCCAAGAAGGACGGTGCCCGGCATGCCCAGGCCCGGTTTCGCGTTGTCCACGCCCGCCAGCCATGAATCCTTGCCTCGTGTGACCTCGCCGTGCTTGTACTCGTCGGTTTCTTCACCGAAATAGAAGACGCTCCCGGTTTCCTTACAGAAAGCGAAGAAGTTGCGGGAGATCTCCTTCACGTCGCCGTTGACGGTCTCCCGCTCCTCGACGACACGCGTTTCGACATCGCCAATCTTACGGGTCTCGTTCAACACGGTGATCTCGAGCTTGGCCGAACCGTGTTCGAGCACCAACTGGTAGCCCGGTTCCAGAATGAAATACGCGTTCTTTCCGGTGGAGGTTAGCGTGCAGTTCGTGAGGTCGAAGGTATCGGTCCAGCCGGGCTTGTCGTCTTTGTCTTTGTCGCCGGCTCGAACTACCGCCAAGGAAGCACACGCCGCAGTTATAGCGACGACCAATAGCCATATCATGCGTCTCATCGTGGTCCTCCATATGTCAACTTGCGCTTCGCTTTGCGCTCACGACAAACAGTATAGCTCCCGAGCGCGAGAGAATCATGAAAATGGAAGTTCCGAGAAGTATCGCCGAGGAATGGCCTTTCATAGGGCAGAGACGAATGGGCGGGGCACTTCTACCGGCGTGCGGGTTCGGCTATAATGGCGGCGGGTTGGCCTCGTGCGGGAGGCGATAAGGAGAAAACATGTATATCGGTCGCATTGTGAGTGTGGCATTGACGAAGGACGGGCGGTACTGCGCGGCGTACCGCGTGTCGAGCCGGTCGTTCCCGAACCGGACCGCGGTCCTCAAGGAAGACAAAGTCAGCATCATCCCGAAGCCGGGGTTCGAGGCCGACGTTCAGAAGAACCCGTACATCGCGTACAACTGCGTGCGCATCGTGTGCGGGGGCAAGGTCGCGGTCGTGACGAACGGCAGCCAGACCGACTCGATTGCCGAGAAGATCGCCATGGGCATGCCGCCGCGCGACGCGCTCGTGCTGTCCTCGACCATCCTCGATTATGAAAAGGACGATTTCAACACGCCGCGGATCAGCGCGGTCGCGGATACGCGCGACGGCGGATCCGGCTGGCTCGCCATCGTGCGGCACGACGGCATCGAGACGCGCCGCATGCCCCTCGAGCCAGGGACGTTCTTCTATGTCGCGACGTACGAAGAGAACTCGGTCGCGTTGAACCAGACCGGCGAATTTCCGTGCTCGACGGCCGAAGAGGCGTGCGCGTTCATGTTGTCCGGCGGCGTCTTCGCGCAACGCGTCAATCCCGTGACGGCGGTCGCGGCGCTCGCGACGGACGCGGGCTTTTCGCTCTCGGCAAAGGACGTGGAGCCGCGCTGATGTCCGCGCCATTTTCCCAACAGTTGGATCGTCTGATCCGTGCGCGCTGCCCCCTGCTGTATCTGCTCACGTGGGAGGAAAGCCGGGCTCGCGAACTGCTTGCGGGCGTCGCGGCGCAGCAGCGTAAGACGCTGTGGGAATGGAGCATTACCGATGGGCTGCGGCCCATGGGACCGACCCAGGCGCGTCCCGCGCCCGAGACGCGCATCCGCGAACCCATGCGGATGCTGAACGAGATCCTGCAGAAGGATGCTCCGGCGATCTACGTGTTGAAGGATTTCCACGCGTATCTCGAAGCCCCGGAGATCGTCCGTCAACTGCGCGATCTCGCGGCGACGCTCCGCAGTTCGCACAAGACGATCGTGATTCTGTCGCCGGTGCTGAAGATCCCGCAGGAGCTCGAGAAGAATCTCACGATCCTCGACCTGCCGCTGCCCACGTACCAGGAACTGGCGAATCTGCTCGAAGGCATTATCCGAGGCCAGGGCAAGACCTACCGCGTCAGCTTGAACGCGGACGAACAGGACCGGCTTGTGCGCGCGGCGCTCGGCTTGACGTTGCTCGAAGCCGAAAACGCGTTCGCGCAGGCCATCGTCGTCGATGCGCTATTGAGCGGCAGCGATATCGACGCGATTATCGCGGAGAAGAAACAGGTTATCCGGAAGTCCGGCATTCTCGAATACTACGAACCTAACGAAACGCTGGGCAGCGTGGGCGGGATGGACTTGTTAAAGGACTGGATTCGCAAGCGCGGGCGCGCGTTCTCGACGGAGGCCCGGCGCTACGGCCTGCCCGAACCGCGCGGCGTGCTGATGATGGGCGTGCAGGGGTGCGGGAAGAGTCTCTTTGCGAAGAGCGTCGCGTCGCTGTGGGGCTTGCCGCTGCTGCGCTTAGACATGAGCCGGATCTTCGAAGGCTACATCGGGAGTTCGGAACAGAACATGCGCCGCGCGCTGCAAGTGGCCGAAAGCCTCGCGCCGGACGTGTTGTGGATCGACGAGATCGAGAAGGCGTTCTCGGGTGTCGAGGGTTCGTCGAGCACGGACGCCGGCACGACGGCGCGTGTCGTGGGCACGTTCCTGACATGGATGGAGGACAAGACGTCGCCGGTGTTCGTGGTGGCGACGGCGAATTCCGTGCAGGGACTCCCTCCGGAATTGATGCGCAAGGGGCGGTTCGACGAGATCTTCTTCGTCGATCTGCCGCACGGGCGCGAACGCGCGGAGATCCTGTGTATCCACTTGCGCAAGGTGGGGCGCGATCCGGCCAAGTTCGATCTCGACGCTTTGGTGAAGGCCTCGAACGGCCACAGCGGCGCCGAGATTGAGCAGGCGATTCTTTCGGCGATGCATGACAGTTTCTTCGAGAATCGGGAAGTGACGAGCGAAGACATCGTGCGGAGTTTCGGCGAAACCATCCCGCTTTCGCGCACGATGAACGAGAAGATCGAGGCGTTGCGCGTGTGGGCGCGCGACCGCGCGCGCCCGGTATCGTCCGTACAGCGCCAGCCGCGGCCGAGCCCGTGACCATGGAACGGTTTCAGTGGATCGAAGTGGGGAAGGCTTCGGCGCCGACGGGCGAATCACCTGTATTCACGAGCGCGCGGGATTGCTATCGCGAGGCGCGTCGTTTGCGCGAAGGCGGCTGTTTTCGCGCGGCGGCCACGCAGTATGAGCACGCGCTCGGGTTTGACGAGCATCGCCATGGCACGTGGATCGAGTTGATCGATTCGCTGGTGCGGGGCGGCGATCTGGTTGCCGCCGACCTGCGCTCGCGCGAAGCGCTTGCGAATTATGGACAGGTGCGCGGGTTCTATGCGGCGCGCGCCCTGGCGCTAGCGTATCGCGGGAGCCTGAGGGAGGCCCTGACGCAGTCCGATATCAGCATGGAAGGGGACGACACCGGGTGGTACGCGCGGTGCGTGCGGGCCGAGGTGTTACTCGCGAGCGACGCCAGCTACCGGCCCGAGGCATTGCGATTGCTTGAAGAAGCGCTCGGCATGCCCGGGGATCTTTGGGAAACGAACTTCCTTGGCGGGTGGGCGTTCATGCGCGCGGACCTTCCGACCTTCGCGGCGAGTTTCTTTGCGGAATCGGCGCACGCCCGGCCGCGCTCGTTCATTTCGTGGTTTTGCCTGGGCGAGGCATTCCGCCTTTTGAAGCTGTACGATCAGGCCATGTTCTATTACCACCGCGCGGAGGAACTGGCGCCGGCGCACGAGTTGTTGGCGAATCGCATGAAAGGGGCGCGGCTGAAAACGTATGGGTTGATGCAAACGTTTCTCGCGGTGGAACTGCGCGAGCGGTGGAAGCGCCTCTGGGAGGAGTACGATCCGCCGCGCGATTTCGAGTTCTGACGCGCAGGTTTCTTCCGGACGGCGACTACCAGTATCATGAGGATCGACGCGGTTCCAAGAAGGCATTTCTGAAGCCAACCTACCGACAGGATTATGGACACGATGAACGACAAGTACGTGAGTCCGCTGGTGGAGCGCGTGGCGACCGCCGAGATGACGGCGTTGTGGAGCGCGCAGAAGAAGTTCTCGACGTGGCGGCGATGCTGGATCGCGCTGGCCGAGGCGGAACGCGAACTCGGGCTGCCGGTGACGGAAGCGCAGATCGCCGAAATGAAGGCGCATATCGACGACATCGATTTCGAAGCGGCGCGCCGTTTTGAGCGGGAGACGCGGCACGACGTGATGGCGCACATCCACACGTACGGCGAGGTCGCGCCGTTGGCAAAGCCGATCATTCATCTCGGCGCCACGAGTTGCTACGTCACGGACAACACGGACCTGATCCTGTTGCGCGAAGCGCTGGACCTGATCCTCACGAAAGCCGTCAACGTGCTGGCGCGGGTTTCCGAGTTTGCGGCGAAATACAAGGACCTGCCGACGCTCGGCTTCACGCACTACCAGCCCGCGCAGTTGGTGACGGTGGGCAAGCGCGCGAGCTTGTGGGCGCAGGACATCCTCATGGACGTCGAGGATCTCGAAGCGGCCGCCGCGCGTCTTCGCAGCCATGGCTCGAAAGGCACGACGGGGACGCAGGCCTCGTTCATGGCCCTGTTCGACAATGACCACGCGAAGGTGCGCGCGCTGGACGATCTGATCGCGCGGAAACTCGGGTTTGACAAGACCTATGCGGTCACGGGGCAGACGTACCCGCGCAAGGTGGACACGCATGTGCTGCGCGCACTGGCCGCGATCGGCGAGTCGGTGCACAAGTGGGCCACGGACATGCGGCTGCTTCAGAACCTCAAAGAAGTCGAGGAGCCGTTCGAGAAACACCAGGTGGGCAGTTCCGCCATGGCCTACAAGCGCAACCCAATGCGGTGCGAACGCGCGTGCGCGCTGGCGCGATTCCTGATGGTCATGCCGCTGCACAGCGAGTTCACGACGGCGGTGCAATGGATGGAGCGCACGCTGGACGACTCGGCCATCCGGCGAATCAGCCTGCCGGAAGCGTTTCTCGCCGCGGACGGCGCGCTGAACCTGTATCTGAACGTGATGGAGAACCCGGCGGTCTACCCGAAGGTGATCGAGAAGCACGTCTGGGCGGAACTGCCGTTCATGGCGACCGAGAATATCCTGATGGCCTGCGTGAAGCGCGGCGGTGATCGCCAGGAACTTCACGAAGTCATCCGTACCCATTCGCAAGCCGCTGCGGCGCGTGTGAAACAAGAAGGCGGCGACAACGACTTGCTCGATCGCCTTGCCAACGATCCGGCGATAGGGATGTCGCGCGACGAAATCGACCGCGTGCTCGATTTGAAAGCCTTCATCGGACGCGCGCCGGAACAGGTTGACGAGTTCATCGAGGCCGAGGTGCGTCCGGTGCTCGAACGCCACGCGGATCGACTCGGGGCAAAGTCGGACGTGCGCGTCTAGCGGAGGCCTCGACGGCGATGAAGCGAGCGATGCTCCTGATGTGTGCTTGCGTAGCGATTGCATCTTCGGCCATTGCGGAAGAAGGATTGGTCGCCGCGTGGGAAATGCAGGCCAAGACAGGGGCGAGCGTTCACGATTCGAGCGGCAACGGAATCGACGCGCACATCCACGGCGCGGAATGGATCCGGCGCAGCGCCATGTATGCGCTGCAATTCGAAAGCCCCGAAGCCTACGCGGACTGTACCGTGTCTGGGGCATTCAATCTGACGGGGCCGGTTACCGTCGAGGCGTGGGTCTATCCCACCGCGCTTCCCGGTTCTGAAACGGGCGTTGTGGGGAAGTCCTTCGAGACGTTTGGCATCACCCTATACGGCGATCAGCGCTTCTATTGGTACGTGGGGGGCGGCGCGAACAAATGCAGCGCGCCCGCGGACCTTCGTTACTGGAACCATCTCGCGGGAACCTTCGACGGGAAGGACCTGAAACTCTATCGCTACGGCGCGCTCGCCGATTCGCATCCGTCGATGTTCGGTGAGATCAAACCAGGCGGCACTTTCTGCCTCGGGCGCTTCATCGAGCCGAAGCGTACCGACGGCTTCAGAGGCACGATAGGCTGCGTGCGCGTATATCGGCGCGCGCTGGCGCCCGAGGAGATCACCGCGCACTACGAAGCGGAGAAGGCTTCGTATCGCAGAATGGAGCCGGGGCTTGACCGTGTGACTATGCGCCCGTTCTTCTATTTCGACGAAGGCGTGGCGTATGTGGATATCGACTTTGGAAACTTGGCCCCGCTGGAAACCGACGACCACGCCGAACTTACTTTGTGGAAGCGCGGCGGGCAAGACGCCGTCGCGCGATGGCCGGTTACGAACGTTCCGGAGAAGGGCCTGCTGCGCGATTTCAAGGCCGAGTTGGGGAAGCTGCCTCCCGGCGAGTACGAGTTGCGCGCGACGTTGACGCAAGGTTCGCGCGTGCGGTCGCAGGATATGAGCGTCTTCAAGCTGCCACTCATTGAATCACTGCCTTCTCCCAATGAACATACGGTCCAGTCTCTGGCGGACCGTCCAGTGAAGATCCCCTTCGATTTCGTTCCGTGTGGCGGCGGAGGCTTCAAGATTCGCGTGGGGAACGACACGTACGCGGTCGAGTCCACGTACTCGTTTCCGCACGGGGGTCAGAACGCGCTTACGGTAGAGGGCGCGGCGGATACGCATGGCGAATCCGTATGGCATGTGGGACTCAGCAAGACCGAACCACGCGCGTGCAGCGTTGAGGCTGGTGGCGCGTTCTACAAGATCGCTCGTGAAATCGCCATAGAAGAGAAGCGCGTACTCGTCAAGGATACGTTCACGAACACGGGTAACGAGCGCCTGGGCATTATGCTGAGCAACGCGATTCGGCCGCCGGACGGCCGCGGCGTCGCGCCGGTCGTGTACAGCAATCCCACCGTGTTCTATCCGGCGACCGGCGTCGGTATCGGGATGGTGGCGCTGGACGATGTGTACACCGAGCAGTACGAGAACTTCGGCGACCGCGAGACGGCCGGCCTGCGTAGCGACAAGTTCGCGCTGGAACCGAATGCGTCGTACACGCTCGAATGGGCCGTGTATATCAACGGCACGGGCGACTACTACGATTTCATTAACGCCGCGCGAAAGGACGAAGGGCTGATACGGACCGTCGAAGGCAACTTCGCGTTTCTGGATCGCAGGGAGCCGCCCACCGAGGAGTTCGTGCGGTCGCGCGGATTGAAGTACGCGAGCGTCCCGTGCCTGTCGCACGTCGCGGATGATCCGGGAATCTCGGTCGAGGGCGTCGAGTTCGTCGAGTATCCCAAAGAGTGCGCGTTGCTCAAGGCCATGTTCGCCGAAACGCGCAAGCGGTTTCCCGAGTTGAAAGTGATGTTTCACGTGGCGCACAGCCTGTACCCGATCAACAAGCCGGATGCGCTGTTTCCCGATTCGCGCACGATCGATTCCTCGGGTCGGCAAACCGACTACGGCGCCAACGACGATTCCTACTACTCAAAATACTTCAGTAAAGAACACGTGGACGAAGGATACCGCTGGTATATCTTCTACCCCTCGAAGGACAACACGTTCGGGCCGTACATGCTGAAGGCGATCGATTACATGCTCGACGAAATCGGCGTGAACGGCATGTTCGCCGACGGTTTTACGATGGGCTATGGCGGCCGGTTCACGTACGATCGCGGCGACGGGCATAGCGCGGTCATCGATCCCGCGACGAAGACCGTCGTCAAGCCGATCGGATCGGTCAATCTGCTTGGGCAGGACATCTTCGTCGAGACCATTCGCAAGGTCGGCGCGAAGGGTGGCGTGGTCATCGCCAACAGTTATCCCGGCACGCGGACCGTGCACAAGGAGCCGGTGATTTACTGCCTCGAATCGAACAGTGGCGGCAAGACGTGCGCCCTGCTCTACCTCGCGCCCACGGTGATCGCGCTGGGCAATCCGGGGCCGATCCGGACCGAGCGGGATGTGTATGACGATATTCGCGACAAGCTGGCGTGGGGGGGACTTTACTTCTACTACGGCGAAGCGAACCCGACGCATCCCACGCTGACCGAGCAGATGTACCCCATCACGGTTGAGGAAATCCACGCGGGCACGATCAAGGGAACCGAGCGGATTGTCACGATGCGTTCGGGCGTGTATGGATGGGCAGGTGACCGAGGACTGCACATCGCGTATCGCTACGACGGGCGCGGCATGCGCGTCTCGCACGCATTCCTGACCACGACCGATGCGGCGGACACGCGAACCCAGGTGATGCTGGACAAAGATGAGACGGCCGTGGTGCGCCGCCTGCCGATTGTCGTGTCAAACGAAACGCCTTTGAATGCGCTGGTTCAGCGCTACGATTCGCGGGGCGTCGAGTTCCTCCTCAACGGCGAGGGCGACGTCAGCGTCGAGATCGCCAGCGGCGAGTTTCTGGTTGGACCGGACGCGAGCTACGTGCTGACCACGGACGAGGGCGAACGGAAGCTCGACGTTAAGGAAGGGAAACTGAAGTTCACGTCGGGTGTGCATGGCAAAGCCCGTATCGCAATCGAGAAGAAACCCGGCGTCTAAGCGTGCCGATTACGAAAGGAATGTAAATGAAGATCGTAGCCCTGTTGGGGAGTCCCAGATTGAAAGGCAACAGCGCGTACATAACGGAACAGTTTCTCGAAGAGGCCGCGAGGCTGGGCGCCGAAACGAAGTCGTTCGCGCTCAATACGCTGGCGTATCGAGGGTGCCAGGCCTGCATGGGCTGTAAGAAAGCGTCTGAAACCTGCACGGTCCACGACGGCCTCACCGAAGTGCTCGACGCAGTGCGCGAATCCGACGTGGTTGTGCTGGCGTCGCCCGTGTACTACGGCGACGTGACCGGCCAATTGAAGCTGTTTATCGACCGCATGTACAGCTTCTTGAAACCCGATTTCCACACCAACCCGGACCGCTCGCGTCTCGCGCCTGGAAAGCGGGTCGTCTTCGTGCAGACACAAGGACAGGCCGAACCCGAGTTCTTCGCGGATGTGTATCCGCGCTACAGGCAGATGCTGATCTTCAATGGGTTCGCGGACACCGAACTGATCCGCGCCTGCGGGCTTTCGAAACCCGGCGATGCCATGAAACGCGAGGACGTGCTGGGCAAAGCGCGCGCGCTCGCGGCGGCCATCGTTCAAGGCGCCGCGGCCTGAGTACTATTCGCGGGCCTTCGCGTTCCAGAGTGTGCAGTACAGCAGAATTGACACGACGGACGCGCCGAGCCAGAAGAGGCGGACCGTCGAGAAGTCGTGAGTGACGGTGTCGCCGATCTTCGTTTCGCCCGCTTTGAGCAGCATGCCGGTGATGCGTTCCTGGCAGGACGCGCCTAGGTAGCTGAACATGCCGATCATGCCCATGGCCGCGCCGGCCACGCGCTTCGGGCAGATGTCGATGGCGATGAGCCCTCCGAGAAGCGCGATCAGGCCGCCGATACCGAATCCGAATACGGACGCGCCGAGCAGATGCAGCGGATGGTATTGCCGCGCGACGATGAGACTCTCTTTGCCGTCGAAGATGTGGATTCCGCCGCCGAATACAGACCATGACTTGGGCGCGATCGCCCATCCTTTCGAACCTTTCTCGGAAGCGGCGCCCAGCGTGTACTGGCCGGGCTCAATGTCGATGCCCTGTTGTTCGAGCGCGGCGACGAGCGGCGCGTCGAGCGTGCCGCTATCGAGTGTGGGTTTCAGCCCCGGGTCTAGCATGCCCAGCTTCGAAGACGGCGCGTAGAAGAAGATGGCCAGGCCCGCGCACATCAGCACGCCATAGGCCAGTGTAGTGACGTTTCGCCGCGACTGGAAGAAGACATCGGAGACGACCCCGCAGCAAGCCGTGCCGATAGTCTCCACTACCTTGGCCACGAAGAAGAGGAATCCCGCGTTGACGAGCGTGTACGCGTTGGCCTCCTGAAGGTACAGCACGCCCCAATTCTCCATCGCGTAGCGCGCGACGTACATGCACGCGGACGAAAGGCCCAGCACCCAGAGGTACGGGTTCTTGATCACAGCCCACTGGTCCTTGCCCAGACCCTCGCGGTTGTGGAGACCGTCGGTCTGCGCGTCGCCCGTGTACGTGGCCACAGGTGGCAGGCCGTAGGCGCGCGGCCGGTCGGGCAGCGTGAAGAACAACGCGACGGCTACAATCAGGCACGAGCCGCCCGCGGCCCAGAAGCCCCATTGCCATCCCACGCTCGCCACGACCATGCTCGTGATGGCGAACGTCAGCGCGCTGCCCACGCTGTGCGACGTGCTCCAGATGCCGTAACGCGTGCCGCGCTCGCGTCCGCTGAACCAGTTGGCGAGAAGGGCGCCGCTCGGTCCCGCGCCCATGGACTGGAACCAGCCGTGAATGCCCCACACCAGCGCGAAAACCCACGCGACGTGCCAGTTAACGCCGAACAAGATGACAAGCAACGACGAGCCGAGCAGGCCGGTGGCCATCAAGCGTCCGAGATGCGTCCAGTCGGCGAGAAATCCGTTGACGAACTTTCCGAACGCGTACGAGAAGAAGAGCGCCGCGCCGACGTGGCCCATCTGATTCACATCGAGCACGCCGTCGTCGAGCATGGGTTTCTTCGCGACTGAAAAGGACAGGCGGCAGACGTAGAACATGCTGTAGCCGATCAGGATGGACATGAACGCGACTTCGCGCCGCCAGCGATAACGCTTTCGGATGGCGGTCTGGTCCTGCATTTCCGGCACTACCGGCAACGCGTGATAGAAACGAAGTATCCCCATGCGGATCCTTTCCCGATCGCTTGCCGCAGCCGAACACAGGCGGCTATTGTGCGAGATTCGAATGCCGAGGTCAACCTTTGAAGGATGGGACTTATGGGACGTATAGGTCCTATAGGTCGTATAGGTCCTATGATTTGCAGAGGTGGGCCTCGCGTGCCGTGTTGCGGCGCACCGGCGGCCCGCGTACACTCACGCCGATGTCGTCCCTGGAGGCCGCTGCATGACCACCCTTGCCATCGAACCGTACGAGTTGCCCTCCGCCGATTTGGGTCCCGAGAATCCGCTGCCTGTGTTTCGCGGCGCAGAAGACAACGCGCCCGTGGACCTCGATCCGAGCGTACCCGAGGCCGACCGGAAATACATGGGCTACCATACGGCGTTTCATGTGCTGCCGCATCGTATGCAGGACGGCTACGACCGCGTGAAGAAACCGCGTGTATTTCATGCGGCAGTGCTTGAGAATGCCCATCTGAGGGCGACGTTCCTGCCGGAACTCGGCGGGCGGCTCGTCTCGCTCGTGCATAAGCCCTCCGCGCGCGAGTTGCTCGACCGCAACCCGGTGTGTCAACCCGCGAATCTCGCGTTGCGCAACGCGTGGTTCAGCGGGGGCATCGAATGGAATGCCGGCGGCATCCCCGGCCATCACTACCTGACCTGCTCGCCCGTGTTTGCGGCGCGCATCAACGGACGGGACGGCGAACCCGCGCTCCGGTTGTACGAGTGGGACCGCGTGAAGTGTTTCCCGTGGCAGATCGATTTCCATCTGCCTTCGGACTCGCCGTTCCTGTTCGCGCACGTTCGGCTGGCCAATCCGCATGACCACGAGATCGCCATGTATTGGTGGACCAACATCGCGACGCCCGAACGGCCGGACACACGCGTGCTCTTTCCCGCAGCGACGGCTATCGGGTTCTGCGGCGGCAACCGGCTCGGCCTGGTCCAACTTCCGAGAGTGCTCGACAACGACGCGTCGTATTCGACAAACGTCCCGTTCGCGCAGGAGATGTTCTCGCGCATTCCCGACGGACAGCGCCGCTGGGTCGCGCATCTCGACGCCTCGGGCACGGGCTTCTTCGAGACGAGCACGGATCGCCTGCGCGGCCGCAAGATGTTCTGCTGGGGCATGAACGCGGGCGGACGCCGCTGGCAGGAGTACCTCAGCGTGCCGGGCCAGACCTATCTCGAAATCCAGGCCGGACTCGCGGCGACGCAGCTCGAATGCCTGCCCATGCCCGCCAATACGGTATGGGATTGGACCGAAGCGTTCGGCCTCCTCGAAGCCGAGGCGTCAAAGGTTCATTCGAAGAGTTGGGATGAAGCGTGGCGCTCGGCGGACGCGGCGATCGAGTCGGCGCTGCCGCGTGCGCGCGTCGAGGAATTCCATCGGCAGTTTTCGGAGACTGCCTTGCAAGCGCCTGAGACGATTCTCCTGCGCGGTTCCGCGTGGGGGGAACTCGAACGAAGGAGAATCGCGTCGAAGCAGAAGGCGGACCGCGTTCCGCACTCCTTCACGGCTGTCGACGGGCCCCTCGGGCCGGAGCAGCAGCCTTGGCTCGCGTTGCTCGAACAGGGCGCGCTGCCCGAAGGCGACCCGTCGAAAGACCCCGGCACGGCCATGGTCCAGCCCGAATGGCGCGACCTGCTGGAAGACGCCGTGCGCGCGGGGCGTGGCAGCCATTGGCTCGCGTGGCATCACCTGGGCATCATGCGGCTTGAAGCGCGCGACGTCGAAGGCGCGCGCGACGCCTGGCAGCGCTCGATCGATTGCCGGCCTTCCGGCTGGGCCTACCGCAACCTCGCCGTGCTGCATCAGCGCGCCGGCGATGCCCGGGCCGAACGCGAATGTCTCCGGCGCGCGTGGGAGATCGGGCCGCAGATCGCCGCGATCGCGATCGAGTACGCCCACGTTATGATCGCCGCGAAGGACTTCGAAGCGTTGGGCGCCTTCATGAAATCCCTGCCCGAACCCATTCGTATGCACGAACGCCTGCGCCTTATGTCTGCCCAAGCCGCGCTCGAACGCGGCGACCTCGACGAAGTCGCCGCGCTCCTCGACCACGATTTCGCGACCGTCCGCGAAGGCGAAGTGAGCCTGACTGACCTCTGGTTTTCCCTGCACGAACATCGCCTGGCCTCTGCCGAACACGTCCCCATCGACGACGCCCTCAAACATCGCGTCCGCCGCGAATTTCCGCCGCCGCACCGTATCGACTTCCGGATGGTTCAGGATATAGAATGAGAAGTGGTTTCGGAATCCTCTGGTACTGGTAGGCAAACGGAGGCATAGGGTGGGTATCTCGTAATGGGATGGCAGATGGGGGTTGCTGGTCAATCATTTCCGCGCGTGAAGCGTAGCGTTATTCCTAAGGTGCAAAGATGAAGAAGAAGATCTACGAAATCCTCTTCCTCCACTCGCACAGGAGTCGAATCTCTGCGTTTGTCGAATGGGGGATTATGATCCTGATTATTGCGAACGTTGCGATGGTCATGCTGGAAACGGTCGAAGATGTCTACGTGCCTTGGGCTAGACTATTTCGTAGTTTCGAGGTGTTTTCCGTGGCGGTGTTTACCGTCGAATACGTCCTTCGACTTTGGGCATGCACCTGCGACCCTCGATACCGAAAGCGCGTCACAGGGCGTTTGAGCTACGCGTGCAGCTTCTTCGGCATAGTAGACCTCCTTGCCATTCTGCCATTCTACTTTCCCGTTCTCATTCCAATAGACCTGCGTGAGGTTCGCGTCGTCAGACTCTTCCGGCTCTTCAGAGTACTCAAGATGGCGCGCTATTCCAGGTCTCTTCAAATGATGGCGCGGGCCATCGGCCGCCGAAAGGAAGAGATCGCAATCGTAGTTCTCGCCGTGCTCATGTTGCTTGTGCTTGCTTCAAGCCTCATGTACTTCGCCGAACATGAAGCGCAGCCTGAAGTCTTTTCGAGTATCCCGGCTTCCCTGTGGTGGGGTGTGGTGACTTTCACGACAATCGGTTACGGCGACATCTATCCTGTGACGACGCTCGGGAAGCTCCTCGGCGCCGCCATTGCGTTTATGTCAATAGGATTGTTCGCGTTGCCCGCAGGCATTCTCAGTTCGAGTTTCATGGAAGAGATTCAAGAGAAGAAGTCGCGAGAGGAGAAGAAGCGCCAATGTCCTCATTGCGGGAAGGAGTTGTAGGACCTTCTTCAATCGCTGAAGGGAGGAGAATACGAAGAGGCTCATGACTTCGTGAGACCGCCGCTGACCTGCCCCTGTTTTATGTACCAACCTGAATGAGAGTAGTTGCCTTGGTTTCGGGTCGTGACTCCGGGGTACAGGCATTGTCGGAATGGAGGAAGGCCGTAGGCCGACCGGAGTTCCGACAATGCGCGGCGAATTCCGCCGGGGTCATGTAGTTCAGACTGCTGTGCGGTCGTTCTTCATTATACTCTTTGCGCCAGGTCTCCACCACCGTCTGAGCATGGCGGCCGTCAACGAAGACGTGCATGTTCAGGCACTCGTCGCGGAACTTGTCGTTGAAACTCTCGATGAACGGGTTCTCCCACGGGCTGCCAGGCGTGATGTAGAGGGTCTTTGCATGATGCTCGGCCAGCCAGGTTTGCAGGG
>CAYOCT010000051.1:0-50956 GCA_964402555.1 uncultured Nitrospiraceae bacterium | reverse complement strand
AGATTTCCGAGAAAAAACAGATCTGATATGGCGTAACTGCGGAAGATGGGCTAGAGATTCTTAAAGCGGCCAGGCAACATGAGCGACTCAATTGCCGCTGGAAGCGACGTGGCCGGAATCATAGGTCGAGGCCCAGGAAAGGCCCGGCGTTGCTAGGAAGACGCTCGCTAGTTGACCGGCCTTCGCTTGGCGTGATACAAACAGAAGCCGAATCTCACGTGGGCTGGCGTTGGGAGTTTCGCTGGTGGGAGTCACATTCCGCAGTATTGTCATCGGTCTTCTGCTGATTCCGCTCAATTGCTTTTGGGTGGTGATTGCGGAGATCATGTGGTATTCGGGCGAACCCACCACGATCAGTTTGTTCTACAACGTCATCTTCCTTCTGACTCTCCTGATCCTCGGGAATCTCGTGGTGCGGCGCTTCAAGCCCGCGTGGGCCTTGCAGCCCCCGGAGATCCTTGTCGTCTACACGATGCTGGCGATTAGCAGCGCGCTGTGCGGCCACGACTTTCTCGAGATCCTCGTGCCGATCCTCTCGCACCTGTATCGCTACGCGCCGCTCGAGGGCCGCTTCGAGGAGATCTTGCCCTACATTCCCGACTGGCTCGTCGTGAAAGATCCCACGGCGTTGCAGAGCGCGTACATCGGCCAGGAATCAATGTATCGCCTCGAGAATCTGGTCCCTTGGCTCCGTCCGATGTTCTGGTGGGGCACGTTCGTCTTCGCGTTATGCTCGGTGATGTGGGGGTTGAACCTGGTATTCCGCAAGCAATGGACCGAGAACGAGAAGCTGTCGTACCCGGTGATTCAAGTGCCGATGCTGCTGGCCACGGAGCCCGAGGCACTGCTGGTCAACCGGCTGTTTTGGGCAGGGTTTATCCTCGCGGGGGTTATCGATCTCGTCAACGGTCTGAACGTCCTGTATCCGCTCATGCCGAAGATTCCGATCGTCCACATCTACAATCTTCAGCAGTTCTTCCCGGAGCGTCCGTGGGTGGATATGGGGCCGGGATGGATCTCGTTCTATCCCTTCGCGATCGGCATGTGTTTCTTCATGCCCACGGACCTGGCTTTTTCCTGCTGGTTCTTCTTCATCTTCTGGAAACTCGAACGCGTCTTGGCGAGCTACATCGGCATGCACGGCATGCCGGGGTTTCCCTTCGTCGAAGAGCAGACCGCGGGCGGTTACTATGCGATCGCGATCATTGCGCTGTGGGTGACACGCCATCATTTCAAGCGCTGCTTTCTCATTCTGATCGGGCGCGAAGTCGAACGCGTCACGCCTTGGGAAAAGGAAGAGGTCCGCATTGCGGCGGTCCTGCTCACCTGCGGCGGCGCGTTCCTCGTATGGTTCTGTTTGAGCGCGGGCATGTCGCTCTCGATCGTGCTGGTCTTGTTCGGCCTGTATTTCCTGATCTCGATCGCAGTCACGCGGATGCGCGCCGAACTCGGCCCTCCCGCGCACGACCTTCACCACATCGGGCCGCAATTGCAGATCGTCAAGTTTCTCGGCATGAGCAACATGCATCGCGATCAGCCCGCCGATATGGCCATGTTCGGGTTCATGAACTTCTTCAATCGCGCCTATCGCGGCCATCCCATGCCGCACGGCCTCGAAGCGTTCCGCATCGCCGAGCGCCTCAAGATGGATAATCGCCGCTATCTCATCGCAATGTTCCTGGCCATTATGGCGGGCATCGTCTGCGCGTTCTGGGCGGTGCTGTGGGTGTTCGACAAGTATGGCGCGGCGGCACAGGCGATCGGTCCCGCCGAGTATTTCGGACGCGAAGCGTGGGAGGAAGTCAATCGCTGGTTCACGACGCCCGAGATCACGCAAATCCAGCCCACCTATGCCATCCTAATCGGGCTGGGCTTTTCGCTGCTCCTCGCGGTGATGCGGCTTAACTTCCAGTGGTGGCCGTTCCATCCCGTAGGGTTTGCCGTGAGCGGCTCGTGGTCCATGGAACAGTTGTGGCTCTGCGTGTTTATTGCGTGGCTGATCAAAGTGCTCCTGCTCAAGTACGGCGGCGCGAAGGCCTACAAACCCGTCATCCCGCTATTCGTCGGATTGATCATGGGCGACTTCATGGTCGGCAGTTTCTGGAACATCTACGGGATCGTCATGGAACGCCAGATCTACCATTTCTGGCCGTATTGATCCCGCTTCTTAATACGATGCAACGACTGTGAGCTGGAAAGCGATGCGCGTGGCCACAGGCTAATCCCTCGAACAATCGTCCTGTCGGACAATCCCATTCAGAGACTGGCAGGACGATTAGCGGGCAGAACGATTAATACGAGGGCGCAATCAAGAACAACAAGCCGGGACCGTGAAGGAGATGGATACTGACGTGGGCGTTTGCTCACAATCCAGATTCAGAAGCGACGCGCCATTCATTGCGGAGCCATTTCAACGCAGAGATCGCAAAGAATGCGGAGGACCGCAAAGGCTCTGCGTTCCTTCGCGGCCTCCGCATCTCTGCGTTGGAAAAGGCGCCGGTACTGGCGTTTGCGCACAGCTCGGAGAATCGAGATAGGGATCTACAGTCTTCGGACCAAGTAAACGCTTGTAATTCAATTTGTCACGCCAGGTTGTTGGAATACTTCCTGGTGTTCTTTACAGAAGCTGGAGTTTAGAGTACTAACAGGTTGACGTGATCGTAGTCGTGATTCTCTACGAATCTTCCGATTACGACTGCAACTACGGTCACAAGTGGGGAAGCGACGTGCTTGGCCGCAGGTTATCCCTATCGAGCAATCGTCCTGCCCATTAATCGTCCTGCCAAAGAGTTGCTCGCCAGAATTGGCAGGACAATTCTTGGCCCAGGAATCTGGTTTCAATTGGGCCGTTCGACGTGGGTTAGCCAGCCTTCGTCGAAGGCCGCGTGCTTGATCGAATAACGGCGGCACGTGTAGGTGATGTGAATCATGCCGTCCGACGTCTGGACCAGGCAGGGGTACGAATACTCGCCTGCGGTCAGATTCGGTTCCATCTCCAGGATCTTCTTGTCTTTCCAAGTGCGGCCCTCGTCCTCGGATTGTTCGAGCGCCAGCGTCGCGCGGTCTTCGCCGTCGTTATCGTTGTGCGCCAAAAGAAGCCGGCCGCTCTTCAAGCGAATCATCACGATTCCGGAATCCGGGCATTTCAGTTGCGTCTGTACCGGCTTGCTCCACGTCGCGCCGCCGTCGGCCGATTCGCTGGAGAGAATGAAGGGGTGGCTTCGCGCGAGCGCAAGCAGGCTGCCGTCCGTGCGCTGAATGACGGACATCTGTTCGCCGCCGGGCATGTAGCCCAGGCGCGACCACGTTGCGCCGTCCGGGTTAAGCCGTGTCAGGATGCCGCCGGATTCCTGGGGGGTGTCGAGGCTCAACGGGAGCACGAGTTCGCCGCTCGCGAGCGTGATGGGCGGATTCCTTGGTAGCCACCCGAAGCTGCCGGGCCATTCGCGCTCGTCGCTCCACGTCATGCCGTTGTCGGACGACGTGCGCATCATCAGGCGGCAATTCGACCAGCCGCTGCCGCGCCGCGCCGGACGGCTTCCTTCCATGCGGCCCCAGATCATCCATAACCGGTCCGTCGTATCTTTGAAGACGATGGCGTTGCCCGGCGGCTGGTCGGGATTGCGGACGACCACTTCCGGCACGCTCCAAAAGCGATCGCCTCGTTTCAGTCTGGCGAGAAACAGCACTTGGTCTTCCGCCGATTCGTAGCTGCCTCCATACCACAAGCAAAGCAGGTCGCCGTTGGCCGCTTCGCACACGGTCGAGCAATGGTGCACGGGCGCGCCCGGGATCTGCGTGAAGATCAGTTCCGACGAAAACGCGATCGTCCCGTAAGGGTCATCGATCTCGCGCCGTGGACCTGGCTTCGCGATGGGCGTGCCGGAAACGGGGGCTTCGGCGTGCGCGATAGCCTTGCCGTCGCGCAACGAGGCTACCGCGGCATCAAGGTCCTTGACGCCTCCGTGAAACACGGCCTTTCCTGTGGGATCGAGAAGGTAACATTCGGGCGTGCAAGCGGCGCCGAACTGTTTCGCGGCGCTGCCATCCGGGTCGCGATACACGGGAAACGTAACGCCGCGCCTCTGGCAGAACGCGCGTATTTCGTCGCCCGATTCCTCGGGGTTCGCGTCGACGCCGACGAAGAGAATCTCCTCGTTGGTTTCGAGCGCCGCCATCGAGCGGAGCGCATCAATCTCGGCCAGCGTCTTGTCGCATCGTGCGGAGAGAAACACCACGGCCGTGCCGCGATGCTCCGCGTAGTTGTTCATCACGCGCGGATGGCCGTCCAAGGTCGTCATTGCCACCGGTCCAACGGTGTCGCCGATCGTCAATCCCATTGCCGTTGTACTCCCCATGGCCAAGACCAAAATCCACATCGCCGGGTTACGCATGGTCATTGCCTCCCTGGCGGCGTTGCGCCCATCTCGAACTTCAGCGTTCCGCCCTGCGCGATCTGGCTGTGATCGAACCACGGATGCTCGAGCGGCGCGCCGTTCAACGTCACGCGTTGCACGTAGACATTTCTTGGGCCGTTGTTTTCCGCCGTGATCGTGAGCGTTTTGCCGTCGATCTGCATCTGGGCCGAATCGAACAGGGGCGACCCCAGTTCGTACTTCGTCGTGCCCGCGATGGGGTAGAAGCCCATCGCACTCAGCACGTACCACGACGACAGCGTACCGCCGTCGTCGTTGCCGTCGAGACCGACATAGTCGTCGACGTATTTCGTGTCCATGATCCACCGCGCCCACTTCTGCGTCAGGTCAGGCCGGCCCGCTGCATTGAAGAGATAGCAGGCATGGAAATACGGCTCGTTGCCTTGCCAGTAATAGGCGCTGGGAAGCTGGCCGACGCCCGGCTTCGACTTCGCGAAGTACGTCTCCAATTCGCGGACAAACGTCTCGCGATCCGGGAACAGCGAGATCAGCCCCTCGGGATCGAAGGGCACGCCCCAGCGCCACTGCTCGCCGCTTCCTTCGACATACTCGCGCGTGTAGTTCTGATCGAAATCCACGTAGCTGAGAATGTACGGGTTGCGCTCCTTGCGAAAATTCCCGAGCGAATCCTTGCCCTCGAAGAACAGCGTCGATGGATTCCATACGTTACGATACGACCGCGCGTGTTCGGCAAAGGTCGCCGCGTCCTCGACGTGGCCCAGTTCTTTCGCGAGAAGCGAGATGGCGTAGTCTTCCCACGAGTACTCGAGCGTCGCGGCCACGCCGTCTGTCATCTTGTCGGATGGACAATAGCCGTATTTCAGATACGCATCGAGGCCATTGCGCCCGCCGAATTTCGACCACTCCGGCTTGCCCGTCAAGCCCGTTTCGCGCATGCAGGCGTAGGCCTTCTCGATGTCGAAATCGCGGATGCCTTTCAGATAGGCCTCGGCCACCGCGGCGTCGGCCGGCGTGCCCAGCATACAGCCCGTGTAACCGCACCCTGAGGGCCAGCGCGGAAAACACCCGCCCGTCTTGGCCATTTCGACCAGCGACACCATCATGTCGCGTTCGTCGCTACGCGCGATCAGGTTGTAGAGCGGCTGGACCGTGCGAAACGTGTCCCACAACGAGAAGTCGGTGTAGTACTGGAAGCCTTCGGCCTTATGAGACTTCCGATCGAAGCCTGTGTATTCGCCGTTGACATCGGTGAACACGGTCGGCATCTGGAACGCATGGTACAGCGCCGTGTAGAAAATGCGGCGCTGCGTTTCGGATCCGCCCTGCACGCGGACGAGCGCAAGGCGCTTTTCCCACGCGGCCTTGGCCGCTTCGACAACCTGCTCGAAGCTCTGGTTAGCCGCCTCGGCTTCGAGATTCGCGCGCGCGTTGGCAATGCTCACGTACGAGATCGCCACGCGCGCCTCGATGACCTGGTCGCCGGTTCCTCGCGCGAAGCCCAGGTCCACGCCGATATCGTCTCCTGCCGCGCTCTTCTCGTTGGGCGACACGCGCGTCCCGTTCCACGTGGCGAACGAAGCGAACGGCTGGTTGAACCGCGCCACGAAATAGACATCGAGCCCGCCGTAGCGCCCTGAGAACGAGCCGAAGGTCTTGACCGTGCCTTCGAGTTCGTGCGACTCGGGCGAGATCATGACGACCCCATCCTTGCAGTGTTTGTCGCCGGGAGCGCTCGTGATGTCCATGAGCAGGTGCGGTGCGTCATCTTTATGAAACGTATACCGGTGCAGGCCCACGCGCGTTGTCGCCGCTAATTCCGCCAATACGTCGTCCTTACGAAGGCGGACGGCGTAGTAGCCGGGAAAGCCGGCCTCGTCGCGATGCGAGAACCGCGCGAAACGATCCTTCCCGCGCATCTTGGCCGCGCGCGATTCGACCGTCGGGAACATGCGGAAGACGTTGCCTTCGAGCGTGTCGCCTCCGACGAGGCGTGTGTGGCTGAACCCGATGATTTTGTTGTCGCCGTAGAAGTACCCGGCCCGGTTGAACCCTCTCTGGTCGACGATAATCGACTCGGTATCCGGCGCGAGGCGGACCATGCCGAAAGGCATCGTGGCCGCGGGCGTGTCGTGGCCGCAGAGAAAGAAGTAGCCTCCCGTCGCGGCGAAGACGTTGACATTCGCGCCAAGTTCGCCCGGACTGAACGGGACCTGTAGCGCGGGTTTCGCATTGACAATGTGGCGATAGTACCCGTAGATCCCGAAAACGCCCAGGATTGGAATCGCCAGAAGAACAAGAAGCAGAAGCGCAACCCATTTCAACAATCGTTTCATCGTGGTGGTTTCCCGTCCGCCTGCCGCGCGTCATCGCGCCGCTTCAAAGAAAGGCCATTCTAAACGACACGGCGCCGCATGGCAACGGCATCGCGCGCGATCAACTCGGTTCCGGCGCGTGAACGTGGCACGCGGCGCTATGGCCCGGCGCTACCTCGACGAGGCGCGTATCGCGCGCGCGGCACGTCTCAACGCAGTCGACGCAGCGCGGATGGAAATGGCATCCCGCCGGCGGGTTCAAGGGACTCGGCACGTCGCCGTGCAAGACCTGGCGAGCGCTTTTCGCGCCCGGTACCGGCACGGGCACGGCCGACAGCAACGCCTTCGTGTAGGGGTGCACCGGCGTTGCGAAGACACTTTCGACAGGCCCGAGTTCCACGATTCGACCGAGATACATGACCGCAATGAAATCCGAGATGTGGCGGACCACGCTGAGATTGTGTCCGATGAAGAGGTAGGTCAGGCCGAGGCGTTGTTGCAGGTCCGCCATGAGGTTCAGAATCTGCGCCTGAATTGACACGTCGAGCGCCGAGACCGGTTCGTCCGCGACAACCAGATCCGGTTCGACCGCAAGCGCCCGCGCGATGCCGATGCGCTGCCGCTGGCCGCCGCTGAATTCGTGCGGATACCGGCCCGCGGCCTCAGGCGGAAGGCCGACGAGGTCCAGCAGTTCGACTACGCGGTCGCGGCATCGCGTTTTCGGCACGACCGCGTGCGCCATGATTGCCTCCGCAAGCACCGAATGCACGGTCATGCGAGGATTCAGCGAGCCGTAGGGGTCCTGGAAGATCAACTGCATCCGCTTGCGCAACGTGCGAAGCTCGCCGCGATCCAATGCGGTTACGTCGGTTCCGTCAAATCGGATCGTGCCCGACGTAGGCTCGATGAGGCGCAGCACGAGGCGGCCCGTCGTGGTCTTGCCGCTCCCGCTTTCGCCGACAAGGCTGAGCGTCTTCCCGCGCGGCAGCGCGAAAGACACGCCATCGACGGCACGGACGGCGCCCGAGGTCCTTGCGAACACGCCTTTGCGCACGGGGAAGTGTTTGACCAAATCCCGCACGACAAGGAGGTCGCTGCCGTTCGCTTCCGTCATGAGCGGCCCTCCGCGTCGTAAAGCCAGCACGCAACGGTGTGGCCGTCAGATACGGCGGTCGTGCCGGGTGTTTTGCTCTTGCAGACTTCCATGCAATGCGTGCAGCGCGGATGGAACCGGCAACCCGACGGAAAGCGCGTCGCCGGGGGCACCTGGCCGGGAATGGTCTCGAGCCGCTCGCGCGTCTCGGTGAGTTTGGGCACCGACGCGAAGAGGCCCTGCGTATACGGATGTTTCGGCGACGCGAACAAATCGGCGGCGGACGCCTGCTCCACGATCTTGCCCGCATACATGATCGCGACCGTATCCGCGGTTTCCGCAACAATGCCGAGGTCGTGCGTGATCAACAGGATGGCCATGCCGGTTTCGGCCTGGAGCGCGCGCAACAAGTCGAGGATTTGCGCCTGGATTGTGACATCGAGCGCGGTCGTCGGTTCGTCCGCGATCAGCAACGCGGGATTGCATGCAAGCGCCATCGCGATCATGGCGCGCTGTCGCATGCCCCCGGACATCTGGTGCGGATAATCATCCACGCGTTCTTCCGGCGACGGGATGCCGGCCTTGTCCAGAAGCTGAATCGTCAATCGGCGCGCTTCGGCCTGCGAGACGCTCTGATGCACGCGAATCGCCGCCGCAATCTGATGCCCCACGCGAAACACGGGATTCAGCGAAGTCATTGGCTCCTGGAAGATCATCGAGATCGCCCCGCCGCGCACGGCGCGCATTTCAGCCTCGGTGAGCGTCAGCAGGTTTCTGCCATCGAACCAGATCTCGCCGCCCGCAATACGTCCCGGCGGTGTCGGCAGCAAACGTAGGATGGACAGCGCCGTCACGCTCTTGCCGCATCCGCTCTCGCCGACCAGCGCCACCGTCTTGCCCGCGTGCACGTCGAGCGACACGTCGTCCACGGCGAGCGCATCGCCCTCGTCCGTCCTGAAATAGGTCTTCAGGTTCCGTATGCGGAGGATGGCTTCGTCGCTCATACCGGCTCGTTTCGCATCATTGTCTGAGCCTCGGATCCATTGCGTCGCGCAGGCCTTCGCCGACCAGGTTGAACGCGGTCACCGTGATGAAGATCGCGAGGCCCGGAAACGTCACCAGCCACCACGCTTGGTCGACGTAGCGTTGCGATTGCGAGAGCAGTTCGCCCCAGCTTGGCGTCGGCGGGGGCACGCCGAAACCGAGGAAGCTCAGCGCGGATTCCGTGAGGATCGCACCCGCCACGCCAAACGTCGCGCTGACCAGCACCGGCGATAGGGCGTTCGGCAAGAGGTGCCGGAACATGATCCGGCGGTCGCGCAGGCCGGTCGCGCGGGCTGCCGTCGCAAAATCGCTTTCGCGCAGCCGGAGGAACTCGCCGCGAATCAGCCGCGCGACGCCGGTCCAACCCATGACGCCGATGACGACCATGATGTTGTAGATGCTCGGGGGCAGAAACGCGAGCAGCGACAGGATCAGAATGAATACGGGGAAGCACATCATGATTTCCATGACGCGCTGCAAGACGATGTCCACGATGCCGCCGTAGTAGCCCGCGACGGCGCCGACCACAACGCCTATGATCAGCGCGATGCCCACGGCGATAAACCCGACCGACATCGAGATCCGCGTACCCCAGATCAGGCGGCTCAATACGTCGCGGCCGCGATCGTCCGTGCCGAGCAGGTGCGCGCGGCTTGGCCCTTTGAGCCGGTCGAGCAGGTGCGAGTTCTCGGGCGCGTACGGGATCGGCGGCCGCACGATCGACTCGCCTTCGCCCGGCTGCCACATGCTGAAATCGACCGTGACGAGATCCGCGTAACGGATGATGTTCGGCAGCCAGTAGGTGTGTCCTGCTTTGACAAGATACAACGGCGTCTCGCCGGCGAGGAACGGCGCGCCCAGCGCCACTCCGAACAGCAAGAAGATCACGACGAGCGCCGGCGCGGCCAGCCCGTTCCTGCGGAACTGGCGAGCCACAATCGCCCAATAGGTCTGACGTCGTTGACGTACGGTCGTCATGCCATGCGCCTTCTCGGCCGCCACGTTCTTCTGTCATTCTGAGCGAAGCGAAGAATCTCACTCATCACTCCACTCCTTGCTCAAGTCGTCCCAATTCGGGTTGGCCGACTTGATGAGCGCGATCTTCTTCGCCCTTAACCATCCCTTGATCTCTTTCTCCCTTCGAATCGCATCCCGAACATCGAACAAATGCTCGTAGTAAACCAATCGTGTGATGTTGTACTTTCGGGTGAATCCTTCGACTGACTTCTGCTGATGCTCAGAAACACGGCGTTTCAGATCATTAGTCATTCCGGTGTAGAGCGTGCGCGACGCGTTGGTCATCACGTACACGTAGAATTGTTTCATGGTTCCTCTCCACAGGAAGGAAGGAACGCGCCTCCGGGCATACTCCAACAAGAACTCGACCCCCTGTCATTCTGAGCGAAGCGAAGAATCTCACCCCGAGTAGACGCGCCGCCTGGCGTGAGATTCTTCGCTTCGCTCAGAATGACAGGAAGGTCTGATCTTTGCCCGAAATGCCTGGTCATTCGAACTTTATCCTCGGGTCCGCAATGGCGTACATCACATCGGACAGGACTAATCCCAGCAGCGTCAACATGGCGGAAATCGACAGCACGCCCATGATCAACGGATAGTCGCGCGAGACGAGGGCCTCGAATCCCAGCCGGCCCATGCCGGGTATGGAAAAGATGCTCTCGATGATGAAACTCCCCGCGATCAGGTCCGGCAGAAGCGTCGCGAGCAACGTGATGATTGGGATGAGCGAATTGCGCATCGCGTACTTGAAGATCACGATCTTCTCGGAGAACCCGTAGGCTCGGGCGGTGCGGATGTAGTCTTGGCGGATGACCTCGATCATGCCCGCGCGCGCATACCGCGACAGTCCCGCAAGACCCCCGTAGGTCAAACAAAACACCGGCAGCACGAGGTGCCATAGCCGGTCACCCAGCCATTGATACCAAGGCCACGCGTCCGATCCAAACGAACTCAGGCCATACACGGGGAACCAATTAAGGAAACGTCCTCCGCCCAGAAACACCATCAACAGCATCGCGACCCAGAAACTCGGCAGGCTGTACAGGATGAACAGGAAGATCGTGATGAGCCGGTCGGTCCACGAGTGTTGATGGGTCGCCGAATACACGCCCAGCGGGATCGACAATAAGTAGACCAGGAACACCACGATGATCTCGATCTGAAGCGTGACCGGAATTGTCTCGAGAATCTTGTCGCGCACCGGGCGCTGGTCTTTGTACGAATTCCCGAAATCGAGGCGGATCAGCTTCCCCATCCAAATCACGTACCGCACGAAGATGGGCTTGTCCAGGCCGTACAGCTTCTTCGTGTCCTCGATCACTTTTTGCGAGAGGCTGTCCGAAGCGAGCGCCGCTTCGCCTTTGCGCAGCTTGAGGTAGACAGGGCTTCCGGGCGCGAGTTGCACGACAAGAAACGTGATCAGGCTGATGCCGACGAAGGTCGGCACAATCAACAGAGCACGCCGTATCAGATACGCCCTCACGCGAGCGGACTCTTCCGGCCGCGGGAGAAACACGGTGTTTTCGCCAAGACTATTGGACTCCTACCGAAAGCGGCGCACACGCCGCACGCCGTATGTATGACGCGTTCAGTGATACCGCTGCAAGTTCGCGGGAACCCACCACTCGCGCGAATCAAGGCCCGCTTTGTAGACCTTCACGTTCTGGAAGCGCTTGTCGACGGATTCGAGCGTCTGCCTGCAGATCAAGAAGGTATACGGCTGTTCCTCGTGCAGGATCGCGTGGAACCGGTGGTACATGGCAAAACGCTTCTGCTCGTCGAATTCGAGACGCGCTTCCTCCATGATCTTGTCGGCCTCCGGATCGACGAATCCGACAAAATTGGAACCTTTGTCGGCCTGCGAACTGTGCCACACCTGGTACGGGTCTTCCTCGATGGGCGGAATGGACCATCCCAGAATGACCGCGTCGAAGTTGCGGCTGTCCACGCTCTGCAGGAACGTCGCCCATTCGAGTGGGTGGATGGTCATCGCGATCTGCGCCCGCTTGAGCTCTTCCTGGAACACCGTGGCGATTTGTTCCGTTTCCGGCGAGGTGGCGCGGATCAGGATCTCGAACTTGAAGGGAACGCCGCCCTTGTCGAGGACGCCGTCGCCGTCGGAGTCAGACCAGCCAGCCTCCGCAAGCAGTTGCTTGGCCTGTGCCGGATCGAAGGGCCACGGCTGGATCGACGAATCGTATTCCGGTCCGTCTACAAACGCCTCGCCCGTGACCTGCTTGCCGAGCCCATGATAGATGGTATCCAGAATACCTTTGCGATCGAGCAGCATCGTCAGCGCGCGCCGTACCCTCTTGTCTTGAAACTGGGGCTTTCGCAAGTTGTAACCGACGTAACTGTAATTCGAGTCGTAGTATTTGTACGTATCGAACTTGGCTTGAAAGTCGGGGCGCGACGCATTGTTGACATAAAGTTCCGGAGTGAGATCCAAGGTGTCCAGTTCTTGGCGCTCCAGAACCTGAAACGCCGCGTAGACATTCGTTATGATCTTGTACACGCGCTTGAGCACGTGTGGTTTCTCTTTCCAGTAACGCTCGTTGCGGACGAGCGTGATCTGCATGCCGGTTTCCCAGTTCTCCAGTGTGTACGGCCCCGACCCAACCGGTTTCCGGTTATTGGGATGCTGGTTGAAATCGCCTTGCCCGTAGATGTGGCTGGGCAGAATCTCTAATCCGCCGAGCATCGTCAGATGCTTGAAATAGGGCTTCTTACACGTGTAGCGGACCGTGTAGTCATCGACCACGTCGCACGACTGGATATCCTGATAGTAATTGCGCAAGTGCGCGGCATCGACTGTCGGATCCATGACCTTGTCGAACGTGAATTTCAGGTCCTTGGCCGTCAGCGGCGTCCCATCCGAGAAGACGATATCCTTGCGAAGAAAGAAGGTGTAGGCAAGGTGATCAGGCGCAATCTCCCAGCGTTCCGCGGCACGCGGCTTGATCGCGAAGGTCTCGTTGTCGCGCTCGATTAACGTGTCGAAAATCAACGCGTTGATGGCGGAGGCGTACGCATCGGACGACGTAAGTGGGTTCAGGTGTGCCGGCTCGCTTGGAAGACACGAGACGAGCCAATCGCCATCCACGGGCGCGCCGACATTGGCCTGGGCGGGCGCCGACGGCGGCGGCGCCGACGGCGCAGGTCCTCCGCAACCACCTCCCGCGAAGACGGCCAGCATCGCCACGGCAACGAGCGCAACTCTTTTCATTGTGCAGACTCCTGTCTCCAGTATGCCGCTGCAAATAGTACCACATGGGGCAAGAGACATCGAAACAACGCTGGACAACGGACGCCGCTTATGCCATAATGTTAGAATTGCATGGTGAGGCATCCGCGCAGGTCCACGTCGCGCAACGCGATACAACAAGGAGACTGTCATGGCTATCGAACTGCCCCCGCTGCCCTTTGCACAAGACGCTCTGGCGCCCGTAATTAGCGCCGAAACCCTCCAATTCCATTACGGAAAGCACCACCAGGCTTACGTCACGAATCTCAACAAGCTCATTGCCGATACGCCGTATGCCGCGATGGGGCTGGACGAGATTGTCAAGAGCGCCGAGGGGCCGGTGTTTAACAACGCCGCGCAAGTATGGAATCACTCGTTCTACTGGAACGGGTTGCTCGCCGGTGGTGGCGCGCCTCAAGGAACGTTGGCGGAAGCGATTCAGCGCGATTTCGGTTCGCTCGATGCCCTGAAAGAGCAGTTGGTCACCGCGGCCACGACGCAGTTCGGTTCCGGCTGGGCCTGGCTCGTGCTGGATGGCAAGAAGCTCGCGGTGGCGAAGACGGCGAACGCGGATCTTCCCATGAAGCACAACCAGACCGCTTTGTGGGTGATTGACGTGTGGGAACACGCGTATTACATCGATTACCGCAACGACCGCCCGAAATACGTCCAGCAGGTCCTCGCCAATCTTGTCAACTGGAAGTTCGTCGCGGACAATCTCGCCAAGGCCGGCGCGTAAGCATTTCGTTTCCGCGGGCGGGGAGTCCTCCTCGCCCGCGGCCTCTATTCTCGTTCTCCCTCGCCTTCCACACTGTGCCGGCCGGCGCGCCGTTGCGTTATGGCCGCACGATTGCTATGCTTACACGCCGACTGAGGGCCATGCGGGAGAAATGCGTTATGACTAAGCGTCTCGCCGGGGCAAAAGACAAGGTCCTGTTCACTCCGGGGCCGCTGACGACTAGCCGAACGGTCAAACAAGCGATGCTGCGCGACTTGGGGTCGCGCGATTTCGAGTTCATCGGGATCGTGCGTGCCATACGCTCGAAACTGGTCGCCTTGGCGGGCGCGACGCCCGGCGAGTACGAGGCTATCCCAATGCAAGGCAGCGGCACGTTCTCCGTCGAGGCCGTCCTTACCTCGACAGTGCCGCCCGATGGCAAGGTGCTTGTCGTAATCAACGGCGCGTACGGGCATCGCATGATGGCCCTATGCAAGACCGCGAGCATCGCGTGCGCCGCGCTGGAGTTTCCCGAAGATACCGCGCCCGATCCCGCGCGCGTCGCCGAAGCGCTCGCCGAGGACCCGGCGATTACGCACATTGCGGTCGTCCATTGCGAGACGACCACCGGCATCCTCAACCCCATCGGTGCGATCGGGGCGGTGGTTAAGAAAGCCGGCAAGGTCTATTTTGTCGACGCGATGAGCAGTTTTGGGGCCGTGCCCGTCGACGTGGGCGGCTGCCATATCGACTACCTCGTCTCGTCGTCGAACAAGTGCATCGAGGGCGTGCCGGGATTCGGATTTGTCATCGCGAAACACGACACGCTGATGGCGACCCAAGGCTATGCGCGGAGCATGAGCCTCGACCTCTACGCGCAGTGGAAGGGCCTCGCATCGAACGGCCAATTTCGGTTCACGCCGCCGACGCATGCGCTGCTCGCGTTCCATCAGGCGCTGCTCGAACTCGAAGACGAGGGCGGCGTCGAGGGGCGCGCCGCGCGGTATCGCGCCAACTACACGGCGCTCGTGCGCGGCATGCGGGCGATGGGCTTCAAGGAGTATCTGCCCGAGGACCTGCAAGGGCCCGTCATCACGTCGTTCCGTTACCCGGAGCATCCGAATTTCGAGTTCGAGGAATTCTATCGCCGTCTCAACGAGAAAGACTACGTTATCTATCCCGGCAAGGTAAGCAATGCGGACTGTTTTCGCATTGGGACGATCGGGCGCATCCTCGAAGCGGATGTGCTGGCCCTCCTCGCCGCCGTGCGCGAAACGCTGGTGGAAATGAATATTTCTTTGTAAGAGGGAGTCGAAAGGGAGTGGCTATGGACTTCTATTTTCAACGTTCGTATCGCGGGCCGTTGAAGGCCGTCATCCTCGATTGGGCAGGCACCACAATGGACTACGGGTGCATGGCGCCGGCGGTGGTCTTCATCGAGATCTACAAACGGTTCGGCGTCGAGATCTCGATGGAGCAGGCGCGCGAGCCGATGGGCGCGCACAAGCGCGTGCACATCGCGCAGATCGCCCAGATCGACGCCGTTCGCAAGCAATGGCATACGGCGCACGGCGCGTATCCGACGGATGACGACGTGAGCGCGATGTTCGAGCAGTTCATCCCGGCGCAATTGAAAGTGCTCGCGGATTACGCGGACCTTGTGCCGGGCTGTCTCGACGCGTGCGCGGCGTTCCGGGCGCGCGGCCTGAAGATCGGGTCGACCACCGGATACACGAACGAGATGATGGATATCCTGGTACGCGAGGCCGCGGCGCGCGGGTATACGCCCGATTCGACCGTCTGCGCGACGGATGTGCCCGCGGGACGCCCCGAGCCGTGGATGTGCCTGGTGAACGCGATGCAGCTTGGGATCTACCCGATGGAAGCGATCGTCAAGATCGGCGATACGCTGCCGGACATCTATGAAGGCCTGAACGCGGGCATGTGGACCATCGGCCTCGCGATGACCGGCAACGAGTTGGGCATGACCGAGGCCGAGATCGCGGCGCTCGATCCGGAAGTCCGCGAACGCAAGCGTAAACGCGCGTATACGCGTATGGCGCAGGCTGGCGCGCATTACGTCGTGGACGGCATCGCCGACGTGCCGCCGTTGCTGGACGCGATCGACGAACGGCTGCGCCGAGGCGAACGCCCCTGATGCGCGGTGGCTGGAATGAATCGGCGTGGCGGCATGTTCTTGAACAATAGGCGCGAGTGCGCCTGTATGAAAAGGAGTTGCGACATGAATCGTTTGGCATGGTATGGCGTGGCGGCGGGTATCGTCGCCGTGGTGCTTGTGGCCCATGGAAGTTTTGCCCAATTGGCGCCCTCGGACGCGGAGAAGCTTGCCGGCAAGCCCGCGCCAACGTTCAGCCTCGACCTTCTCGGCGGCGGAACCTTCAATCTGGCCGACCACAAAGGCAAGGATATCGTCGTTCTCGATTTCTGGGCCACGTGGTGTCCTCCGTGCCGGATGCTGCTGCCCGTTATGGTTGACGTCACCAACAAGTACAAAGACAAGGGTGTTGTATTCGTTGCGGTGAATCTCTCGGAGAAGCCGGAGACCGTCCAGGCGTATCGAGAGAAGCTCGGCAAAACCTTCAACGTGGCGCTCGACAAGGATCAGGCCGTGGCCGAAAAGTACCACGTCGAGAGCATCCCGCAATCGGTAATCGTCGGGAAAGACGGCACGATCGAATCGGTGCATCTCGGTTTCGGGCCGGATTCGGACAAGACGATCGCGAAGGAACTCGACGCGCTGCTCGCCGCCAAGGACAAGAAGGAAGAGCCGAAGAAGAAGTAACGGCTATACGCGTTTTGCTCTTGGTTTTGTGGTGTCATTGCGAGGAGCGGCTTCAGCCCGACGAAGCAATCCCCTTATCTTCTGCATACAACAGGCCGGGGGATTGCTTCGTCGGGCTGAAGCCCTTCCTCGCAATGACACGAAACAGGCCGTTGGTAAGAGCACACCAAGACCTAAGAGAGAAGAACTTCACCAAGCACGTGGTAGCCCTTTTCCTCAAAACATAGCGTGAGCGATCCAGGCTATGCGCGCTCGATGAAGAACGGCTGGGTCCAGGCCTTCAGGCCGCCCGCCCCAAGGCACTCGACGCGCACGTAGGTATACGGCGCGTCTTCGGGGATCGTAAAGGTGATGGCGCGGTCGTCGGCCATGGCTCGGCGGTATCCGTTATCCGAAAACACGCAGATCCGGCTGGCATCTTTGGTGCGCACCGCGACGGTCGTGCCGAAAACGCGGATCGATTCGATGACGACGCCCGTGCTGGCGTAGAAGCTCCCCTCGCGCAAGGCCGCTACGATTCCTTCGACATCGCGGTGCGGCGTTTGCGCCACGTTCCAGCCGACACCGATATCGGTCGTCTTGTGGCAATCGTCGTTGGCGAATCCCCAGAGACGCCGCCCCGAAGCCAGCAGACGATCCCAACGGCCCGTGGCCTCCGGCTCGCCTTCCAGCCAGCTCACCACTCCGTTGTAGATCTCGATGCCCGCGTAGCCCTGCCAGGCTTCGAGTTTCTCCTGCGGGCAGTGGTTGAAGTGCGATTCCCAATTCGGATGGCAGAGGATTGCCATGCCGCCGTCGGCCACGATCGCGTCGATGACCTTCTGCCGATCTTCGAGCGGCGGCACGACGGTCCGCGCGTGGACATGCAGCGCGTGCGGCCCGTTGGCCGTGATCTCGTTGCCGGGGATCAGCACCAGGCCCCGCGCGTCGAGCGGACCGGGAACGGTCAGACAATCGTGATCGCTCAACATCAGAAAGTCGTACCCGCGCGCGGCGTACTCGTCGATGATGCCTTGCGGCGTGCGCGGTCCGTCGCTGTTGCCCGTGTGCGTGTGGAGGTTGCCCCTCAGCCATGGCGCCGACGGATGGACATAGGGATTGCGTATCACGAGGGCCATCGGGGAACTCCTTGGAGATACGCGCGGGGCGGACGCATGCGTCGTGGCCCCGCGCCGGACGGCATCACGCGTTGCTCGGCTCCATCAAGCCTTCAAGCACTTCCAGCAACTGCTCCGCATCGACGCCATAGCCCTGGCACACCTGCTCGAGCGTCTCGACCTCATTGATATGGCAATGCGCGCACCCGCCGAGATGAAACGCCGCGAGCACTTCCCGAACCCGGGGATGCACGCCCAGCGCCTGCGAAATCGTCATGTCCAGCGAGAAGTTCTTTCCGTTGTCCGCCATGGTAATTCCTTTCTACGTTCCCGCCGCGCGGGAATTCAGCCTTGAGACCAATAGGTGTCGAATTCGTCCTTCGTCGAGTCCATCAGCATCTCGGGACGATAGAGCTTCTTGACGACCGGGTCCGGCACACATTCCGTTTCGCCCGTCTCCGGAATATGCGTCACATACCGCACGATCCGCTTCTCGTCCGTGCATTCGTAATACATCCAAGCGTCGCCCTTTCCAGGGATAGGCTGGCTCGTCTTGAAATAAAGCATCGTTCCTCCCGCAACCCGATCTAAACCCCTTCAACACCACAAACGCGCTGAAAATTCCGTTCCGGCCGCTTCTGTATGCATCATAGCACGCCTCAGCCAAACCCGACAAACCGTCTCTTTTTGTGTTTCTTGAGTTCCTTGTGGTTGAATTCAACCCAATCGAAGATCAAACGGCTACTAGGGGCACAAGACGCGCATGACGAACGGACGGTCATGAGGCCATTACCGGTCATTGCGGACCTACTCGTCGCGGTGGTCTTCGCTTGGGTCGGTTGCCGCCACGGGCGGACGCTGCACCGGAAGGGCGTGCGGCTTGCCTCCAAAGACGCGCCGAGACGCGCGTGGCTTTTTGCGGCTTTGGGGATCTTCTTCATCTTCGCCAATACGGCTCTGCTGATCATCAAGTCCTATCCGCAATGGATGTGGTTCTTTCCGGCCGCCTTCGAATACTACGCCGTCGCAATCGTGTGGCTTGTGGACGTGGCCATCATGGCATTCGCCTTTGCGGCGGATGTCTCAATGGCGTTCCATGAACGCCACCGTGCCCGCTGGCCGCTGCTTGTCGGCGCCCTTCTTGTTCTGCCCGTTTGCGGCTGGGCGTTTCACCAGAGCCCCTGGGCCCGTCGGCCCGAATTGAAACCTCCGCGCGTCAGCGCCGACGGCATCGTGCTGCAATCCACATCGAGCACCTGCGCCGCGGCGACCTGCGCGAACATCGCCCGCTCCTTCGGCATCGAGAAGTCCGAGCAAGACATGGTCAAACTGCTCGACACGACGGAAAGCGGCACCTCTCCTTCCCAGATCGTCTACGGGCTTGCCCGCCTCGGTCTGACATGCACGAAGCGCTACGTACCCGACCTCGATATCGCGAAGATTACCCCGCCCGCCGTGTTGTTTACAGGCATCGAGGCAGCGCCGGATGTCCATGCCATTGCGTTCATGGGATTCAATGGAAAGTACGTGCGCATTTGGGATCCTATGAACGGCGAAATCCCAGAGACTGAAGAGGACCTCAAGCATAGGTGGCAGGGTCGTGCGCTCGAGGTCCGTCGCAGGTGAGACGTTCGTTACGGTCTGCGCGCCGCTTCCGCATACGCGGGATTCTTCAACGCCTGTTCCTGTGAGAACGACTGCCAATACGCCCGGTCGAGCGCGTACACGTCCGGCGTTCCGTCCCATGCGGCTTCGCCATCGAGCACGCCGTATCGGCGCATTTCGCGAAGATATGGTTCGGGCGGACGGAACCCCGGCATATCGAATCGTTTGATGACGTCAAGCCGTTCCTTGCCTGCCACGCACAGCGCGAGCAGCGCTTTGTAGTCTGGGTCGGACGTGTTGCGGAATACCGGCTTCGAGGTCTTGCCGTCCTTGCACAGGCCAAGCCCGCCCTTGTTTCGCGCCAGCGGCGCGAGCACGATGAGCGACTTCTCGGGCCGGCTCAGGTTAAAGACGAGGTGGCGCGATCGCAGCAGATGCGGATCGTTCCAGTCCGGACGCCAGAAGGACATCGTGTTCTCGTCCGACAGCGTCTGAGGCAGGCGGCGCGGGCCGGCATGGCACTCGGAGCACCTCCGTTGGACGACTTCCGCAGCGGTCTTCGACGCAGGCCAATCCCCGTCCACCTCCTGCGGGCCATTGGCGTAATAGCCGCCGATACTTCCGCACCCGAGCGCCGCGTAGGTGCCCGGATACGGCGCGCCGGTATCGATCCAGAGTTGCACGGTCCGAATCTCGCGCTCCGTCGCCTGGACGCCATAGTGGCCGCCGCGCAACTTCGCCATCAGCGGGCTTGCGCCGCTGCCGATGCTCCGCGGGGGCAGGCTGCTAATGGCCTGATCGCGTCCGTCCACAAACTGATGCAGCACCGTCAATCCCGCGTAGCTGTGCGAGAACATCGGGCCGTGATCGCCCGTCAAGATAACGGCGCCCGCGCGCGGGCCGTTGCCGTCGTGCGCGTCATAATCGTGGCAAGCGACGCAGAGCCGGTCGAGGATCGGTTGTATATCGCGCGGGAAATCGAGCACGTCCGGCACGTCCCTAACAGGCTCGATGGGACTCGGCCTATGCTCGGCGGCTTTCGGACGCAGGCCCGGCTGCAATCCGCCCGACGCCGTGCGCGCCTCGTGGCATCCGAGACAGCTTGTGGTTTCGCCCGGCATGACCGAGCAGAAACTCTGCATGCGTTTGACCGAATCGCCGTTCGCGTCGAGCGCGACAAAGAACAGGGCGATACCGGCCGGGACTTCCATGTATGCGGACCCGTCGTCTTCGACCGGGACCGTGCCCAGGACGCGTTCGAGCGTGAACGAGCCGCCGTAGGTGAGCGGGTCCATGCCGCCGGTGTAGT
Organism: uncultured Nitrospiraceae bacterium; assembly: GCA_964402555.1. Lineage (GTDB taxonomy): Bacteria > Hydrogenedentota > Hydrogenedentia > Hydrogenedentales > SLHB01 > CAYOCT01. The sequence goes on along the minus strand of CAYOCT010000051.1, from coordinate 30,317 downwards.
TGATGGGCTTGGGAAGCGATTCGAGCACGAGCAGCTTCTTGATGTCGCCGCGCGCGACGCCTTTCATGTTGCGCCCCGCGTACACGTCCGTCAGGAGGAGCCGTCCGGTCTGTTTCGTGTAATCCACGCGGCTCGGAATCGAGCGTTCGGGCGCGTGCGCAATCACCGGCCGCGGTTCGTGTACGAGCAGCGGCTGGGCATCCGGCAGCGTGAGCAGCGGTTCTTCAACGCCATCCAAACCCACGAGCGATAGGCTCTTGTTGTGCGCCGCAAGAAACACGGTATCCGAGATGGGATACGGATCGCGATAGCCTTCGCCGGTAAAATTACGGATCGAGCCGAGATCGTCCGGGCCGCGTTCGGTATTGACCAGCGCGAGACGTCCCGCATGTTCCTGCGCGCCGTGGCCCGGCGAATTCACGAAGACCACGTCGGTACCGCCCGGAACGGGCTTCGCGTCGATGAACACTCCTCCCGGATGGAAGTTGCCGAAGAATACGTTCTGCGACGTGCCGTCAGGCCCCATCGTCCAAAGATGGTGATAGTCGACCTGGCTGCGGTCGACGTATTCCCAGCGCGTGTAGAGGATGCGTCCGTCGGGCATGGGCCACGGCGTATTGTCTTGTTCGATATTCGCCGAGAGCGGCACGATGTTCGAGCCGTCGGCGTTACAGCGATGCACGACGGCTACCTGCGTCAGCCAGCAATTCACCCAGCGCCGGCACCGGCTCGACACAAACACGATGCCGCCGTCGGGCAGCCATGCGGGTTCGATGTCGTCGTAGATCCCCGAGGTCAATTGCGTAAGGGCGCTCCCATCCGATTCGATCGTGTAGAGATGAAACGTTTCCGTCCCGCCTTTGCGCCACGAGAACACGATACGGCGGCCGTCATAATGGACTGCCGGGTCACGGATCGTGCCTTCCGCATCTTCGATCAGCGGCGTGGTCGAGCCGTCGGCGGTGTGGAAGAGATACAACCCGCCGCCCTTGGCATACGTCTTGAGTACGGCGTCCTGCGCGTAGTATGCGATGTTCGCGTACCAATGCCCGTCGGTATAAAGGGGCCGCGTCGCGAAGACGATCGTCTCGACACCCGAGTCCTTGAGTGCCTCCCGGAGCCGCTCGCGCGCGGAACGCGTCGCTTCGAGCGCAATCGCCTGGATGCGCGCGCGCACCTCCGCGAGGGCCGCCATGAACTCCGAATCGGACGACGCGATCTCCCAAATGGAATACAGTTGGAACGAAGACGGCTTGTGGCACAGGATGCGCAGCCAGCGCCCCGACCCGTCGAGTTGGTCCAGATCCTCCACGCCCCCGCCAGACCCCGTGCGCGTCGCGATGCTTCGCCACGCATTCCCATCGTCCGAGACCTGGACTTCGTAATCCACCGCATACGCGGCTTCCCACGCGATGCGCAGGTTATGAATCGCCACGGTCTTTCCGAGGTCGATCTTGAGCCATTGATCGCCCGGGGCCGTTGTGCTCGCCCAGCGCGTGTTCGGCTGGCCATCGATGGCCAACTCCGCCGAGAACCCTTGCGGATGTTCCGACGATGCCGTCACCGGCAGTACAGGCGCAGCGGTGGCGTCTACCATCGCGCCGAGCAGGATACATGCGCCAATCAGTCCAAGCCTTCGCATAACTGATTGTATCTGAACCGAAACGCCAGACGGTATTCGGGGTGAGCGGCCCAAGGTCCGTGTGCGTCCACACCACTATCTGTCATTTTCTGTCAGCTTCTCGAAAGAACAGTGTGCAGGTTGACTGGCCACAAGCATTGAAATCGGACTGCGGGCGAGTAGGTTCATCCTTCAGCCCTCATCCTTCATCCTTGTCCCGTTTCGTAGCGTGCGTTTCGCGGAGCATCCGGTATACTATCGGTCCATGCGCACGATTCGTCGTTTCTATGCGGCGCGGGCAGTGTCCGCGGTGGTGGCCGGCCTGGGGGTAATCCTCGGGTGCGGCGCTGTCGGCGCGCAGATGGCGGATGTCGCCGAGGGGATGTGGGCGCGGGCTTCGCTGTATCGCGACGAGTGGGGCACGCCGCACGTGTACGCGGACGATTTCCAGGCGCTGGGGTTCGCGTTCGGCTACGCGCAGGCCGAGGACCATCTCGAATCGATGTTGCTGGCGTATCGCGTAGCGAACGGACGGGCGGCGGAGGTGATGGGAGAACCGTACGCGCAGTCGGACGAGTTCGCGCTGAAGATGCGGCACACGGCGCTGGCCCGCGCGGCGTACGGCTCGCTCGATCCGCTCACGCGCGACCTGTGCGAGGGGTTTGCCGTCGGCGTCAACGCGTGGCTCGTGGAACATCCGGACCGCGCGCCGGGATGGGCTGACGGCGTCAAACCCGAGGACCCGCTTGCGCTGTTGCATTGCTATCTGACGAGCATGGCGCCTTTCGATCTGCCCGAGACCTATCATCCGGCGCCGGGCGCGCTATCGGGCAACGCGTGGGCCGTCGGGCCGTCGCGTTCGGAATCGGGCGAGCCGCTGCTGGCGATCAACCCGCATGTCGCGTACGACAGTCCGTTCCAATGGTACGAGGCGCATCTGGTGTGCCAGGACATGAACGTCGCGGGCGCGACGCTCTTCGGGCTTCCGGCAATCCTTCAGGGGCACAACGACACGCTCGGATGGGCGCTTACGCCAAACAACCCCGACTTCGCGGACATGTACATTGAGCCGAGTCCCGCGGGGCGGCGCGCGCCGAGGAATATCAATGCGCCGCCCACGCCTGGCGACGAAAGAATGCTTCAGATGGCGCTGCTGTCGGAATCGCAGCCATACTACGTCAAGACCGAGAACGGCATGTCGGAACGTTCGGTCCCGTGCGCGAGCGCGTCGCGCGGGCCGATCATGGGCATGTTCAAGGGACGCATGGTCGCGTACTGCGTGGGCGGGTACGGCGATTTCGGAGCGATCGCGCAACTGGCCGCGATGGCGCGCGCGCCAAATCTCGACGCGTTCCAGGCCGCGCTCGCCATGCAACAACTGCCCTGCTTTCACGTCGTCTATGCCGACCGCGACGGCAATATCTTCTATCTGTACAACGTCAAGACGGGCAACAAACCCGTGGCCGAACAGCCGCGGCCCACGCGCAAGAAGATCCCTGAGGACGATCCGGATGCCGAAGGGCCGCCGCCCAAGGTCATCGACTGGAACACGCCGGTCCCGGCGGACAACCCGGTTTTCACATGGCGCGATGTCATCCCCGTCGAGTCGCTGCCGTCGCTGGCGAATCCCGCGTCGGGATACGTCCAGGCGTGTGGGTCGCCGCCATGGGCCGCCACGGAACCGTCCGCGATAACCCCCGAGGGTTTTCCCACGTGGTTTGCGCACGACCGCGACACGTTCCGCGCGCAACGCGTGCGCCGTCTGCTCGGCATGGGCAAACGCTCGGCGCGCGATTGCCAGTCGATGCTCTACGACGTAGTGGTTCCGGTCGCGACGGAGGCCGTGCCGCGCCTGCTCGATGCGGCCGCGCAACGCGCCGACTTTGTCACGAGCGCGCATCCGGATCTTGGCGTCGGATTGGATACGCTCAAGGCGTGGAACTTCACCGCCGACGCGAAGAGCGGTGGAATGACGTTCTTCGAGGTCTGGTGGTCGGCGTTGCAGCGGCAGAACCCCGATGTCTTCCAAGTCTTCTCGCCGGTGAAGGAGAACTTGGCCGCCTCGCAAGAGGCCATGCTAGGCGCGGCGTCCGAGGCCGCGCGGACGATGCGCAACGAGTTCGACTCGCTGAACGTCGCCTGGGGAAGCGTGCATACGCTGACGCGCGGCGGTCGCGAGGTCGCGCTGCCGGGCGCGTCGACCGGCGAACCAATCTTCACCGCGTCTGACTTCGTATTTCAAGACCGCAAGTGGCGCGTGACGTACGGCTATGGGTTCGCGATGGTCGTGGCCTTCGGCGAGCGGCCCTCCGCGGTCAGCATGACGCCGTTCGGCGCTTCGGAAGACCCGCGGTCGCCGCATTACGCCGATCAACTCGATCTGATGGCGCAGGGCCGGTTCAAGGTCACGCGGTTCGAACCCGAAGACGTCCAGCGGAGCGCGATGGCCGCCCGCGGCCGCAGGCTGTTCCTGCGCGCGCGAGGCGTCGAGGCCTTGTTTACGCTCAGCGCGCCTTCGAGCATCGTGGCGCGGCTCGACGCCGCAACCGATCCGCCCGCCGAGCTTCTGGAAGACTTCGCGCCGTTCACGCTGTTTGTCAGCGTCGAGAAGGCGCCGCGCATGACACCCATGCAGACGCATATCGACGTGTTCGTGCCGCCGGTCCTGTGCGCTCGGGACAGCCTCGACAAACTCGCGATCTACGCGTACGACCCTATGCGCGCGTGGGTGCGGCTCGAATCCCAGCAACTCGATATCGAGGCGCGGCGCTTCTCGGCCGACGACGATCAAGGCCCCAGCACGTATGCCGTGCTCGGCCCCGCCATGTATCGCGCCACGCGGATGCCCATTCCCGGCGAGAACGAACCCGAGGCCGCGAAACCGCCGATGGTGTCGCCTCCGCAACCGCCTGAGGAATCTAAGCCCGCCGCCACGGAAGAGCCGCCCGCCGCAGCGCCCGAGAGCCCCGCGCCGGAACAAACTCCCGCGGAGGCTACTGCCGAGCAGCCGCGCAAGAAATCCCGGGTGACGTGGGGCACGCCGCCACGTCCGAAACAACAGCGCTTCACGATGCCCGCCGAAGAGGAACAACCTGCGGTTCAGCCGCCGATACTCAACGCGCCGTCTTCGGAGCCGCAGATTGGGGCTGTCCCGCCGGACGGGTTCGACGACGAAGCCGGGATGCAGCCGGATACCGGAAAGAAGAAAGACAAAAAGCACAAGAAGGAAAAGAAACCGAAGAAGTCCGAGCGCAAGGTCGAGGAGACACGGCCAGGCAGCGTCAACCGCAACTTCGGTTTCGAGTCATCGAGGCCCGCGGACCTGCCCAAGACGCATGCGCCTCGTGAGAAGAAGAAGCGCGAGTCCAAACCGGAGTAGAAGGAACGCATGAAACAAACGATCGTGATATGCCTGTTCTGCGCCGCGAGCGGCGTTGTCATCGCCGCGCAGCCGGACATTCTTGTTGCCGATTTCGAAGGTCCGGCCTACGGCGATTGGACGGTTACGGGCGAGGCGTTCGGTCCGGGACCGGCTCATGGAACCCTTCCCAACCAGATGCAAGTTTCGGGATTCGAGGGCCAAGGTCTCGTTAACTCCTACTACGGCGGCGACGGTTCGCAGGGCGCGCTAACGTCGCCCGAGTTCACGATTGAGCGCGCGTACATCAACTTCCTCGTGGGCGGCGGCGCGCATACGGGAAAGACATGCCTCAACTTGCTCGTGGACGGCGCGGCCGTGCGCACGGCCACGGGATTCGATAACGAACGGCTCAGCGCTCAGACCTGGAACGTCGAGGAGTTCAAAGAGAAACGGGCCCGCATCGAGATCGTGGACAAGTCCACAACGGGCTGGGGCCATATCAACGTGGACCGGATCGTGCAGAGCGACGCACGGTCCGCCGAGGAGATCGACGTGAGCGTGTTGTACCACGAGACCTACCGGCCGCAATTCCATTTCACCGCCAAGAAGAACTGGCTCAACGACCCGAACGGCCTGGTGTTCTATGAAGGCGAATACCATCTTTTCTTCCAGCACAATCCCTTCGGCATCGAATGGGGCAACATGCACTGGGGCCACGCCGTCAGCAAGGACCTCGTGCATTGGGAAGAGCTTCCCATAGCGCTCGCGCCGGATGAACACGGCACGTGTTTCTCGGGCAGCGCGGTCGTCGATTGGCACAACACCGCGGGCTTTCAGACCGGTTCCGAGAAAGTCCTTGTTGCAATCTATACCGGCGCGCCCGTCCCTGAAGTGCCCGGAGGCCCGAAGTTCTCGCAATGCGTCGCATACAGCAACGACCGCGGGCGCACGTGGACGAAGTACGCGAAGAACCCCGTGCTCGATCATATCGTCGGCTCGAACCGCGACCCGAAGGTCTTCTGGCACGCGCCTTCGAACCGTTGGGTCATGGCACTCTACCTCGACAAGAACGACTACGCCCTGTTCGGATCTCCGGATCTGAAAAGCTGGACGCGCCTGTGCGACGTGCCCGTGCGCGAGTGCAGCGAATGTCCCGACATGTTTGCGCTGCCGGTTGACGGCGATCCAAACAACGTGAAGTGGCTGTTCCTCGCCGCGAACGGGAACTATCTGATCGGCTCGTTCGACGGCACGACGTTCAACCCCGAAAGCGGCCCGCATCAGGGCGACTACGGTAAGAATTCCTACGCAACGCAGTCGTACAGCGACACGCCCGGCCGCCGCATCCAGGTCACGTGGATGAATGGCGGCCAGTATCCCGGCATGCCGTTCAATCAGCAGATGTCGTTTCCGTGCGACCTCGCGTTGCGCGCGTTCCCCGAAGGGTTGCGCCTGTGCCGCACGCCCGTGCCCGAAATTGCATCGCTATACGACACGACGCGGGGGTGGCACGATATCGCGCTGAATCCAAGCGGTAATCCGCTCGACGGCATTACCGGCGAGTTGTTCGATATCGAGGCGGACATCGTCTTGGGCGAAGCGAGCGTCATCCGGCTCGACGTGCGCGGGACGCCGATTGCCTTTTCAGTAAAGGACGCGAAATTGACTTGTCTCGACAAGGCCGCCGAACTGCATCCGATCGGCGGGCGCATTGCATTACGGGTCCTGCTCGACCGGACCTCGCTCGAAGTCTACGCCGATGGAGGCCGCGTCTCGATGACCTCATGCTTTCTCCCGCAACCAGTTGAAAAGGAAATCGCGATTCACGCCGAAGGCGGATCCGCGCGCATCGATTCCATGAAGGTTCATGTGCTGAAGTCCGCGTGGCCGAGTCCGCCAAAAGAGAAATCATGACACAAGGTCCAAGTAAGCGACTAAGCGAAAGACGGGGACTGACTCGCCTTTCGGCAGTTTGAAAAGCGTGTCTGTCCCCGCTTTTCGCGGTGCTCATTACGGAGAGTGGGACATTATGATTTTAACTTGTGCAAGGTGTGCCAATGCAGTCGGAACAGTATCCTTTCGACAGGATAACAGGATGAATAGGATGAATTGATTTGGGCCGCGACATGTGTTCTTTCTACTCGTCTTCTGAATGCGGCGAGTTGGGTGTGAAGGGGATCTCTTCACGGATTACATTGCGATTTGGTCATCTCGGTAATCCCGTTATCCTGTCCAAGTATGCAGTCTACTAGTTTCCAGTCAATACTCTCGCGAAGCCCGGAAAGGAAACGATCATGATCTCGACCCTCCGCATCATGCCCCTGATTGCAGGCCTCGTCGCCGCCATGGGCGCCTACGCCGCCCCGGAAACCAACTCGATAGGTATGGCCATGGCGCCCATCGATGCGGGCCGATTCCACATGGGATCGATGAGCGGAGGGGACTGGGACGAACAGCCTGTCCACGAGGTCACGATATCCCAGCCGTTCGCGATGAGCGCCACCGAAGTCACGAACGCCCAGTACGAGCAGTTCGACCCGTCGCATCGCGCATTGCGCGGCAAAGGGGGTTTCTCGAACGACGACGACGAGGCGGTCATCTTCGTGAGTTGGAACGACGTCGTACGCTTCTGCGAATGGCTCTCCGCGAAGGAAGGCAAGCCGTACCGGCTTCCCACGGAAGCCGAGTGGGAGTATGCGTGCCGCGCGGGCACGGCGACGCCCTTCTCGACGGGCGAGCGCCTGCCGGAAGCGTGCCTCAAACACGCGCAGAGCGACCGCACGCTGACACCGGTTCCGTTGCGCGTGGCCCAGACGCCGGCGAATCCGTGGGGCCTGTGCGATATGCACGGCAACGTCGAGGAATGGTGTTCCGACTGGTACGGTCCTTACGAACGCGAAGCGCAAACCGATCCGGTAGGCTATATCGACGGCGATTTCAAAGTCGCGCGCGGCGGTAGCCATAACACCGAAGAGCGCTACCTGCGTTCCGCGAACCGGGGCAGCACGCTGCCGGACGACAAGCATGCGTTGCTCGGCTTCCGCGTGGTTCGAGGCGCGATGCCGGCCACGAAGCCGCTGCCCATGCCCGAACCGCCGTTGTGGGCGCAACACGTCGCGCAGACTCGCGCCTCCTGGAACGCGCCTGCCGAACCCGGCAAGCCGTTCTTCGACGGCCCCGTCCGCTACGTCAGCATCCCGCCGAACTCGAACGGCCCGATGTTCTCGCGCCACAACCATTGCCCGGCGCTCGCCCCCTGTCCCAACGGCGACCTGCTCGCGATTTGGTATAGCACGAACACCGAGCCCGGACGCGAACTCGCCATCGTCGCCGCGCGCCTTCGCCAGGGCCAGAGCGAGTGGGACCCGGCGTCGCCGTTCTGGGATGCCGCCGACCGCAACGACCACGCGAGCGCGCTCCTGTGGGACGGCAAGGACACGCTGTTCCATTTCAACGGCCTGTGCAGCGACGCGACCTGGGGCAAGCTCGCGCTCATCATGCGGACCAGCAACGACAGCGGCGCGACGTGGTCCAAGGCGCGGATCATTGCGCCCGAACACGGCCTGCGCAACATGCCCATCGCCGGCGTCTTCATGACCCCCGCGGGCGAGATTGTGCTGCCCTGCGACGCGGTCACCGGAGGCAGCGGCGGCTCGACCGTGCACGTCAGTCCTGACCGCGGGCAAACGTGGATCGACCTGCCGAAGGAAATCGAACCCAAGCCGTTCGACGACGGCGCGACGGGCCCCCTCATCGCGGGCATCCATGCCGGCGTCGTCCATCTCGGCGGCTCGCGCTTGATGGCCTTCGGGCGCGGCAACAATATCGACACCCATATGCCCAAGAGCGTCTCCGAAGACATGGGCCGAACCTGGACCTACGCGCCCTCGCCGTTTCCCCCCATCGGCGGCGGCCAGCGCCTGATCCTCAAACGCCTCAACGAAGGCCCGATCCTCTTCATCAGTTTCACCCCGAAACAAGGCATGCCCATCCAAGACGCCGCGGGCCACGAACGCGAGGTCCACGGCATGTTCAGCGCGCTCTCGTACGACGACGGAAAGAAGTGGACGGCCTACAAACTCCTGACCCCCGGCGGCCTCTCGCGCCAGCTCGATGGCGGGGGCAACACCGGCCACTTCCGCCTCGACGACACCCATGCCGAACCTGCGGGCTACCTCGCCCTCACCCAGACCCCCGACAACACCATCCACCTCATCAGCAGCGCGCTCTACTACCGGTTCAACCTCCCCTGGCTCCAGCAACCCATGCCCGGACCCACGAGTTGAGCCAGACACCAAGGGAAGGACGGTCTCCGGAGCATGGTTGCAAATCCGGCTGATCTAAGGTGCGTTTGACGATGATTTCGATCGTGCGTTCGTCGGTCAGAATTGCCAGCGCGACCTGGCGGACGAGATAGACGAACTCGCCAACAAGACAAGGGAATGCCCGAGGCGATGGCGCCTGACACCGAATTCAGAGCGGATGAAGCCGAGGTCGTTGCTAGCCCGGCGCAAGACAGTAATCTGGCACTCATTCTCGTTCGTTGGTTCGTGCCAGCATTGTACCTCCTCTTCGGCTTGTGTTTTGTGTTCGACATCATTCCGACCGTGCAGCGCATCCATGCCGCTGAAAAGGCGGCCGATATCCTGCGCAAGGAACACCCGTCGACGCTCGACGATCTCGTGCGCCGACTGAATGTCCCTTATGCCGAAGTTAAGACGGTTCGTTGGAACTCAGAGGATGGAGAATGTTCCGGAGCGTCCATCCGCCTCGCCTCGTTGCTCAGGCTCCACGTCACGCTTGACCCCAAAGGGAATCAAATTCGACAGCCTATTCTGATCTATGCCGCGTCTGAAGAAGTCTCCCTCGATCACCCCGGCAGCGATTTGCCTGGCGTTCCAACGTGGTGCGACTGGGCGATCATGATGGCACTCACACTTCTTCCAAGCTGGCTGTGGCTCAAAGCAAGCCGCGAGTTCCATCTCACAGGCGCGCTCAAGATATCCCTCGCCTTTCTTGGAGCGTTGCCTCTTCTTGTTGAGATTCCGATCACGATAATAGTGATTCTGAGGTGGACCTCGTAGGATTGCGTGAACCCTGTTAGCGCCTTGCGGCTTCACACGCCTGCGACGCCTTGTTCCCGCAGGTAGCCGCGAATGGATTCAAGGTCGCGTAGTCCATTGAAAAGCACCGCCTCGTAGATATGGACTCCGCTCATGATGGGCGTGCGCCCTTCGGGCAGCATGAGGGCGTGTTTGATTTCTAGGATTGACCGCCGGGTGTCCTCCGTGAGCGCGTTGGCAATGCGCTCCATCCCGGCGCGGTTACGCTGCATGGCGGGCGCTTCCGTAGCCCAGATATCGATCTTCCATTCGGCGCCCTGTTTCGTGTCGAGCTTGACTCCCCAATAGAACCCAGGGGGCAAGTCCTTTCTCGGATGGCGACGCGTGTTCAGGAAATTGCTCCGGTGCACGCCCTCGAGTTGGGCAAGCTGCCGCCCCATTTCCCAGAAGCGATCGAGGTCGCACGCGTCGGGCTCGAGCACAAGATGGACATCGATATCGCGCCACGCCATCAGGTCCAGAAAGTAACTTTCCGTGTAGAACACCTCACCGAACGCCCGAACGATACGGTCGATGCCCGAGCCATACAATAGGGCATCGGCCTCTTGTTTCAGCGCGGCGGCGCAGTCGAGTGGATTCATTGTTATGCCTCGTGTTAAGTCCCAGCCTTAGCCCCAGCGCGCTATTGATAGGTTGTCACTCTTGGCATGATCGAGCCGAGGAAGAGCAAACAGAGCATAGCCCCCAGTCCAATGCCGATAGCGCGTTCGCACACGCGCCTCGTTTCTTCGTCTTTGGAATAGGCTCGCGTCATGAACCCGACTGTCAACAACGGCACCGACAAAGCGGCCGCCGTGGCAAACGTTGCGCCGCCGGTTCCTAACATGAGAAGGCGCCAGAACTCGATGGTGAAATGCTCTTGCGCTTGAGCATAAGTCCGGCCAATAATCAGGCGCACAAAGATGCCGAGGCATATAGAGGAAGCTCCAAGACAGAACGCCGCGATAAGGAGATCGCGCACAACGTTCGAACAGAAGCGTATGGATTGAATGTAGAACGGGAGTCTTAGCGGGCGCGTCTCGTCGCCATGCCCCATCGTGCTTGAAGATCCCCCCTCCATCATAAGCCTCTTTCGGTGGTCACTTGTCTGCGATCACGAGCATCTCGAAATCGTCCGGAGTCAGCGTGTCCTCTCTGGAAAAGGCGCCCAACTTTGCACCAAAGATGTCGATGCGGGCATAGCCGAGCGTCTTCAGCAACCACGTGATCTCGCTCGGCACATAGTAGCGCTCGTTGCATGAAAGCGTCTTCTTGTTTCCGAAGTCGTCCTCGAACTCGTGCACGTTGAAATCCCGGAAGGTCATGAGGTCAAACGATTTCTTCTCGGAGGCGGCGTTGTGGAACAAGGGTAACAGCCCGTTCAGCGTCGTGAAGATGAACCGCCCGTCTTCCTTCAAAGATCGTGTCACGCTCTTCAGGATATCGAAGTTCATTTCGTCCGTTTCCATTAGCGGGAACCCGCCTTCGCACAGCATGATGGCCACGTCGAACTCCGAACGAAATGGCAGGTCTCGCGCATCGCCCTGATGCAGGTCGACGGTCACGTTCTGTTCGGCGGCCTTCTCCCTAGCTCTCGCGAGTTGCGATTCGGACAGATCGATACCTGTCACCCGGAAACCTCGTTTAGTCAGCTCGATCGCATGCCGTCCGGTGCCGCAGCCGACATCCAGTATCCGCAGCGACTTGTCGGACTGGAGTTCTCTTTCGATGAAATCGCACTCGCCCAGCGTGCCTTGCGTAAAGCACTCCTTGTCATACGTGCGGCCAAAGTTCTGAAACAGGCTCACATACCATGGTTCGTTATTCATAGCGTCGTTTTCGGGCAAGACTCGACGCCCGTTTCTCCCAGTTTGCTCCTGTTGATCCGGACGACTCCTGTCCGAATATGTCAACGGAATTTCGGAGCCGCGTTACCGTACCCACCTTTATCCACATCCCCATGCGCATTCCGACAACTCCCGTATCCGCTTTCCCATCGGACGGCGGCAGAGGAGCGCCAGCCATTCATCCACCCGAAACGACTCCGCTGAAATCAAGAAGGTACATCTGGCGCCGGTTGCCTTCATGCATGGAATCGATACATACGTATGTGCCGTCGCGGCTCCAGCGCGGATGGAGATCGCACCGGAGTGCCGCTTCGGCCTGGCGCAACTGAAAGAACGTGCCGAGCTCGACCAATTTCCCGTCCGACGGACGAAAGAGCATGAGCGGCTGCATCCTGTTCTTATCGGGATAACCGTCGGTGAGAATCCACTGGCCATCGGGCGAGTACGTGCAATGCCCGTCGTGCTTCAAGACCCCTTCGCCAATGACCGCATGGGTCCCGGCCAGGTCGTCATAGAGGTGAAATCGATCGCCGGTGTCCGGTTCGCTAGACCACGCCAGGATCTGTTTCGGGTTGCGCCAGATGAAATGCGAGACCATCTTGTGGTCGTTGATGCAATACAGATCGGAACCGTCGGGCTCGGCCGTGAACATCCTGGTTACGAACATTGTCTTCTGTCCCGGCGAAGGATGCGCGCGATGCAGAAAGACGAAACGGGAACCGTCCGGATTGAACAAGAGATGGTTAAACCAGTGGCTGCCGTCGGTTTTCATTTCCTGAGGAATCGACGCAATCTGGTCGTAGGTGACAATGAGTTTCGATTCGCCCGATGTCAGGTCTATCGCATAGATGCCATCGTTGTCCGGATGCGGGTTGTTCGCGCCGGGATCCGCCACGCCCTTGTATCCATACCCGGGGCGCGTGTCGTCGAGCCGGGCGAAGTTCGTGCTCAAGGCCGTCTTGCCATCCGGGCTGATGCAATAGATAGGACGCGGCAATACGCGCGATTCCCCCGTGAAGACATTCTGTATTACCGAGACAAAGTGATCGCCATCGCGATCGTTGTAGACGACATGGTCGTTGCTTCCCGGAATCCATTGGAGCATGCAGCCCTGCTGCCAACTCCACGCGCGGCTCTCGCCGAACGCCGTCCAGCGGTCGTTGTCTTGAAGGTCCACATAGCCCAGACGCACGGTGTCGTCCGGGGTAGGCGTACGTCCTTCAAAATCGCTTTCCATTCCCAACACGTACCGGCCGCTCGGGTCGAACTGGAACTTGTCGTAGTACCCGAACCAATGCGGTTTCGAGGAGGGCGTGATACACCGGATCGGCACGTGGGTCTCACACGTGGGAGTCGTTTTCGATGGGGCGACGTCTCCCGCCACCGTCACGGCATACAGAACCATGGATAAGATCATTGCAGCCTCCTTACGTTCCATGTTTTCCACGAGACAAACAAGGCCTGCGTCTCGCCAGGAGTATTGGCGTCTTCACTCAATCACAATCGGGTTGACTTGCAGACACGACTGAAGTGTCCGTCGGACGAAGCGGTGCGTCTCTTAAGCGCCATGCGGAAGCCCTTCTCGGGGCTTGCGTCGCTCCTCGTGGTTATCTCGCGCTCAGAAGTTCGTCTGCCGTCAGGCCAATGTCACTGGCTATCTGGCGAATCAGGATAGGAGACACGTCCCTGCCTTGATGCCACGGCACCGTGGTACAACGTCCGTCAGGATGGCGGTACTGCTTGTGAGAACCGCGTTGCCGCACCTCGACAAAACCCAGCGATTCAAGCATCGCCACCACCTCGCGCGGCTTCAACGGCGGACACTTTCCCATGACTACGCGACCGTCACTGTCTGGGTTCCCACGAACTCCGTTTCTAGCTTGGGATCGCCGTCTTCCAGTAACATCGCGACGACTTCCCTGAGATTTCGATGAAGTTCGTCCAGAGTCTCTCCTTGGCTATGCGCGCCCGCAAAGCCCGGAATATACCCAACATAAAGTCCCGTGTCGGGGCATCGTTCTACAACCGCGGTAAATTCACGCATGGCAGCCTCCCTAAGGAGCAAGCAACAAGACCTGTATTCTACTGCAATTGTACCCGGACCTGCGCGCCGATTCCAAGAGCAGGAGGCTCGGTCCGCGCCTGCTTGCCTTGCAGATCGGCGAAGACTCCCAACGCCGCCTTCTGCGAGATCTTTTGGTTCGCGGGGTAGGCCCGTCCCGCAGCGAGGCGGTAGGCGTTCAGCCCCGTCTTCTTCATCCATTCGTCGAGCACGTCGCGGAGAATGAACGCTCCTGGATACATCAACTGCGTCGTCAGCAGGATAGGCCGCGCTCCCATCGCCTCGATGCGTTCCCGAAAGAAGACTTCGCTCTTGCAGCACAATACGATACAGTCCGGCGTTTTCGTATGCGACGGTTTCCTCTTGGGGAGTCCCAACGAGAAATCCATCAGACCGTTGTGGCCAAGGAATACGACGAGGTCGTACGTGCCCTGATGCACGGCAAGTTCATAGTCTTTCAGGCACTGCTCGATGGCGCTTCCGCGATAGGCAAACGCGTGCAGGACCGCCTGGCCGGACGCGTGGCTGTAGGCGCGCTGTCGCAGCACGTCCTCGAATGCCGGCTCGACCGAGGGCTGTTTCGACCAGTGCGGGCTCTTGTCGAAAACGCCCAAGAGACCTTCCGCGTTGCCCCAGTACAGGTTTCGATCCGGGTCGTCGCCGTTGCCGATCGCCTTCGGCATCGGGACAATGCCTTGATGCACATTGTCGCACAGCGCCACAAACACGCCGATGGTTCGTTCTTCCGCCGACGATACTTGGACGTGGAGTATGCCTGTAAGCAGCGCCAGCGACATCGTACAGCGCGCGAGGCGAAGCGCCGGCGGCCGTCGACGTTGCGATCCTTTCGCCCAATCGTGTTCCGTCCGGTTCGTGGCGGTTCGTGCGGCCCCTTTCAATGTGCCCTCGCGATGTCCTCACACCCGAAATCGCGCATCGGGCGTCGGCTTCGCGAAAAGGAACACATCTCCCGCGAGGCGAATTCGTCTCGCGGGAGCGCGAAAAAGCCGGGAGTCCACGGTCAGTTAGTCGGTATCTCTCCCGTCAGCGATTCCAGGAATGCTACGACCGAAGCGGTCTCCGCCTGTGACAGCGCGACACCGGCCATGTATTTCGTCATGACGTTTACAGCCTCGGGCAGCGTCTTCACGGCGCCGTCATGCATGTACGGATGCGTCAACGCGATATTGCGAAGCGTCGGTACTTTGAGGCAGCACCGGTCGTCTTCTTTCTTCGTGACGTTGAACCGGCCGAAATCGGGTTTGGCAGCCGGCTTTCCGCGGAACGCAAAGTAGTCGCCGGCGCGTCCGAGCTTCTCGAACGACTGGCCGCCCAGGATCTTGCCAGCGTGGCATGTGGCGCACCCCTTGTCGCAGAACGTGCGATAACCGGCCTGTTCCTCGGCGGTCAACGCCTGCTGATCGCCCAGGAGGAACTTGTCGAACTTCGAGTTCGGCGTGACCAGCGTCTTCTCGTAGGTCGCGATAGCGTTGGTGATCGTGTCCTTGCTGTACCCTTCGGGATACGCCGCGTTGAAGGCGGCGGTCAGTTCGGCGTCTTGCTGCAGTTTGGCGATGGCCTCGGGCCAGTTCGAAGCCATCTCGATGGGATTGTTGACCGGCCCGTCGGCTTGTGCCTGGAGGTCCGCCGCGCGGCCATCCCAGAACTGGATGAATTGGAACCCCGCGTTCAACACCGTCGGCGCGTTAATGTCGCCGAACTGTTTGCCCACGCCTTCCGAGAACTGCTTCTGGTCCGTGCCGCCCTTGTCCAGCGCATGGCACGAAGCGCAGGCAACCGTGTCGTCCTTGGAGAGCCGCTTGTCATGGAACAGTTTCTTCCCGAGCGCCACCTTCGCGGGATCTTCCTGCACTGACGCAGGCAGCGGCTGGATGGCCTGCCCCGTCAGCGCTTCGGGCACGCCGGCCGTGGCGTAATGGTTCTTGCGCGTTTCGCGGATCCATTTCGTCAGCGTCTCTTTTTCCACCGACGTCAATGCGCCATTCCAATGCAGCGCGAGGTAGGGCAGAGGAGGCATGGAACCTTTCTGAAGGACATATTCGTTCTTGGCCAGTAAGACTTCACCGGCTGGCTTCTGGCCGTCCCCGAGGCCCTTCTGCAAGTCCATGTATTCCGTCCCCTTCTTGATGTCGAACTCGATGATTTGCTTGGCGACAGGGAACTTTGCGTAGAACGGCAGCACATACTCCGCCGAGTGGCAGTTCACGCACTTCTTGCCGAGGATATGCATGGCTTCCGTTGCCAGCGGGTCCGCCGCCTGGGCGCGAACGAGCGAGTTGTTGCCCGGCAGGCCTACGATAAGGTTTGAGATGGGCAAGGCGAGCCCTACGACCACCCCAAGCAGAATCAGAACACACACCACGAGAATCGAGCGTTTCATCGGTCTACATCCTCCCTAATTACTCACAACACCTTGCCTGGATTATCTCTCTTTGCTCCAGGCGCACGCAAGAAATCTTGACCTGTCTGCTGATTGGTTGAGGCATCTATTCCCGCGAATTTCGAGACCGCTTCGGCAATCCAGAACACCGGGTTGCGCGTACGCAGTCCTGCGAAACGGCCAAAATCCCTATCCGCCGTCCAGATCTCGAGCACCCCATGTTGCAGGCAAAGCGCCGCCACCCGCGCGTCATGAACCATAGAACCCGAAATGCGCCCGTTCAGAACCCGTGCGCCCAATGTCCTTCGGCTTCGCTTATGCGAGAGTATGACTGCCGAAGCGTCGCGTGACACTCCCTGGTTTCCTCCAACAGAAAGTGGGCGCGTCCGGTGTTACCCGCCGGACGCGCCGCCGTCATTCATTACATCGCCACACCGCGCTGCTTCAGATGAACTACGAGCGGATATAGATCTGCAGCCACGTTGCGTTGTTGGTTTCCCTGAACTCGCTCACTTCGCCTGTCTCGTCCACGATGGCGCCGAGGTAATAGGTTTGCCCCACCGTCAGGCCGTTCGGGATCTTCACAACCCTCTTCAACGTGGCCGGGGCGCCGGGACTGATTGTTCCGAATACGGTTCCGCCGATGCGATCGTCAAGCGTCGTGATGCGGTCGTTCTTGGAGATATAGAAGCCCACATCGACGTTGTTGATCACATTCTTGCCGTTGTTTTCGTACGTGAATTGGACTTCGTAGTTGGAGTTACGAGAGACCCAGTATCGCGGCTGTTCGTTTACCTCGTCCGCGTCCACGAGGCTACTGCCGGGGTTGTAGATACCACAATTCGTGTGTTCGCTGTATTCGCCGTCGGCCTTGCTGTATTTCCAGTGCGATACGCCAAGATCGTTGCGCGCGGGACTGTCCGCACCGAACAGGAACACTTCACCCGCAGACGCGTCCTCGCCCGAATACGGGCGAAAGATACCGTCGTTCACGTGGACGTGTGTCCAATCCTCGCCCATGATATTGTACGAGTAGTTGTTGTGTTTCAGCCCCATCGCATGCCCCGCTTCGTGCATCAGCGTGCTGATGAAGGGACGATACGAGCCCCCGTACCGCCATTTGTTGGACTGGATCGTCGAGAACGACCAATCCACACCGGAGTTGAAAACGACGTCGGCTTCGATGATGTGGGGGTTGAGGGTGTAGGCGTAGGTCTTGATGCACTTCGCAGGGGCTGTGCCTATCACCTTGCTGTTGCTCGTAAACCACATCTCGTTTTGGCCGTTGTACCGGGCCTGGTTCGTGTCTCCGTAGTACGGCGTGTTGAAATGGAATTTGCCCGGCCCGGCGTTCCACTGGTTGAAAGCGAACTGCGCCGCGTCGCGCCGGATGCCTGCCGGGAAACTCCCGCTGCCTGCCCGATAGGTGATTGACCCGTCCTTGTCTTTGATGGGTTTGCCAAGGTAATACTCGATCGTGTATGGCCACGCAGCAGGGGTCAGCAACGCCGTCAACACCACGAGGCATACCGTCTTGACTCTCCAGGAAACATCTGCCATGGCACGCATGGTTGCATTCTTCTTCATGATTGGGTTCCTCCCTTACCTGACTGGGGCCGCGATGACAGGGTTTCCGTCATTCGCTTCGAATTGCGCGCTTTCTTCGGCCTCCTCGCGCGCCAACACCTCGCGTTGCGCCGGAGTCAAGTCCGCAAGCCAAGGGCGTTCCGCGGGAACGTAGGGTTCTTCGCGCGGCTCGCCGAGATCGTCCGGCGTGGCAACGGCGCCATAAAACGGCTGGCGCGGATCGGCATTGCGAATCGCCGGCGCCCTCAACAGGTCTTTGAGACGATTCGAAAACACGACGTTCAGAATGACGAAGCGGTCGAAGAACGCTTCGGTGAACTGCGCGCCTTTGGGGCGATCGGGATCGACCGGCGCTTCATCCTCCGAAGGATTCGCGAGCGTGTCCTCTCGCGTCACCTCTAAGCCAGGAAGAATCGTGTGGCTCTTCGTCTCGTGTGAAGGACGATACCGGCCCCAAGCCGCGTAGCTGAACAAGCCGAGAAAATCCCACGAACCCGGCGTCACGCGCACCACCTCGAATCCGTCCTCGGTGAACACGCCTGAACCATTTCTGCTGCTGCCTAAAGGCAGTAAGCGGAAACGCCCATGCTCACACGCTGCCAGCGGGCACTCCGCTTCGGTATTGTCGACGACAAATAACAGGTCGCGATCGCCGATGTCGAATCGAGGCGCCGTTGAAACATCTACGTAGATCGGGCCACGGTCGACGTTGCCTGCATCGTCCACGTCCTCGTACAACGCGTCCGCCACGCCGCCCATGAATCGCAACGTCACGGAACCGCCAGGTGCGCGCCCCTTGTAGACGCGTTCCACCTGGTACGTGACGAAGGTGTGCGGCAGCGAAGACGCGTCTTCCTTCTCGGGCTGGCCCTCTTCGTCCAGTACCGGTCTACCCGTCGTGGGGTCGACCAGAGGCGCCGGTTCCGATTCGCGGTACTGCACGTCCACGACGGTGCCTTTGAAGATCAGATCGGCCTCACGAGAGAACTCTCGAATATCGATAGGGTTGCCTGGAGTCTGATGCGCCACGGCTGCGCTCGCCGATAGAACGGCCAGCGCAAACGCAACAAGCGCGCCTCCATGCAACATGTGCTGGGTGTTTCGTTTCATTCACATGCCTCCCTGTTCAAGCCGGGCGTTTCATCCCTCCACGGCTCTTCTTTGACTACAATCCGCCATTAGCCGTATCCGTGAAGGATACGCTGTACCTTGCTGCCTCTGCTGAATCGTCTGCCCTAGTCAGTGAGCGCTATGTGAGGAACAACCCGTGGCCCTAGTGCCTTATTCCCGGCTGTCGCATGCTGGAATGGAAGGCGACGTTGCACAAGGGCAGAATCAGCGTCTGCCAGCCGTGGATAGGCCGACCACGCGTCTCAAAGATTGTCTTGCCAGTGTCGCGCCGCAATGTCCGCTTTCGACTCGCGCACAGCGGAGCGCGCCGCATACCGCGATGTCCAGGGAATCTGCAGTGGGATCGATGTCGTCAGTTCCGAACGCTGCGTAAGAGCGATTGAAATGTAAACCCGTGCGGGCGGAAGAGGAGCCTGGAGCCGTGTTCGATGTGGGGGAGTTGAGCGGTCCGAGCGCCTGGATCTCATCTTCTAATACGAGTAGCTAAACTGCTTATGGATATAATGATCCTATGAACATAGTGACCCAATTGAGGTCGGCTCGGAGGTCCAGACTGCTCGTTGGTGAGTCTGGCTGCCTTGTAGATGCGACACCGGGTTCGTCTCCGGCGCTGCTCGAAACTGCAGACCTATAGCCAAGCACAAGCCGTCTTTAGCGCCAGGAATCTGTCATTCTCGATGGATTTCTGGCGGCGCAGCTTGCAGAAATCTGACGCTATTTCGCCGGGATCGAAATACGATGTGCCGCAAAACAACGACTTACAACGCGGCGGTCTGATTGGCACCAATGTTGCACAGCAGTCCTGGAAGAATCGTCAGATTCTGGTGCCGAAGGGTATTGACGGTTCGCGTTCCTGGGCAAATTGAGTGAGGAGGGACCGAACTATGCTTACTCTTACGCCTTTCAGTCGCCCGCTGGTACTCGCGGCACTCATCACGATGTCCATCGCGGCTTTCGCCAACACGCCAAATCCTACGACGGTTACCATTGTAGGAAACTTCCAGTCCCAGGTGGGCCGCGCCGCGAATTGGTGCGCGGAATGCTCCTCCACGCGCCTGACGTATTACGAGTCAGATGACGTGTGGGCCGGGACGTTCATTGTCCCTGCGGGGCTATGGGAGTACAAGGTGGCCCTCAACGGCTCGTTTGACGAGAACTATGGCGTCAATGCGACACGAGACGGGGCAAGCGTTACGCTCTGGCTCATGGACGACGCCTACGTCACGTTCTACTACGACCACAAGACCCATTGGGTGACCGACGATTGGAACTCGCTGATCATCACCGTACCAGGCGATTACGTGTCAGGGCTTGGCGGCTGGGATTGGGCGCCTAACTGTATGCGTTCCTGGCTGGAAGATCCCGATGGCGATGGCATCTACACCTTCAGTACGGACCAAATTCAGCCCGGGGTGTATGAAACCCGCGTTGCGTACAATCTGAACTGGGGTCTCAACTACGGCGTCGGGGGCGAATTGTACGGCCCCAACTATATATTCTCTGTCTCTTCCGCAGGCGCCCAAGTGGTGTTTTGCTATGATCCCATGTCCTATCTGCTCACCATCTCGTCCGGCGACGAACCTAATCTTCCGCCCACTGCCGTGGCTGGAGATGATCAGCAAATCCGCGCGGGCCAGACCGTCTATCTTGATGGGATGGGTTCGTCTGACGATGCGACCGCATCCGAATCGCTGCTCTACGCCTGGAGTTTCGTGTCTGTTCCTTCAGGCAGCGCGGGGTCGCTATTGGATGCCGACTCGGCCTTCGCTTCCTTCTTGGCGGACAAAGCCGGCGTCTATGTCGTCTCTTTGGTGGTAACCGACGAAGCCGGCTTGGCGAGCGCGGCGGACGAAGTGGTGATCGATGCGTCCAATCTGGCTCCTGTTGCCATGGCAAAAGCCGATCCTGTGGCCGCAATTGTCGGCAACACCGTATACCTCGATGGCTCGGGCAGCGCGGACCCCGAGGGCGGCGCGCTGGTCTACACGTGGAGGCTCACGAGCGCTCCTGCGGGCAGTGGCGCAACGCTTAGTGGCGCGGACGCGGCGGAGGCTTCGTTCGTGCCGGACGTGGCGGGCGCCTACGTGGTAAGCCTGGAGGTCAGCGATGAATTCGGTCCTGGCGCTCCGGCCGCTGTCACGGTTACGGCCACAACGGCTTCGGCTCTTGCCAAGAGCAAAGCGATTGATGCCAAAGGCAAGGTGGCCGCCCTTACCACGAGCCAGGTCTCTACAAAGGGGAACAAGACCGCGCTGGAGAACTTCCTCAATCAGGCCGTTGCAGCGCTTACCGCGGGCGACTTGAACGGCGCCATAGACAAACTGCAGAAGTCGATCGAAAGGACTGACGGTTGCGCGTTGCGAGGCGCACCGGATGTTCGCGGGGCGGGCCAGGACTGGGTGACCGACTGTTCGGCTCAGGCCGTTCTCTACGGTCTACTGGTAGATGCTCTGAACGCGCTCGTCAACTAAAAGAGACGGCCTGTCGCGAACGCTGGCGCCTAGTCCGAGACTTCAAGGCCCGTTGACCGCGTTCGCAGGCAGGCTTTCTCCTCGTGCTATGGCATTGGCCACCTGATGGAAATCGTTGCCCGAGAGCGTCACTTCACGCGTGTCGGCACCTTCGACGAAAAGAAACGTGCCGGCGTCCGTTGGGTGGCATCCGTGGACAAACACATCCTTCGCGTTTCGGAGGACGACTGCTCCTCTGGATTCCGTATGCGCCCTCCCCTGTAGTCCGAACAGATCTCCCCGTTGGACGTTGTCGGCGACGATGGCCGGGCGATAGTCATCCTTTTCGTACGTCACATCGATATCGCGCAAGCGGAGGTTGCCGACATTCCGGAAATAGAAACCGTATGCCGGCGTCATCCCCATGGAGTCACAATTGAACCCGTTCTTGACCGACGACAAGTCATGCTCGGCGTCTTCCCGCGTGCCCCCTCCGGCGAACGACATGCGCACGTTTTCGATAGTCACGTTTTCGATGATCGATTCCGGCATTCCGGAAATGATGCACGACAACTTGCGCTCGTTCGTGGCTTCGGCTCCGCCGACGCCACGCCCGCGATAGTGGCCGACGCCATCGGCCTGAATGTCCCGAAGAACGATGTTGCGAATCTTCCCCATGGTTTGGCCGCGCTTCGCAGGGAGGTCTTCTTCGGCGATACCGATTCCGTACAATTGCAGCCCAACATTCACAAGGATGGCGTGGCCCACGTTCCGCATCGTGACGCCCGATATCGTTACCCGGTCAATCGAGCCGCCATCGAAGGTCTGAATTTGCAGCGCCGATTGCTGCGTGTCGAAGATCGTGATGTTCGAAATTGCGATGTCCTCGAAGCCGCCGATGACTTCGCACCCGAACCGAATCCCGCTGCAATGGCTCGTGAGCACACAGTTGGAAATCGTCACGTTGCGGCAGACGCGTTCGCCGGTGGATTTCAGGCAGATTGCGTCGTCGCCGCTGTTCACGAAGCAATTGCTGATACGAACATTGCTGCAACAGTCGATGTCAAACCCGTCGTTGTTGTAATTGGCGGTCCGGCTTTCGACCGTCACACCGTCTATGACAACATCGTCGCATGCCAACAAATGCGTGACCCAGAACGCCGCGTTCTCGACGCGCACGTCGCGCATGCGCACCCCCGAGCAGTTGACGAAGCGTATTGCAGACGGACGGTTCATGTACCGATCGGGAGCCTTCGTGCTCTTTCGTTTGAGCCCTTCCGCGCCGCCCTGGCCATCGAGTCGTCCCTGGCCTTCTATCGCGATGTTGCGCGCCCCGTCTGCGAAAACGAGCGCATATCGAAAGAACGCGTCTTCCATCGACGGAAACGAGACGCGCGTATCCGGATAGTCCGCGAGGTCCGTGCTGCCGAGAAGAACCGCGCCCGCTTCGAGGCGTAGCGTCACGTTGTCCTTGAGCCGCAAAGTACCGGTCAGGTACGTGCCCGCCGGAACGAAAACCGTGCCTCCGCCCGCCGCTGTACACGTGTCAATGGCAGCCTGAATCGCCTTGGTGTCCAGCGCTTTCGCGTCCCCTTGAGCGGCAAACTCCTTAACATTGAAACAGGTCTTCATCATCGGCGTCTCATCCGCGGTCGAAAGAACAGATATCACACACAGTAGCAGGGTCGAAATGCCATATGCCATGCCTCGATTTCCTTCCTTCATTCTATGAAGCGCGGCCGCGCGCAGCCCTTCCCGCCTCAATGGCTAGATCTCTCTGAAATCATCCGTTCTCGATAGCGTGCCTAGGATTGCTTTGAGCGCATCGGGCGGCGGGACCAGTTTTCGCGACGCGAGATCGAGCCACCCGCCCGTGCTCGTCACCCTCGCGACCATCTTGCCGTCATCCCGGTGAAACTCGTTACGCAGACAGAAGAGCCGCTCATCACGAGACAGGCCTGCCAGCGCAAGGGTCACGGTGACCTCCTGAAGCAGTCCTATTTCGTTGAAGTACTCGACCTCATCCTTCATGATCACTGGGCCTATCTTCAAGCGCATGAACTCGGTCATGGGGAAACCGTGTTCCGCAAAGAACATCATGCGCACGTCGCCCGACTTGTCGAGGTAGGCCGTATTTCTCATGTGGGAGTTGAAGTCCATATCGCCCCAACCTGCGAACAGTCGTTTCTCAAACATGGGCCGGTTCCAGTCCTCTTGGTAGCGCGCGCGAAGTCGCCATCGTCCTCCGTCTTCACGCGCTCACGCGGTTGAAACAATTATCGTAGCCAGAGCCGCGATTCGAACACTACATCATTTGCAGAAGGGTTGCGGAACTCCTTTAACTCTCGATGGCGCGCAGCTCTTCGCATAGATGGCCCGTTGCGAAGAAGTTCGTGATGAAGAAATAGCCCCACAAATTGAGCCGTACGATCGCCAGAAAGATCGTGCCCTCGCTGTGGACAACCTTGAGCATACGGGAAGTCCCGTAAAGGCGAAACAGGTCGACGGTCTTGATGCCCTGGATCGTGATGACGGCCCCGTCCCTTTGACAATCAGCGATCGGTCGACGATCTCCGCGGTTCCACTGAGAGCGCGAGTCTTAATGCCGATTTCGTTGCCTACATGGTAGATGACTTTATAACGCATCCCGGGTCCTTTCTTCGTCAATACTATGGACTATCAGCCGTTAGGCTAACTCAAATCCCTTCAGCAGCGCCAACAAGAAGTCTCGGCTATCAGCGGTCATGTAGCGCATCTGGCAAACCTGCAGATCTTTATTGCGCCCCCATCACAACTTTACCGCTTCCCGAATTGCCATACGTGCGTACCCCCTTCTTCAGCTATTACAAAAGTTTGAGCGACGTATCCGTCCTTTTGGACACATCGCTCAGAACTCTTCTTTCAGCTATCCGGCCGAATTAAGGGATGGTCGATTCAATCTCCTGCGGCACAGCGTCCGGCAACGTCGCGGCGATGGTGAGCGCCTCGCCCTCCTGCGGGGCCTCCAACAGCTCGAAGCTCGCAACCCCATCCACGACCGTGCCCCGTGCGAGCGGCTTGCTCGCAAAGTTGGCGTCTAGGTGGAACAGCGTGAGCGTCGCTCCTTCGGTGGCGTAATTGGCGGTGAGACCGATTCGCCCGACCCGATGCAACTCGACAACCGTGCTCAACGGAATTTGCAGCGGCCTCTTGGTCCACAACTCGAGGGTGGGGTCGCCCAGGCAATGCCACATCCTGTTTTCGTCGCCCACGTCGGCCCAGGAGATGCTCGCTCCCGCTAGACCGCCCTGGGTGAACAGGTAGATCTTGCCGTGATTCAGGATATCGCCCAGTCGGCGGTGCGAAACGCCGTCGCCGAACTCGGGAAGCGCGCCAGGCCAGACCGCATCGACGAAGCCGCGGAGCAGGGCCGAGTTGGCCCACGACGGGCTGTTGCGCGTGTCGCCCAGCATACCAATGGCGCCGCCGCCTGCATTTGTAAGCAGGCGTTCGGCAAAGTACTGCGTATTGACCGCCGAGCCCATAGCGCCCGCCGCGGTTTCCTGGTCGAAGAAACCGCTGGCGCAGTTGACGCTGAATACCACGGGCAGGAGCGCGCCGTTGGTGAGGGCGCTTGCGTCAGCGAAAGTGAACGAGGGGTTGCCCCATCCGCCCGGCCACCCGTGATCGCGATGAATGACGAGAAACCGTCCCGCGTTCCACGCGCTTGAGATGTCGGCGGAATCACCGTTCCATCCGAAACCGCTTCCGGCGCCCAGATCGGCGGGCAGAAGCGCACCGTCCTCATAGCGCCGGGGCGTGGAATCGGCCGGGTAAGCGGGGTCTACCGTTTCCGTGTAGATGCGATCGACCGTCTTACCCGCGGCAAGCAGAGCATTGCGGCAGAACTCGGCGGTATGGAGGAAGGTTCGCTGGTCGGTACCGAGGCTGACTGCCCCGTTAACGCAGCACTGGAATTGCGCGGCAATGGCCGCATGGGAGTAGAAGTCCGCGTCGCCGGGCGGGCTTTGCTCATACGAAACGATCCGGCTCACGGCGAAGTTGGCGTTGGCGAGGCTGCGCACGGGCAGACGGCCCAGGGCCACCCTTGGCAAAATGCCAAGCAACTGAAAGGCTGCGTACGGGTAGTCCGTGGCGATCGTGGGCGCGCCCACGTCTCCATTGGGCGCAATGTAGTACGCGGGAATGAACGCCGTGTTGCCCAGCAGCAGCACGTAGGCCGGGCGGACGCGAGCATTCTCATACTCGCTTCGGATCAGGCCTACGATCTTCTCCTTCGTATCGTACGTCGTGCCGGCCCCGACCTCGAACACGCGCGTGATGATGCCCTTCTTGTTCTTCCAAGTTGCAAGGGTATCGGCGGCGGCCCGGAACTGCGGCGGCGTGAGGATCATGAATTCCTCGCCGCCGAACAAGGCGCCAATCTCGCCCAGGTATTTCTTGGTTGCGGCAAAGTTCGAGACCACGGATGTGTATAGGTTCCCGCTGCTCTCAAACGCGCTATTGACGATCCGGGATGCGAACATGCCGCTGCCGCCACTGAACGCGGTGTGGATGTTGACCCGCTTGTAAAGCGTCAATTTGTTGCTCACCGGATTATAGCGGCCGGTCGGCGCTTCGATGAGAAACGTGTGGAAGTCGCGCAATTGCCCGAGGTCCGTGATCTTGAACGGCTCATAAGGCACGGCCTCGTCGCTCTCGTACACCGCGTCGTCCAGCACGAAGGGACGGTCCGCGAAGACCGACGCATCGGGCGCAGGGCCAGGCTCCGGGCTTTGGTCAACCGGGGCCGCCTGTACGGGCAGTAAGTTGGTGTAGATGATCTCGGCCTCATCGAAACTCCAATACGCGCTTACTTCGGCGCCTTCCGGCACGGCAATGAGCCGCCGGAACACGGGCACCGCGGGCAGGCCAGGTTCGCCGGTGGCGTTGTCGCAACCGGGAATCTCGACTTGCGTGAACACCTTGCCATCGCGCCGCACGGTGAGCAGCTTAGGTTCGCCGAACGACGCGGTGGCTTGGAACTCGGTGTTATCGCTGTGCGTCTCATCCACGAGTTGCAGGGCTTCGGCGCCGACGCGTTCCTGCCCTGGGCACAAGTCCTTGGCCGAAGCAGACGACACCATTTCGTACCGGACGAGGCGGCCCGATGCGTACAGTTCATCGAGTATCCCTTTAAGGTCGTCGGTGTCGGCCGATTGGCGCAGCGTCTGAGCGCTCGCCTCATAGCCCAAGAGATGGCCTGCCGCGGCACAGGGTTCGCCCGCGCGATAGCTCATTTCCGCGGCTTCGAGTTCGGCCAGTAATTGCTCGCGCGCCGTCTGTGGCGCTGCCGAGGCCGCTACGTCTCCGTGCAGAAGTTCGAATTCCTCCAGAACCTGGGCGCTGGCGGCGCCCACGGTAGGCGTGGCAGTGGCCTGGGAACCCGACGCATAATTGGGGACATCGTCATAGGCGAAGGCCGCGTAGTACTGCGGTACGCCATTGGCGAGGCCCGTGTCCGCGGCCTTGACCGCACTCCCTTGGTAGACGACGGCGCCGTCTTGCGCATTGGCTGGGTACGTGTCGCTCTTGCGAAGAATAACCACGCCCGCGAAGTCGCCATCCCTCGGATTGGACCAACTCAGCTCGACCCGCGAATCCCCGGCCGTGGCGAGAAACCCAGAAATGTTCCCCGGCGCTACGGTATCGGGAGGGCACCCGCTCAAGAGCGCTCCCCCGCCAACGAGAACGAGGATCGCGATGCTTGTTCCCGCAACACGGGCAGCCGCCAGGCGGCTCACTCTATCGAACGTTGGTATATGCATGGTCTTACATCTCCTTCGGCCGGTTTTGTTGCCTTCAAATGCGCTCTTGTCGAAGCGTACAGTGCGGACTGCGCAGTACCCAATGGCACTCGCGGAGCCGCGCAAGAGCGACGCGCCATCTCGCGGAATTCACGGAATCTCACATTCCGCGTTGCGCGCGTCGTTCATCCGCTTCGCATCGGCGGCCTGGGTGGGATGTGGCTTCAACCGTGATCGCAAACATAAACACGCCCCGACAGGGCACTATTCCTCATTGACATATTTATATTGTGATATGTGGAATCGTACGCTCGTGTACCTTGGGCCGGGGGATTTCCGCGGCTACCTTTCGTATCCGGCCGTCCCTGCGGTTGAGGTCTTGCAGGAACATGGATGGATCTTACGCCAGGCCAAGAATGCGTCAATGCCGCGAAGTCTCCCGGAGTCAGGCTAACTCAAACCCTTTCAGCGGCGCCATCACCATCCGCGACCACTGAACCCATCCGGCGGCGCTGCAAATCGCCATTGTGCCTTCAGACGCAGCTTCATCGCATCCATGATTGCCAAGCGCTCATCGTCATTGACGCCAACAAACAAGATCAAGAAGTTCACGATTCTGATGGCGTCGTAATCGCACATCGAGAAGAACGTGTACAATACGTCGTCCAAGGCATCGTCAGGATCATGCCAATTCTCCATCAGAAGAATCTCGTGATCTGAATCGTACTCCGGCATTTCACGGTTTGCCAGCAGGACCTTATCCAACCATGCATCCCAGTTCTGTCCCCAGTAGACGCAATAGCGGCAGCGTGTGGCGATCAGATCCCGCGCAACCTGTGAACGCATCTCATCGGAGTCCGAGAGGCCCCCAAGCACCAATAGGCATGCGTAATCTCCTCCTTGAAACGGTGGGATTTCCCAATCGCCGGCTTGCATTATCTTATGCACAAAGGTCTGTCGGCCAAGCGTCGTATCCTTGCCAAAAGCTTCCATGAATTCGCGCTGCCTTCGGTTATGACACCTGTCCCGATACCGGAGCCAGTAGGAAGTCGCCATTGTCCGCCGTCATGCAAAGCATCTGGCCGCCCATGCGATTCTCTGCATTCTATTCATCAAGCTTGCGAGTTCCTTTGCAGGTTGGATAACGGGAGCAGCCCCAGAATTGCTCTCCCGGACTCTTTCCTTTCCGGCTTGTGCGGAGAGCCATCGGCTTGCCACAGACGGGACAAGCAGGTAGCGTGCTTTCCTTGTCTTCCTGGCGATGCTTGATGCGGGCCGATGCCAGGTTCTCGCTGTACCCGCCTTCTTCTATGAACTTGCGCTCGAGCGCGATGAGTTGTTGGTCGAGCAGGAAGTTCGCCTGATGGATCAAGCAGATAATGGTATTTGCCACCACCGCAGGGTCGCTATGCGTGAGCCAAGGGACGTAAGGCTGAATATCGGAGGAAGGGGAGTGATCGGACCGATCCGACGGATCAGACCGATCGGTCCGATCGGATACAGGGCTCGTCTCATGGCCGCCCGAGACCTCTTGGGTTCGCCGGGCGAGGTTCCGCACTTCCTGGGCTTCGGGATCGTTCTTGTTCCAGGAACGCAGCCCTCGCTGCCTCAAGAAGTCCTCATAATCCAGCAACAACTCGTCGAGGCTTGCGCGGGCTACACCCACCAGGCGCAGTTCTGTCTGGCTGGAACTTCCCGCGGCGCGGCTGCCTTCGGCGATGTTCTGCCTGCCGCTCCTGGCGGCCTGCACCATCTGGTCTATCGTGCGGGAACGTGCGGAAATGAACCTTTCGCAGAAGGACACCGTGGCATCGTAAATGATGGTAGCCGCGCGGAAGGACCTCAATGTGCGATAGCCGCCACTTGGCCGCAGGCGCGCGGGGCTTTGGCCGCTCATATTCACTCCAATTCCCGCACCAGCGCCAGCAAGAAGTTCTGGCTATCGGCCGTCGCGTACCACATCTGGCGCCCCAGCGGTGAAGGTCACTGCAAACAATCTTGCACTTTGCACGTTCTGGCAAGGCGGCGTATGCTCGAGTTTAGATCCAAGCCAAACCCGAACTGACGATTCAGGATAAGAGGAAATGCCAATAGATCGCAAGGAATCCATCCGCGCGTACAAAGAGGGCCGGCGGCCCATGGGCGTATACCGCATACGGAATAAAGTCTCGGGGAAGTCGCTCGTTGCCGCCAGCAACGATATCCCTGCCATCTTCAATCGCCATCGAGCGCAACTCGGCTTCGGGGCCCATCCCGACCGCGGCCTTCAAGAAGACTGGAATGCGCTCGGCTCGGATGCCTT
The DNA here is from genome assembly GCA_964402555.1 of uncultured Nitrospiraceae bacterium. Classification (GTDB taxonomy): domain Bacteria; phylum Hydrogenedentota; class Hydrogenedentia; order Hydrogenedentales; family SLHB01; genus CAYOCT01. The sequence continues at coordinate 667 of CAYOCT010000051.1, read as the reverse complement.
CGAGTTCGAGGTCCTCGACACGCTTACGCCGCCTGAGGATCGCACCTACGATCCCGCTGAAGACCTTCGTGTTCTCGAAGAGCTATGGCGCGCAAAGCTCGCGATTCCGGAGCACCAGGCCTACAGCACCAAACCAAAGCGCGCCACCTGATCTACGATGCGATTGATGAGGCAAACCAAAAAGAACGCAGAGAGGACAAAGCAAGAAGCCCCTTCATACATTGGCTACGCATTCCAGACATACTTACGGATTTCGAACTTGAACGAACCGAAATTAATGAGCAGGCCGTGTTCGATTCGGGATGACTTAAGATATCCCATAATCTGGGCCTCATGTTCTGGCGCTAGCGTCTTGGCTGTCTTCAACTCGATAATGAGTAGCTCCTCGACCAGCAGATCGGCGAAGTAATCGCCGATAAGCGTTCCATCTTCGTCGTAGACTTTGATGGGGCGTTGCTGCTCGACGCGAAGGCCTGCCTTGCGGAGCCGATGAGCAAGAGCGTTCTCATAGACCTTTTCCAGATGCCCGTGCCCGTGATACACGTGAATCGCATAGGCAGTCTCTCGGACTCTATCGCACAGCGCGTTGACCTCCATTCCGCACCCCTTCTCTGTACTACTAACTTTTGATTTCTTGTTGAGGCGCGCAGGATTTCTCATGCGGCCC
>CAYOCT010000050.1:0-51253 GCA_964402555.1 uncultured Nitrospiraceae bacterium | reverse complement strand
GCAAATGGCGCGACGAGGACCCTCCCGGTAAGATTAGCAAATGGCTTGACAGGCCCCGCGCCGGGTGCGCGTCCACGTAATAGATTCAGTCGAAGATCTATAAGAGGTTTTGCGTCTTCATACGGCAGCTAGATAAGCGCAATCTCGCGATTGTCGGCGAAATCTCAGATAAAGAGCAAGAGTAAGAGCAAGAGCAAGAACGGTCAATCCAAAATCCAAAATCTAAAATCCAAAATCGAGCAGCCAATTCTCCCTTTGGTTGCGGCCAAAGGCCTCGCTACGTCCACCCCGTCCGCTTCGTCCACCGGCCTAAGGCCTACGCCCGAGCCGCGGCGCGATACAGAGCCACGATCTTCTCCCCGGGGATCTCGGCCAGGAGGTTGTGGATCGCGCAGAAGACGTAGCCGCCGCCCTGGCGCATGCAACGGACGATCTCGTCCACTTCGCGCTCGATATCGGCGACGCTGCCCAAAGGGAGCGTGACCTGCGTGTTCACGCCGCCGCCCCACAGGGCGATTCGGTTCCCCGCTTTGGCTTTCCATTCCCTATAGGAATGCCCGCCCGCCGTCCATTGCACGGGATTGAGAACGTCGAACCCGCTCTCGACCACCAGGTCGAGGATGTCGTAGATCGCGCCACAGGAGTGCAGGAAGGCCTTGACGTTCGGCCCGGAGGCATGGATGGCGTCCGTGAACCGCCGGTAGTACGGCAGAAAAAGGTCCTTGAACACCTGCGGCGATGCGAACGTCTGCGACTGCGTGCCCCAGTCGTCGCTCGAACATTGATAGACATCGATGTACGGATGGACTTCGGCCAGCAGGGCCTGGACGCGCTCGATCGCGTAGCCGATGGTCAATTCGTGGAGTTCCGCGACGAAGTCCGGTTCGGCCAGGCACAGCATCGGGAACATCGCGATGCCGTAGTACGCGCCGATGGCGATGCCCGCGCCCGGTCCGCAGAACAGAATCGCGCGGTCCGTCGATTCGCGCACGCGCCGGAGAAACTCGGCCGCGCGTCTGACCTCCTCGTCGCGGATACGATTCTTCTCGAAGTTCTTCTTGACTTCGGCGAGGTCAGGCTTGGGCAGGTCCGCCGAGAAATCGATCGGCTGGCCGCCGTGCTCGCCCTCGAACACGTGCGATTCCGGAGGCATCCTCGATCCGTGCGTCTGCACGATGGTCCCATCTTCGAGCGCGCGGAACATGCCCGGGTCGCGCACCAGCGCGGGAAGCCGCCCGTTGAAATCGTACGGACGCCACAATTCGGGCTGCGGAAACGCGTTGGTCATGTCGGTCGTGCAGGTGACGACGTCGCATTCGAGCGCGTCGAGCACGTCCAGTTCCGGCAGCGCGAGCATCTGCCCCGTATCGTAGACGCGCGGCGGACGCGGCGGCAGACCCAGCGCCTTGATCAAGTCCGGATACGCAAAGCAACTGACGCCCGTCGAGGGCATGCCGGCCAGATCCATCGGCGCGCGGTCGGTCTCCTCGAACGCCACCGCCTTAAGCACTCGTTCGCGCGGGGTAAGCATGGCATCGCCTTTCTGCAAACGCGGTTCGACGCGGGATTGTAGTCAATATCTGAAGCGTAATCCAGGATGCCGACAGAAAGAGGCGGATCCGCGTGAAATGACTTTCGAGCACAGTAATTGGAGTGTGCGATTCCTATTTCACATCGACCCGCTGCCCGGTGCGGATGCTCTCGTAACACGCTTCGGCCACGGCCACGTTGCGCAGGCCCTCTTCGCCGGGAATGGTCGCGGGATGCTCGCCAAGGCACGTCTCGATAAACTCGCGCATCTCGCGGTACACGCCGTTCTCCCATTCGGGGTGGACTTCCGCGTAGGGCAGCGTCTCCTTCTCGCCGCCCTCGCGCTGAATCCGCACCTCTTGCGTCAAGCTGTCGAAGTAGATGCTGCCGCGTTCGAGATAGACCTCGCCCGTGTAGCGCCCGAGGTAATCGCAATTCCCGACCGTCAGGCTTCCGATGCCGCCGCCCTCGAATGCAATTGTCGCCGCGATGAAATCCTCGTAGTCGATCTCGTCGTTCATGAAGCGGCTGCCCGATGCCGTGGCCGATACGGCTTCGCCGAGGATGCACCGCATGAAATCGATCTCGTGGACGTTGACTTCGAGCAGCAGTCCGCCGCAGGTCGCGCGCGTGTAGCGCCACGGTCGCGCCCAGGTGCCCCACTTGCCCATCGTGCGAATCACGCGGACGCCGAACGGCTTCCCCATTTCGCCGGACCGAGCCAGCTCGATGACGTAGCGGTACACGCCGATGTAGCGAAGGACTTGCCCGATCATCAGCGGCTTCCCGTTGCGTTCGGCGGCGGCGATCATCGTCCGGCATTCGGCCACGTTCATGCCCATCGGCTTCTCGCAAAAAGTAGGAATGCCGGCATTCAACGAATCGATGGTGGCTTGCGCGTGGAGGTATTGCGGCACGGCCACGACGACCCCGTCCAATTGCTCCTTTGCCAGCATCTCGGTGTAATCCGTGTACGACTCGGGGCCAGGGTCGGAAATCTCGAACCCCTTGGCAAGCGCCTCGGGATCGAGGTCGCACAACGCCGCCACCTCAGCCTGTGGATGCTGCCGCGCCTGCGTGAGCAAATCTTTGCCCATCGGGCCGAGTCCAATGAATGCCAGTCGCGCTTTGGGTTGGGACACGAGAACGATCTCCTTCGGTCGGGTTGAGGACTACATTTGCGGCGCGGCGAGCGCGGGCGGATACAGCGCGTCGAGCTTCGCCAGCATGTCCTCGGGAATCGCCACGTCGAGCGCCTTCAAGTTTTGCTCTAACTGGGCCACGCTCGATGTCCCGAGGATCACGCTCGACACGTTTGGATTGCGTAGGCACCACGCGAGCGCGAGTTCCGCCGCGCTCACGCCGAGTTCATCAGCGAGTGCCGCGAGTTCCTGGCCTTTGCGCAGGTTTTCGTCCGTCCAATACATCTTCTTGATGACGACGTTCTGTCGCGGGTCCGCCGCGCGCGCCCCTGCGGGCGGTTCCTCGCCTGGCTTGTACTTGCCCGTCAGCATCCCGTGTGCGAGCGGCGAGAAGACCACGTTCCCGACGCCTTCGTCCGCTGTCGTCGGGAAGAGCAGTGATTCCGGATACCGGTACAGGAGGTTGTAACGCGGCTGGCTCACGGCGATCGGACGCGCGCCGAGTTCGCGCGCGAGCGCGTTGGCTTTGACGATCATCGGCGCGGGCCATTCGCTCACGCCCCAATACAGGATCTTGCCCGCGCGCGCCAGGTCTTCCATCGCGCGGATCGTCTCTTCGAGCGGCGTGGCCGGATCGGGGCGATGGCACATGTAGATGTCGACGTACTCCATGCCGAGCCGTTTCAGGCTCGCGTCGCACTGTTCGCGGATGTGCTTGGCGGAAAGCCCGCGGTCGTTCGGCCCCTGGCCCATCGGCGCCCACACTTTCGTGAGAATCACCAGGTCCGAACGCGGCAGATCGGCCACGCACGCGCCCAGCGCACGCTCCGCCTCGCCCGCGTTATAGGCGTTCGCCGTGTCGAAATAGTTGATGCCGCGCTCGTATGCCACGCGGATCATCGCGCGCGACGTCGCATCGTCGCACGTGAAACCGACCGTAAGATACGTGCCCAGTCCCAAACTGCTGACGCGCACACCCCACTTGCCCAAAGGTCGATACTGCATCGTTCCCGCCTCCGAGTGATGCGTCCACTATACCGGGTTCGGAAAGGCCAGACAACAAGGCCACGCGAAAAACGGCGGCGGACACGCGTTTCGGCAGGTGTAGGGTGGGTGCAGCGAAGCGGAACCCACCGATTCGCGGGATGTCGCGCGTGGAATCAGAGACCCTTAGGCTGGCTTACTCGCAAGACGATTTCGCGGGAATGCAAGAGACAGCCAACTTACTTCGATTGCGACGATTTCAACCGGACTGCAAGCTGCGCGACGCGCGCACCGAGCGCTTCGCCCTTCTTGAGGTAATGCTCCTGGACCAAGCCCGCGTCCACCTTGTCGTCTGGCTTGCCCGAAGGATTCTCACCGGTGATGGCCGAGGCCCCGAACGGCTGCTGAGCGCCAGGCCCGCCGATCACGATCATCTGGCAGACAAGCATCGCGTGTAGCAGATCCATCTGCACCAATTCCTCGCCCGCGGAGATCCCGCTGCCCGTCGCGAACGCCGCGCCGATCTTATCCTTCAAACGGGGGTCCTTGATGGGCCACGAGTCGATGAACTCCAACACCGCGGGCGCCGGGTTGGCCTTGTAGACCGGGCTGCCCACGATGACGGCATCGGCAACGAGGACATCCTCTGCCTTAGCATCCGCCACGCTCAGCACCTTGACCGACGCGCCCTCGACCCCTTCCGCGCCCTTCGCCACCGCCTCCGCCATCGCTTTCGTGTGTCCCTTCGCGCTGTAGTACACGACAAGCACGCTCGCTTGCTTCGGTTCCTCATGCTGCGCAAAGGCCATTACAGGCAAGAGGATGGCGACAACGATAACGGCAACTCTATGCATGGTCCGATCTCCTTTGACGTACGCTGCGGTCTGCCCAATGCGCAATCATCCTTTCCACTCCGCGAAATGTCTAATGAAGCGATCCGTATTGCCGCGCGGCCGCGGGTCGACGTGATCGGGGAGGCGGTCGTAGATGCGGTAGACGCGATCCCAGTAGGCCTTCTTGAGGGCGTCGTAGTCGGGCGCGGGGGCGGTCAAGTCGGCGAAGAGGCGCGCAAAGAAGACGAGTTCCTGCCGGTAGGTCTCCGTCGAAGGATGGAAGGGGACATCCGTGCGTACGCTCGATTTCAAGTCTTCGAGTTGCTGGACGAAACGGGTCATTGCCGCGTGGTATTCGGCGCGGGGCATCGTGACGGGTTCGTAACTGCCCCAGTCGGGAATGACTTCGAAGAGACGGTAGCCGTCAACGAGGCCGCGACCTTGCTCGCCGAACGCGAGCGCGAAGAAATCTTGCGCGATGCGTTTTGGATCGCCATCGGGTTGCTTGAACGATTGCGCGGATTCGTACAGGGACAACTGGTTGAGCAGCGGTGTCATCGTAAAACAGATCCCGCCCTGGTACGGGGCGGCGGCGCGTTCTTCACGCCGGCGCGCGAACAGGCGGTTGAACCGGTAATGCGGATAGACGGCGTTCTCGCCTTCGGTCAGGCTGAAGTCCCACGTTAGAATCGGGCGTGACTTCGCGATCTCGACGGCCCATGGCCGCGCCTCCTGATCGCCGGCTGGATTGCCGTCGCCGTTGAACCCGAGGTTAATCGAGACGGCGGTGTCGTCCGGGAAATCCGGGAGGCGCTTGAGCAGGTGGCGCATCGAACGGTCTGCGCGTTCTTTCGAAAACGTCCACGCGCTCGATTGATCTGCGGGGATGAACTCGCCGCGGCTTCCGGGCGGCATATGGATGATGCCCCATCCGAAGAACGGCGGGCCCCAGGTGTTGAATTCGATCGCGGCGTGGGGGAGGACCTTCTTGACGAGGCCGGCCACTTCGACCGACTTGTCGATGTAGGTCTCGGCGGTGCAGCCGTTGCGCGAGCACGCGCCCGGATCGCCCGGGAAGATCCCGGCGATGTCGAGGCCGGGCAGGCGTTTCATCCACGCCTCCCAAAGATGCCGGATCTCGCGCCATTCGTCGTCGACGTTCGGACATAGCGTGCGCCAGTCCGCGCCGACCGTCGCCAGCGCGACGATCGCCTCGGCCCTCATGCCCCGCTGATGCGCGCGCTCGATCACGGCGTTCATCTGGCGCGCGTACTCGCGGCCGACGTCAGTATCGAGTCCTTCGCGGCAGAACATCCGCGGTTCGAGCCAGAACTCGAACACGTTGAACCCGAACCCCGCGATCATGTCCACAAGCCCGAACCAATCCGTATCGGTCCAGCGATAGGGCAAGTCCGGGTAATACATGTTCGGGTTGAACGCGCAGAGCAAGTGCGACGCGAAGTTGTTGTAGTAAATGATTCGTTGTTCCCGCACGGCCCCGTCTCCAAACGCCATGGTCCATCCCGTCTGCGTCCCCACAGCGGCGCATGCCGCCGTACGCAAGAAGCTTCTGCGATTCATGCGTGCTCCCTCATGCCGTTTCGACGTGCTTCAGCGGCATCTTATCCCCATCGCACGACGCAAGCAACGCACTAACCTCTCGCTCGTCCGTGTAGGTCCGTTCAGGTTCGTGTCGAGCGCGCATCCTTGCCTGGTCCTAGAAAATGCCCTACACTGTGCGCGGTCGAAAGCAGAGAGGGAAAGATGGACGGAAGCATCGTGCTGCGGCTAATCAGCGCCGTGGGTCTTGTGGCCATGGTGGGCTTGGCGTGGGCGATGTCCGAGAACCGCTCGCGCGTAAGCTGGCGGCCCGTCGTATGGGGGATCGCGCTCCAGTTCATTCTCGCCATTCTGATCTTGCGCACGGCGTTCGGCCGCGCGTTCTTCGAGTACGTCAACGCCGCGTTCGACGTCATCACCGCCGCGACCAACGAAGGCGCGAAGTTCGTGTTCGGCACGCTGCCCACGAACTTCGACATCGGCGCCATCGTGGCGTTTCAAGTCCTGCCGGTGATCATTTTCGTGTCGTCGCTCGCGGCGGTGCTGCAACATCTGGGCGTCATTCAAGCGCTGGTCAACGGAATGGCCTACATCATGCGCCGCACGATGAAGACCTCGGGCGCGGAGACCTTCGCCGCCGCGCTACAGGTTTTCATGGGTATCGAGTCGCTGCCCGCGTCGAAGGGCTATCTCGACGACATGACGCGCTCGGAGTTGTTCGTCATCATGGTGACGTTCATGGCGACCATCGCCACGAGCGTCATGGTGGCGTACGCAAATTTCGGCGCGGAACCGGGGCACTTGCTCGCGGCCTCGATCATGTGCGCGCCCTCGGCCCTGTTGGTCTCGAAGCTCATGGTGCCCGAGACGGGCACGCCGCGCACCGACGGCTCCAGCCGGATCACGATCCCCGTCGAGAGCCACAACGTCGTGGACGCGGCGGCGCGCGGCGCGAGCGACGGGCTTTCGCTCGCGCTAAACGTGGGCGCGATGCTGATCGCGTTCATCGCCATGGTCTACTTGCTCGACCTGCTGCTCAAGGGCGTCACCGGCCATTCGTTCGCGCAGATTATGGGCTGGTGCTTCACGCCCTTCGCGTTTCTCATGGGCGTGCCGTGGCACGACGTCGGCACGGTCGCGCAACTGCTCGGCAAGAAGACCGTGCTCAACGAGTTTCTCGCGTACGCGGACTTCAAACCGCTGGTGGCGCAGGGCGCGCTCAGCCCGCGCTCGGTCGTGATCGCGACGTATGCGCTGTGCGGGTTCGCCAATCCAGGCAGCCTCGGCATCCTGCTCGGCGCGATGACCGCCCTGCTTCCCAAGCGCCGTTCGGAGGTCGCGTCGCTCGGCCTCAAATCGCTCGTCGCCGGCACGCTCTCGTGCTTCATCGCGGCCTGCATCGCGGGGATACTCGCATGACCGCCGAGCCGCCCATCCCGCGCGCGCTCACGATCGCCGGCAGCGATTCCGGCGGCGGCGCGGGCATCGAAGCCGACCTGAAGACCTTCACCGCGCTCGGAGTCTACGGCATGGTGGCTCTGACATCCGTCACCGCGCAGAACACGGTTGCCGTGACCGGCATCCACGATCTGCCGCCCGATATCGTCGTGCAACAAATCGACGCTGTCGCGTCGGACATCGGCGTGGATGCCGCGAAGACCGGCATGTTGTCGAACGCGGCCATCGTCGAAGCCGTAGCCGATCGCGTCGCGGCGCACGGCATCCGCAACCTCGTGGTGGACCCGGTCATGGTGGCCAAGAGCGGCGACGCCTTGCTGCGCAACGACGCGTGCGAGGCCCTCAAACAGCGCATCCTGCCCCTTGCATACGTGGTCACACCGAACATCCCCGAGGGCGAGGTCCTCGCCGGTATGGCCATCTCGACTCCGAACGATGTTCGCGAAGCGGCCAAGCGGATCGCCGCCATGGGACCCGCGTGCGTGTTGATGAAAGGCGGCCATCTCGATACCGAAGACGCGCGCGACGTGCTCTATGTTGGCGGGGAGTTCTACGAGTTCATCGCCCCGCGCATCGCGACCAAGAACACGCACGGCACCGGCTGCACCTATTCCGCCGCGATCGCCGCGTATCTGGCGCGCGACAATGAAGTGGCCGAGGCCGTCGAACTAGCCAAGCGCTATCTTACCGAAGCCATCCGGAGGAGTTTTCCAATCGGAAAAGGCCACGGTCCGTTGAACCACTTCTGGAACGCCGGGTAACGCGCGCGCCGGTGAACGCTCGATTCAATATTCGGCATTGGCAGCGCGCGGCGCTCGTCGCGGTGGTCGCGGGCGCGGCATTCTGGTGGTGGACACGCCCCGAGCCCAAGGCCGCGCCGTCGCGTGGTCCCGTCATCACACGGCCCGCGAATCCCATTGCGGTCGAATACGCCCGAGCGTTTCAGAACGACGCGTGGGACCGCATCATTCAACGCACGTGCTGGATGCAGGAGCGGCTCGTGCACGCGCAAGTCGAAGGCGGAACGCCCGCCGCGCGCGACACGGCGATGGCCCAGCTTCGCGAACGTCTGAGCGACCGCCGGATCGAAGGCAATCGGCTGCGGCCCGAAGGTGTCGAAGACCAATACGTTTTCACGCGCGACGCCGATATCGAGCCACTCGGCGCGGACGAGGGCGGCGCCACGCTCGAACGCGCCACCAAAGATCGGACCTGGTTTCGTGTGGCCTATCCATCGCCCGCAACCGCGCTCCGCGACGAAGAAGGCCAGCCCATCCACGCGCTCACCGTAGGCGTGAGCGTTTCCGAAGACGGCCTAGTGCTCAAGGCCGGCGTAATCGGCAATCTGGATATTGACCCTCTAACCATTGACTATTGGAACGCGGAGGATGCAGCCGAGTGACAGGACCGTATTCTTGCTTCGGTTGCGTGATGGTCTGCAATAGGGATCTTTCAGACTAACAGGGCCTCAAACCCCGCTTGTTCGAAATGGTGATCCGAAGCCAGCGCATATTCCAGCCTAAACTGCTCCATGACCACAAACGAGATGCAGTCGGTTAGCGACCACGTCTTGTCCTGTCTGCGGGCATATAAGCGGATGCCTTCGGGAAGAAGCGCGCTCTCCGCGGGCACGATAGTGTTTTGGGCGTCGCCATGCAGGTCTTCCACGAACGCGGCAAAGGCACCGCGCGACGAAGCGCGTGAAAGCCAATTACCCAATTCTACAATCACGTATTCCGTCGTGATGGTCTGGCGCGTAAAATGCGCAGCGAAAGCGTCAGCCTTGGTGTGAAAGACATCATTGACATTCAGGATGGCCACGTAGAAGGAGGTGTCCGCGAAGACACGTTTCATTTCTTCGGCGCTCCGTAGAGGTAGTGGTCGAGATTCGCGGATCCGTCGGAAGGCAAGCCGTTGGCCATGCCGATGTGAGCCTGGAGACGTTCGTGAAGGGTGCGTGCGGCGTGTTTGGGCGCTTGGACAACGATCTCCACCTCGGAGCCTTCAACGAGAACGACGGGATCGTCCAGCACGACAGTTCCGTTCTCGATATGTCCACGATAGGTCATGGTCTCTTCCTCTCGATGCATCCGTTACCCAGTATAGCATATTGTCGAATGGAACGCCGGAACGTGGTCTGGACCGAAACCGATTGGCTCGGTTATAGTCCCTATTGCAAGCAGAGGAAACAGAGTGCTGGAGAAACGACCATGGGTGCAAGGTTCGCGGTTGTGTTGTGTGCCGTGGCGGCGTGGGGTTGCGCCGTGGCGGTTGCGGAGGAGGTCAAAGTGGACTACGACTTGAAGCTCTGGTATTCGGCGCCCGCGTCGGACTGGAACGAGGCGCTGCCGATCGGCAACGGGCATCTTGCGGCGATGGTGTTCGGTGTGCCTGCCGAGGAGCGCCTCCAGTTGAACGAGGACACGTTATGGACGGGCGGGCCGCACGACTACACGAATCCCGAAGCCGCGAAGTATCTGCCCGAGATGCGCAAGCTCATCCTCGAAGGCAAGGAGAGGGAAGCGGAGAAGCTCGGCGGCGAGCACATGATGAGCAACCCGCTTCGGTTGCAATCGTATCAGCCGTTCGGCGACCTGCGGCTCGTGTTTCCGGGCCACGACTCTTTTGTCGAGTACCGGCGCGACCTGCATCTCGGCCAGGCCATGGCCACGGTGAGTTATCGCGTTGGCGACGGCGTGTTCAAACGTGAGATCTTCGCGTCGAACCCCGATCGCGCGATCGTGATTCGGCTGACGGCGGAACGCGTCAACCGCCAGTCCTTCGATGTCGTATTGACGAGTCCGCACCCGGAGGCCGTGACGCAAGCCGAAGGCACGGATGGCGTGTTGATGTCCGGGCAACTGGGTTCGCAGTCGGGCGACAAGAAGAACAACGGCGTGTGGGAAGGCGAAGGACTCAAGTTCGCGTCGGCCGTGCGCGTCATTGCCGAGGGCGGGAAGATCGCGTTCAAGGACGGCCGCCTCGAAGTTCGTGATGCGAACGAGGCGATAGTCCTGTTGACTGCCGCGACGAGCTACAAGAATTACAAGGATATGAGTGGCGACCCGGTGGCGCTGGCGCGCGAACAGATGGCCGCCGCGTCGGCCAAGACCTTTGACCAGCTTTTCGAGGCGCACTTCGCCGACTTCACGAAGCTGTTCAATCGCGTGACGCTCGACGTCGGCACGACGAAAGCCGCGTATCGTCCTACCGACGAGCGCGTGAAGACCTTCGCGAACGGCGAAGACCCGCAGCTTGCCGCGCTTCATTTTCAGTACGGACGCTACCTGATGATTGCGTCGTCGCGCGACACGGGCCAGCCCGCGAATTTGCAGGGCATCTGGAACGACAAGCTCGATCCCGCATGGGGCAGCAAGTGGACGACGAACATCAACACGGAAATGAACTACTGGCCCGTCGAGACCACAAACCTCGCCGAATGCCACGAGCCGTTGTTCCGCCTGATCGAAGACGTGCATGAAACGGGCGCGCACACGGCCCAGGTCCACTACAACTGCCGCGGCTGGGTCCTCCATCACAATACGGACCTCTGGCGCGCCGCCGCGCCCGTCGACGGCCCCTGGGGCATCTGGCCCATGGGCGCGGCGTGGCTCTCGCAAGACCTCTGGGAACGCTACGCGTTCTCAGGCGACAAAGAGTTCTTGCGCACGCGCGCCTATCCGATCATGAAAGACGCCGCGCTGTTCATCCTCGACTTCCTCATTCCCGCGCCCGAAGGTTCGCGGTTCGCGGGCAAGCTGATCACCGTGCCGTCGCACTCGCCGGAGAACAAGTATCGGAAACCGGACGGCGGCACTGCCGTGCAGACCTACTCGGCCACGATGGACACCGAGATCATCCACGACCTCTTTACGAACTGCATCGCGGCGTCCGAAGTCCTCGGCGAAGACGAGGCCTTTCGCACGACGCTGCGCGACACGCTCGACAAACTCGTGCCGCTGCAAATCTCGAAGGACGGCCGCCTGCAGGAATGGGTCGAGGACTACGAAGAGCCGGAGCCGGGCCATCGCCACATGTCGCACCTGTGGGGTGTGTATCCGGGGCGCTGGATCACGCCCGAGGCGACGCCCGAGCTCGCCGCGGCCGCGCGGAAATCGATTGACTACCGCCTCGAACACGGCGGAGGCGGCACGGGATGGAGCCGCGCGTGGCTGATCGGACTCTTCGCGCGCCTCGGAGACGGCGACGAAGCCTTCAAGCATCTCGGGTTCCTGTTCGAGCGTTCGACGCTGCCCAACCTGTTCGACAACCATCCCCCGTTCCAGATCGACGGCAACTTCGGCGCGACCGCGGGCATCGCCGAAATGCTGCTCCAAAGCCACGACGGCACGATCCACCTGCTCCCCGCGTTGCCCAAGGCATGGCCCACGGGCAAGGTGACGGGTCTCTGCGCGCGCGGCGGTCACGAAGTGGACATCGCATGGAAAGACGGCCAACTCGCCGAAGCCACGATCCGCGCAAATCAAGGCGGCGCGTGCAAGGTTCGCTATGGTGGCAAGATGGCCGAAGTGGCAACGCAAGCCGGAGGCCGCTACGTCTTCGATTCCGCGCTTAATCCAAAATAGGCATGCCGGGATCGACCGTCAGTCCTCGTCTCGCATGAAGTAGGCTGCAATTCGTCCCGCTCCCTTGAGTTCCACTTCGCCTCGGGACTCAAAGGTAAACTGTTCCTCGGTCAGCAACGCCTGGACGCGCGAAGAGACGAGAATCTTTCCGGGTGCCCCGGCGGCCTCCAGGCGCTTGGCAATGTTCACGGTGTCGCCCCAGATATCGTAGGCGAACTTCTTCTGGCCAATGACGCCCGCGATAACCGGCCCCGCGTGGATACCGATTCGGACTTGCAGGGGTCGGCCGTCCGGATAGTGCAGCGTAGGCGCGGTGGCCAGCATGGATTGCGCAAATTCAGCCAGATCGAGCAAACCGCGCTTCTTCGTCGAGGCCCCGCCGGTCGACACCATATAGGCGTCCCCGATGGTCTTGATCTTTTCGAGTCCGTGCTCCTCGCATAGCGCATCCCAGTGCGTGAATACCTCGCGGAGAAAACGCACCACCGATTCCGCCGGAAAACGGCGGGCCAGGTCGGTGAAGCCGACGATGTCGGCAAAGAGCACGCCCGCCTCGGCAATCTCCTCGACGGGACTCTGGATGCCGGCCTTGATACGGCTGATAATCCGAGCGGGCATAACATTGAGAAGCAACGCTTCCGACGTATCCCTCTCCATCATGAGTTGTTCGTGAATATGGCCCTTCTCGATAACGACCGAAAGCTGCCCCGCCACCAGCTTGAAGATATCCGCGTGGAGGCTTCGGTAGGCCCCGGCGGTTCGGCTCGAGAAGAAGATAAACCCCATCGGTTTCCCCATGGCGACAAGCGGGCATGTCAGGCTTGCCAGAATTCCCTCCTCGAGAATGAGCTTTGACGATTGGGACTCGGGATGCTCGCTAAAATAGGCCGACAGATCATTGATGATCCTGGGGGTGCCGGAGTCGATGATTTCCTGAAGACTGCTTCCCGCCATCGGCGCGGAATAGCGGAGCGGCATTTTCATGGTCCCATAATCCGCTCGGGCCCACCGGCACACCAGGGTCCGCCCCCCGTCTTCAAGAAGCGCGACGCCGATCCGGTCGTAGGGGATGACGGGACGAAAAGCCTCATAAGCTCGTTCCAACACTTCTTCGACAAGCAGTCCCTTGTTGATTTCGTGGGTCAGGCCCAGAATGGCTTGCAGGCTTCCGATCCTCGAATCCACATACTCGGAAAGCTCGCGAATGACCTGCACGATCTTGCCAACGTCGCCTTCATCATGAAGGGCCTTCTCCTCAAGCTCCAAATCCGTCTTCAGCGCAGCAAGCGCCGTTTCCGCGGCACCGGCTTCCACGCCTTGGCAAATCTGAAGCACATAATGAAACAGTCGATTCAGTTTCTGAGCCTGTTCTTTGTAGTGGCGTTCCGAGCGCACGAGCCGCTCCGCGGCCCAGCCGAAAGCCGTCAGCACGACAACAATGAGAATGCGCATCCACATTTCATTGGGATCGTGTTCGCACAACAGCGTCGAGGCAAGCGGACCGCTGTTGAAAAGATAGGTGTGCAGGAACGATTCCAGAATCCAATAGGCCGCGCCAATCAAGAAGCCGGCCCACGGGAGCTTCACCGAACGTGTCCGGATGGCTAGTGGGCTACTCCCCGGAACGGCGGCGCATGCAGTTCCTCCAAGAAGCAGAAATATCAAGAAGGCCGCAGTACCCATAGTGATTTGCCTCAGTCACATCCAAGAAGCCGACGGCACGACGACGAAGCCCCGCCTCGTCCCATTATCTCAAGTCATGTGATGTAGCGAGTGCGCACACCATTATTCTACGAACGTTCGGTCCGGTCAAGCGGGCCGGCGAACAGGGTTCAGCGTCTCGAACGTTTCCCGCGCGCTCCGGATGCGGCGAAACCGCACGTCCCGTTTGAAGAGGGGGAGGGGTCTCAAATCCCCTCCCTGCTCCACCGTTATTTCGCGGCGAGCTGTTTGTCGAACCAGTCGGCCAGCGTGATGACTTCTTCAGGGATCGTGAGCCACGGATGCCCGCCGCCTTGCTTGACGAAGAGGTCCGCGCTGCCGCCTGCGGCTTTGATAGCCTCGACCATACTCTGCGACTGTTGCAGGGGCACGAGCGGATCGGCGTCGCCGTGGAAGAACATGAACGGCGGGAGGCCCGGTTTTACGAGATAGATCGGCGACATGGCCTTGGCGGCGTCGAGAATCTCCTCGCGCGAATGGCCCGCGAATCCGCCCTTGATGAAGAGTCCCGCATACTTTTCGAGCGGGGCTTCCTTGCCGTCCCAGTTCAGAAAATCGGTCGGAGGAAAGAACACGCCCACGGCCTTCACGCGCGTGCTCAGCTTGCCCAAGGGATCGTTTGCGTTCGGGTTGCCATCCTCGGCGGTGCAGGCGGTCATGCACGACAGGTGGCCTCCCGCGGACGCGCCGCACAGGCCCAGGCGCTCGGGGTCGATGCTGTAGTCGGAGGCGTGCGCTTTGACGTAGCGAATGCCGCGCCGGATATTGCGCAGCATGTCGTCACCGGTGAAGTTCTCGGAGGAGCCGGGACGCACCGCGAAGACCGTGTATCCGCGCGCGCAGAAGATGTTGTACATCTTCGCGGTCTTGTGGTCCTCGATTTTGCCGCGATCCGACGACCATGCGCCGCTGGCGATATCGACGATGCCAAGGCCCTTGCCGCTCTCGCTGGGCTTGTACACGGGAAGGAGGCCCTTGCCGCTGGGCGTGAACACGTCCATGACCAGCGCCACGCCATAGGCATCGGCGTAGATGACGTTCTCGGTCTGGATGTAGGGAAGCTCGACCTCCGCGTTTGCGGCCAGCGCCGCGCATATCGTCAAACCCAGTGCCAACAGCACGATTCGTCTTGCGTTCATGGCCAAGCCCTTTCCATTTACGTGTTGAGACTCGGAATCGAGGCAGCGTACACCACAGGACAACTCAGCGGAAAACGGGGACTGACTCGCTTTTCGGCAGTTTGAAAAGCGTGTCTGTCCCCGCTTTCCGCGGGACTTCGCGCGTGGAACACGTTGTCATCACGCCCATTCACTCCATCAGGTGCGCCATCATTGGACTCGTCGCAACAGATTCCGGTTGTAATCTTCCTCAGGCCTACGACGCGAGCAGCGCCGCCGGGTCCTGCCGATAGTACAGTTTCAGCGCCTCGTACAAGTCCGGCTGCTCGACTTTGAGATCGACCGCAAGCTCGAAAAAGCACTCGGTGGCCACGGCGAAGAACTCGGCGGGACTCTCCGCGCCGTAGTCGTCGATGATATTCCAGCGATCGTTGTCGATGTCGTCGAGAAGCTGTTCATACGCGTCCTGAAATACCGCCGACCATTCCTCGGTGTCGTCGCCGTCGTCGAATAACGGAAACCCGTCGCTCGCGCCATTCTCCGCGTCGAGCTGATGCGCGAACTCGTGGAAGATTACGTTGTGGCCGTCCTGATAGTCCAGGAAGCTGTGCTCGACGTCGTCCCACGCCAGGATCACCACGCCGTGTTTCCACGACTCGCCGACACGCGTCTCCTCTCCGTGGATCGCCCAGCGTCCCGTGCCCTTCTTCGAGACCTTCGCGACGAACGCGCTCGGATACACCAGGATCGTGACCAGCCGCGAGAAGTACTCCGTCTCGCGGTGCAGCAGCAGGATGCACGCGTGCGCGGCGATCGTCACCCTGATCTCGTCCGTGAGCTCGAGGCCGTTGCATCCCTCGAAATGCTTCTCGGCGAGAAAGACCAGGATGTGTCCCCGAAGTTCGGCCCGGTCTTCCTCCGGCAGCGCGTGGTAATACGGCACATTGCTTTCCAGAATGGAATACCAATCCATCGGAAACCCCTGGTTCCGCAACCGCGCCCGCCGCCGTTTCTTGAATCCAAACATATCCCGCGCTGCCCGTTTCCTATCGACTTGACCGCATCCCATCGTAATCGAAATCCCGCCGCAGATCCTACTCGCGCCTAGAAGCGGGACCGATGGTTGCCGGACGCCCGTTGACATTACTTAGCCACTGTGATAGAAGACATCGGGCGCACGGACCTCACGCCCGTGATCGAGGCGCTCAGCCCGCAGATTCTGAGAATAGACCATGGCCGGTTCCGACTCGCAGATTATCATTTACCAGCCTGAGGATGGCGTAACCCGCATAGACGTGCGGCTCGAGAACGAGACCGTCTGGCTGACCCAGGGCCAGATGGTCGAACTTTTCCAGACCACCAAGCCTAATATCAGTATCCACTTACGTAACATCTTTCGAGAAGGCGAACTAGACGAGACTTCAGTTGTTAAGGAATACTTAACAACTGCCGCCGATAGCAAGAAGTACCGCACCAAGTACTACAACCTCGATGTCATCATCGCTGTCGGCTACCGGGTCAAATCGCACCGCGGCACGCAGTTTCGGCGATGGGCCACCGACCGTCTCCGCGAATACCTCGTCAAAGGTTTCGCCATGGACGACGAGCGGCTCAAAGGCGGGCGCAACCTCGGCGCAGACTACGGTCCGAATGCCAGGGTCGAGCTGTTTGCCTATCTGATGTCCACAATGGGATCGCACATCGTTGTAGGTAAATATAGCCTATGTGAAGTTAACCATGGAGAGTAGCATGAAGATCGGCATTGCGCTTTCAGGTGGCGGGGTCCGCGCGACCGTGTTTCATCTTGGCGTCCTCGCGAAGCTGGCGGAGACACGAATGTGGAGCCAGCTTGCCCACATTTCAACGGTATCGGGAGGCAGCCTTTGCATTGCGCTCGTCTTTGCGAAGGCCGGAAAGAAATGGCCCACGGCGAACGAATATATCGAGGTCTGTCTGCCACAGATCCGGCAAACACTGACGACATTCGATTTGCAGCGCGCGTACGCTATCCGCACGTTTACGCGCCCATGGCTGATTGCAACCGGGCGCGCGCGCGTCATCGCCAGACTGATTGAGAAACACTGGGGCGTAACGGGAGGCATTTCCGATATGCCGCGCGAACCCAGGTGGACGATCAACGCCACGTGCTACGAAACGGGTAAGAACTGGCGGTTCGCCGCCAAGCGAATGGGCGACTATACCGCCCATTATGTTGTTGACCCGAAGTTCCCTCTGGCGGATGCCGTTGCATCCTCTGCCGCGTTTCCAGGGCTGATAGGTCCCCTCGTGCTGCACACTGGGAAATACAAGTGGCACAAGTACAACGAAGCGAACCAACTCGTGCCTGCGGATCCCATAGCCAAGTCTCTTGTGCTCTGGGACGGCGGCGTCTATGACAATTTGGGCCTTGAAGCGCTTCACAAGATGGGAGAAGGCCTCCGGAAAGACATCGATTTCTGTCTCGTCAGCGACGCGTCGGGATCATTCGTCACGGAAGAAAGGGGCGATTCCGAGTCGTGCTGGATAGTGAAGATGTACCGAGCTGGAAATCGTCTTGTGGCGATACCAATGGATCAGGTGCGCGGTCTTCGGGCACGAGAGATATTCGCCTTCTTCAGGGACAACCGACGCGGGGGATACCTTCGCATGGGCGAATCCCCCGAGACTATTAGGAACAACCTTCACGTTTCCCAGCCAGTCCCAGCCGAAAGCGCCGACGCGCTTACGCTCGACCAGATAAAGAAAGCCGCCAGCTTTCCTACGTGCTTGCGTGCCCTCGCGCTCGCAGACTTCGAATTGCTTTTCAAGCATGGCTATGAAACATGCGAAACGGTCCTGGCGTGCACATCGGAGTGGCGTTCTCCGCAGGCCTAGCGCGGAAGAAGACAGGTAGAGTCAGCCGATAGGCTTAGCGTAGATCGCCCTGCGGCGATGGATGACATGATCGAAGCCATTCCATTCGGACCGGACGCGGGTGTTGTCTTCGAGTTCGAGGTTCGTCTCGGCGGATTCAAACCCGAGTCTCCCGGCGGTCTTGAACATCTCGACCCCCATGAGGATATCGACGCCGCGGCCCCGGTACTCTTTCTTGACGCCGGCGATGAGGAAATCGAGGACTTTGTTGCCGCGGCGCGTGGCCTTCCAAAGATGGTACAAGCCGAAGGGTAGCAATCGGCCCTTCGCGCGTTGCAGCGCTTCGGACACGCTGGGCATTGCGATGAAGAACCCGACGGCTTCATCGCGTTCGTTCACCGCGATCTTGACGAGGTCGGGAATCATGTACGGGAAGAACTTCTTGATGTAGTACGCTTCCTGCGCCTCGGTCAGGGGCACGCCATCGTACAGATCGCAATACGTCTCTTCGTGCAACGCGAGGACGTCCTTGGCTCTCGCCATCACTTGCTTGCGGTTCGTGAAATGAAGGACTCGGATGCGTCCCTGTTCGAGGCGGCCATGCAGCGCCGCAATACGCGGAGGGAATTCCCCGGTGAACGCATTGCGCAGACGGTACTCGACTAGCGTGACGTCGGGCGTGAAACCGTATCGCTTCACGAAATCGTTGTAGTAAGGATAGTTGTAGAAACCGGCCATCGTCGGGGTGGTCTCGTAGCCGTCGGTCAACATGGCGGCCTTCTCGAACGCGTTGTATCCCATCGGCCCGACGACGCGGTTCATGCCGCGCGACGCGCCCCACACTTCCGCGGCATCGAACAACGCCGCCGCCACAGCATAGTCGTCAACGCAATCGAACCAGCTAAAGCGCAACGTCTGCGTGTTCCATTTCCGATTGACGGAATCGCTCACGATGGCCGCGATCCGGCCGACCACTTCGCCATTGCGGCGCGCCATGAACAGCCGCGTTTCGGCATTGTCGTGAATGGGGCTTTTCTTCGGGTCGAGCGTTTCCATCTCGTCGGCGATGATCGGCGGCACGAACTGCGGGCAGTGCGCGTAAAGTTTCATCGGAAACGTAACGAACGCCTTCAAATCCCTGCGCGATTCGACCGTCGCGATCGACAGACCTTTCGGGAGTTCGCGCAACGTCGGTGAACGCCGCGATGGGGTCTCGTTCCGGAAACGGTTGTCTTGCCTTGTGGATACGCTCATCTTGTTCCTCTGATTTCATACGTCGAAAAGGATAGGCGGGCGGCCTGTCATCCGCCATGCAGTCAGATGACACTACCGTTCAGAAGCGATTTAGTTACAGGGAGTCTTGGGGCATCGTCGCTTCAAAAGGCAATGTAGCCCTTATCGTGTCTGCCAATTTCTCCGCGGCCTTTTCCGGGTCCCCGGGATCCCAGAGCACGGTCTGATGATGGCTGGTATCGAAATGCGTTCCTTCGCGGTCGAAGAACGTTTTTTCGCAGGTATAGATGACAGGCTTGCCAAGACCTTCCGCATAGCCCGCTTCCCAATAGGCGCCGCTGTTCTTATCGGTGAGATCGGCTATCAGAAAGCGGCACATACGGATTTCCACGCGCAACCTGTTGTCAATCGATCCCGCAGCCGGTTCATCGTCAAGCCGCTTGAGCCGAAAACCGGTCTTCTCGACGGCGGACCGAAAATACTCGTCAGCGATGCGACTTAGCTCAGGAATATGAAAGGACATTGCCATGAATGCCGTGCGGCTCGTAATGGAGCCACGCTTGAGTTCGCGGAACTTGTGCCACCCTGCCATGGTGAGCCGGAGATCATGCCTTTCGAGGGTTCCGGTGTTGTCGAACAACCCTTCAGAAACTCCAGACGATACTATGAAGCGTTCATCATTCACGTTCAGTGCGCCCAGTTTTGCGCGCAGGCAGCCATTGTCACGCTCGACATCCTTGCCAGGAGATCCCTGTTGCTCGCCAAGGAACAGGATAAGCCTGTCCAGTTGCTCGGCAGGATAAGGCAGGTCCTCCCCCTCCGCGGCTTTCAAATGAGAGTCATAAACTTCAGGCGGCCTCCCGTCCCTTGTCTGGCGTCGCCAGATCGAAGAGCTCAGCACTGCGCGAGCTTTCTCATCCAGCCGGTCCACGCGGGAGTACGATCTACGCGAGATCAAGAACTGACCGCAGTTGGGACAGTCAACATCCCAAGCGTCTCTGCCGCCTGGTGGCCGTTGATTACAACGCCGAACCGGTTGTCTGCATATAGGACACGGCTGCAACGTCGCGAGATTCTCGTCACTCATCGGAGTAGCTCCTTGCGCCTGGCCTTTGAGATTCTTCGATTGGCATACTGCCAATTGTCACGCACGATTCATTTGTACGGATGGGATCTGTTGCGGTACTGGCCCTGGACGGCCGTCCAGTCTCCTCATGCACATTTGCATGCAGCGTACCATACCTACCGTATAAGGAGAAAACCCATTGTCATCTCGCGGGAGGGATAGTATGCTTACGGCTTTGCCGGTGAGCGAGGAGTCGAAAGGCCGCCTGGAAAAGGACGTTTGCGCTACGAGCAAATGGCTACTAGGTCTTCACTTGACATCGGTTCAAACCGCGCCGGCCACGTCCCCGTCATTTCGATGAGCACTCTCTGCTGTGACGGTGCAGGGGAAGGATTCATCTTCACAACGGTGGCCTTAATCTCCGTGAAAGCCTCTCCGATGGCTCGGACTAAGTCGATCACAAGGTACCGCGGGGTCCAGCCAATCATGTGATAGTCGGTCGTCTGAACCTGCACGGCCAATCCCGTTGCCGGGTTGTTCATTTCGATGGCCACCCGAAGTTCGGCATTCTGTTCCAGATGATCGATCCGCTCTTGGGCCGGTTTCGTGACGTGCCGCCAGCCGTGCAAGAAGAACCGGCATCGGAACATCCCGTCTTCGTCGACTTTGATCTTTGGAAATACCTCTAACGTGTCGGTCTGACGGCGTCCTTCCGTGATGGCGAGGATTTCCAGTGGGTCCGCTACATCGGGCCTCAGATCGAGCGATCTCAAGTAGTCGTCGAACTCCTCCCTCTCTGAAGAGAGAATGCGGTTTCGGAACAGCGGGAACAGTTGCTCGGATGCGTACTGTCGTTCGAAATCCGGGAACGAAACCAGAGGCTGGAGGCCCGCCTCGCGCTGCGCCTTCTGCGCCCCGCGTACGTAACAGAATCGAAACGGCCCCACGGCGGAGTCTGCCTCGAGACGCCCGATCGGATACCACGCGCGAGTCTCAGTTGGGCTCTGCCATGCCAAGAATACAGTTGCCATCAGTCACATTCCTTTCAAAGCATCCAGAGTATAGCACAGGAAGGCTCTGCAAAGGTCCTTGGCTGTCCCGCTGATCACCGACTCCGGCATTTGTTGGAGGATGTCTTCAATCTGCACCAAAGATATCTCCCGTGCCCTATCGAGCCACGGATGGAACCAACTCGGGTCTTGTTTTGCGGCCCAACGCACGAGTTCCAGAGGATTATCCGCGTGACGCCCCGTGGACTTCCCGAAAATCGCTCCCCGTCCTCTTCTGACGTACGCGTCCACGCCGGACACAAGAAGCTCCTTTCTCCTATCGTCTTGTAGTTCGCGGCCCAGCGAGGAAGCATGGTCGTATGAAGGCGCTAGTTCGATACTGCCGCCTCCCTTCCACAGGCGCAAGAGCGCCCAGTTCTCATGATGCCGATCCGTGTTTCCTATCAACGCGTCCAAGACCAGAAGCCCTGCGAATCTGGTCATCACATCCACATAGCTGTCTTCGGGAACAGCCTTCTTTAGCGCACGCATAATGTTGGCATACGTGTGCTCCGTTTGGCCTCGAAGCTTCGTTCGATCATAGTGCTCGATGTAACCCGCCAACACTTCGTTTCCGTGGATCATCTCCCCGAGACGCACAGGTTGATTGAGGCCCGGGTTCCACTCGTGAGGGACAATTGACTCTACAAGGACCCCATGCTGGCCGTCCAACGTCGCAAGCTCGACACGGGCCGCAGGCAGACTAAGGAGCCGTGCCACTTCGGATCCCAGTTTCTCGGCCCAGTGCTCACCCGAACCCGCACGAGCAAATTTGAAAAGCCATTGTCGCTCTTCACCCTCTAACAAGGCCCAGAACTTGCGCTTGCTTCCCAGAGGCTCTGGTCCGAGGCTCTCCGCGGGAAAAGGAGCATTTACGCGCAATTCCAAGCTATGAAAGAGGCCTGCATCGTCATAGCGCGGTATCACTTCTCATCTTCCCTGGGTTGACACCGATTCTATTATCGAGAACATGCCATGGTCCTCGACGTAACGCGAGATATACCGTTTCGGATTGACCCGCTGCAAGTGGTCGTCAGGCAACGCGCCACGCTCCAGGCCGGCCAAGCTGCCATTACTGAATGAACGCGCTCGCCTTCGATGCAGCCAACCACTACCATTACCTCTGTCTTCCTTTCAGCAATCTTCGGATACGCACAGCGTATCACATCTGAGCACGATTCTTTCGCGGCGTTGAAATGCAAGACAACCTGGCGATGCGTGTAGCGGAGACACGCCGCGACGCGGTGTCTTCGCTTGCGGCCAGCCGGAACTCCGTGAAAGAATGGCTGTCTTAAGGCAATGGGTAGCGTAACAGCCCGATGCGTATTGTGCATATAACGAGTTTCTTTCAGCCCGGCCTGGGGTATCAGGAGAATTGTCTTGCCCCGGCACAGGCTCGGCTTGGGCATGACGTGGCCATTGTGACGTCGACGCGGCTGCCTTCGGAGAGCGCGTTGATGGCGGATGACGCGTCGTCGGCGTCGTTGAGCCGGACGACGTTGGAGGATGGCGTGGCGTTGATCCGGCTGCCGAGTCCGTTTCATTGGCACGCGCATAACTGGGTCATGCTGCGGGGGCTATGGGACGAGATCGAGGCGCTTCATCCGGACATCGTTCACGCGCACAATGTGGTCACGCTGCCGACGTGGCAGGTGCTTGCGGGCAATCGTTCGCGGCGGATTCCGCTGGTGCTCGACGATCACAACAACTATTTCAACATCGAGCCGTACACGTGGAAGAAACGGCTGTTCTACGCGGCGTTCCGGCATGTCCTGCGCCCGATGTGGATGGGAAGCGTCGGGCGCGTGATGCCGATGTCGCACGAAGTGCGAAGGCTGATTGGCAACGAGTTTGGTATCAATGCCTCGCTCACGACGCTCGTGCATCTCGGCGCGGATCCGGAGCGGTTCCGCCGTGATCTCGAGGCCGGGCGCGCCACACGAAAAGAACTCGGTATTCCGGAGGACGCGATTGTTGTCGTCAACGCGGGCAAGATGACGCCCTCGAAGGATTGCCACGTGCTCATTGACGCGATGGGCGCCGTTGTCGCGCGTGAGCCTCGGGCGTGGCTCTTGACGATCGGCAACGCATCGGCGGAGTACCGGCGGCTTCTCGAATCGAAGATCGCGGAGGCGAAACTCGATGGACGGATGACGTGGATCGGGTTCGCGGACAACGCCGCCTTGCCCCGGTATTACAGCGCGGCCGACCTCGGCGTGTGGCCCGGCGACTGGTCGGTCACCGTGCTCGAAGCGGCAAGCTGCGGACTTCCGCTCGTGCTGCCGGACCGCGAGTATGCGCGCTACTCGATTAAGAACCACAACGGGATCATGTTCGAGCGCGGCAAGGCAGACGGCCTCGCGCAAGCGCTCCTGACGCTGGTCGAGGACGAATCGGCGCGCGTGGAAATGGGCGCGCGCTCGCGGGAGTTGATTGAGCGCGAGTTGAACTGGGACGCGATCGCGCAGCAGACGGTCGGCGTGTATCGCGACGTCATTGAGGCGGCGTCATGAGCGCGCATTCCGTCGAGACATGTCTGAAGGGCGAAGCGATCTACGGCGACGATTTCACGGAGCCGGAGCGCGAGGCGTGGTTCCGCGATGAACAGGAGGCGTATTACGCGATCAGCCGCGGCGCGGAACACGCGCATGCGCCGCGGTCGTATGGGTACCACGCGCTGAACCGCAAGTATGGTTACGCGCATCTGCCGCCGGGGCGTTTCGACAAGATACTGAGTCTCGGCGGAGCCTTCGGAGACGAATTGCTGCCCATCATCGATCGCATCGATTCGGTGGCCATCGTAGAACCTGCCGAAGGCTTCGCGTCGAGCGACATCCAGGGCGTGCCGGTCGCCTATGTGGCGCCGCAGGCCTCGGGACTTCTGCCCTTTGCTGACGACACGTTCTCGCTGGCAACATGTTTTGGGACGCTGCACCACGTCTGCAACGTGAGCTCGGTCGTGCGGGAACTGGCGCGTTGTCTGAAGCCGGGGAGCCTGGCGCTGATCCGCGAACCGATCATCTCGATGGGCGACTGGCGCAAGCCGCGTCCCATGTTGACGAAACGCGAACGCGGCATTCCCCTGCCGCTATTCGACCGCGTCCTTACGCAAGCGGGTTTTGAGATTGTCCGGCGCCGCACGTGCATGTTTGCGATGACTAACCAGCTCAACATGCGGCGCGGCGACGTGTACGACTCTGCGCTGCTCGTCGCGATAGACGGCATCCTGTGCCAGCTTACTCAGTGGCATTGGCGTTATCATCGCGAGACCTTCCTCCAGAAACTGACGCCGACCTCGGTCTTCTATGCGGTGCGAAAGCGAGGGGCCGCGTGCGCATCCTGATCGTGAACAAGTATCACAAGCTCACTGGGGGCGCGGACCGATACGCGATGGACCTCGCGCGGTTGTTGCAGGAACACGGGCATGCGGTGGCGTTCGTGGCCATGGACCAGCCGGACAACTGGCCCGCGGAGTATCCGCTCTACACGATCCCGTCGGGCCTGACGAACGCGACGTGGGAGCGCGCCACTTCAAGCGAACGCCTCACGGCGTTTGTTCACGGCATCTACCACCGCGGGGCCGCGGCGACGGTGACGAAAGCCATCGCCGAGTTCCGTCCCGACGTGGTCCATTGCCAGAACCTGTTCTATCAAGTGTCGCCGTCCGCGATTCACGCGGCGCGCAAAGCCGGCGTGCCGGTCGTGCAGACTCTGCACGACTACCAGCCCGTCTGCGCGAACAACGTGCTGCACGCGCGCGGGCACATTTGCGAGGCGTGCCGGAGACGGCGGTTCCACAGCATCTTGATTAACCGGTGCTACAACGACAGCGCTTCGGCGAGCATTCTTGCGTTCAGCGCGAAAGTGGCGCATACCGCGCTGGGGCTGTATCCCGGCGGCGTGCAACGCTTCATCTCGCCATCGGAGTTTCTCAAAGCCAAGATCGAATCGTTCGATATCCCCATGGCGCCTATCGAGCACGTGAACAACTTCCTCGACCCGTCGAACTATGAACCAGCGTTCGAACCCGGCGAATACCTTCTGTTCTTCGGCCAATTGCTCAAGCACAAAGGCGTCTATACGCTGCTCGATGCTCTCAGCACGATGCGCCACAAGACGCCTGCCGTGATTGTGGGCACGGGACCGGAGGAGGCAGGACTGGAGCGCGCGATCGCCGAACGCGGGCTGTCGAGCGTGAGGCTGGCGGGATACAAGAAGGGCGAGGAGCTGTTCGAGATCGTTCGGCGGGCGCGGATGGTCGTCGTGCCTTCCGAATGGTACGAGAACCAGCCCTACGCCGTCCTCGAGTCGATGGCGCTGGGCAAACCGGTGATTGGCGCCGCAATTGGGGGCATCCCCGAACTGATCGACGAGACGACCGGCATGTTGTTCGCCCCGGGCGACGCGGCGGACCTTGCGGCGAAAGCCGATAGCGTCGTGGACGATGACGGAAGGCTGCGCGCCATGGGGCACGCCGCGCTCCGGCGCGTACTTGAATGCCACGATCCGCACGGCCACGTTACCCGGCTTAGGGCCGTCTACCGCGACGCCGGGGCGGCTGGCGGCGCTTAGCGGCGTTTTTCCTCGAATGCCTTTCGCGCGTGCAGGTATTCGCCGACTTGGACTTGTTTCTTCTGTTCGAGCTTAATCATGCTCTGTGCTTGAACGACTTGGGCGTTCAGTTTTTCGAGGCATGCTTGGCAGAGCTTCTTGTTCAAGCTAATGGCCGGCGCGCCGCATCGGCCGCACTTGACACGCTCGGTCATGCTGACGTTCGAGATGAGCCCTTCCTCGATCATACGCGTGACGCATTGGACCGTCACGTCGGCCTCGATAGCAGCCTGCTCGGCGCTGAGATTAGGATTCCGATCGAGAACCGCGCGGATCTTGTCGAAGTCGGCGTTTTCGGCATCCTGGCACTTGGGGCAGACAGACGATCGGTTCTTGTCGAAGAGTTTCTTGCATCGCGGGCAGGTGGTCAGCGGCATCCTTCCATCCTCCTTATAGCGCTTGCCGGTATTGTACACCATCCGGCGCGTGCGCGAAAGCACATGCTACCGTATCCAAACCCCTAAGAACGACGGTTACTCTGGCGTGCATTGTGACACGCGAGACCCTCAGAAGCAAACTCAAGTGTCGCCGCTTTCCACGACCGTTCGGCATGAGGAGAAGCGCGTGTCAGCCCTTTCGGTTTTCGCAGTATATCCAGCGAACCGTCAAAACTAGGAACTTCGCGCAAAACTCAAAATACTCCAAGGCTTTAGAGAGGCGCGTACAGGGGGCGCGAAGTCCATTCATTTGTTGACAGAACCCGGTGGGTGTGTTAGGATGGCGTGGGAAAAACTATGTACGGATGCAGGGCGCGTAGCGTTGGGAACGTGCCGAGGGATAACGAGTGCAAGAACGCGGGGCCGTAATCGTCATAAACGGCTCGGCGGTGTGGTGCATAGATAGTGCGAGAGGGATACGGAAGTGTCCTTTTTCGCCGGGCATGAGATGGGGCGGAGACTGTCCCGCGTGCGGTGTGCGCGGGGCCGTGCCGCTGCAGCGCGATCTATGGATGAGGATGGGAGTGTCGATCGGCCCTGATCCGTACCCAGGGGAAAGGGCCTTCTAGGTGTTCTGCCGGAGGTAATCGAACGTGAAGACGAAACGCAGTGCTCTTGTGGCCCTGACTCTGACAGCGACGATCTTACTGGGAGCGGCGGTATCGACCATCGACGCCAAACCCTCGGTTTCCTCGTCCGGACCTCCTCGCGCACCCGAGCGCATCCTTCTGGCCAAGGCCGAGACGCCGGCGCTCCTCGCGAGCACGGTGGGCGCGGTCAAAGCCGCCACGGTCTACTACGTCAACGCGAACGCGGCAGCGCCGGGCGATGGGCATGCGTGGAGCACGGCCATGCAGAGCATTCAGCCCGCGATCGACGCGCTTGCCTCCTCCGGCGGGGGCGAGGTGTGGGTGGCCGCGGGCGTGTATCCGCAGGCTTCGGCTTCGCTGACGATGCGGTCCGGGGTCCAACTAATCGGCGGCTTTGCGGGGGTCGAGAACAATCGCGACGAACGCGATTTCAGTTCCAACACGACGGTGATTGACGGCATGGCGGGGGCCAAGGCGGGCATCCCCGCGCATCTCATTATAGGCGCGGACGACTCCACGCTGGACGGGTTCACGATTGCCAACAGCGCCAACGGTCTTTACAACGACGGCGTAGTGCCCGTGGTGGCCAACTGCGTGTTTGTCAACAACACCCTTCAACCGCTCACGAGCGGGACCAGTTTCGGCGGGGGCATCGTGTACGAGAATTGCGCGAGCGCCATCGTCGTGATCAACTGCTATTTCGCAGGGAACGAAGCGGAGAGCGGCGGCGCGGTGTCATTCAGAAATTGTTCGGGGATCACCCTAACCGACTGCACCTTCAGCGGGAACCATGCGTCGTCGATGGGCGGCGCGGTATACGACAGCAACTGTTCGTCCTTGACGCTTCGCAAAAATGCGTTTATCGGTAATACGGCCGGGAACTTGACGGACACTCCGGGCAACGGCGGCGCCGTGTACAATTACGGAACCTCCGTCGCGATCGCCAAGTGCTTGTTCGTCCAGAACGGCGTCGCGGGCGTGTCCGCGACGAGCGGCGGCGGCGCCATCCGCGATTTCTACGCGTCTTCGGATATTCAGTACTGCGCGTTCTGGAAGAATGCCGCGTACGTGGGCGGGGGGCTGTACTCAAGCTTCTCGACCGAAACGCTTAAGAACTGCACCTTCAACGGCAACGGAAGCACGGCGCCCGAAAGCATCGGTGGCGCGGTTTTCGACGCGTCGGGCATGAGCATGACGCTGGTCAATTGCATTCTGTACGGCGACTTGAACGGAGAGATCTTCAACACCGAGTTTGATGGCGCGGTCGTGCGCGACTCGCTGGTGCAGGGCGGTTATCCCGCGGGGCAGCGCATAGTGAACCAGGACCCCGAATTTGTGGACGTGGCTAAAGGAAACCTCCGGCTCAAGTCGACCTCCGTCTGCATCGACAAAGGCGCCGATGTGGCCCTAAGCTCCGACGTACTCGGGACGACGGTCTTCCAGGGCTTAGCCCCGGACCTCGGCGCCTATGAACGGACAGCGGGAACCGCGCTGCAGGCCGTGATCCTTGCCGACCACGACGTCGGTTCCGCGCCGCTGACTGTCGAGTTTGCGCCTCAGATGCCCAGCGGCATCACGTTGCTGACCGCGCAATGGGACTTCGGCGACGGCATGAGCGCCGTGGGCCTGAATCCCATGCATGTGTTCTCGGCGCCAGGCATGTACACGGTCCTGATGACCGTGACCACGATGAACGGCATCGACATGGCCCAGCCGGTCACGATCGCTGTGTCGGAAGGCGGCGAGGGTGAAGGCGAAGGGGAAGGCGAGGGTGAAGGGGAAGGCGAGGGTGAGGGTGAAGGTGAAGGCGAAGGCGAGGGTGAAGGTATCGTCTATGTGGACGAATTCAATCCCACCCCTGGAAACGGTTCGACTTGGAGCAAGGCGTTCCTCACGCTTCAGGAAGGCATTGACAAAGCTGCGCTTGCGGGCGGCGAAGTATGGGTGGCCCAGGGCACGTATGACGAGACGCGGTCCAATGCCACGTCCTCCGGGTCGCTCATCCTAAAGCACGGCGTGCGCCTGTACGGCGGTTTCATGGGGAACGAAACGCAACGAGACGCCGCGGATCCTGCAGCGCACGAGACCGTCATTGAAGGCAACGGCGCTTTCCATGTGGTGTACTGCAAGAGCGTAACGAACGCTTCCTTGGATGGATTCACCATTCAAGGAGGCGACGCCTCGGGATCATTGCCCGACGATACGCGTGGCGCCGGCATCTTCATCGACAGCACGGACCTCGCGGTAACGCGATGCAAGTTCGTCAACAATGCGGCATCCGGGCGCGGCGGCGGCATCTATTGCACGTCGTCGAGTCCGGCGTTTACGGACTGCGTATTCGGCCTGAACCCCGAAGCGGAGGCGAACCCTCTCGACACGGGCAATTCGGCGGATGGCGGCGGCGCGATGTACAACGTGAATTCCTCGATAACGGCCACCAACTGCATCTTCGGAAAGAACACCGCCCAGCTTCAGGGCGGCGGCGCGGTATTCAACAGCGGGTCGGGCGGCACGTACCGGAACTGCCGTTTCTACACCAACATTTCGACCTCGAACGCGGGCGCCATGTACAACAGCGGCTCGTCGCCGACGCTTGCCGGCTGTTTGTTCAGCGCAAACGCGGCTAGTCAGAACGCGCGTGGCGGCGGCCTCTACAACGAGGCGAATTCGGCGCCGCACGTCCTTGGATGCACGATCGAAGGCAGTACGGCGGGCGGCATCGTAAACAACGAGTCTTCGCCTCTAATCGCATTCTGTACATTCAGCGAGAACAAGATTGCCGGGCTCCGCAACAGCTTCAGTTCGGCGCCGCAGGTATACCAGTGCGTCTTCAAGTCCAATAGCGGCTCCGGTATTTACAACGAAAGCAGTTCGCCCGTCATCGATAGCTGCTTCTTCATCGGCAACGAGGCTGGAAGCGCGAACGGCGGCGGTATCCGGAACCTCAAGCCGGTCAGCGCGGCATGCAAACCGGTAATCTCCAACTGCGTATTCTGGGCTAACAAGGCCGACTACGGCGCGGGCGTCTACACCGAAGGCGGCAACGTCGCAGCGACGGTGGTGAACTGCACGTTCCACGCAAACGTCGCCACGTACCTGGGCGGCGCGGTGTTTGCCAAGAAGAACTCGCTGATTGTGCTCGAAAATGGCATCCTCTGGGAGGACGTGCCGCGCGAGATTGGCACCGTCAACAACGGGTTTGTGCTGGCCACGAACACCGACGTTCAGGGCACCTATACGGGCACCGGTAATATCGATGCGGACCCGAAGTTTAGCGATAACGATCCCTCTTCGGCGGACGCGGTAGTCGCCGGGGCGCTGCAGATCCAGGCCACTTCGCCATGTGTCAATACGGGTTCTACGGACGATGCGCCGCCGGTGGACGTGCGCGGCGTAACGCGTCCCCAAGGTTCGCGCGCCGACATGGGCGCGTACGAATTTGCCTCGGTTCTGGCCACCGACCCGGTCGTCGCGTTCACGGCAAGCCCCGTGACCGGCGCATCGCCGCTCGATGTGTTCTTCCAAGATCAGACCGTCGCAGGAAGCGTCGAAGTGGTGTCGCGCCGATGGAACTTCGGCGACGGAAGCCAGGCTGTCAGTTCGAGTTCCGACCCGCTGACGTCGGTCGACCACGTCTATGAGATTCCGGACGCGGTTCCCCATTTCTACACGGTCTCGTTGACGGTCACGCTGAAGGACGGACGCACCTTTACGACGACGCGGCCGGACTTGATTGTCGTAAATCCGTCAAGCGGCGAAGGAGAAGGCGAGGGAGAGGGCGAGGGAGAACTGCCGTATGCGGCGGATTTCAGCGCGAATCCGACATTTGGCCGCGCGCCGCAGACGGTATCGTTTGTCGACCAATCTACGGCCAACACGATCTCTGGAGCGATCATTCAATGGGATTGGTGGTTCGACTATAGCGATGCCAATGGGGACGCGAACCAGGAGCATGTCACACGAACGCTGCCGTACGACGGCAATGAGTCGTTTACGTACTTGGAGGATGCGAGCGCGCCGTACCAGGTTCGGCTTCAGGTTACCTACGAGGAAATCAATCCAAGCACGGGCTTGAATTACATCGCCACTACCATCAAGAAGATATCCGTGAGCGAGATCGATTTTACGGGCGATCCTACCGAGGGCAACGCGCCTTTGGACGTCACGTTCACATCGCAGATCCCGAGCGACCTGATCGCGGAACGCGGAGGCGGAGTGAGTTTCTACCGCTGGCGCTTGGACGTGACCGACGTGAATCGGAACATCGTCGGCGGAATTGATCCGGATGTTCAGTTCGGCGCTGAGGCCAGCCAAACCACCTGGCAGTATGCGGACGTTGCAGGCCTATACACGGTAGAGCTCATTGTCACGTTCGCGGACGGCAGCCGCGCGACGCGCAGAAAGGAAGAGTATATAAGCGTCGGCAATGCCGAACCTCCGCAACTCACGATCGAAAACGCGATACCAGACGACCACCCCGCGTTGGTGCCCCTCAACGACTGGGCGCCTTTGTTCACGTTTACGATGTCGCTAGATCCCGCGACCCCGGCGCCGCGCGTTCTTGAAACGCTGGATTTCTCCTTGACCGGAGACCGTGGCACGCAGGATTGCCCAAGCGGATTCGGCGCCCCCGACGAAGACGAGATCCTCGAATTCAGACTTCAAGCTGGCTCAACAACTGTGGTATGGGACGCGCATGGCAGCCCCTTTGACACCACTGAAGGATACGACAACCAGTACAGTCTGAACTTCCGAAAGAAAGGCGTTTGGCTCACGATCACGAGTGGACAACCGACATTGACCGGCACCGTCAGTGTGCGCACGTCGTCGGTCTGGCGTGACGGCACCTCGCTCGGGTACCGGATCAATTCGGCCACCATGCTCGCCATCCGTCCGGGAATTACTCCGCCGGTGCTTCAGAGCCAGTCTCTGCCTCCGGGCGACAAGTACGATCCGGAATTGGGTTCGCAATCCGATGTCGGACAAGACGCTGGGTATTCGTCCAGTTTCGGCGTCTACGACATCTCTTCCGGGTCGCCGAACCAGTGGAACTACACGAATTTCAATTACACACCGATCAATGAACACGCCCGGCCGACATGGGACTTGACGGTTCCCTACAAGATGGTGGCTGGCGAGTGGATGGACATGCGGAAGCTGTTCTCGCTTGAGGACTTCGTGCCGGTACTGGGCATCAATTTCCATTCAATGAACAGTCATATGGCTGTCATGAACGTGGTCTTCACGGATGTGGGCGCGGACCCCTACGGCGAGCCGGGCAATGGCGGCTTCGACCCGACGGACGGGCTCGAGCATTTCTCATCCTTCAACAACAGCGGTGTGGCTGTGGCCCGAGGCGATGACTATGCCTTCAACGGGGTCTGGGTGTACCAGGACACGAACGGAAACGGCTCCTTTGACCCGCCGCTGCAAAGCTCGGGCGCGGGAATCTGCTTCACAACCGACTGCAGCCCAACCGGGCAAAAACTTGACTATCCGGTAGTGCCGGGAACGGATCTGCCCGAAGGCCAAGTTACCCCCGGGTTGCTGGAATGGCAGTACATTCCGTTTCCGCCGGGCGGCGGCGATCCGTGGTGGAAGATTGCGCTGCCGCTGGGCGCTGTGGCGCGCGATGGCGAGGGTGTCGAGCGGGCCCCCGATTGTAGCCCCACAGGGAGTTCACCGAAGTTCTTCTACGATTACTTCGTCGAGTTCCGGGCGGATACTGGATATCAGGACGTCTCCGGGCTTCCGGGCGACGGCAAGGGGATCAACATGGGCGCGGACTTCCGCGTGTTCATCGAGCCGCGCCGGTTCGATGCGACGACGGGGACCGATGTCGGCGGCATCATCACGACGCCGCAAGTCCGAGAGAGCCTGACACATCCCGGTGAGAACGTCTACGACATTCCAAGCGTCGGCGAACCGTGGTGGCCGCAGCGGACCATCAATCAGAACAACGTGAAGCCCATGCGGTGCGGCGTCGAGGTACACGACCTTGTGCTCACCTACAGCACAGGGAACGTTTGGGGCCGCGAAACGAATATCAACGTGGGCCAAAATGGAGGGTTGTCCGCTTGTTCCGGTCCGCTTGCGGACTGCATCTCGACGGATTTTGACAAGTGGATGGATCCGTTCAAGATGATCCAGGCCAACTTCCATTACGGGGAAAGCGTGGGCGTCGGTAGAGACTACTCCGACGCGTTCTCGGTAGATTTCTTCTCGAACATTCAGTATGCGTTCGAGTCGCTCCCGTTCTTTAATCCGAATATCGACCCGCGGTCGAACATTTACAAGAACGTGTCCCAGCCGCCGCAGCCGGACCTGCCGGACTACGAGTGCTGGCCCGCAAACCCGAACCCGAAGTGGTCGCCCATTGCCGCAGGCAGAGGGTTCCGTGACGGGCAGGTCGTTCCTGCGGGCGGGGGCAGTGCCTACGTTACCTTCTTCATTTCGAGAGCCGGCTTCACGCCGCACGAGTTCCAGAACAAGAATTACTGGCTGCTGGACCGAGCCGGTGGCAAGTACCGCATCCTGGACAACTCGACAGAAACGCTCACGTTGTTGAACGGGGAAGCGCTCGTCGACGGCGATTGGACCATCGTAGCGGATACGCTTCCAGTGGGCCGTTATCCTTCGATAACCGACTGGCCGGAGAGCAAGGACCTGCTGGGCATCTTGGGCTGTGGCCGCCAGGCTCGCCTGCTGAAACAGCATGCCGATTCGTACAATACGGAGGAGTTCAGCACGGTAACGGGGATTCCGAATTATCTCCCCGTGCTTGGATTCAACCTGTGCGGTGTCGCGGACCCGTCGGTGAACAGTAACTTCGCCGTGACCCTCGAAAGCATCACAGTAGCCTTCTGGGGTCCCGGCTACAACCCGAGCGACAACCTCAGGCCCATCATCGCGCAGGGCACCAAGGAGTCGGGAATCTGGCTAGCCGAAGATAACAAGGGCGGGCCGCGTCCAGGGGTATTTGACATCGACGACATCCAGGTCTCGTTGCGCAAGCTGGCGTTTCGCGATGCGCCGGAACCGATCGATCTTGATGGCGACAACATCCCCGACGACCTCGACGGGGACGGTTTGATCGATGCGGACGGCGATGGCCAGGTCGACGAAGGCGACTTGGCGTGGGTGGTGCAGCTGGGTCCAGTGATCCTTGAGAACACCCCGCCGTATCTGCCTATCAGCCCGTGGATCCTGCCGCACAGCGACGACGGTGGCGATGACCTCTTCCTGATGGTGGCGCCAAACAAACTCGTGAATCGCTTCACGGAGTTCCGGGTACTGGTACCGGCCCGACTGCCGTCGCGCACGCCGTTCTCCGAGCAAGTGGGCGGATTCGAGTTCAGCCCCCGCAATTACACCAGCGTGGGCAGCTTTGAGAAGACCAATCCCGAAGAAGGCACGGTGCAGGACTTCTACGGGCATGACATGCTCGAGGTCAACGTGCCGGTGCGCGTCCTCGATTTGACCGTGGCGCCGCAGGGCATTGCGGCCGGCGGCAAGCCGCACGCCGTGATGGGGCTGGATATCACGACGAATCGCGACAACCATGCCATCGTGGCCGAAGTGCTTGCGGGCAGCGACGGCGAACCGGTAGGCGACTTGGGGCCGTATCACGAGCCGTGCCGCGAATCGAACGACGCCTACAGTTTTGCGCTCCCGAATCAGTACACGACGGCAGATCATCCCGTCGACGATTTGGGCCGCGTGATCACGTACGAGGAATACGCGAATCCAACGCCGGATGTGGTCCTGGCGAAGCCCCACGATGTGAAGGGGGATTGGCTGGTCGGCATGGCTCTCGAACTCAAGACGACCCTGACGATCACGCAGCGGGGTGTCGAAATCGCCACACCGCTGGCGCAGGGCGAGAACTGCGTTGCCAAACCGCTCGTGCAGATCGTCGGCAAACAGGCCGGCCAGGTCGAGTTCAAAGTGCTCGACAGCGTGGGCGGCTTCTGGACCGCGGCGGCGTCGCCATCGGACAAGTGGCTGTCCGTCACTTCCGGCCAGTACGGCGAAGAGGCCGGGACCATCAAGGCTACCTATACCGCGAACGATACCGGCGACGACCGGACCGGTACCATCAGTATCTACTCGGATGACTATGGCCGTCCCGATAGCGCCGGGCCGCACCGTCAAATCGAAGCGTACGAGATTGTCGGGTACACCGGCAATACGCTCCAATTGCGCAGTGGCGCGCCGCGCGGCGGGCGCTGGAAGGTTGTCCAAGACCCGACGTTCTTGGAACAGGTCACGCTCGAGTTCTACGATGTGTTGAACGATGGCGGGTTCAAGTTGGGCGAGGACTTGCTACCGCTGACCATCGAAAATCCGGCGGCTGGCGTGTACAGCGGCGTCTCGATCTATCGCGATAACGATTGGGATCCGCGAAACACGAACGGCGAGTACGACCCCGACATCGATATCCCGATCGCGCTGGACCAGGAGCCATCGCGCGTGGGTCTGGCGGGCGATCCCGAGCAGGTGCGTTTCGTCTTCAGTTCGCCGGGCACGGACAACTATGCCTTGGTCGCGCAAGATGACCCGTTGCACCTGAAGCGGGTTCCGATTCAGGATCAGCCGCGGCGGCGCCAATGGGTGCCTGATTCGATTGGGTTGCAGGACGTCCATCCCGATAACGGCGTGGATTTCTTCGTGGTGGTTCGCGCGTCCAGACTGATGAACGGCCCGCAACCGAGTGGCCAAGGCGCCGACGATTTCCGCGTAGGCCTGGTGTCTTGGGCGCCGAACACGCCCTCGGAGCCCGATCCCGACAGCTTCCCACACCCCTCCGCGGGTGGCACGGCCGATCCGAACGAGTACAACTTGTTCTCGGAATTCCCGTGGGGGTCGCGCGCGCTCGGATTCATCACGTTCTTCAAAGAGCGTCCGAAGAACTACTTCTGGCACTACAACCCATACCCGCATGTCTTCGATCCGGATACGCTTCAGCCGCTGGCGGACCAGTACCGCGGCCGCGGGCGAATGGAGCCGTTCGTGGAAGAGGACATGAGCCAGGAATGGGAGAACGGAGACCCGTCCAATCCCGATCCGGCGCATCCCGGTTACTGGATACGCACCACGGCCAACAAGGCGGTCCAGACGCGCAAGATCACGTGCACGGGTGTCCCGCCGACCGCCGATTTCTCGGCGACGCCGACGACGAATCCCGCGCCGCTCTCGGTGCAGTTTACCGACAAATCGTCACCTGGCAGCGCCACGATCACGAAGTGGGCATGGGACTTCGGCGATGGCGAACAAAGCACCCTGCCCAGCCCGCTGCATGTCTACCGGCGCGAGGGCGTCTTCACGGTGTCGCTCGAGGTTACGACACGCGTCGAAAGCAGCATCCTGGTCAAGAAGCGCCTGATCAACGTGGTGCCGCTCCTCCAAGGTCCGAAGGCCGATTTCACCGCCACGCCCACCGAAGGCTACTTGCAGTACGTCAGCGGCAGCCCCGAGTTCACGGTGTCGTTCCAGAACCAGTCCGACCCCGGCTCGTTCTCTGACCCGTCGTTCGTGTCCTACCTGTGGGATTTCGGCGATAACGGCGCGCGCAGCAGCGAGATCGAGCCTACACACACGTACACCAAGGCGGGCGTCTATACCGTGACCTTGTGGGTGTCCAACGGAATTGGCGCCGACATCAAGGCCAAAGAAGACTACATCGTCGTGCGCGATCCGAACGTCCCGCCCACGGCCGACTTCTCTTCGGTGAACACCTCCGGCGTCGGCCCGTTGACCGTCCGTTTCATCGACCGTTCCGTCGCGGGAGGACCGAATCCGATCGTCCGCTGGGAGTGGTCGTTCGGTGACGGGCAGACGGAGACGCGCAATGTGGCCCAAGGCGGCTCCACCGAGCACACGTACCTCGCCAATCCGGGTCCGGACGTAGTGTCCCGCACCGTGTCGCTGACGGTATACACCATCGCGCCGCTGGGTACCCTGCAAGCCACCGTGGTTCGGGACAATCTCGTTTCCGTTCTTCCGGGCACAGGTGAAGGTGAAGGCGAGGGTGAAGGTGAAGGTGAAGGCGAGGGCGAAGGAGAAGGCGAGGGCGAAGGAGAAGGCGAGGGCGAAGGTGAAGGCGAGGGTGAAGGCGAAGGCGAGGGCGAAGGCGAGGGTGAAGGCGAAGGCGAACTGCCTCTTCCGATGTTGTCGGTCGTGCCCGCGAGTCTCACGCTCGAGCGGTGGCAGGGCAGCGGCACAAAGGTCGTGGTTCAGAACCTCGGCCAAGGCGTCCTCGATTGGGACGCTGCCGTGACCTCGGGCGGAGACTGGCTCACGGTCACGCCGGTCAAGGGCGGCCTCGTCGGCGAAATCCGTCTCGCCTACACCACGAATCGCGGCCTCGACCCGCGCACCGCAACGATCCACGTGGTTGCGCCCGGCGCGCTCAACAGCCCCGCGGACGTCACCGTCACGCAGAAAGGAACGCCTCCGGCGCTCTCCGTCGTTCCCGGCACGCGGTCCGTATCGTATGGCGAGACGAGCACATCGTTCAGCGTCGTCAATGCCGGCGGCGGAACGCTCGAATGGTCGTGCAGCGTCCTGCCCGGCAACGAATGGCTCTCGATTACCTCGCCGTCGTCGGGCGTTATCGTCGCCGATCTGACCAATCCCGAGATCGACACGCTGGATGTCCAAGTGGCGGCGAATCCGTCCACGGCGCCACGCACCGGCACCCTTCGGTTCACGGCGCTCGGCGCCACAGGCAGCCCGAAAGACGTGACCATCACGCAGGAAGGAAGCCCTGCGGGTGAAGGCGAGGGTGAAGGCGAAGGCGAACGGCCGCAATGCGTCGGTTCCGCCACGGGCTCTGTGGGATGGACCCACGCGCGAGGCGACCTGCTCATGCTGGCGGCGGCCGCGATCACGATGCTGGCCTGCACGCGTCGCGCGAGCGCCTCGCAACGCCGCAAGCCCTAACGTTACGACAGACTCAGGGCGCGGGAATCGAAATGGTTCCCGCGCCTTTTGTATTGCGCAGGTAAATGGCAGTGAGCATAGGATTGCCGAAGGAAGCCCACGTGCCAGATAATGACAGTTGCTATACTATTCTATATAGATAAACATTGCCCGCCGACAGATCCCGCCCCTTGAGAGGTCTCGATGACACAGCCCTAACGTCGTGCTAGGCGGTCCACTCGTCCGTTTCGGCGATGGGCTCGTCCAGCATGTCGTCGCTGATGGGGGTGGTGTTTTCAAAGGCGAGGTCGTCGCCTTCGGCAAGGACGGCGGTTTCGTCGCCCTCGGCGATGTCTTCGGTTGGAAGGCCTTCTTCAACGTCGAGATCGGCGTGGGCCGTTTCATCGTCAGCGCCCACGAAGGCCGCTTCGCCTTCTTCTTCAACTTCGACGTCTTCGGCTTCGATCTCCTCGATATCGGGGACGAGCACGTCGTCTTCGGTGGCATGCAGCGTGGGAACCGCCCTGCGGGCGCGGCGTTTCAAGGAAGGCTTCCGAACCACTTTGTCGTCGGAAGCGCCGATGCGCACGAGTTCCTCGTTCTCACATTCGGGGCACTTGAAGCCGAGTTTCTCGGCGCCCCAGTCGATGAACCGTTTACCGCATTTCCGACAATGATACTTGACCGCCATCGAAGAAATCCCTTTCCCGGTGTAGCCTAAGTTGTCCGCTCGGGTTCGAGCGCGACGCATTATAGCAGAACTTGCGCAGGAATCAAATGCCTCTTGCGCACAATAAAATAGAGGTTGAAACGCGCGTTTGTGAGCGTCCCGGTCCAGGCGATGCACAGCCCGAACAAGGCGCAGATTTGAGTTGGAATTGTTGACGGTTTGGTATAAAATGACCACAACTGTGAACATGCTGTCGGCACGTGAAAAGCCAGCGCGCTCGACGCGCGCATGAGGTGATCTGATGAAGCCAGCGACGCGAGTCCTGTTAGTCCTGATAGCGGCTGTCCTTTGGATGGGGGCCGCGCGCGCGGTCGAGCCCGCTTATGTCGGTCCGCTGGGCAATCCCGAAGAACCGGCGCTCCGCCCGTACAAGTGGCTGTGGCAAGGCGTCAAGGCCTTCTTCTATCACCCCGTCGTGGCGCTCGATGCGGGCAACCGGCGGACCCCGCTGCTGGGCACCGCGGACGTTGCCGTGGGGGTGCGCCGCGGCTCGATCGAATTGGGCGAGAACGTGTTCCGGGGCATCAATTTCGCGGCGCCGCCTCCGAGGGATCGGTACAAAGGCTTGGGGCGGGCGAACACGGTAATCGAGGAAGACCTGCTGCTTCGCAACGTCGCGGACTGGGCCTTCGCCACGTATCTGGGTTCGGTTATTGCGACCAGCCACGGCTGGAGCCATTTCCATCCGGATGGTATCAAAGTCGGGGCGGCGATCTTTCTGACGCAGAAGTTCGTGGAATGTCATCCCGCGTACAACGAAGACGAAACCCAAGCCATGGAGCGCCGGGCCAAGGAGATCCGCGCGGCCCGCAAGCAGCATTCGCGCGCGGCCCGCACGGGGACCGTGGCCATGGAACGATACTGCGACGCGCCGCTCGGCCAGGACGTGGTCATCAATTCGCGCCCCAACTACACGGGCAATCTTGTAAAGCTTGCACGATAGTCTCAATGGCGGTTGCCGGAATCCCGTGGCCTCGATACGACCAGCGTACGCGATAGCACTCCTTGCGATTCTCGCGTCGTTCATGGCCTTCGTCGAGCTTGGCAGGCGGGACATCACCGAGGATAACGAAGGCCAGCGCGCGACACCGCCCGTGGAGATGATCCGCAACGGGCAGTACATCATTCCCACCATCAACGACAAGGACTACCTGTCCAAACCTCCACTCATCTACTGGATGATCGTGGCGGCGTACACTGTTTCAGGACGGATCACGGAAACCGTGGCGCGGACTCCCGCGGCTTTGTGCTACATCCTGCTCGTTCTCAGCGTCTACATGGCCTCACGGCGGGAAGCCGGGGAGCGCGCGGCGTTATGGAGCGCGCTGGCGGTGATGGCCTCGCCCTACGTGGTGGATCGGGGGCGCTACGCCGAGCTGGATATCCCGCTGACCCTGGCCACGTTTCTGGCCATCGTCGCGTTTCGTGCCGCGTGCCACGCCGAGACCGCGCGCCGCACCGCAGTGTGGACCGTGGTATCGGGCGTCATGCTGGGAGCGGGAGTCCTGCTCAAAGGGCCTGTGCCGTTTCTGTTCCTAAGCGCGGCGTGGCTTGCCATGACGATCATAGCGGGATCGCCCGAGCGTTGGTTGCGCCAAGGGATCGTCTGGATCGGCGCGCTGTTCGGCCTCGGCATAGTGCTTTGGCTAATTGCAGTGCTGCCCGGCGTGCGGTTGCGCGTGCCATTCCCGGTCGCGCTGGCGCTCATGGCCGGGCTGTGGGTCGTGCTGGCATGGCGTCACGGCGGGCCTCACCGCGGGCGCTACTTGACCGTCTTCCTTCTGGCCATGGCCATTGGCATCGCCGTGGCGGCGCCATGGGCCGCGGCGGTCCTCTGGATGAAGGGCTGGGTCTTTGTCGACCGGCTACTCCATTCGGAAGTACTCGAACGGACCCACACGGCTTCGCGCATCAACAGCGGGAGTCCTTTCTATTACTTCCTCGGAATCCTGGGCATGGCCGCGCCGTGGGCGCTCTTGCTGCCGTGCCAAGCGTCGCGCCGTTTATGGAACGAAGGCGGCGCTTACTATCGGTTCAGCATCCTGACCGGGTGGATGAGCGTAATCGTGTTTTCGCTGATCGCGGGTAAGGAGTACGAATACATCTTGCCAGGCATCCCGTTTCTACTAATAGGCGTCGGCATCCAGTTGGCTGCGTTCGGCGAGGCGGCGCCGGACTGGACTGAGCGCTGGACACGCCTGTGGCGCGACGCGGTTCCGCTGCTCCTGGCCGTGATGGCCGCAGTGTGTCTCGTGCTCGTCGTCCAGCGCAATAAGCCGATGTACCTGGCCTCGGGCGCGATTACGGCGATCCTGCTTGGCGTGTATGCGATCACGGCGCGTCCCGCGCAACGGCGTTTCACATGCATAGCGGGCGCGTCGCTGTGCGTGGTCCTCCTATGGACTTTCAGCCAGAACTACCGCTACATGGAAAGCCGCTCGATGAAGTCGATTGCGGTGGCGACCGGAGATCTCGTGCGCGCGGGCCATCATGTCGAGGCCGTGAAGATGACGCAGGCTTTCGACTTGTATCCCGGATTTGCATTCTACACGCGCGCCGCCGTGCCTGCGGTCGCGGAGGCCGAAGCGGTGCGTGCTCTGCTCGAAGGTCCCGAGCCATGTTATTGCGTCTTGCGCCAGGAGCAGGTCAAGGCGTTGAATCCGCCGCTCCCGGATACGCTCGCGCAGCCTCTGTTCGGCCCCTGTACGAAGCGCGGCCTCGTCATTCTTGGCAACCGGCCCTTGCCGCCGTCCTCGCCGTAGGCAAGCCCTGGAAGTCTGTTATTTCGATGGGATGTGAACGTATTGTGGAATGAGGCGCGAAGGCGATCGAGCGGGACGCTGAGATATGGTCGGGCTGTTGCTCCGCGCGGCGGTGCTGCCCGTTCCATGAGAGAGTCTCCGGGATTTGAACCTGTACGTCATAGGTACATTTATCTATAATGGTAAGTTCCTAAATGACGTCACAGGCTCAGAGCGAAGCTCTGCGCGACACGGGACTATGGCCTCGTAACGGTGTGTCGAAGATAAAGGATTCCGTCGTGACTGAATGCGTGAAGACGGCAGACCTGTTCGGGTTCGGTAT
This sequence comes from uncultured Nitrospiraceae bacterium, assembly GCA_964402555.1. GTDB lineage: Bacteria > Hydrogenedentota > Hydrogenedentia > Hydrogenedentales > SLHB01 > CAYOCT01. The sequence continues at coordinate 9,744 of CAYOCT010000050.1, read as the reverse complement.
TGCCGCGGTGGACGACCTCATCGAAGTAGCGTCGTACCCGCCATCGGGCGACAAGACCGAAGTCCTCGCGCGGCGCCGCCAGGGCGGCGGGCTTTGTACTACCGCGCTCGTCGCGGCCGCACGGCTCGGGATGCGATGCGTTTACGGGGGATTGCTCGGGCACAACGAGCTTTCGGACTTCACGCGCGCAACGCTGCATAAGGAAGGCATCGCGACCACGCCGGACGCGGCCTATCCGGAAGCCGAACCGTTTCATTCGTGGATTATCGTCGACCGGTCGTCGGGCGAACGCACCATCCTGTATTCGCGCGAGCGTGTCGTGACACCGCAACCTTCGGACGTTCCCGTGGAACGGATCGCGTCGAGCCGCGCGCTGTTTGTGGACCATCTCGGCGTGGCGGCGGCCCTTCATGCATGCGAGATCGCGCGCGAGGCCGGTGTGCCAAGCATCGCGGACATCGAAAACACAGCGGACCAGGACATCGCGCGCCTCATCGCGCTAGTGGATCACTTAATACTTCCGCTGCGCGTCGGCAAGATCCTTTCCGGATGCGAGAGTCCTGTCGATGCGATCCGCGCGCTGGCCCGCAATGCGCGTCCGTGCACGGTCCTGACCGATGGCGCGCGCGGGTGCTGGTATCTCGAACAGGGCACGGACGAAGTGAAACATCAGGCCGCCCTTCCGGTCGAGGTCGTCGATACGACAGGTTGTGGTGACGTATTTCATGGGGCGTATGCGGCGGGACTTGTGCTGGGCATGACAATACCGGACACGATCCGGTTCGCCGCGGCGACAGCGGCGATCAAAGCGACGCGCCCGGGCGGCCAATGGGGCATACCGGACCGCGCGATGGTCGAGGCGTTTCTTACGGTGCATGACGCACGAGCGCAGGCTTGAACCGCGTGTCATGCTGAGCGCAGCGAAGCATCTCGCTCGTAGCAGGCGTCGCGCCGAGTGGATCGAGATTCTTCGCTTCGCTCAGAATAACAGGAAATTGGGATCGGTTGTTCTTGAATCAAGATGACGGGAGGGCGCTATGGACCGCATGACGTGGACGCGTGAAATGGAAGAGGCGCTGGCGACTCTGACGTGGCTGGACCCGCATACGCACGTCGACGTCGAACACATGGCCGCTCGAGGTTTGGACGACATCCTGCTGTATCACATGTCGATCAGCGATCTCTACGCGGCGGGCTGCCCAAGCGGCGCGCGCATCGACGACGACCGCCCCACGGAAGAAGCGCACCGGCGTCTTGCCGAGGCCGTGCCGTTTGCTGCCAAGGCGCGGAACACGTTTATGGCGTGGGGCGTCCGGACGATCCTCGCGGACCTCTACGACTGGCACGAGCCGATCACGGAATCGAATTGGCGCTCGATCGATGCGATCGTCGCGGAGCGCTACAAGGACCCGAACTGGGGCCGCGAGATCCTGAAGCGTGCGCACATCGCGAAGACGGCGACCGAACTGTGGCGCGGCAAAGACGGGCGCGCGGACGACATCTTCCTGTATTCGCTCGAGTGGGGCTTCTTCTCGCGTGCGCAATGGGGCCAGCCGGACATTCCGGTGTTCGAACTCGAACGCGTCTGGAACGCGACCGAGTGCGGGCGGCCGATCCCGGTCACGTTCGACCGCAGCACCGCGCCGCCCCTGGCGAAGACCATCAAGACGGCGGACGACGCGCGCGAGGCCGTCGCGCATTACTGCTCGCTAATCCCGTACGAACGCGTGTTCTCGACGGCGACGCACATGTCGACGGATATCGATTACACGCTCCCCGACGACGCGACAATGAACGCCGCGCTCAAACGCCGCGCGAACGCCACCGATCATGATCGCGACATCTACTCAAGTTACATCACGCATCTGTTCCTTTCGGAACTCGAGAAGCACGGCGATACGATTGCGTATCAGTTCTCGTTCGCCGCGGAGCCGCTTCCGTTCGAGACCTCGAGCCGCCTGAGCCAGCGATCGGTCGCGCAAATCGCGGAGGTCGCGTCGCGGTATCCCAAACTGAAGTTCCTGTGTTTCATTTCGAGCCTGCACGGCGATCAGTCTATGTGCACCATCGCGCGCGAAGTCCCGAACTTCTATTTGTTCGGTTACTGGTGGCACAACTTCTTCCCGTACTTCATCCGCGGGGTGATGGAAGAACGGCTCGACATGCTGCCGCTGAACAAACAGGTCGGGTTCTTCACCGACGCGTATTGCGTGGATTGGTGCTACGCGAAAGCGAAGCTCATTCGCAAGCTCATGGCCGAGGTGCTGGCCAAGAAGATCGAGATCGGCCAGTATTCGTGCGACGACGCGGTAGCGATCGCCAAGGCGCTCGTGCACGACTCGACCTGCGAAATCCTGGGGTGGAAATAGCCTCCCCGTTTCGTGCACCGTGAGGGGAGCCATGGCGCGTGAGTCGAACAGATTGCATTCGAAGCGGGCCGCGTGGATGCGCGACGCGCGCGCTTCGCTGATCCTCTGCGGGCCCGCGGTGGTGCTGTACGCGGGTTTCATTGTCTTTCCGGCCTTCCTCGGGTTCGCGTACAGTCTGACGAACTGGTCCGGCTGGTCCGGTTCGCCCAGTTTCATTGGACTGGCAAACTTTCGCGAGTTGTTCTCGGACGGCCGGTTCTTCGACTCCGTGCGCTTTACGTTGTTCGAGACCGTGCTGGTCGTCGTGTTCTTCACGTTCGGCACGATGGCGCTCGCGGTCCTGCTCGACTCGTTGCGCTCGATGAAAGGATTGATTCGAGGGCTGTTCTTCTATCCGTACATCCTGAGCATCCTCGTCAGCGCGTTGCTGTTTCAATACATGGCGAACTACCGCGAAGGCGCTGTCAACACCCTGTTGCGCGCGGCAGGCCTCGAAATGCTTGCGCAGGATTGGATGGGCGATCCTCGGCTCGTGCCCTATTTCATCTTCGCGCTTGTGGCGTGGAACGGCGCCGGCTTCTTCACCACGGTCTACCTCGCGAACCTCCAAACGATCCCGACTGAGTTGTACGAGGCCGCGCGGATCGACGGCGCGGGCGCGCTGACCGTGTTCACACGAATCCAGTTCCCCATGTTGATCCCGACGTTGACGACCAACTCGGTCCTCGCTCTCATTACCGGCATTAACTTGTTTCCCCAGATCGTTGTAACGACCCAGGGCGGCCCCGGCTGGCGCACGTATACCGTCGGGTACTATATCTACCATCTCGGCGTCCTGAGCAATCGCCAAGGCTACGCAGCGGCCGTGTCTTTCGTGACGTTCGCGGCGCTGGCTGCGATTGCCGCGATCCAGGTTGCGCTACTGCGGCGAAAGCAGGTGGCGTTATGAAACGCGCGCCCGTGCTCGAAGTGATCATGCTGCTGGCGGGGCTGCTCTTCGTCTCGCCGTGCCTGCTCGCCCTGCTGAATTCGTTCAAGGAACTGCGCGAGATCGTCCTGTCGCCGCTCGCGTTTCCAAACCGCCTCGCGTGGGAGAACTACACGTACCTCTTCACGGGCGTGAAACTCGCGAAGCCCATGTTCAACAGCTTGTTCATGTGCATCGCCGTCATTCTTAGCCTGATTACAACCGCGCCGATGGCCGCGTTTTCGATGATGCGCCGCCGCATGGCCACAGGGAAGTTCCTGACCGTGTTCTTTCTGGCGGGCCTGACGATCCCGTTTCAGATCATCATGGTGCCGCTGCTCCAACAATTCCGCATGCTGCACATCCAGTTCACGTACTTTGCGCTGCTGATTCATTACGTCTCGTGGGGGCTGCCGTTGTGCATCTTCATTTACAGCGGCTTCATGTCAACGATTCCGAAGGAACTTGAAGAGTCTGCATCGATCGACGGGTGCGGCCCCGTGGCGACATTCTGGCGGATCATCTTTCCGCTGCTCGTGCCGTGCACCGTGACCATCGTTATCTTTTGGGGACTGTGGATCTGGAATGATTTCATGCAGGCGTTCATCATCATGGGCACTACGAAAGGCCAGTTGGTATTTGTCCAGCTTTGGCGCTTTCTCTCCGACAAATACGTTAAGAACTGGAACTATATTTTCGCGGGCGTCGTGGTTTTGTCCCTGCCCGTGACGATCCTGTATCTCGCAATGCAACGGCAGTTCGTCAAGGGACTGACTGCGGGAGCGATAAAGTAGGGTCTCGGGTTTCGGGTCTCGGGACTGGGGCGCACGGAGGTCTTGAAGGCGCGCAAACTGATACTATGAGATCGGCGCAAGACCCGAGACCCGAAACCCGAGCATGAGGAAACGTGCCGTGGGAAAAGCGACTGACGTTCGCCCTATTGAGACTAGCCTCTATTACCTGCCCGTCGAGACGCGCGTCCCGTTGAAGTTTGGGGCCGAGACGCTGACGTATGTCACGTGCGCGCGCGTAATGATGCGCGTCGAGGACGCGTTCGGGCATTCGGCTGGAGGCTGGGGCGAAACGCCGCTGAGCGTCCAATGGGTCTGGCCGAGCGCCGTTCCGTATGAGAAGCGCCACGACGCGCTCAAGGCGTTCACGAAACGTCTCGCCAAGGCGTGGGCGTCGTTCGACACGAGCGGACATCCGATGGAGGTGGGCCACGCATTCCTGGCCGATCGCCTGCCGGAATTGCTGGAAGCGTTCAATAAGGAGCGCGCCGGCGCCGAGCCGATGCCGTGGCTCGCGGCGCTGGTCTGTTGCTCGCCGTTCGATCTTGCGTTGCACGACGCATACGGCATGCTGCACGAGCGGCCCGTGTATGAGACGTACACCTCCGAGTACATGAACTACGACCTCGCGCAGTATCTCACGCCCGCGAAGGACGCCGGCGTTTCTTTCGCGGGCAAGTATCCCGCGGACTTCTTCGCTGTGCCGCGCCCGGACATGCTGCCCGCGTGGCATCTCGTTGGCGGGAAGGACAAGCTCGATGCGTCGGAGTTCGACGGCACGGAACCTGACGACGGCTATCCCTGCCTTCTCGGCGACTGGATCGATCGAGACGGCTTGAAATGTCTCAAGGTCAAACTTCGCGGCGATGATGCCGCGTGGGATTACGAGCGCCTGCTCGCGGTGGGCGAGATAGGCATCGCGCACGGCGCGGACTGGCTCAGCACGGATTTCAACTGCACCGTGCGTGACCCCTCGTACGTGAACGCTATCCTCGATCGGCTCGTTGTCGAGCACCCAAAGATCTACGGCATGATTCTCTACGTCGAACAGCCGTTTCCCTACGAACTCGACGAGCATCGGATCGACGTGCATACCGTTTCCGCGCGCAAGCCGCTGTTCATGGACGAAAGCGCGCACGACTGGCGTCTGGTCCGGCTCGGCCGCGAACTTGGCTGGACCGGCGTGGCGCTCAAGACGTGCAAGACCCAGACCGGCGCGTTGCTTGCTCTTTGCTGGGCGAAGGCCCACGGCATGACGCTCATGGTGCAGGACCTGACCAACCCCATGCTCGCGCAGATTCCGCATGTGCTGCTCGCGGCGCACGCGGTCACAATCATGGGCGTCGAGACCAACGCGATGCAGTTCTATCCAGAGGCGTCGCTGCCGGAACAGGCCGTGCATCCCGGACTGTATCGGCGGCGTCGGGGCAATCTCGACCTCTCGACGATTCAAGGTCCGGGCTTCGGATATGGTCCGGCACGGATCGCGCGCACGCTTCCCGATCCCGATTGTTAGTGCCTTCAGTGTACATGCCCATATCAGGGCCATTTCTAACGCAGAGATGCAGAGGCCGCGAAGGAACGCAAAGTCACCGCGTTCTCCGCGTTGAGGTGGATTTACACGAACTGCTGCATCGATTCCATATGGGGTTGCGGGCGAGCACTCAAGTAAAGCGACGTGCCAAGTGCGGCACAGGTACATTAAGCAACGCCGGACTACCTGCCATTCTGAGAGCCTTTGAAGAAATATCAAAGTTTTGCGCTTTCCTTTGTCGGCTCCGTCCTTTCTGTCATCCTGAGCGCAGCGAAGGATCTCGCTATGCGTATAGGCCTCTTATGCTTATGAGATCCTTCGCTGCGCTCAGGATGACAGGCAATACGTAGTCAAGAGGCAAAGCACCCGCGTTTCACAATTTCTTCACACGCTCTGAGCGAAGCGAAGAATCTCCCTGCAAGTAGTGGCTTCGACTACACGAGATTCTTCGCTTCGCTCAGAATGACAGGTGGTCCCTCTGCTGTTCTCAATGTAGAACCCTAACGTGGAAACAGATTCGTTCTCGGATTTCTCAGCGCCAGGAGTGTTTGGGCGCGTAGCCGAGGACGCGGCGGGCCTTGGAGATGTCGAACAGACTCGCGTACCGTTCCACGAGAAACACGTCCGAAATCTCGCGCGCTCCAGGATAGTGCGCCTCAATCAGTTCGAGGGTCGGAGCATCCGCGTAGGTGTCTTCGGCGGTGATAAAGAACGCGTCGCCCGGTTCGGCATCCGCGCTTTCGGCGGCGAGGCGGCACGCCTGCGCGGCGTCGCGCACGTCGACGTATCCCCACAGCGTCCTAGCCAGCGTAGCCGGATCGCCGCCAACGATCTCAGCGCGATGCGCGAAAGTATCCTCGAACCAGACCCAGCAGAACCGAAGGCAGATCGCCCGAATGCCATAGCGGCGCGCAGCGCTTTTGGCGATCTCCTCGCCCAAGAGTTTGCTGAGTCCGTAGGGGTCTTCGGGCCGCAACGGATGGGCTTCGTCGACCGGCAAGTAGTCCGGCGAATAGGGGTGTTTTCCGAAAACGAAGCCGAGGGCGCTGTCGCTGCTGGCCAAAACGACGTTGCCGACGCCGAGTTTGCCAGCGGCCTCAAAGACGTTCGCCGTCCCGAGGACATTGACCGTCATGTAGTCGGCGGCGGGGCGGTCAGGCCGGTACGAGGGAATCGCGGCGAGATGGATGACGGCGTCGCGCCCTTGCACGGCCGTTTCGACCTGCGTTGGCTGAGTGATCGATCCCACAACGAAGGGCACGCCCGGTGTCGAAGGCTCGCGTTCGTCGAACACGCATACGTCGTGTCCCGCCGTGAGTAGTTCCGCGACGACTTCGCGCCCGATGTTGCCACTCCCACCCGTGACTAGAATATTCATGCGCGATTCTCCCCTGAAACACCACTATCAAATACCAACAGCGCGCCGATTTCAAGCGCGTGCCTTCGACGCCGTGTTTCCAGTATGCTCACGTGGTCTGGCAACGCGGAAGGAGTGACACGATGGTTCGGATGTTATGGATGGGCGCGCTATGCTTGGGGCTTGCGGCCGCCACGGAGGGATTCGCGATGAGCAACGATGCGACGTGGAACGTCATGGACTTCGGCGCGGTGGCCGATGGCCAAACGGACAATACCGCAGCGTTTCAAAAGGCGCTCGATGCTGCGGGCAACGCGAAGGGAGGCGTGGTCCTCGTGCCAACGGGACAGTACAGCTTTGCGGGGTCGCTGACGGTTCCAAACGAAGTCGTGTTGCGCGGCGTCTACGCCTATTCGCCGTCGCACGCGGGCATCCGCGATCGCTCCAGCGAAAAGCCGGAGTACGGCACGGTCTTGTTGCCGCGCGGGGGCGCGGGTTCGGAAGACGGGACGCCGTTCATCCTGCTGCAGTCGAACGCGTCGTTGCAGGGCGTGTGTGTCTTCTATCCGGACCAGTCTCCTGACGGCCCGGCGCCCAAGCCCTATCCGTATGCGGTGGCAATGCGGGGCAACAATCCCGCGATAGTCGACGTCGAGTTGCTTAATCCGTACAACGGCATTGACGCAAGCAAGAACCAGCGCGCGCTCATCCGCAACGTGCACGGCCAGCCGCTTCACATCGGCGTATTCGTTGACCTCATCTACGACATCGGGCGAATCGAGAACGTGCATTGGAATCCGTGGTGGTCGATGAGCAAGGACCTCTTCGAGTGGCAGAAATCGAACGGTATCGGATTCCTGTTCGGCAAGACCGATTGGCACTACGTGCTCAACACGTTCTGCTTCGGCTACAACGTGGGCTACAAGTTCATCGATACCAAGGCGGGCGCGACGAACGGCAATTTCCTCGGCATTGGCGCGGACGATTGCCGCACTTCGGTGGTGGTCGAGCAAAGCGCGCCGATGGGCATCCTGATTACGAATGGCGAGTTCGTTTCGATCGACGGTCCCGACCCGACGATGTTGCGCGTCGCGGACACGAACACCGGAACCGTACGGTTCAACAACTGCGCGTTCTGGGGGCCGTGCAATCGCAACGCGGTCATCGACGGACACGGGACCATCGGGTTCAGCGACTGCACATTTGTGAACTGGTCATGCCGCGAGATGCGGTGTTACGCGATCGAAGCGGAAGGCGGATCGGTGCTCATTCGCGGCTGCGAATTCAAAGAGGATAAGCCGCAGATCCTCCTCGGCAAAGCGGTCGAACGCGCCGTCATCACGGACAATCTGGTCCAGGGACCGCCGCGCATTAAGAACAAGGCGAAGGGGCACACAGTCATCCATGACAACTGCCCGACGCGTCGAAAAGGCGATCCGGTCCCAAAGAAGAAGACACACTGAACGCATGTAAAGGTATGGTCCGGATTCCCATGGGAGTTCCCGCCGTGCCTGTCATTCTGAGCAACGCGAAGAATCTCCCCTAAGTAGAAGCTTGGACGTTCATGAGATTCTTCGCGTTGCTCAGAATGACAGGCAACTCGTGGTTCAATGGTGAAGAGTCCGCGTCTCTCGGTTCGTTCACATACTCTGAGCGCCGAGGCGAACGGTTTGCACAGCGCCACGCGCGGCCGGTTCTACTTGATCTTGAACGAGATCGACATGCCGTCGTGTTTTTCGTCGGACGCGCGAACGATGACCGTATCGAACTTTGTCTCGTCGCGGATGTAGTCGAGAAAGTCTTTCATGGCGTCCGCGGACTTGATGACGTTGTCGGCCACAATCACCGCGCCGGGTTTGAGCTTGGGCTCGATCAGTTTCAAGTACTGGAAGTAGTCCTTCTTGACGGCGTCAATGAAGACGAAATCGAACTCGCCTTCGAGCGCGGGTATCGTTTTCAACGCGTCGCCCTCGACGCACGTGACGGTCTTTTCGAGCCCCATCTTGGCGACGTTCTCGCGGCAGGTCTTGATCATCTCAGGATCGATGTCCAGCGTAAAGAGATGGCCGCCGGTGCGCTCGAAGGCGATGCCCATGTTGATCGCGCCGTAGCCCGTCGCCGAGCCAACTTCGATCCCGCGCTGCGCGTTCCGGCTCTCGACGAGGATGCGCAACGTCATCGCGTCTTCGGGAGTCGTGTTGAGGCCAGAGCGATGGAATGCTTCAATCACGCTCTTGCGTGTTTCGTCACTGACGGGCGCGGTGGCATTCGATTGGGCGAAGCTGGCCTCGACTCCCAATACCATTCCTAATGCAATTGTAACCATCCAAGCAATTGTCCTCATGGTTGCCTCCATAGTTCTTGCGCGTCGCAACCAGTCTAGCGGATTGTCCAACCTCGTTCACCTCGGGAACCGCGAATGCACGCGAATGAACACGAATGGTGTTAGTGCGAGCGAAACGAAGCATTCGCCTGCTAACAAGTGAGGGGAGATCGCTTCGCTGCTAAGAAAGCAATCAATGTTCACACTATGAACAACGGGAAATCTCGTTTCCATGAAATATTGCCGGCAATGGCACTCCCAAGATCGCAGCGACGCCATGCGCGCGTACACAACATGGGCCTAATCGTCCTACCCCAAATCGTCTCGCCAGAGTCGCACATTCGCGTCAATTCGCGTTCATTCGCGGTTCTGCGAGGAGTCTCACTTTCCGCAACGAATCGCC
>CAYOCT010000049.1:0-52815 GCA_964402555.1 uncultured Nitrospiraceae bacterium | reverse complement strand
CTTTATACCACATCGGAAACGAAAAGGCTACAGTTTTATTTAATGTGCTCTAGCGGGCTAGAACGGAACCAAGCGTTGAGCGCGATTGCAGGCTCGATTAAGAACTGCAACCAGTGTTCATTACGCATGCGCCTACTGCTGTGCCGGGGACGAGGCGCCGCCGAACAGAAGGTTGACGACGCGCATGCCCACTTCCGTAGTGCGTTCCTGGCGATGAAGGAAGGTCTCGGCGACCGCCATCTGCGCCGGATCGAGTTGTTGTGAGAGACGTTCGCGCACGCGGTCGTACATGGCCTGCTGACCGGCCATCGAGTTCTCGACGTACTTCTGGAAGTCGAGGAAGTCGGAGAAGGACATCGACTCGTTAGCGTCATGAGACGCGCGCAGTTCGTCCGTGAAGACCTCGGCCACCGTGGCGCGATTCTCGGGGGCGAGATCGGGAAGGGACATCATCAACGCGCCTTCCATGATCCTCTTGGGATCTTCCGTCTCCATGGCCGCGTTACGCTGATCCCACTGGGCCATTTGGTCCGCGTCGAGCACGCCGGCGAGTTCCGAGCGGATGCGTTCGTCCGTAGGGCTCTTCTTGAAATGCTGGTAAAGGTCGAACGCTTTCTTGAGGTCGAAGCCTCCGCGAAACACGTCGAGCACGGCGCTCACGTCGTCGCGCATGTTGCGTGCGACAATCTCGCGTGCAGCGTCTTCCGCCTCGGGCGAAAGACCCGCCTTATTGAAGAACTGATCGAAGAGGTCTTCCGCGACGATGTCCACGGAGAGACCGATGATCTCCTTGCCTTCGTTGCTGCTGACAAAGCCCGCCAATCCGGCCACGAAATGCCCGACCCAGTCGCCGGTCTTCGTTGAGTCCGCGCCGCTCATGTTCTGCGCGAGGATCGATTTCAGAAGACGGCCGGCCAGCGCCCCGCTGTCGGACCCGCCGGACCATGCCGCCGAAGCCTTCTTGAGGTCGGCAAGTTGTCGCTTGAGATCGTCGGCCGCCGCGTCGCGTTCCTGCAGGGCCTTTTCGAGTTCGGCGATGCGCGCCTGCTGCGCATCGAGGCGGGCGCGCAACTCACGAGCGCTTTGCGCATAACTCCAGAGGGCGGCGCCCAATCCCACACAAACGGCGGCCGCAAACGCCCACCCTGCCCATGGCGCAAACTTCTTCATGGAACTACTCCTCATACCGCGGCGCCGGATGCATACACTGCCGCATTACCGGAAATCGTGAAGCACCTGGTTGTGGCGGATAAACGCCTCGGCGTACTTGACGCCGGCCTCGCGCCCGCGAAACTGGTGCATGCGGTCGTGCAGGACGTAAAAGCCGTGCTCGGCGTTCTGGCTCGTGTGCTTGTAACAGGCCTCGCGTTTGCGCGACTCGACTTGCGTGGTGTCGACGTACTGCGTGGGCGAGAAGTGCTGCGTCTGGTCGCCGGCTTCGACCTCGAAATAGTAGAGGTCGAAGGATTTCTTCATGCCCAGCCACGTATCGTACACGAGCAAGGAGATGATCCGATGATCGCGATGGGTATCGATCGGCCAGTGCGTGATGACTAGGTCCGGCTCTTCGGCTTCGATCGTGCGCCTCGCTTCGTCGTAGCGTGCGGCGTTGATCTCGGTCGCGCCGTCGATTTGGGTAAGGAACACGGGCCGCGCGCCGAGGATGCGGCACGCTTCGTTCGCTTCTTCCGTGCGGATCGCCGCGGCTTCGTCGTGGCTCTTGCCGGGAATCCCGGCCTCGCCGCGCGTCAGGTACAGATTCACCACGTCGTGGCCCGCGTCGGTATACAGCGCGATCGTGCCGCCGCAGGCGCTTTCCGGGTCGTCGGGATGTGCGCCCGCAATGACAATCTTAAGTTTCTTGGAGGCGGCAACGTGGTCCGCCGCGGCGGCAGAGAGTCCGGCTGCTGTTACGAGCGTTGCCGAGCCGCGCAAGATGTCCCGCCGTGTGAACGCGCCCATCATGAATCTCCCATCTGGATTGCAGTGTGTCGATCGTACCACAATTCTACCTGCGACGGAACGAGTTTCTCTCTACAAGACAGATGCCCGCAAGGGGCACAGTGGACAAAAGCAGTGGAGTTGGATCGTGTGGCTGCGCCCGTTAAGATGTCACGAAGCATGGAGAGGAGGCTGTTCAACGTGAATACGGCGAAGACACTGGGGTTGGTTGTGACGTTGGTACTGAGCGTGGCTGCAACGGCGGAGGACGCGGCAATGAAGCATGTTAAGGTCTATTTCGAGCCGGGACGATTCGGCGGCTGGCCGGCCAATCACGGCATCTGGGCGTGGGGCAACGAAGTCCTGGTGGGGTTCAGCCGTGGGTACTACAAGGACCTCGGGCCGGAACGACACAACATTGATCGGGAGAAACCGGAGGAACACCTGCTCGCGCGCAGCTTGGACGGCGGAGAAACCTGGACAATCGAGGACCCGGCGGCCCACGGCTACCTGATTCCTCAAGGCAAATCGCTCCATGGCACCGAAACGCCCGGCGTCCCGATCCCGAAACTTGTCGAGTGTCCGGGCGGAATCGAGTTCACCCATCCCGATTTCGCCATGACGTTGCGGATGTCGGACGTGGACGCGGGCGTGTCGCGATTCCACTACTCGTATGACCGGGGCAAGACGTGGCAAGGACCGTTTCGCTTCCCGAATCTCGGCACGCCGGGAATCGCTGCGCGCACCGATTACAGTGTGGACGGACCGCACGCGTGCACGGTGTTCCTGACGGCGGCCAAGCATGACAAGAAGGAGGGACGGCCGCTGTGCGCGCGCACGCTCGACGGCGGGGCGACGTGGAACCTTGTGGGCTGGATAGGGCCGGAACCCAAAGGATACGCGATCATGCCGGCGACGGTCCGGCTGTCGTCGACCGATCTGATCTCGCTGATTCGTTGCCGCGAAGGCGATCCAAGTTGGTTGGCGCAGTACACGTCGCATGACAACGGGGCGGCATGGACGGCGCGTCCGGAGCATTTCGCCGACACGGGCGAAGGCAATCCGGCAAGTCTGATTCGGTTGCGCGACGGGCGGCTGTGCGCGGCGTACGGGTATCGCGCCGCGCCGTTCGGGATGCGCGCGAAAATCAGCGATGACGGAGGCGTCTCGTGGGGCAAGGAAATTCATCTGCGAGACGACGGCGCCGGACGCGACCTCGGCTATCCGCGTAGCGTGCAGCGCGCGGACGGCAAGGTGGTTACGGTGTATTACTTCCACAATGCCGAAACAGGGCCGGAGCGATACATTGCAGCGACGATCTGGGATCCGGACCTGTCATAGCCACAGAAGGCATATAAAGTTCAAAGGCACATGAGGCGGGGGGGGCTCCGCCTCATGTGCGGCGCATCGATACGGGAGGCCCGAGGATCTCGCTAATCACGATGCCTCGGCGAACCTCGTCGATACTCTTGAAGAACGCGCCGGCCGGCGCTGCCTTCTTGGGTTCCGTGCGCTTGCGAGTCGCCATTCTAGCCGCCACCTGTTGAGCCACCTGCGAAACGGCCGCAGGCGCAGGCGCCGAAGGCCGCGGTACCGGCTTGGGCGCCTTGGGGGCGGATGCGTGCGGTACGGGCGCAGGCCTTGGCGCGGGACGCACTTGGTCCGGACGCATACGCGTAGGCGTGGGGGTGTCTCCCGACGGCTCGGCCGTTCGCGGCGCCGCCTGCACGATGACGTTGCGCTGGGGCCGGGCTTGGCGTTGTTGCGGCGTGGTCTGGCGCGGCTGCTGCGCGGGACGCGCGACCGGCGGCTGATACGGCGCGCGCGCCTGTGGAGGCTGCGCGGGACGCGCCTTCGGTATCGGACGCGCGTCGCCGTAAATCATACGCCGCAACGTTTCCGGGAGATCCTCGGGCTCGATCGGAGGCGTCGACGGCGGAGCCTCCTCGCCGCCCTTTCGGTTCTGCGCGGCCTTGTTCAGAAGTCCGACAATGGCAATGACCGCGAAGATGAGCAGTCCGAGCAGGTTGTCCATATTAGGCCTCGGGATGAACGTCCGACGGCTTGTCCGGCCGCGCGATGGACTGGCGCATGTCGGTATCGGCCATCACGTTCTTCATCCGGTAATAATCCATGATGCCGAGATTGCCGCTGCGGAACGCCTCGGCCATTGCCCTCGGAACCTCCGCTTCGGCCTCGACCACGCGCGCGCGCATCTCGACGACCTGGGCCTGCATTTCCTGTTCGCGGGCGCGGGCCATGGCGCGGCGTTCTTCGGCCCGGGCCTGGGCGATTTGCTTGTCGGCTTCGGCCTGCATGATCTGAAGTTGCGCGCCGATATTCTCGCCGACGTCGACGTCCGCGATATCGATGGAGAGGATCTCGAACGCGGTGCCTGCATCAAGGCCGCGGGATAACACGACCTTCGAGATCGTGTCGGGATTCTCGAGCACGCGCTTATGCGATTCCGCCGAGCCGATAGTGGTCACTATGCCTTCGCCGACGCGGGCGATAATCGTTTCTTCGGTCGCGCCGCCGACGAGGGTGTTGATGTTCGTGCGGACCGTCACGCGGGCCTTGGCCTTGAGCTGGATGCCGTCCATCGAGACCGCGGCGACCGTCGCCGTGCCTTTGCTCGGGTCCGGGCAATCGATGACTTTGGGATGGACCGACGTGCGCACGGCTTCAAGCACGTCGCGCCCGGCAAGGTCGATCGCCGTGGCGTGCTGGAATGTCAGCGGGATGTTGGCCTTATTGGCCGCAATCAGCGCCTGCACGACGCGCACGACATTACCGCCCGCGAGGTAGTGCGTTTCGAGTTCGTTGGTCGAGATGTTCAGCCCCGCCTTGACGGTCATGATCCGGCTGTCGACGATGATCGACGAGTTGACCTTGCGCAGGCTCATGCCCACAAGGCTGAGGAGGCTGACGCTGGCCCCGGACAACAGGGCGCGCAGCCACAACCGGAAGAATGTGATCAAGACGACGGCGAATACCAGGATGGCAACGATCGCCGCCAGGAACAGGATGCCTACGATCGGATTCACGGGCATTGGAAGCTCCTTTCGTTGGATTGAGTAACTGAGTAAGTTAGTAATTGAGTAATTTAACCGACGAAGGGCTTCTGGACTTGCCGGCGCTCGGCAGCGTGTTGCCGTTCGTTTGGCCTCGTATCCTGCATAACCCGTCAGCTTTCAGTTTGGCAATTACTCAATTACTAACTTACTCAATCACTCAATCACTTGTTCTACCACAACTCGGCTTCCGTGTACGGCAATGACACGGATTCTGGTTCCTTTATCGATAAACGCTCCTTCGGACACGGCATCGACACGTTTCCGATTGACGAGGACGGTGCCGGCCGGACGCAGCGCGGTATAGACTTCGCCTTCGGCGTGGAGGAGCGAGGTGTCGGATTCGGCGGCAACCCAGCCGGCGTGCGCTTGCTGGCTGTCGCTCAAGATGAGGCGCTTGCCGGCGCGGGTGCGCGCGAGCATGAACATACCGAGCGCGATGGCTACAAACACGCCGACGACTTCTGCCGCGGCGAGCATCACGATGTATTCGGGAAGATGGTAGTAGCCGAGCACGGCGCTCGAGACCACGAGCAGGCCTCCGAGGATGCCGCAGATCATGCCGGGCACGATGAACTCGGCCATGATAAGGACAATCCCCGTCCCGTACAGAATGAGCACCCATGCGATCATGACGTGGTTTCCCCCTCCGTGGATTCGAGCAGGGTGATCAATTGGCTGGATTCGATCCGGATCGTCTGGAGGACTTTCATCTTGTCGGAGGGATCCTTCGGGTCGGCGTCGGGCATGGGCTCGAAAGTGCCGAGCAGGCTGTGCTCCGGGGGATACAGCAGGCGCGCCTGCTGGAGCAACTTGTTGTAGCGCTGGGCGAACGGCGTACACGTGTAATAGCCGGAGCCTTGGTGCTGGATCACCTGCATGTCTTGCAGGAGTTGTTTGATCATTCTAACGAGCGACAAGCGATGGTCCATCAATGATTCTCCTCGACGCTTTCCACCACGTAGCGGTTGCCGTCCACCAAGATAATGGCGATCGGCGAGCCGGGCGGGATGAATTCCCCGCGCGTCACGACCTGAAAGGTCTTGTCGCCAAATCGCGCTTTACCCGCGGGGCGCAGCATGCTGAGCGCGACGCCCCGAAGCCCGACCGCCGCCGAATCCTCCTTCGTCTGCACCGTGTAGCCGGCCTCCGGATGCTGAACGTGCACCTGGACCAAGCGGCCGTAGAGCGGCGTATGCGGAAACAGCTTCCACATGATGTAGAGCAGAACGCCGAAGCTCGACGCCGTTATCGTCAGCGAGACGAGCGCGTTCCTGAGCCGGTCATAGTCCCAACTGTATCGGGGAATGGCCACGCCGGTCAACGTCATATACAGGCCTACGAGCAGGCACAGAAGCCCGATGCCGCCCACGGCGCCGAAACCCGGGATGATGAAGACCTCGATGAGTATCAGAATGATGCCCGCCGCGACGAGCAGGATATCCAGCCACTCGGCTACGCCGATCACGTAGTGCGAGCCGAAGAACAGGATCAGACAGACAATCCCGACGAGGCCGGGCAGGCTGAAGCCCGGCGTCTTCATCTCGATATAGATCCCGCCGATACCGAACATGAGCAGCAGGCCGGCGACCATGGGGTTGGTCAAAAAGCGGAAAAGGCTCTCGGCCCACGTCGGTTCGATATAGCGCAGGCCTGCGCCGCCGAAGCCATAGAACCCGAGCACTTCCTGGATGGTATTGGCCGTAGTCTGAATCAAACCGAATTCCTGCGCTTCCTTGGGCGTGAGCGTCAGGAGCTTGCCGGCCGGCAGGATGACGGTGCTGTTGTCGAGCTGCGCCGGCGGGGCCTCAACGGCCTTGGGATGCGCGGCCTCGCCGCCTTCAGGGAGCACGCCCTCGGCCAGTTTCTTCACGGGCGCCAGTTCGGGAGGGAGTTCGTCGAGCGCCTTGCGCACGGCCTCCGTAACTTCGGAGGCAGCGCGATACCCTTCGGGATACACGGCAAAGATCTCGGGCTTGCCGTCGGCGCCTACGCGCGAACGCAACTCGATGTCCTTGTCGACCATTGCCTCGCCGAGGGCGGCGCTGTGGTGGTTGCGCTCGGCGAGGGCGCGCATCTTCGCGCGCATGAACGAGACTTCTTTCTCGCCGGTGGGCATCATGCCTTCCGAGGTCATCGCAACCGGCGTCGCCGCGCCGATGTTCGTGTCGGGCGTCATGATGATATGGGTGCAGGCGAAGCTGATCAACGCCCCGGCCGAGATGGCCCCCATGCCTTGGATGTAGGCAATCGTGGGGCAGGGCGCCCCCAGGATGGTCTTCGTAATCCGGATGGCCGAATCGACCAGTCCCCCCGGCGTATCGATCTCGAACACGATGGCCTTGGCATCGGCCGCCTCGCGGACGGTCCGCTCGACAAGCACCGCCACTCCGTCGTCAATCATGCCGTTGATGGGACAGACCACGACATCGTTCCCCGCCCAGCCCGCCAAGGGGAGAAGCAAACACCCCACCAGGACTAGCGCGAATCGCCTTAATCGTAGATACCCAGCCTGCGCCATACGCCCATTCTACGCTTTGGTGTCCGCCAGGTCAATGGAATTCGGACGTTCTTTAATACGGACAAGTAGCGATTGGAATCTGAAGTGAGTGTCTGCGGTTAGTCTTGGTGGCACTTGACAAAAGTGCGAGCAGCGTGTATACTCGTATCAAAGAAATACCGCAAATGCCGTGAACATGGATAATCAGACAATTGTGGATTAGTTGTGAGGGACCTATATGAACAAGAAAGTGTTCACAAGTGGCGAGGTCGCCGAGATCTGCGGCGTTTCTGCGGACACCGTGTCGCGCTGGTTCGATCTGGGCCAGATCGAGGGATACCGTCTCGGTCCGGGCGGAGATCGGCGTATCCCCTACGACAGTCTACGTAAGTTCATGATTAGCCATGGGATACCGCTTGATCGATTCGAGGAAGGCGAACAGCGCATCTTGGTCGTGGACGACGATCCCTACTACCTGGATATCATCCCGCAAGCTCTTGCGCGAAGCGCCGAATACGAGGTGATGACTGCGTCGACGGGATTCGACGCGGGCGCGCTGGTGGTCCAGCATAACCCTCAGCTCATTATCCTCGACATCCATCTGTCGGACACGGACGGACGGATGGTCTGTAAACGGGTGAAAGAGCGCCCCGAAACAAAGAATACACGTATCCTGGCCATTTCAGGCTATATTGAGGACGAAGAAGCCAACGTCCTGTCAGACTATGGGTTCGACGGCTATCTTAAGAAACCGTTCGGCATCGCACAGTTGGTCGAGGAAGTGCAGCGCCTCTTCGACATGCCAAACGCGCGCCTGGCCCGTCCCAAGCGCGCCGGAGCGGTGGCCTGATACAGGTCAGGGATAGCGCCGTTCCGGGAGCCTAAGCGGGTCCGGTTCGTTCAGCAACTGCTCGATGCACTGCTGCATGATTTGCGTTCCCCCCGCGCCCTGCCACTCGAGTTCTCCGAGCCAGTAATACCGGACGTGGCCTCGCTTATCGACAAGGTAAACCGTGGGCCAGATGTGCTGTTGCCACTGGTTCCAATTCGTCAATTTCCCGTCCACCAGCACAGGATACGTGATGGCCAGGCGGCGGACCTCCTTCGTGACATTGTTGGCGTCTCTTTCGCGCGCGGTTTCCGGAGAGTGAACCCCGACGAGGGTCAGAGGCGCGTTCGCGTATCGCGCCTGCCATTGCGTGTAGGCGGGCAGATTACGCTGGCAGTTGATACATCCGAACGTCCAGAAATGGACCACGTACACACGGCCCTTCTCGAAGGTGACGGATCTGCCGCCCGTGTTAATCCAGTCGGCCTGAGAACCCGTCAACGCCGGCGCAGGCAGGTCGAGTGTAATCAGCGGGCCGGGCTGATTGTTCTGTTGAGAAAAGCTGTCAGCTTCAAGTACCGCGATGGCGGCGAGCAGCACGAATGCCAAAATCGCGAACCGTCGATATCGTTTCACGATTAGTCTCCCTAGATACAGTAGACAACACACCAGCCCCTTAAGTTATTCGCGCTCCGTACTCCACCCTTGGAAGCCATACGTCCTATAGGTCCTATACGACCCATAGGCCCTATAGGACAAATAACGGTCGCCAAACCGCATTTACAGGAAAACGAAACCAAGCCGGTCCTCCAACCCGCGCGCCGAGTTGCATACCTGGATCACAGCTGCCTAGAATGACCGCGGCCTGACAAGCAGCTAGTAAATTCAACCAAGCGAGGTGAACGATGAAGATCTCCCGGAGACATTTCCTTACCTCTTCCACATTGGGCGCTGCCGGTTTGATGACGGTTTCCCGCTGGTCGCTGGCCGCGGACACATCGCTGAAACTGCGCGTAGGCGCGTGCGACTGGTCGCTGGGCGCGCAAGGCCCGGGCGGCATCGAGACGGCGAAAGCCGCCGGACTCGACGGACTGGAAGTGTCCGCGGGCACTCCCGTGGACACGCTCGAGATTGCCGGTCCCGCGTATCGCCAGCAATACAAGGACGCGATGAAGAAAGCCGGGATCGTCGCGCCATCGGTCGCGATGGGGTTCCTGAACGGCGCGCCGCTCGCCACCGAACCGCGCGGACCGGCCTGGCTCGAACAGACGATCGAGGCAACGAAAGACCTCGGCGCGAAAGTCATCCTGGTCGCGTTCTTCGGCAAAGGCGATTTGAAGAAGGGCAAAGAACTCAAGGCAGCCGAAGTCGACGCCGTCGTCGGGCGATTGAAAGACGCCGCGCCCAAGGCCAAAGAAGCCGGCGTGATCCTCGGCCTCGAAAACACGCTGTCGGCCGAACAGAACCTGGCTATTCTCGACCGCGTGAAACACGATTCGGTCCAAGTCTACTACGACATTCGCAACTCGACCGATGGCGGCTACGACGTGCCCGCCGAAATCCGGTTGCTCGGCAATCGCCTCTGCCAGATCCATTTCAAAGACGGGCCGAACTATCTAGGCGAAGGCAAAGTGAAAATGGAGCCGGTCGCGGAAGCCCTACATGCCATCAACTACCCGGGCTGGATCGTGCTCGAAACCAGCGCCCCGTCCAAAGACCGTGTCGCCGATTTCCACCGCAACGCCGAATACGTCCGCAAACTCATGGGCGCGGCGTGAGCCAAGGTGGATCGCAACATTTCGCAGGTCTCCGCGTAGGCGCGCGTTGCGCTACTGCGTGTCTTTCATCGTCCACATCTCGACAGGCGCCGCGTTGTCGAACATCGTAGTTACCGCGCCGGCGCCGGTTCCGGCGATACGCTGATACTTGCCAGGTTCGAGACGGATTGGCGTTGGCGCGGCAATCGTCTGCGGCTCGTCCGAGTCAAAAGGATAGAGCGAAAGCGTCTTGCCCTCTACGGGCTTGCACGTAATTTCCGCAGGCTGGTCTCCCGCCGCAAAGAGATAGAGCGTCGAGACGCCGTCCCGATCGAGCACCTTGGCGCGTGCGGCTCCGATCTGCCAATCGAGCGTTGCGGGACGACGCGATTCGGTGTCCACGGCGACCTCAATACGATTCTCGCCCTTGACAAGATCCGCAATGACGATGCCGCACAGGTTGTTCGTATAGGACGCGCGGACGGGTACGAAACGCTTCGCACCGTCGACGCGGTAATGCGATGCGTCCTCCGTGAAAGTGCGCGGGATATCCCATACCGCCAGCGCAACGTTCTTCTTCGCCTGCTCGGCTTGGAGCGTAAGCGTGATTCGCGTCGCGCCCGCGGCTTCTTCACGGCGCTCCGCAACGGTGAAAAGGCGCGTGTCCAGAATCGGCGGCGTGACACGGAAACGGTCGTCGGTGTTCGGGACGATGTAGCCATCGGGCTTTCGCGGAATGCCCTCGTTGCCCCAGTCAGGATAGGACCAAGGGACCGTATAGTCGTACTGCGCGTACGGCACTATCTCGCCGCGGCGGAAGATCGCGTGCAACGACGCGTTCTCGATCTCCATCGTGTCGGGATAGAGCGGCGGTTTGCCGCCGTGCGTCAAGCCCGCGTACACGTCCGGCAAATACAGCGTCGTCTCTGGCGTCTGTTCGAAATGGCGTCGCATGAAATCGGCCGCGGCGTAGGCCGTTGTAAAGGCAAGCTTGGCCGTGCGGGCGCGCCGCGCGATGAGTTCCATGAACTGCACGTTGATACCGGCCATATCCGGCCAAACGCCGTTGAACTCGATCCCGCAACTGAACAGGTACGGCTGGCGTGCCTGCTCTGCCGCGCCGAGAAAACACTCGAGGAAGTCCATCTCGCGAGAGAGGATCATATCGTTCACGATGCGCGGCCGCGTAATGCCCGCGTACTGATTGAAGACATAGGCGATCGCCGACTCGAACGCGTAGACGCAGCCATAGTCGCGGCAGAGCACCGTCTGGCGTTCGCATTGTTGAATGCCAACCATCGCGCGCGGACCGCCGGGACCGGGCCTGCGGAAGTCGTCCTCGCTGACGAAATACGCGCGGGCCGGCATGCCCCAATGGTTGATCTTGAACGGGCCGTCACCCCAATTCTGGTCCGCGCACAACGCGCCGAGCATATCGATGCCGAGGCTTCGCGCCACGCGGACCGGGCCGTTGCCCATGCCGTAGGTGTAGAGGCTGTCGAGCGGGCGCGGGAAACCGTAAAACTTCCACAGGTCGCGATAGCCTTCGAGCACGGCGCGCTGCACGGATTCCGGTTCGTCGTAGAAGACCGTTTTGTCGTCCTTCAGGTACTCGCCGCCGAGAAAGATAAGCAGCCCGGGGTCGTCTCCGAACTGACGCGCGTTGCGGCTGAAACTCGCGAAGTCCTCGGCGGACGCGCGCGGGGTATAGAGCAGCGATTCCGCCCAATAGCTGAACGGCAGGTGGAGCCGGTGGAATTCGGGTTCGGGCCGCGGTTTGATGTGGCTCGTCGAATTGAGAATCATGACGGCCCACTCGCGATCCACGACCGATACGTTGCGCCAGAACTCCGGCACGTCGCCGCCCGCGTCGCACCGCCAATGCACGAGGTAATTCCCGCACTGCGGCGGACGCCATTTCCATTCGGCCGTGAATGCCTCGTCCGTGGCATCTTGTTTCCAATCCAACGTATAGGGTTGCACGATGGGTTCGGGCTGGTAGCAGTCTTGCCAGACCTCGAGAGAGGGATTCGGCGCCGTACTTGTTCGAGCGCGGATCTTCAAGAGGGTTTCTTCGCCGGGCACGAGCAGTTGCGGCGCGAGATCGAAGTCGACGCGAATCAGGTCCTTGAGGCCTGCTTGGCAGGCCTCATGCGAGCGCACGACCTGCTGCTCGAACCCGTCGCGAATCGCTTTCGCGCGCGCGGCGCCGGCGTCGGTTTCATCGCCGTGCGCGGCCCAAGTAGCCAGAAGGATTAGCGCCCCTAGGTACTGTTTCATAGGTGTTCCTCAGCGGTTGCCATGCCCACCGCGCGCCCACCGCGGCGCCGTTCGTAGCAGTGTGACCACTTGGCCGACATGTTGCAACTCGGCTGCGGCATGGGATGATGAGCATCGTTGCGGTGCGCGCTTTGGCACTGTATAGCCTTTCCGCCACCTGCTATAATGCGCGCGGTTTCGATGCGGTTGGACATGAAAGGGGTTGGCCATGAAGGCTGCGATCAATCAATGGGCGTTTCCGGGCGATATGCCGACGATGAAGGCCATTTCGCTGGCCAAAGAGATCGGCTTCGAGGCGTTCGAGGTCTGTATCGGCGCGAATGGCCTCGATGCGACGGAATCGGACATCGGGGCGATCCGCCGTCATGCGGCGGAACTCGACATCGAACTGACGAGCGTCGGCTGCGGCCTAGGCTGGGATTACTCGATGACCTCGCCGGACCCGGCCGTGCGCGAGCGTGGGAGGGAGGCCGTCGCGCGGGTCCTGCAGATTGCGCAATGGCTCGGCGTGGACAGCGTCCTGACAGTGCCCGGCGTAGTCTCGCCGGAAGTGAGCTACGACGTGGCGATCGAGCGCGCGCTAGCCTGTATCCAGGACCTCGTTCCCGTCGCGGAGCGATTGCAGGTCTGTATCGCCATCGAAAACGTGTGGAACAAGTTCCTGCTCAGCCCGGTCGAGATGCGCGATTTCATCGACCAGTTCCAGAGCGACTATGTGGGCGCGTATTTCGACACCGGCAATATTGTCCTTTACGGATACCCAGAGCAGTGGATTCGGATTCTCGGAAAACGCATCCGGATGGTGCACGCAAAAGACTTTCGCGCCTCGAGCGGCACGTTCGACGGCTTTGTCATGCTCATGGAAGGCAGCGTGAATTGGCCCGCGGTGATGGCGGCGTTTCGCGAAGTGGGCTACGACCGCGCGCTCGTCGCGGAGTATGGGCCGTACACGCATTCGCTCGAGACCATGCTGCGGCACGTGCTGGCGAGTTTGAAGACGATCATTACGATGTAGACGTTGCTCTCCAGCGAACGTCTCTGTCGGCCTTCATCAAGACGCGCGCTTGCGTGATTCTCGAATGGCCTGGAGGATGTCCCGCGTCTTGGCCTGCGTCTTGACTCCGGGCACGTCAAACGGCGACTTGGCGGGCGCCTTAAAGGTCACCCGAAACGTTTCGCCGCCGCGCCGAGTAATTACCACGTCCTCTTTGCGAGCCGTATCCAGGAGTTCCGAAAGCCGTTGGCGCGCCTGCGAGTAGGTGTACTGCTTCATGGCGTTCACTCCATCACGGGAATTCGGAGTTCCCGCGCGATTCGTATCATCCGGTTATCCAACGTCAGAATGGCCGATCGCGCGCACGAGGATCAACTCCTCCACAATCTTCGCGAGGGGACGCTGTGCGTGAAGTGGACCGCGTTGACCGAGTGGACAGGACTAGCCGAGGGCGTAGTCCGCGGCCTCTTTCATGTGTCCGAGGGCTTCGTCGATGCGGTCCGTTTCCTCGAACCCGTAAGAGAGGCGCAGTTGGCGGTTGCCGATCTGGGCGAGATCGCCTTGGGGGTGCACGCAGTATTCGCCGGGGATATACACGACGCGGGGGTGTTTCTCGTTGGGCGGACCGTCGATCGCGGGATCGCCGGTGGTGCGCGCCAGGAATCGGAAGAAGCGCGAAGCCGTATTGGTGTGAATATCCGCGAAGGTGAGGTAGTAGTAGAAGCCCGCCTGGCCGCCAGTACATGCGGCCAGGTTGCCGCCCAGATGATGCTCGATGCTCTGGCGCGTGCGCGCGGCCTTCTCGCGATAACCCGCGTTGACTCGATCACGCTGTTCGGCGACATGGCGGTCGATGAGGTAACTGGCGATTTCCTGGTTGATCAGCGGGGCGCTGAAGCCGACATCGCTGGTGCGTTGGACGAGGGCGTTGACGAACGGACCGGGGGCGCCCATCAGGTACCCGATACGCAGCCCGGGCGCAAGGATCTTCGAGAGCGTGCCGATTTCGTAGACGATGCCCAGTTCGTCGTCGAGGAGTCCCGAACGCGGCGCTTCGACAGCGGGGTCGTGAATGAGAAACTCGTAGGCCTGGTCGAACACGAGCGGCACTTTCCTGCCAAGCTCGCGCGAGAGCCGCGTGGCGATATCGACAAGTTTGGCGCGGCGCGCGTTCGAGAGAATCGTGCAGGTGGGGTTGTTGACGGTGACGGTATAGATGAAGGCGATGCTGCGCTTACGTTCGCCGAGCGATTGCAGTTTTTGTTTCAAAATCTCCGCGCTCAAGCCTTCGGCGTCTTCCGGAACAGTGAGAATGTCGAATCCTTTGCGCGCGAGGGCGTTGGTGTAAATGTAGTACATCGGGTCGGAGGTGATGACGATCCCCGCGGGCAGGACATCCGATAGGGCGTCGAGGATACTGGTCGCGCCGTTGGCCCCGATGATCAGGGCCTGGCGATCGAGGATTTCCGAGGTAAGTCCCCCGATGGCGCGTTTGACGAGGAAGGCCTTAATGGAATCGATCAAATTCTGCGACCCCGACGGGCCACCGTAATTGAGGGCCTGGCGGTAGACCGCGGGATGGTTAAGCACGTACGCGACCGCCTCGCACACGCGCGTATCGGGAATCGTTCGCTCGTTGACGTAACCAACTCCGAGATTGATGTCGCACCCGTCGCGGAAATCCGCCGCGAACGAAGCCATCATGTGATTCACCGGCGACGGACTCGACGACAACGAGCCGTAAGTGGAAAGCAGAACGTCGTCCATGGGTCTCCTCGTGGGTTGTGTGTCGCGACAGGATAGCAGGATTCGCGGGATGAAGGCTATCGTTGGGAAGCCGATGGCACGCACGGAGCGTCGATTCGGTTTCGATTCTCGAGGTAGCAAGAGTGTGGGTGTGTGCGTAGGACCTGGGAAGGCGCGGCTCGTCGCCAAACCTGGGAGCAGTGAGCGGCGCGACTGTGGGGGTTGTCAAACTCGTTGTTGCGCGCTATAATTCTTCGCTGTGTTTATCGGGCTTTAGTCGAGGGATAAGTCTATGCGACACGCGGCAAGCGTGCTTGCGGCGATGGAAGGTATCAGCCGTCCTGCGTTTCGTATCGCGCATGAGCTGGCCGGAAACAGCCGGTCGGGGCTTACGGTTCGCTTTCTGTCCAAGAAGCTCGAATTACCGGAAGAGGAAGTCGAGTATCTAGTCGACATCAACCACCGATTCCTCTTCACCGATCTGACCAAGATCAAGATCGTGGCGGAGGGCATCCACGCGGTCAATCGGATCGCCACCGGCCTCGAGAACCGCGGCGATATCCCGTCGCTGTTCCGCTACGTCAAGTCGCTCGACTCGCACGAATTCCGCCAGCTTGAGGAATTGCTCGCGCTGGATGGCCCCTGCGCGAAGAAGACTGTCGCCGAAGAGGTCGTCAAGCGGTGCTACACGCATCCGGAGTCGATCGTCGAGTACACGGCCAGCCGGGGGTTCTCGTCGACGGCGCGCGAAGTGTTCGATATCCTGTGGCAATCCAAAGAAGGCGTGATGCCGATCTCGAAGATCCGCGCCGCGCACGGCGGGTCGGAGTACGAGATCGAACAAGCCCTGTGGGAACTGTTCCGGGGCCTGGCCCTTTTCGAAATGTTCCGATTCGACGTGGAAGAGCGCCTTGTGCGGGTCGCGGGCCTATTGTGGGAGATTCGCCAGTGGCGCGAGACTTCGACGGACGCGAAGGATCCCAAGTCCCGGCTCAAGCCGCTGCGCGCGACGCCGTCGTCGATCGAGGCGCATGGCACCGATTTCTCGGAACAAATCTGCAGGCTGGTCGCAGCCATCGCCGCCAAACCGGTCCGGTTGCGCGGCGACGGCGACCTGTTCCGTGAAGACCGGCGCCGCCTCAGCGAGATCTGCCCCGAAGATACCGAGCCCTCTTTGAACACGTGCCTTTGGGTCGCGCAGGGCATCGGCTGGCTCGCGCGCGTCGACACGGACCTGCGCGCGGGGGATCTGGAAGCGCTGATTCAGCACGACCGGATCAGCCGGCATCGCATGGTGTTCGAGTGGCTGATGACTGCCGACAAAGAGACGTGCCCCAGGCGATTGCTGGCGAGCCTCTTCGAGGAACTGAAACCCGGTGTGTGGTATCCGACGCTCGAAGTCGTCCGCCAGGCCATGGCTATGCGCGCCGAGGACGAACAGCCTGTCTTGCGTAGCGCCGGGGCGCACTGGCACTACGTCAGCCCAAGCACGGCTTCGCATTCTGAGCGCGGACTCGTGCACATGTTCGAAGAGACCTTCCTGTGGATGGGCATTGTCGATCGCGCCGAAGAGGACGGCGACAGCTTCTTCCGCATCACCGAACTTGGCGAATGCCTCCTGCTCAACAACGACCTCGACATCGTCGCGGTGAAGTTTCCCTCGCGCAAAGCCGAGATTGTCGTCCAGCCCAACTTCGACATCGTCGTCCCCTCGCAAGACATGGACCCGTTGTTGACGGTCCCGCTTGACCAGTTCGCCGACCGGGGCAGCACCGGCCGTGCGACGGTTTATCACTTGAACAAGGAATCGTTCACTCGCGCGATCCAGGAAGGCCACGACGGGAACGCGTTCGTCGAATTCCTCCTGGCCCACAATCGTGGCGGTTCGCTGCCGTCGAACGTCATGACCACGCTCGACGATTGGCGCGGCGGCATGAAGCGCGTGCGTCTGAAGACCATGCAGGTCCTCGAGACCGACGACCCGCTCGTGCTCGCGGACCTGTTGCATCGCAGGCGTTTCAAGAAGTTCCTCTTGCCGCTCGACCCCCACAAGAACGCCACCTACGCCAAGATCACGAAGGCCGAACTCGCGAAACAGCTCGAAAAAGACGGCTTCATCGTGGAGTGACGCTTGAGCGTTCTTGAGTAGAATCGTTGCGCAGCCCATGCGCAGGAGTGATAGCAGCTTTCGCTGAAGGTCTGACAGGCGCGCCATACTCTAGCGCCGCCTGATGAGCGCGCCTCAGACTCGCACTCTATCGAGGCAAAGACGGCGCGCTTGCGTAGATGTCATCCTCCTCCGGTTTCGCTCCCGGCGGAAGCCGGAGCGTGGCGCACCTCGAACCGTCGACGTTCACAAAGTCGTTATCCTGGATCTGATACGAGCCCACTCCGGGCAC
Organism: uncultured Nitrospiraceae bacterium; assembly: GCA_964402555.1. Classification (GTDB taxonomy): domain Bacteria; phylum Hydrogenedentota; class Hydrogenedentia; order Hydrogenedentales; family SLHB01; genus CAYOCT01. The sequence continues at coordinate 35,295 of CAYOCT010000049.1, read as the reverse complement.
ATCGACCTCTTGCTTCGATCTACTTAGCGCGAGCGACGAGGCATTCGGATTGACGAACTCGGAGATGAGCACGAAACCCGTCCAGACACCTTTCGGGTCGCGCGCGTAGAAACGTGCTTTCGGATACTCGAACCAACCGGAGCGGTAGTGCCGCAGGGTAAACGCGCGCCCGCCCGGTATCTCCAGATGCGCGATCGTCCGCGCGCCCTTCGGCGCCACCGCGTGAATCGCCCACGCGTCAAACACTAGCACCCCTACAGCGGCGATTCCCAACGCCACCGCTGTTTTCCGCTTGCGACTCCGGAGGCTGTGTACAATTCCCCATATCGCAGGAATCAGGCAGAGGGCTAAGGCCAGCGCAACCCCAAGAACCAGCAGTACGCCTGGCGGCTTAATCATGGGCAGTTCCTCCTTTGCCACAACTGCGACTGGCGGCGGTCTGTCACTTGGAGAAGCACGGGACGACCGCAGGCCGGTCTTTGATGAGTGTATTGGCCCGTTTCGATCTTGTCAATGCGTCCATTTGACTGAGTACGAGGCAGTGCGTAGACTCAAGGGCACAGAGTGTTGGATGCCATGCTTCTCGAATGGGACGACGCCAAAGCCGCTGCAAATTTCGCAAAGCATGGAATACGCTTTGAAGAGGCCGCCACGGTATTGGGCGATCCATTTGAATTGACTATTCCTGACCCCTCACATTCGATGGGCGAACGGCGTTTTGTCAGCGTCGGCATGTCGGAAAAGGGCCGGCTATTGACGGTGGTCTACACGGAGCGCGCCAAGCGTATCCGGATCATCAGTTGCCGCAGAGCGGCACGAAACGAGCGAAAGACTTATGAAGAAGAGCAAGACCAGAGTAGATACCCCCGACATGCTTCCCGAGTACGACTTCAGCGGTGGCGTTCGAGGCAAGCATCACAAAGCTTACAAGGAAGGCCACGCAATCAAGATCGTTCAGGCGGAGAAGACTCCCAAGAATCCATCCAAACGCAAGAAGAGACTGCCCGTAGCGCTCGATCCGGACGTACAAGCGTTCTTTCCCGACTCGCGATCCGTCAACCACGCATTGCGATCGCTAATTTCCGCCGTATCGTTTCCGGGAACGAAGGCGCAAGAATAGCCTGCGATATCTTTAGTACCGCACTTCGACCTCGATGGCGCCGGTGTGTCCTGTTAGGTCCGCGTCGCCTTTATCCGCGTCGAAAACTTTGTGTTCTTTTCCATTCACGGTTGCGGCAACTACCGGCCGTTTTTCGCTGTCGCGGAAACGTACTAGGAAGCGTGGGGGCGGTTTGACCTCGTCAAACACGATCGATGCCCTGGCTCGGTTCCCCGCCAGCATGGGCGAGTAGGAAACGCTTACTTTTCCGAAAGGCGTGGCCACGCCGTTCGCGTCAAAGGCGTCGCGTTGTCTGAACCATGCGCGAGGTATCGCGCGGCCGAGGTGTAGCAGCGAGTCGTTCGTGTAGACGAACATCGCGCGCAGCCAGGCCGTGGCGTTGGCCTCGTCGCTGGTCTTCACGACGACGTGGTTCGACCATCCGAGCACGGGCAGCGGATGTTCGACCATCGCATTCACCTCTTCGCGATAACACGAGTTCCACGCGTTGTAGAACATCCAAAGAAAGAGTTCCGGCTCGTCGCGGTCGAGATGCGGCATCAGGCCCGCAAGGAGATTCGGCTGCATCGAAATCCCGGCCCGGTCGAACCAGGTCATGTCGAAATCTGGGATCGCGTAACCGTAGGGAGGCTTCGGGTAGCGGTTGTCCTGGTAGTCGTCGAGAATCCATTGCGCTTGCGGACTCGACGCGTCGTACAAACCGGAGATCAACAGGTACACGGACCCTTCGAGCGTCTCGCGAATCCACCCGACCTCGCGGCCACGACGGTACAAGCGGCTCGGGTAATCGGGGACCCAGCGCCCGTCGTTCAAGCGCACGAGGGGCGTGTGTTGCCGCATGGCCTCGAAGCCCCGGATGAGATCTTGCCGGTACGCGTCGGCTTCGCGGCGCACGCGCTTCGCTTCCGGATGGCCAGCCGCTTCGAGCGCGCGAGCGGCGTACTCCGTGCCGCGCCAGGTCAGCGCGTTAGTCGACAGCCAGTAGTAGAAATCCGTCACGTCTTCGAGGCTGCCCGCGGGGAGGAAACCGCGCTCCCATCCGCGCGAATGCGGCAGGTCCTGCATGGTGTTGCGCCGCTGCCGGAAGATCCAGTCCGCGCCGGCAATCACCGCATCCGCGACGCTACCGAACCACGCCTCGTCGTGCGTGAGAAGGAAGTGCTCGCCCAAACACCACAGCACCCAGCCGTGATGCTGGTTGTAGGCGCCGGACTCATAGCCCCCCGCGCCGTAGAACATGCCGTCGTAATCCGTGAAGTTTCCGGGCTGTTCGACGGTTCCCTGATACTTCACCCAGATGCCGAGGCGTTTGCGCGCCTCGTCGTGCAGCCCGCGCTGGTCGAGGTCGTGCACAATCATGCACGACTCGTTCGAGAAATTGCCGTAGGTCGACGTGCCGACGGACGTGTTGACCAGGCCGCTGCCGTCAGGCATGAGCGTGTCGGCCATCAGCACGTGCGGCACGTGCGACGTGTGCAGCGACGCAAGCTGCGTCTCGGGTGTGTGCACCGATGCGCCATGCGTGCCGACGTTCCTCCAGTACGCGGCGACGTCGCGATAGCAGGTTTCGAAATCGAGCCGGCGGAGCGCGTCACGTTCGCCCTCGCTTTCCAGCGCGATATACGGAAGCTTCACAATCGCCTCGCAAGTCTCTCCGGGCCTCAAATCCCGCACCCATGCGACGCCACTGTCGGTGCTCCACGCTTCCATATCCGTTTGAATTGAGCAACGCAGGACCTGTTCGTCGCGCCACACGCCGAAAACTTCATCATCTGAAACGCTGAGCGTTTCGCGCGCGCTTTCCGGCACGCCATAATCGTCATGGCCGTGGCGCGGCGGCGAACCGATGCGGGTCCGGCCCGAGGCAGCCGAATACGCGATCGGGAGTTCCGCTCGCACGGTCTGGCTGCCCTCGTTCGCGAATCGAAAGCGCATCAGCGCCACCATCGGATCGCCTCCGGCCCAGGCCTCGTCTGCAATGGACGACGTCAAGGGAACCGCGAAGGACTTTTGTTCGACGGTCAAATCGCCGCGCCGCGCGAGAATCGTGTAAGCCATCACGGGAACCGGATCGGGATACCGCGCAAGAATCGCCGAGGTCTCCAGTCCGAAGAACACGCGCGCGTCGCCCGCATTCTTGAACCGTTCGGCGCCCAGGCCGGGAATCCGCTCCAGGTTGCTCTTGTGCAGCACGACATCGCCGTTGCTTTCGAGCCAGAACCGTTGCGCCGCGTGCGGACATCCGAGATTGAAGTTGTCGACGTGGGCGCGGGGCTGGCCGGCATAGGCCCCGGCGAGGCTCTGCTCCGGGCGTCTGAGCACGCGCTCGTTCAACGTACGCGCGCCCCCGTTGCGGTCGCGATACTCGTCGAACGTGGTCGCGTCGTCGTCGCGTGTAATGAATACGCCACGATCCGCGAACCATATCGGTCCTTCCTCATCGAGGCTAGTGAGCGAGATCGTGAATGCGTCGCCGTCGAGCGCGAAGGTCACCAGGCCGTCGTCGCCGCTGTACGGATGGCACGGCTTCATGTGCCGTACCTGAAGCCGGAACGATCGATCTCCGGGTTTGCCGAGCGCGATACGGCCATCGCGAATCTCGACGCCCTTGCCCTCGGACACGTCTTCGATACGCGCGTTGTATCCCTCCAAATCGATGGAATCGCCGCGCGTTTCGACGCCTGCATCGAGCGTGACGCGCAGCGAGGTGGATGCCGGTTCGGACGTGGTATAGACTTCGATACGCTCGATGGCCGAGGCATCCGGCGCGTCGATACGCACCGCGAGCGTTCGTCGAAAGGCCACGTCGTAATCGTGGACGCCTGGGAGTTCCTTGGACAATCCCTCGAATGAGATCTCCACGGTTCGGGGGCCATCGCGCTTGACCGTCACCGCCGCCTTCTGCCACTGGCCGTTGAACCAGTCGTCCTGATGCACCCACCCGAATCCGCCAGGATGGCCCTGCGCGGCTTGGTCGAGGCGCGTCTCCGGCCACACCTTGCGTTGATATGACGCGCCCACGGACTCCGGCGCTTCTTCTCGAAACGTCACTCTGAGCCCGGCTACGTCGCGCGGCTCTTCGAACCACACCTCGCCCGGCGACGCGTTCGGCAGCGCGAACGGCGCGATATCCAGCGCATTCGGTTTCATGATGGCACTCCCTTCCGTCCACGCATTCTGTGCAACCAGAGCCAAACAAACGGCAGCAATGGCATTCGCGCAATGACCGGCCCCGTTCTTAAGTCTCACTTCGCCTCTCCCGTGGTTGTCCCGCCGCTCATCCTGCCGTTCGCGACACCGCTTTTCAAGTGCGCGTACCTGTAAATGTGTGTGCTCCTGCGTGATATAATCAAGGAAGGACAACATGCAAGGGAGGGCGGCCATGCGGTATCGAGTGACAATCGAACAGGATGAGGATGGAGTGTTTGTCGCCGAATGCCCCGCCTTGCCGGGTTGCATCAGCCAAGGCGCTACCCGCGCGGAAGCACTCGCTAATATTCGAGAAGCCATCGACTGTTATCTGGAAAGCTTGCGAAAGCACGATGAGCCGATTCCTCCTTCCATTTGGGAGGAAGTGGTGGAGGTTGGCTCGTGACGCGTATGCCTATGGCTTCCTATCACTGGGTGCAAAGGCCGCGAAAAGCAGAGACAGACACGCTTTTCAAACTGCCGAAAAGCGAGTCAGTCCCTGTTTTTCGCTCAGTTCTCGTACTATGTCTAAGCTGTGTCACGCAAGGTTTACTGAACTAGATCTAAATTCAACGCTTTGCCTGGTTGCACTATCCGTTGCTCGCAAGTCCGAGCGACTGCGCGAAGCGCCGGAAGAACCCCGCCTTCTGAGGGTCGGCTTCGGAACGCTGCCGGATGATCTTGCCTGCGAGTTCGTGCATGCAGCGCGTCGCGGGGGCGTTGGGGAAGCTGATCGTGAATGGCGAGGTCTGCATGACGCCTTGCGAGACGTGCGGGTCGCGCACGATGTAGCCGAGGTAGCCCAAATTGATCCCGAGATACTGCTGCGAAACTCGCGTCAGGTTGGCGGCCACGGCCTGCGCCTGTTCCTGGTTTAACACCATGTTGACGACGAGGCGGAATGCGGCGTCCGCGCGGATGCCCGCGATGGTTTTCACCGTGGCGTATGCATCCACGATCGACGACGGTTCCGGCGTCGAGACGAGGAGGATCTCGTCGGCCGCGGCGGCGAACCGCACGGCGTTCTGGCCGATCCCGGCCATCGTGTCGATGATGACGAAATCGCTGTTTTCCTGAAGTTCCTTGAGTCCGGTCAGCACGTTCTGCCGTGCGGCCGCACCGAGGTCGGCGAGTTTTGCCAGGCCCGACGTCCCGGGCACGATCTGGATGCCGCCCGGTCCTTTGACGAGGATCTGCATGATGCGGCGCTCTCCGTCGATCACGTGCTGCAGGTTGTACAGCGAATTCAATCCCATCAGCACTTCGACGTTGGCCAGCCCGAGATCGGCGTCGAGCACGATGACGCGCTTGCCCTGCGCTGCGAGCGCGATGGCGAGATTGACGCTCGTGCTCGTTTTGCCGACGCCGCCCTTGCCGCTGGTCACGGCGAGGACGCGCCCCGCGGGTTTGGTCTTCTTCACGAACTCACGCAGATTGTGTGCCTGGTCCACCGGAGGCGCCTCCATCGTTCAAGACAAGCTTGGCCACCTTGCTGGGCGTGGCCAGTTCGATATCGTCGGGCACGTTCTGGCCCGTGCTGAAATAACAGAGCGGCACGCCCGCTTCCGCCGCGATGCTGAACAGCCCGCCGTAGCGCCGCGTCTCGTCGAGCTTCGAGCATAACAACGACGACGGTTTCAGACAACGGTAGCTTGCGAGCGCCGCCTGGAGTTCTTCGTACTGCATGTTCGCGCCCAGCACGAGAATCACTTCGTCGGGCGGCACGACGTCGAACGCGCTCTTGAGTTCCGCGATCTGCTCTCGATTGAACGGGCTTCCGCCCGCCGTGTCCATCAGGACGGCGTCGAAGTCGCGAAACGCCTGCAGCGCTTGCAGCAGTTCCGTCGTATCGTTGGCGATGCGCATCGGCAGGCCGATAATGTCCGCATAGACCCGCAACTGTTCGGGCGCGGCGATGCGGTACGTGTCCATCGTTACGCACGCGACGCGCGCGCCGTCGCGCACGGCCATCAGCGCGGCCAGCTTTGCGAGGTTCGTCGTCTTGCCTACACCAGTCGGCCCGGCCATGGCGATGGTCCTGCGCCTGCCTCGCGCGAGTTTGATGCCGTGCGTGGCGGTGACCCGCTTCTGGATCTCGAGCCGGAGCCGTTCTGTAAACACGCGTGGGTTGCGTAGCACGGCCCGGTCACCACTTTTCACGACGGCGGCCACAAGGTTCGAGGCGAGTTGCGGCGCGACGCCCTTGGCGGCCAGGGCCCGGTAGTGGCAGACAAACTCGGCGGGCAGACCGGCGCACGGCGTCTCGGCCACGAGGACGCGCAGCCATTGCCGCATCTCCTGCACGTCGCGATGCAGGTCGTCGATAGTGGGGTCCTGTTCCACCTTGCGTCGGAACGGCAGAATGGAGGCTGGCTCGGATGACTCGACCGGCTTGGACTTCGACTGCGATTCGCGGACCAATTCCTTGAAATACGCGACGGTCTCGTTGACCGCCTGTTCGGAACCGACGGCCGCGCCGTACGAGGCGTACTTCTTTTCAGGCAGGCTGGGACGGCGCGCCGCCGCGGGCGCAGGCGCTCCGGCATGCGCTGCGGTGACCTCGATCATGGTGTGGCCGAGCAAGCCGCGCAAGCCTGCCTCCTTGATTTCGGCCGTGCTGATCACGACGGCCTCTTTGCCCAGCGCCTTAAGCATCTGCTGGTAGGCCGCGTCGAAGGTCTCCGCTTTGAACTTGTGAAACTTTTGTCCCATGTTACGCCTTCACCTGTCCTTCGCTTTCAAGTTGCACGGAGGGATCGATTTCGTTGTACGAGAGGACCACGATCTTGGGCATGCGCCGCCCGGCGATGCGCTTGAAGTACCGCCGCACCGGCGCCGACGTCAGCGCAATAGGCTCGTGGCCCATCATGACCAGCGGCTGGACGGCCTGGACCGTGTTGACGGCAATCGCTTCGGCGCGTTTGGGGTCGAGCGGAATGTACTCGCCGGTTTCGCCCTGGCGCGCGGCATCGAGGATCTCGCGCTCGACCGCCGGATCGAGCGTCACCACGTGCAGCTTGCCGCCTTCGTCCATGTAGCTGGCGCAGATCTCGCGCGCAAGACGGTGCCGGCAATACTCGCTCAGCACCTCGGGGTCCTTGGTCCGCGCGCCGAAGTCCGCGAGCGTTTCGAGGATACCTTCGAGGTTGCGGATCGACACGCGTTCGCGCAGGAGGTTGTGCAACACCTTTTGGACTTCGCCCAGCGTCAGGATGTTCGGAATAAGTTCCTCGACGACCGACGGCGCGGTTTCTCTCAGGTGCTTGACAAGTCCCTGGACGTCCTCGCGCGACAGCAATTCGTCGGCATGGCTCATGATCAGTTCGGTGAGATGCGTCGCCTGGACCGCGGAAGGTTCGACGATGGTGTAGCCGAGGCGTTCGGCGCGGTCGCGGTTGGCGCGCGTGACCCAAACGGCTTGCATCCCGAAAGTCGGTTCCTTCGTGGGATAACCGTCGATCTCCTCTTCGGCGAGGCCGGGGTTCATCGCGAGGTAACAGTCCGGCATGAGTTCGTACGAGGCGATGGTCGCGTCGCGCAGGCGCACGCGGTACTCGTTCGGCCGCAGCCGCATGTTGTCGACGATGCGGATGATCGGCACGACAAAGCCCATCTTCGTCGCAATCTGCTGGCGGATGATCTGGATACGTGTCAGCAAGTCGCCGCCCTGTTTCGGATCAGCCATCGGTATCAGCCCGTAGCCCAGTTCGATCTTCAACGGGTCGACGGTCAGCAGGTCTTCGGTGCGCGGCGCCGCTTCAGGCTGTGCCGCTTCTTCCTCGGCGAGTTCCGCCGCTCGCTGGGCGGCCTCACGCGCCTTGAACGCCTGGCTCGCACGATACGACGCCATCGCGAGGAGCGCGGCCACTACGAGGAACGGAATCGTCGGCATGCCCGGGACGATCCCGAAACACGCAAGCATCGCCGACGCGACCGCGAGCGCGCGCGGATAGCGGAAAAGCTGCTTGCCAAAATCGGCCCCCATGTTCTCTTCAGTGGCGGTCCGCGTGACGATGAGGCCGGCCGCGGTCGAGATGACCAGCGCGGGCACCTGCGTCACAAGGCCGTCGCCGATGGTCAACTGCGTGTACACGCGCAACGCGTCGGTCAGCGGCAGCCCGCGCATAAGCACGCCGATAATGAAGCCGCCGATGATATTGACAATGGTGATCACCAGCCCGGCGATCGCGTCGCCGCGGACGAACTTCGTTGCTCCGTCCATCGCGCCGTAGAAGTCCGCCTCGCGCTCGATGTCTCTGCGGCGCTGGCGCGCTTGCGATTCGGTAATCAACCCGGCGTTCAGGTCGGCGTCCACGCCCATCTGCTTGCCGGGCATCGCGTCCAACGTGAAACGTGCGGCGACTTCGGAGATGCGTTGCGCGCCCCGGGTGATCACGACGAACTGGATCACGACGAGGATCGTGAAGATGACCGCCCCGACCACGTAGCTGCCGCTGGTCACGAAGCCCCCGAACGCCTCGATCACGCGGCCCGCGTAGGCATTGGCCAGGATCAGGCGTGTCGACGCGACGTTCAGACTCAACCGGAACAAGGTCAGTATCAGCAACAACGACGGGAACACCGCGAACTCGACGGAGCGTTGCAGATAGATCGTGGCCAGCATGACGACGACGGAGACGGAGATATTAATCGTCAGCAGGATATCCAGCGTCCACGTGGGAATGGGAATGACCAGCACGACCAGGATGCCGATCACGCATACTGCCAGCGCGATGTCCTGGTTCTGCGCGAGCGACCATGGCCGCTGCTGCTGTATCTGTCCCGCGGGGAGCGCCAAGGGTGTTACTCCATGCTAACGCAGGGTTTCGGGTTTCGGGCGCTGCTTTCCAAAGTTGTGTGCGATCATTGTTTGCTTTCTTGATTCGAGACCCGACACCCGAGCCCCAAAACCCTTCTATCCCATTTGCCGCGCGGTCTGCCATCCCTGGCTGCGTTCGCGCACTTTTTCCGCACGGCGATCAATCTGATACACGTAGGCCAGGACTTCCGCCACGGCCCGGAACAACGGTTCGGGAATCGGCTGGCCAAGCTCGACGGTGCGAAACAGCGAGCGCGCCAATTCCGGTTTCTGCACGATGGGCACGTCGTGTTCGATGGCGACGTCGCGAATGCGTTCGGCCAGGATGCGCGCGCCTTTGGCAACCACGATCGGCGCGAGCATCTTCTCCGCGTCGTAGCGCAGCGCCACGGCGAAACGCACCGGGTTCGTGACGATCACGTCGGCCCTGGGAACTTCCGCCATCATGCGCTGCATCGCGATGCGCCGCTGAATCTGTCGGATGCGTTGTTTGATGCGCGGGTCGCCTTCGTATTCGCGCAGTTCTTCGCGCGCTTCCTGCACGGTCATCATCAACCCGCGTTCGTACTGCCAGCGCTGGAACCCGTAATCGAGCAGGCCGAGCACAATGAACAGCAGCACGATGCGCCACCAGAGCGCGAAGATCATTCCGGCCACCGCCGGGGCGAGCGCGGCCGGCGTCGAATCCATCAGGTACACGTAGTCATACGCATGGTCGCGCACCGTGATCCACGTGACATACGCGACTGCGCTCACCTTCAAGACGGACTTGAGCAGTTCGACTAGCGCGCGCAACGAGAACAAGTTGGCGAATCCCGAAAAGGGGTTGACCTTGCTGAAGTCGGGAGTGATGGTTTTGCCCGTGAACAAAAGGCCGACTTGCATGACGTTGACGACGATCCCGCCGATCATCATCAACAGCATGAACGGCAGTACGGCCGAGGTCAGCCGCCAGAGCGACTCGATCGCGAGGAACTGCATGTTGTCGAACACGGGCAGGAACGTGTCGGCCTGACCGAAGAACTGGCTCATGCCCATGAGCAACTGTTTGAACAGCGGCGCGCCCAGAAACCGCAGGAGCGCGAGCGCGGCGAGCATGGCAAAGGCTGCGCTCAGATCCTGGCTTCGCGCAACCTTGCCGCTCTCTCTCGCCCGCTGCCGCTTTTGTGGCGACGCTGGGAGCGATTTTTCTCCGCCGGGCTGTTCGGCCATGGCTCGTTCCTACTGTAGCAAGTCACAATCAATAGATCTTGGGCCGCTTCTTCGTGCTACCTCGAAGAGCAGAACCCGACCCTCTGTCATTCTGAGCGAAGCGAAGAATCTCGCTTGCCAGGCTGAGCTTCCGTCCCAAGCGAGATTCTTCGCTTCGCTCAGAATGACAGCTGGATTAGCGCTACTTGCCTATAGCGTCGGTAGATTCATACTTTCTCAACTTCGATTACGATTACGATTACGTGCACGAGCACGAGCACGGACTCACGCCTCACTGAAGATCTCAACTCATACCATGAATCATCGTGGCGACGTCACGGAACATCCGCTCGAACATTCCGTCCAGGTAACTCAGATAGACTTCGATCGAAATCGCGACGATGAACAGACTCAGCGCGATCGTGATCGGGAATCCCACTACGAACAATTGAACCTGCGGGACCACGCGGCCTACAAGCCCCATGACCGCATACGCGACCAGCATCGCCGCGGCCACGGGCGCCGCGATCATCAGGCCGTCGTAGAACATCGCGCTGCCCCAGCGGCTCACCTCCCACAACAATTCGCGCCGCACGACAAACCCGCCGAGCGGGATCTTGTCGAAGGTCGAGACGATTGCGCGAAGCATCAAATGGTGGCCGTTGGTCGCGAGCAACAACAGCACGGCCAAAATGAACAGAAAGAAGCCCAGGATGGGGAATTGCGTGCCCAGCGCCGGGTTGAAGATGTTGATCATCCCGAAGCCCGTCTGCATATCCATGATCTGCCCGCCCACTTGAATCGAAGCGAACACGATGGTCATGACGAAGCCCATCATCAGGCCGATCAGCACTTCGCCCGCGCCGATCATGGCGAACGGGATCGCCTCGTTGGGCAGCGGCTGTTTCAAGGCCGCCACGCTCGGCGTCACGAGCAGGGCCGTCATCGCCGCAAGGCCGATCTTGGCGGTGATCGGCACGTTGCGCGACCCGAGAACGGGCGCGGCAAAGACGAGTCCGCTGATCCGCGCCAGCACCAGGGCGAAGACCTTGAAGACTTCGATCTCGAAAATGGCCAAATCCTGCACGCGCAACTCCGGGCGGCAACGCCTCCGTTCTATTTCACGATATTCTGAAATCCGCCGAACAGCGGCTGCACAAAGTTCATGACGACGGATACCATCCAGGGCAAAAAGATCACGAACGACACCATGACGACGACGATCTTCGGCACGAATGTCAGCGTAATTTCCTGAATCTGGGTGACCGACTGAAAGATGCTGATAATCAGGCCCACGATCATGCCCGAAAGCAACATCGGCGCGGACGCCAGTAATGTGACCATCATCGCGTCGCGCCCGAGAAAGATGACATCATCCAGGTTCATAACCGGCCCTGCCTCGCGTGGATTTCGACGATTCCGCAAACTACAAAATATAGGCACACTTTTTCACGTTATCTCAAGATACCACAATATATTGCGGTTGTCAATCAGGAAACAACCCAGTAATGGGTTTGGCTGGTCCCTGTTTGTAGACGCGTTAGTCCTTCCACTTCAAGGACTTGATCGCTCTCGGTAACCGGGGTCATTAGGCTCTGAGCGGACCGTGATATATACTGGATATCCAACCAGATTGTGGTGGAGCCGGACGTGACAGCGAGACGAAGACAGCGGACGATCCTGACTTTGGCGACAACCATGGCCGTGTTGACTTTGTCCGCCATCGTATGGGCACGTTTCGTAACCCAGCATAAGCAAAGTCCGGCTGTGGCCAAATTTCGGAATGAAGCGAAGGAACGGATCAGAGCGAGTCTTGCCACTCGTGCGGCTGCAACGGAGGTTCAATCGGCCCAATCTCCTTCCGGGCAAACTCCTCCGGCGAGCGAATTGCCTGGAGCGGCGATTGCGGCATTCAAGAGCGCATTAGGTAAAGACACCTTATTGCATCAGAACAAGCACTGGGACGACATACAGACCGAATTGCAGAACAAATCGGCTCTCGAATGGACCGAGGAAGATTGGGCCAAGGCAAAAGCGGTCTTGGGAGAGACTCGCGAACTCATTCTCGAATTGCGAAAGCTGGCCGCGATGGGCGGACCTTTCTACGAACTGGACTATTCCAAAGGCTTCAAGCTTGAACTCCCCCACCTCTCAAAGTTGCGTGAGTTCTCGCGCCTTCTTGCGGAAGACGCGGCTATGCAGGGACACGAGGGCAATTATGGCGAAGCCTCGGAGGATATCCTTGCAATACTGGGCCTCGGGCGCGGCCTGAACGACGAGCCCATCCTGATATCCCAACTCGTGCGTATCGTGGTTTCAGGAATAGGGTGCGCCACCGCTGACATCAGCCTGCCTGAGGAAGGACTGCCGCCGGAAGTGGCGCGCAGTCTCATCGACGCGGCGGGACAGGCGAGCTACCGCGCCGCGTTCGCCGATTCCCTTTCGGGCGAGGGCGGATTTGGCCTGGACGTGTTCGAACAACTCCGCAATGGCAATACAGATGCCGCGCCCTTGGGCACGACTTCGGGATGGGAAAACGTGGGTCTGCAACTTTACGGAAGTGTGCTGGCCCGGCCGTGGCTGAACATGGACGAGGAGGCCTACGCGGAGACGATGGCGCGCATTCAAGAGGCGGCACGGCTGGCCTATTACGAGGCCCGCCCAATCATGGACGAGATTAACCAGGATGTCCGGGACCTGCCGCGCACCCGCGTGTTCTCGCGCATGTTGCTGCCCGCGCTGACCCACGCCATCGAAGCCCAGGCGCGTAACGAAGCATGGCTCGATCTGATGTGCCTGGGGCTCTCGGTCGAGCAATACCATGACCGCACGGGGGCCTATCCGGCATCGCTGGATGCGGTCGCTTCCTACGTCGGCGGCCGAGTTCCTGTGGACCCCTTCACCGGCACGTCCTATCACTACGAACCATCCGGTTCCGGGTTCCTTCTCTACAGCGTCGGGCGAAACCTGGTCGATGACGGGGGCCGCCAGAGCATCCGTGATGGCGACATGGTCTGGCGCGGCCAGGAACCCAAAGTCAACTGACTGGCGCCTGGGGGTAGGGGCCGCTTCTTCCCCCTTGGGCAGAGGGCGGATACCTGCTGTTTGAGGGATGAACCGAAACCTGGAGCCGAGGAAGATTGGTTCTGGCAAAACGGGATCTACCGGAGCACGATCGAGGCGCAGAGCACGAAGAACAGTAGGGAAGATCTCTTCGAAACCGGCGCTACTCCAGGATCGGCACTTCGCTTGCATCGAGCGGCGCGCAAAAGTCGCGTTTTTGTCGGTATTATGCTATCCTCCTTCGCTTAAGCGGGAGGATGATTGACGTATCGTGAGACTCTTGAAACGGCTCATCATGGATGCCCTGGACGAGGATATCGGCCAGGAGGACATCACAACGAATCGCACCGTGCCGGCGGACGCGCGCTGCCATGCGCGTCTCGTGGCCAAGGAAGACGGGGTGCTGAGCGGTATCGGCGTGTTCCGAATGGTGTTCGACTGCATGCGGGCGAACATTCGGGAATGGGACGCGCTGTCCGACGGGGCGCGGTTGCACAAGGGCGACGAGGTGGCGACGTTCGAGGGCAACGCGCGCGCGGTCTTGACCGCGGAACGGACCGCCCTGAACTTCGTGCGGCATCTTTCGGGCGTGGCGACGCTGACGTCGAAATACGTCAAGGCGGTCGAGGGCCTGAATGTGAAGGTGTGCGACACGCGCAAGACGACGCCCCTGATGCGGCAGCTTGAAAAGGAAGCGGTCGTGCATGGCGGGGGAACGAATCACCGGCACAACCTGTTCAACGGGGTCGTCATCAAAGAGAATCATATTTCGGCGGCGGGCGGCATTACGGCGGCCGTCAAGAACGCGACGAGCGGCGTGCATCACCTCATGAAGATCGAAGTCGAAGTGACCTCGCTCGAAGAGCTGGAGGAAGCGATTGCCGCGGGCGCCGACGCGATCATGCTCGACAACATGAGCTATGACACCATGCGCGAGGCAGTCCGGCGCGTGGGAAACAGGAATATCCTGCTCGAAGCGAGCGGAAACGCGAACCTCGAACGTATCCGCGCCATGGCCGAGACCGGCGTCCACGTGATTTCGGTAGGCGCCCTGACGCACTCGGCCCCGGCCTTCGATTTCTCGTTGTTGTTTCGGAGTGAATAGCCATGCTTGTGGTTATGGACGTCGGCAACTCGAACACGGTGATTGGCATCTACGAAGGGGACGCCCTCCGGGCGCACTGGCGAGTCTGCACGCATAATTACCACACGCTCGACGAATTGCGGCTGCTGATGGCGATGCTGTTCCAACAGCATGGCACGACGATTGAAGCCGTGTCGGGCTGCTGCATTTCGAGCGTGGTGCCGCAACTGAATTACGATCTCCTTCGCGTCAGCGAGACCGTGTTCGGCGTGGAAGCGCTGATGGTGGGGCCGGGCACGAAAACGGGTTTGGTTCTTCAGTGCGACAACCCGAAGGAAGTCGGCGCGGACCGTATCGTCAATGCCGTGGGCGCGCTGTCGGACCACCACGGCCCGCTCATCCTGATCGATTTCGGCACGGCGACCACTTTCGACTACATCACCGCGAAAGCGGAGTACCGCGGCGGCGTGATCGTGCCCGGTATCCAAGTGTCGGCGGATGCCCTGTTCGAGAAATGCGCGAAGCTCCCGCGTGTCGACATCTCGCGGCCGCCGCTGGTAATCGGCCGCAATACCGTCGACAACATTCGCTCGGGCCTGACCTACGGCTACGCCGATCTCGTGGACGGCATCGTGGGGCGCATGATCGAGGAATCGGGCATACCGGCCACGGTTATCGCGACGGGCGGGTTGGCCACGGTCATGGCGGGCATCGCGAAACGCATCGACAAAGTCGATGACCTGCTTACCCTCAAGGGGTTGAAGGCCGTGTTTCGCAGGAACGAGAAAGGGGCCGCGTGAGACGCAGCGGACTAGCGCTTCTGTTGTTGGTGCTGCTCGGCTGCGGCAAAGGCCTGCCGGCCAAGCCGTCATCCCCCGCGGAAGCGGCCCCTGCCGGCGCTCCGGCCATTTCGCCGGACGCCGCCGCGTCCAGCATGGAGGTGAAAGGCGTGGAACTGCGCCTCTACGATAACCATCCCAGCGCCGGCGAGGAACGCAAACCCACGTTCTGGGTCCATGCGGACGCATGCGCGCTGCAGGACGATAACCTCTGGTCGTTCGACAAGGCGCGCGCGATCATTTACGGACGCGACCAGAACCAGGAACCGATCCGGATCGAGGCCGCGCGTGGCCGCTTTCAAGAGTCGAAGATGGCGTATCTCGAAGGCGGTATCGAAGCCTGGATCGGCGCGATGCGCCTGCATCTCCAAGATATCGAGTGGAATAACGACGAGGACGTCGCGCGAAGCGACAACCCGCTGACGATCGCATCTCCGAGGCTGTACTTGGAGGCGTCGAGTGTGCGCTTGCTTCCGAAGACTCGGGAGATGACGCTTACGCATGTCTCGGGCCTGATCCAGATTGAAGAAGGAGACGAATCATGAACCACGTTCGCGCGGCCGTGCTGGCCATGGGTGTGGCGATGGCGCTGGGAGCGGCCTTCGCCGAGGAACCCGCCGACGCAAAATCGACGGGAGCCGGAGGCTACACGGCGTTGCGCCTCGACGAGGCGGGCGTGTTCGTGGGCGGATTCAACGGGCGCATCGACAGCATGTCGGACGGCGTGCGGATCACGCTGCTTTCGGACGATCCCTCCAAACCGCCGCTGCCCATCAGCGCCAATCAGATGAAGTTTTCGTGGCCCGAAAACGGGGGCAAACGCCCGTCGCGGATCCTGCTCGAGGGCAAGGTGTACATCAAACACCCGCAAGCGGAGATCCGTGCCGAGAAGGCCGATTGGGATTTCGACAACGGCACGCTCACGTTCACGGGCAACCCGGTCATGAAGAACGACCAGGCGCCGCAAGGCCTCGAGGCGCAGAAGATCATCCTCGACTTCAGCAAGAACCGGTACCAGGTCTTCGGCGGCCATGCCGACATGATCCCCTTCGGCGCGGGCGAGGACAAGCCCGCCAAGCCGGAATCGACTTCGTTGCTGACCGCGGATGACGTGCGGGACTGGAACGCTTTGTTCACGAAGTTGGCCGCCGCCGCCAAGTCCGAAGACCCTTCTCCCGGCCGGCAACTGTATTCGCTGCTGAATCCAAAGTTCCAGAAGGCCGTGGCTTCGATGACGGCCGAGGAACTGGTGAAAGAGAAAGACACGGCGGCCAAGGAGATCAACCGCGTCTTGATGCACCCGAAATTCTACGACGAAACGGCGTGGCGCGGTGTTGACGTAGGCGCCGAGGCGAAGGCGTTGCTCGCGAAGGGCAAGTGTTCCGCCGACGAGCAAATGCGCCTGAACCGGCTCTTGCTCGAAGCCGCGTTCCCCGGAGTGTTCGCCCCACCGCAGGCGGCAACGAACTAACGCAATCATTGGCCCGGATGACATCTGACAGCGCGGTTTGCGTGTCATTGCGAGCGCAGCGAAGCAATCTCACTTCGGGCCGAGTGTCGTGGCATGGCGAGATTGCTTCGTTGCGCTCGCAATGACACATGCGCCGCGGATGAGAGGAGCCTTTGTGAATTGGTACACTGGCTTCGCGCAATTAGCGGACACTACAGGAGAACCGCATGGCTGAGGAGATCGAGGCTCACGGCGATCGCAGTCCGCTGTTGCACGCGGATCATTTGACCAAGCAATTCAAGAAGCGCGTGGTCGTCAACGACGTGTCGATCGCGCTCGAACCCGGCGCGGTCGTGGGGTTGCTCGGTCCCAACGGCGCAGGCAAGACCACGACGTTCCGCATGATCGTGGGCCTGCTGCATCCGACCGGCGGGACGATTTCCTTCTGCGGCAAAGACATCACCAAGATGCCCATGTACCTGCGCGCGCGCCAGGGACTTGCGTATCTGCCGCAGGAACCGTCCGTGTTTCGCCAGCTTACCGTGCGCCAGAACGTGCTGGCGGTACTCGAATACCAGCCGATGAAGTCCGCGGATCGCAAGGCGCGCGCTGACGAGCTGATGGAAGAGATGGGCATCGCGCATCTGGCCGAAAGCCCGGCGTACACCCTGTCGGGAGGCGAGCGGCGGCGTACGGAAATCTGCCGTGCGCTCGCGACCGAACCCAAGATCTTCCTTTTGGACGAGCCATTCGCGGGCATTGACCCGATCGCTGTAACCGACTTGCAGGAAACCGTAGTCAAACTCAAGGATAAAGGAATCGGCGTTCTGATCACGGATCACAATGTTCGCGAGACGCTTGAGATCACGGACTTCGCGTTCATCTTGAGCGACGGACGGGTCAGCGTGGCGGGCACGCCCAGGGAAATCGCCGAGAATCCGCTCGCGCGGAAGACGTATCTCGGCGAACGGTTCCGCATGGATTAGCGGGGCAAGGCGGCGCGCCTTGCCGGGACTGAAGCAGTGCATCTTTCAATTATCATTCCCGCCTACAACGAAGAACGGCGCATCGGCGACACGTTGCGTCTGACTCAGGAGTACCTCGCGAAGCAGTCCTACGAAGCCGAGATCATCGTGGTGGACGACGGCAGCGCCGACCGTACCGCCGCGCTCGTGCAGACGCTGTGCCCCGAGGCGCGCGTGATCGACTACGGCGGCAACCGCGGCAAGGGCTATGCGGTCAAGAAGGGAATGCTGGCCGCGACGGGCGAGTACCGGATCTTCATGGATGCCGACGGCTCGACTCCGATCGCCGATCTGGAACTCGTATGGCCGCAGTTCGAGGCTGGCGCCGATATCGTTATCGGATCGCGATCGCTCCCCGACTCCCGCGTCCAGGTGCGCCAGCATCCGTTGCGCCAAAACATGGGGCGCATCTTCAACAGGTTCGTCAAGCTCTTCCTCATGCGGGACTTCATCGACACGCAGTGCGGATTCAAGGCCTTCACCGCGCGCAGCGCCGATATCGTCTTCCCGCGCCAGCGTCTTGACGGATTCTCGTTCGATGCCGAACTGCTCTACATCGCGCAGCGGCACGGCCTCCGCATCGACGAAGTTCCGGTCCTCTGGTGCAACTCTCCCCACAGCAGCGTCCGCATGTTCAAGGATTCCGCTGCCATGTTCTTGGACCTGCTCCGTATCCGCGTCAACGGAATGGCCGGGCGGTATCGTTGATCTGGCATCCGGCGTTGCATGGTGTTGTGGACTTTGTGGACGAAGTGGACCGCTTCACCCTTGGGCTATGTCCACTCCGTCCACTGAGTCCACCTCGTCCACAATCGACGGGCCGTTTGACGGCTGCGCCATCATGTGGTAGCGTTGGAAGACGTAGATAGTGTCGAGGAGAAACACCATGGATAAGCAATGCATCTTCGCCCCGAACGGGCCGCCGGCCCAAGGCCCGTATTCGCACGCCGTGGCGGCGGGCAATCTTCTGTTTGTTTCAGGGCAGGGGCCTGTCGCACCGGACGGCAGCGGCTTGAAGAAAGGCACGATTCAGGAAGAGGCGCGGCTGACGCTGTCGAATCTGAGAGCGATTCTGGAAGACGCGGGCTCGAGCCTCGAACATGTGGTCAAGGTCAACGCCTACCTGGCGAACATGGATGATTTCGCCGCGTTCAACGAGATCTACAAAGAGTTCTTCACGTCGAACTTCCCCGCGCGCACGTGCATCCAGGCCGGCCGCCTCCCGTTCGATATCCAAGTCGAAGTCGAAGCCGTCGCCCTGTTGCCATGACGGGAAGGAGGCGCGTGGGTATCAAGACCGAATTCCTGTTGGCGCTGGCGTGGTGCGCACTGTGCCCGTGCGTGGTGCAGGCGCAGACAGCCGCGGAACTCAACGCTGACGGCGTGGCCCAATACAACGCCAAGCACTGGAACGAGGCGATTCGCGCGTTCGAGCGCGCGTACGAGGCCGTGCCGGACAACGGGGTCGTCAGGCGGAACCTGTGCAATGCACACCAGGCCGCGGCCAACGATCTCGCGCACGATGCGGATTTCGCGGGTGCCGCGAAGCATCTCGAAATCGCGATCGGCATCGATCCCGAGAATCATTCGCCGCTTGTTCAACTGGGGTCGTATTACTTGCGCCTGGATCTCGTGCCTGAGGCGATCGCGCGCCTCGAAGAGGCGATCGACCTCTCGCCGCAAAGCGCCGATGCACACGAACTGCTCGGCGACGCGTACTACGCCGACAACGATATCCCGTCGGCGATGACGCAATGGAAATGGGTGCTCGAGGTCCAACCGAGCCGCCCGGGACTTCAGCAGAAGATTGAAAAGGCGTCGCGCGAGGATTCGGTCGAAGCCGGTTTCAAACCGTCAACGTCGCGGCACTTCCAATTCTCGTTCAGCCCGGAGATTCCCGCGCGCGCATTGCGCCGCGCGCTGAACTTCCTCGAACGCGCCTACGGCGAAGTCGGCCGCAGCCTGGGCATGGTGTATCCGCCGACTCCCATCCAAGTCATCGTATACAGCGCCAAGGAATTCTCGGACGCAACCCAGGCCGGGCAACACATCGGCGCGTTGTATGACGGGAAGATCCGCATTCCGCTCTACGACACGCAGGGTGCCCTGCTCGATGACGCGGAATTGAAACAGCGGCTTTACCACGAGTACACGCACGTTGTGGTGCGGTTCGTCGCGGGGAATCGCGTGCCGTGGTGGCTCAACGAAGGGCTTGCCGAGGAAATGTCGCGCGCGTTCGGGCCGCTGCAGCAAGACCTGCTCGGCAAGGCCAAGTCCCAGGACGCGCTGTTCACGCTGGCGTCGATCGAAGACGGCCAAATGGACAGGCTGAGTCCTGATGCGTTGCGCCTCGCGTACGCGCAGTCCCACGCCACCGTCCATTACCTATGGACCAAGTTCGGTGCGCACCGGATGTCGGATTTCCTGTCCACGCTCGCGCAAGGAACCGCCCCCGAAGAAGCGCTGCGCCAACACTACAACCGCACCTACGCCACCCTCGAAAAAGAAGTCGCCCGCACCATCAGCGCCCCAGATGGGCAGTAGGCGAGGGCGCTTCGGAGTCTAGGGTCCGCTTCAGACTGGATATCCTTACGCGAACGACATAAAGAACCGCGTGGAGTTTGTGTTGGCGCTTTGTGCCGTCGCGAATCAAACCCCAAGCGACTCGGCGACGATCTCGGCGATATCTCTGATTGCGACGCCTTCTTTCGGTTGTTTCTTCAGAGCGTCGGTGAGCATGGTGATACAGAACGGGCATGCCGCGGCAACCTCGGCCGCGTCGGTGTCGAGCAGTTCCTTCACGCGCAGGCCGTTGATGGGATCGCCGAGATTCTCTTCGAGCCACATGCGGCCGCCGCCCGCGCCGCAGCAGAAACCCTTCTCGCGTTCGCGCGGTACGGACGCCACCTGCGCGCCCGTCTTGGCGAGCACGTCGCGCGGGGCATCGAAGATCTGGTTGTAACGCCCGAGGTAACACGAATCGTGGAAGACTACGCTCCGGTGATTCGACGGTTGTCCTCCAAGCGTGAGCCTCCCGGCCTGAAGGAGTTCCTGGATAAGCTGCGTGTGATGTACGACGCCGTACTCCGCGCCGAATTGCGGGTACTCGTGCTTGAACGTGTTAAAACAATGAGGGCACGTAACGAGAATGCGCTTGAAGCGGTACTGCGCCAAGACCTCGACGATCTCCTGGGCGGCCGTTTGGTACAGGTATTCGTTGCCGAGCCGCCGCGCGCTTTCGCACGTGCAACGCTCTTCCTCGCCCAAGATGGCAAAGTCCACGCCCGCCGCCTGGAGTATCTTGACCATCGCCACGCTAATCTTCTTGCTGCGATCGTCGTACGAGCCGCTGCACCCTACCCAATACAGGATCTCGGCCTCCTGCTTCTCCGCGAACGTCGGCACGCCGAGTCCGTTGGCCCAAGCCGCGCGTTCGCCACGCGCCAAGCCCCACGGGTTCCCGGCCGTTTCCATGTTGCGGAACGTGGCCGCGGCCGTCTCCGGGAAGTCGGCTTCGGTCAGCACGAGGTAGCGGCGCAGGTCCGTCAGTTTGTCGATATGCTCGATGGCCATCGGGCAATGCTCGACGCACGCGCCGCACGTGGTGCACGCCCAGATGGCGTCGGCCGGCACCACGCCGCCAATCAGCGCCGGGCCGTCTTCCTTCGTGCCGCTCTCCTGGGCCAGTAGATGGTGCTTAAGGTCCACGATAAGATACTTGGGCTTCAGCGGCTTGTTCGAATTGGACGTGGGGCAGTAATCCTGGCAGCGGCCGCACTCGATGCACGCGAACAGGTCCAGGTTTTGTTTCCACGAATAGGCGTCGATGCGCGACACGCCGAACGATTCCGCGGCCTCGTCTTCGAGGTCGAGCTTGGTCATCTGGCCGCGCGGACGCGACCGCGAGAAGACCAGATTGATCGGGCCTGCGACGAGGTGCAGATGCTTGGTTGGAATCACCAGCAGGGCCACGAGCACGAGATGCATCAGCGCGTCGCACCACCACGCAACGTGCGCCATGGCGTGCATCGGGCCTGGACTGAGCCGGCGCAGCCCTTCGGCCAAGAACGCGCTCGCGAAATGATACTGCGGATGCGCGACGAGGCCGAGCGCGATTTCGCAAGCGTACGCCCAGAGATACGCCACCATCGCGCCGCCGATAAACGTGAAGACGATGACCGATTCGACCGACGGGCGCGTGAGGTTCGGCGGCCGCAGCACGTGCCGCCGGAACGCAAGGCCGAGCACGCCCGCAAGGATCAGCAGCGCGAACGAATCGGCAAGCACGGTGTAAGCGTGCGCGAGAAGTGTATTGCCGAAGAGATGGAATCCGGGGATGAACGCTCCGGTAAAATGGTTGACGGTATTGACTGCAAAGACGAAGAACCCCCACACGATCAACAAGTGAAACAGGCCGACCCAGGGCTTGCGCAGCACCTTGCGTTGCAGCACCACGTCCAACACGGCATTCGTCAAACGGGCTGGAAGGTCCGCGAACCGATCTTCGGGATCCGCCGCCCCCATGCGCACGAGACGCACGAGCGTGACGGTCCGGCGCACGAAATACGCAATCGATCCGACAAGGATCAGCGCAAACAGAAACTTCTCCGGCAATGTCAACATAGCATTCGCCCCAGGAGCCAAACGACGAGAGTGTACCTGTTTGGCCTGTTGAAGATCATCTTGCGCCGCGGAGTGCGCGAGCGCTACGAGGAGTTACTGCAACGCTGCCTTGAGAGGATTCCCGTTCTTGCCGTAGGCCTCGAAAACGAACTCCCAACGCCGCCCTCCGGCGTCTTCTACCTTGACGAGCACGGAATTCATCCCCTTCTTGAGCGGCGCGTCAAACGTGTACGCGCCGGGCGTGCTGTCGCCGCCCTGCGCGTCCCAGAGGCGATGGACGAGAGCGCCGTTTACCCAGACCTTCGAACAGTCGTTCGCGCCAAGTTCGATACGCGCCGTTTGGTCTCGATCCGATTGCAGATAACAGAATGCGTACGCCACGCCGTGTCCGTCCGGGAAGAGCCGTTTGAGATCGATCGGCCCATCGCCCTCGGCCTTGAACGACTGGACGCTCGCGCTCCGTTCCTTGCCGCCGTCCGAAGCGAAAGGCACCGTCAGATTCGGCCGAAGCGTCGCTTTGGCCTCGCCGCCGATCGAGGCGAGGTAGTCGGTATCGAATCCGGCGCGCGAGGGCTGTCCTTCGCCGGCGTGTTTGATTCCAGGATTCGGGAACGGCCCGAGGATGAGCCATTCGCGCACACGGCCCGTAACGGCCGCGCCCGCGTTGAGACCGATTTGCACATCGGCGCTGTCCGCGGCCTCGTTCTTAATCAAGACTCCGCCCGGCATGAGGTTGGACGTAATCACGCCCGTTCTGACGTTAGGTCCGAGGCGCACTTTCCAGTGATTCGTGCGGTCCGTATTGAACTCGCTGCCGGTGACGATCAGCCGCGCGCAATCCGCATCGATGCACGGCGTGCCGTCCATCGCCTGATCCCAGTTGCTGAAATGACATCCTTCGAAGAACACGGCGCCGCGCCCTTCGAGCTTCGCGTGATACGACTGGCCGCGATTGGCCCAGAAACCGCACGCGGTGAACTTCACCTCGCCTTTGTTCGAGGGAGCGACCTCGACGCCCGACATGAACATCCCGTTGACGAACGAGACACCGGCCGTGGCGGCGGTTTCGTCGACCTTGATCGCGCACGGCGTGATGTCCATGTAGCAGTTCGTATAGACGCCGCTGCCCGGAATCGCGCGGCCCTTCTGGCCCGATATGGGCCCGGCGACAAAATGCATCCCGACGTGATAGAAGATGCTGAAACAATTGAACGCCATTTCACCGTCGGTCTTGCCGATAATGAATGCCGTCCCCTGTTCCTTGGTGAATGCCCATAGCGGGCTGTCGGGATTCAGGTCCCAAAACGGCCAGAAATGAATATTCTCAATGCGCCCGACATCGTAGCATTGATTAATGTACAGGCCTTTGAAAAGAGGATACGCGTAGAGGCCATTGATGTAGTGGCGGCCCGTCGTGTACGTTCCAAAATCCACGGCCTGGTAGGGGTTGATCATCGTCACGTTCACGATGCTGCAATTATCCGTCCCGTCCGCGGCTTGAACGGTCCAGGGATACGCGTGCGGCGGATTCGCGATTGCCTGCTCCGGATAGAAGATGCTCAAGCCCGACAGCGTAGCGTTGGTGTTTAACGTAATGAACGGAGTCCCATCCGGCTCGCCCTTCCCCTCAACACATAACAGCGCGCTTCCTGAATCGAACGGCACACCCCGCGCCGGCGCCCGCCACTCGCCTTCGAGCGTCACGTTCGTGGGAACGGTCAAGTGGGACTTGACCAGGTACTTGCCCACGGGCAAGCGCACAACACCGCCCTGCGGCCCGGCGGCATCCATCGCG
This sequence comes from uncultured Nitrospiraceae bacterium, assembly GCA_964402555.1. Classification (GTDB taxonomy): domain Bacteria; phylum Hydrogenedentota; class Hydrogenedentia; order Hydrogenedentales; family SLHB01; genus CAYOCT01. The sequence goes on along the minus strand of CAYOCT010000049.1, from coordinate 11,097 downwards.
CGCTGAATCGCCGCAGTGTCATCCGCGATACCGTCGCCCTTCGTGCCAAAGTCCACGACCGATACCGCAAAGGCTGCATTGCAGATACAGACCGCGGTGATCACAAGCATTGCGTTGTCAAGCCGTCGCCTAATCACAAGTACAATCCACTCCATAGGAAACCATCGGAAACCTAACTCACACCTAAGCACGCCCCGTCACTCCAGTGCGTGGCTATCATTGAAACAGCAACGTCGCGGCCTCTTCAAAAAGAGCCCATGATTTCTCTGTACTTAACAGCCCGAGGCGAATTACTTGATAGTCCTTTTCCGGCTCCAAGTGCACGCCCTCGATACGGCTAAGCAGGGCATACGCTCGTTCGAGGACCTCGGTACCGCGGTCTCTGCCCCTGAAGTTCCCGGCATAGAGCCACATGCTTGCAGATACTCCGGTCTCATATAGTGCAAGCGCTTTCATACCATTGACTATAAGGTCCAGTGAAGCCTGTTTAGCCCCTTTACCTCCTTTGAAATCTACCCCGCGGCGGCCAGCCCATTCCATAATTCGATTCGCTACTAGGGCTTCGCTTGGCAGACTCTTCTTCAGCTTGTCGAGGAATTCGGAAGCAGTCCAAGGAGAACGTGGTCTGGAGGAGACCGTTCGACTTCCAAGGACACGGGGCACCAAAGTACGAAGGCCTTCACCGGCAAACTGCTTGATTTCGACAGCTACGACCTCAGTCGTTTTGAACTGAGAACTCAGGAACTCGACCACACGCCGCAGTTCCAGTGGAATTTCATCGGCCAGAAACACCAATCTGATGCGTCCTGCCTGGATATTCGTTTTGACATTCTCCCAGAACGTTTCCTCGTCTAGGTCCGGCGCGAACACACTTTGCAGTCTCTCAAGCGCAGTCTGCCCATTCCGTTCGCACGCCGCTTGAAAACGCTCTCTGATAATATCGACCGAGAGGTAGGCCGCCGTATTGGCTGCATAGTCCAGCATTTGGCCGACCACTTCTCTGCGAATTCGCGTATCCGAGCTTCGTTTGATTTCCACCAGGGTTGGAATCCCATCCTGGTCCAGAAAGAGATGATCGACAGCCCAGCGTCCCGTCTCATCCTCTTGACCCGGTATTCCCATTTCCCTGGAAACGAGAAGCCAGCGCCGTGGATTCTCAGAGTCGATCTGGTCGCCAGGCAAGAGGTCGGGATACGACGCGATAAGCTCCTGAAACACATTCTCGCTTTCGAATCGTTGCTCCGCCATTTTGACCAACTTGCCTTTGCCCTCAATGAGAAACACGCCTCCGTTCATGCACAGCCATCCTGTTAGTCATATGCTCCGGGCAGTATGCGAAGCCTACCGCAATTGGGTCTCAACGAAGAGAATTAACGACTCGGCACGCGTTGCGCGTTCAGGACGATCCAGAGCTTCCTCGAACGCGCAATAAGGCTGATAGCGGAAGCGCACGCCTATCGCGCTCAGGTCGAGCAACGATTCGAAAGCCGTGGGAAGCTGCGCGGCGTTATCCGACAAGAGATCGTCCAGGACTTCCAGATCGTGAGTCTTGGGAAATTCGACGTCCTTTATAGTCGGCCACGCTATGAGGGCTTTCTCAACGTCACGCCCCGGTTTTCTATGAGCGCAGGAGCCAAACAGAACGATCTTGGCGGGAAGGGCCTCGCGCACGAGCCTCTCGGTTATCTCGCGAATGATATCGTCCGTAATAGCGGCCATGCTTGTACCTCGCCAAGCCGGTGTCTCGCGAAGCGCTCTGTTCCTATCTTACTACGAGGCCGCCCAGTTTTCCAGGCACGAAGACTGCCTTGACGATCGTCTTACCTTCCATGAAAGGCGTGGCCTTGTCGCACGCAGGCCGAGGCAGCGCAATGTCGAGATAGCCACCCGGCGCCTCGTGCGTCCCGAATGACAGCGCTCTATGGTGTTACAGGTGATTCTTGCGGCAAGGATGGAAGCAAGGATCGCAGCCATGTGTCCATGGCCGCCGCGACAAGCGCCGCCGCTTTCGCGTTCCCGTGAGTGTCTTCGTTGCTGACCCACAAGGACTCCGGCGCGTGTGGCGCCAAGACCGGCAAGAGGTCGAGAAAAGGCGCTTGCTCCCCTTGGGCGAGGGTTCGGATGTGTTGCGTCGCCACATCAAATGGGTACTCTTTAAGCGCGTGCAGGTCTGGGTAATTGACTACGAAGAGCTTGACCCCGTGCTCCCGGCAGACGCGGGCCAATTCTTTGAACGAAGCGGCGTTCTCAGCCAGCGCTGGGCGAGTTGCGTCATACAACGATGCGTAGTACTCTCTCCAATCTTCGCCGAAACCCCAGCTTGCCTTGTACCGCAACATCCGGTCGTGAAGAAATGCGAACAGATAGGAACTTCGCCGCAGACGATACCCCCAACGGGACATCTGCGGCACAGGCTCCGTGTCGTTGACGAAATACACCAGAACCACCGCATCCGGCCGGTACGGCAGCCCCTCGCTCTTGAACAACTCGACTTCCATTGTCGTATTGTAGTTGCCGACACCGAGATTCATCGTCTCAACGCGCTGGCCGCCAGTGTTGAGCTTCTTCTCCAGAACCTTCTCGAAGGTCTGCTCGAAAGGCACGCCCCATCCCAGCGTGAACGAATCTCCAAGGAACATGATCCGCGTCACGCCGGACAGTTTCTCGCGCGGGAACTCGCGGTCGCGGAATCCGCTGTTGTTTGTGGCGATTTCGACGCCGTAGTACACGCCGTCCCGATTGGGGTAGTGCGTGAACCCCTGCCTCGGATTGGGCGACAACTTCTTCACTTCCGCGAAGTAGCGCCACATTTCCATCTGATAGTCGCGGATCAAGGGATACACGCCGCGAATTGCCAGTTCCCCGAACCCCAGGCAAACGGCCGCTGAGCCAAGGAACACGGACACATTCAGAATCAGGCGCTTCATGGATGCCATAGGTCTCCCAGTGCGGAACACCGCGCCGTGGCCTTACTTCACGACAAGCCCTGCCAGTTTGCCAGGCACAAAGACTTCCTTGACGATCGTCTTGCCTTCCAGATGAGGCACGACTTTCGGGTCGGCTTTGGCGGCCGCGAGGATCGTGTCCTTGTCCGCGCCCGCGGCGACGCGGATGACGCCGCGCAGCTTGCCGTTGACCTGCACCGGGATCTCGATGGTGTCTTCGACAAGCATGGCCTCGTCGTATGTGGGCCACGGTTCGTAGGCCAGCGTGCTGCCGTGGCCAAGCCGGCTCCAGAGTTCTTCGCCCATGTGCGGCGCGAACGGCGACAGGACAAGGACGAAGGTCTCGATCCATGCCTTGTTGATGCGCTCAACCTTGAGCGACGCGTTGACGAATTCCATCATGCGCGCAATCGCGGTGTTGAACAGCAGGCCCTCGATGTTGCCGCCTACTTCTTTGATGGTGCGGTGCAGAATGCGCTCGATGGCCGGGTCGCCGCCGCTGTCGACGATGCGCGGATGCAGGTTCCCGTCGTCGCCGATAAAGAGCGACCAGACGCGCTTGAGAAAACGGTGCACGCCTTGGATGCCTTCATCGGTCCACGGCTTCTCGCGGTCGAGCGGTCCCATGAACATCTCGTACAAGCGGACGGAATCGGCGCCATATTCGCGCACGACATCGTCCGGGTTGACGACGTTGTACCGCGACTTGCTCATCTTTTCGATCTGCGAGCGGACGGGCACGCCGGTTTCTTTCGCGAACCACTGATCGCCACGCTTCTCGACGTTGCCGGGGTAGTAGTACTTGCCGTTGTCGTCCTGGTACGAGTAGGCGAGGATCATGCCTTGATTGAAGAGTTTCGCAAACGGCTCTTTCGTCGAAACATGGCCCGCGTCGTAAAGGACCTTGTGCCAGAAGCGCGAGTAAAGCAAGTGCAGCACGGCGTGCTCCGCGCCGCCGACGTAGAGGTCCACCGGCATCCAGTACGACTCGGCTTCTTTCGACCACGCTTCCTGGTCATTGTCCGGATCGCAGAACCGGATGAAGTACCAGCACGATCCCGCCCACTGCGGCATCGTGTTCGTCTCGCGCGCAGCCGGCTTGCCGTCCACAGGATCGGTGGTGTTGACCCATTCCGTTGCGCGGGCGAGCGGCGGCTGTCCGTCGGCGGTGGGACGGTAGTCGTCGAGTTCGGGAAGGATTACGGGAAGGTCCTTCATCGGCACGAGGCGGACGCTTCCGTCCTCCATGGTCACGAGCGGGAACGGCTCGCCCCAGTAGCGCTGGCGCGAGAAGAGCCAGTCGCGCAACCGATAGTTGACCGTGCCGTTGCCCATCCCGCGTTCGGAAAGCCATGCCGCGATCTTCTTCTTGGCGTCGGCGACATTCAGTCCGTCGAGGATGGACGAGTTCACGAGAATCCCGTCGCCCGTATAAGCCTCGGCCGATATGTCGCCTCCGCTGATCACTTCGATGATCGGCAAGTCGAACTTCTTGGCGAACTCATAGTCGCGCGTATCGTGCGCGGGCACGGCCATAATTGCGCCATAGCCGTATTCCGCGAGTACGTAGTCCGCGATCCAGATCGGGACCGACTTCCCGTTGACCGGATTCACCGCATAGCCGCCCGTGAACGCGCCCGTCTTCTCGCGTTCCTCTTTCATGCGATCCTGGGCGCTGCGCTTCGACGCCATGGCCACATACGCGGCCACGGCGTCGCGCTGCTCCGGCGTAGTGACTTCCATCACGAGCGGATGCTCCGGCGCGAGCACGCAATACGTCGCGCCGAACAGGGTGTCCGGCCGTGTCGTGAAGACCGTGAATTCCTTGTTCGAGTCCGCAACCTTGAAGACCACGTCGGCGCCTTCGCTGCGCCCGATCCATTCGCGCTGCATCGCCTTGATGCCCTCGGGCCAGTCGAGTTCGTCGAGGTCGGCGAGCAACCTCTCGGCATAGGCGGTGATCTTGAGCATCCACTGGCGCATGAGCCGCTTCTCGACGGGGTCGCCGGTCTCGACGTACTTGCCGTCTTTGACCTCTTCGTTGGCGAGCACGGTCCCGAGCGCGGGACACCAGTTCACGGCGGCTTCAGTCTGATACGCGAGGCCGCGTTCGTACAGGACCTCGAAAATCCACTGCGTCCACTTGTAGTACTTCGGGTCGGTCGTATTGATTTCACGGTCCCAGTCGTACGAAAGCCCGAGCGCCTGGATCTGTTTCTTGAAGGTCTGACAATTCTTGTTGGTGATCACGGCGGGATGTTCGCCGGTGCGCACAGCATGGCGCTCGGCGGGAAGCCCGAACGCATCCCAGCCCATCGGGTGCAGGACGTTGAAGCCCTTCATACGCTTGTATCGCGCAACGATATCGGTCGCGGTATAGCCTTCCGGATGGCCGACGTGCAGGCCGTCGCCGCTGGGGTACGGAAACATGTCCAGCACGTAGTACTTTGGTTTGGCACGGTCCACGACCGACTTGAAGGTCCGGTTGGCCAGCCAGTACGCCTGCCATTTCTGCTCGATGCCCTGATGATCGTACGTCCCGCTTGCCATGCAAAAAACGCCTCCACAGTGCGCGCGTTGAGAACTCTTTGCTACAACGGAAGACCCGAACTATACCACAGATCCAGGGGTTTATGCATGGTTTGCGCGCCGCACGCCCTGGCTGGCTCCGAGCGAAGCGGGGAAGCGCTGCTGCGTCGGGTGCAGGACTGCTATTTCGCCACCGCGACGTTGTGCAGCATGAACGCTCGTGCCGCCGAAGCCAAGCTTGCCGCATCGAGGCGGTGTTCGTGAATCTGCTGCGCCCTGGTCGCATGTTCGCCGTAGGCATCGGGCAGTCCGATGCGATGGACGCGCACGTCGTTCAGCAGCCCGCGCTCCTCGAAGGCTTCGAGCACGGCCGACCCGAAACCGCCCGCCAGGACGTTCTCTTCGACCGTAACGATCGGCAGGCCGCCCAATTCGTCGAGCAGACCTGCATCAACAGGTTTGACCCAGCGCGCGTCGGCCACGCCCATCGAGATCCCGTCGCGTTCGAGGATCGCGGCGGCTTCGAGACATGCCGCTGCACACGGTCCGGCCGTTAGAAACGTGCCTTCGGCGCCACGGCGCAGGATTTCTCCCGCCGTAATGTCGCGTCCGGTTCGCCGCCCGATCGTGAGCGCCTTGTCGCGGGGATACCGGATGGCCACGGGGCCGGGCTGCCGCAATGCCCAGCGCAACATCTCCGTCAGGTCCACGTCGTCCCGCGGCGCGAGCACGGCAAGTTGCGGCACCGCGCGCAGGAAAGATAGATCGAAAGCGCCGTTATGCGTGGGACTGTCTTCGCCGACGAGGCCCGCGCGGTCGATGGCGAAAATCACGGGCAGATTCTGGAGGCACACGTCGTGAATGAGTTGGTCGTAGCCGCGTTGCAGGAAGGTGGAGTATAGCGCGCAAACGGGCCGCATGCCTTGGGCCGCCAAACCCGCCGCAAACGTCACCGCGTGCTGCTCGCAGATGCCTACATCGAAAAACCGATCCGGAAACACCTCCTGGAAACGGTTCAACCCCGTTCCCGTGGGCATGGCCGCGGTAATTCCCACGATGCGCTCGTCTTCCCGCGCCGCGTCGATCAGCGTATCCGCAAACACGTCCGTAAACGTTTGCGCGGCGCCGTTAGGGCGCTGCTTGTCCGGCGGACGCGCCTCGCCTTCGCCCTCGACCGTGCGCATCTGCGACGGACTGACCCCGTGATACCGCAGCGGGTCTTCCTCGGCTTCCGGATAACCTTTGCCCTTTTGCGTGGCGCAATGAAACAGGATGGGGCCATGCATCGTGCGCAGGTTCGCCAGCAACCCGACGAGGACCGGCAGGTCGTGGCCGTCCACCGGGCCGACGTAGTTGAAGCCGAGTTCCTGGAAGAGGCCGCCCGCGGTAATGAAGCCCTTGACCGCCTGCTCCATACGGTGCGCGGTCTGGCTCAGACGCCGGCCGAGGATGCGCTTGACGAAACTGGCCACGTCCTCCTTGGCCCGCTTATACATGCGCCCGGTAATCATGCGGCTGAAGTATTCGGACAGCGCGCCGACGTTCGGCGCGATGGACATCTCGTTGTCGTTCAAGATAACGAGCAGGTCACGTTTCGCATGGCCGGCATGGCTCAGGGCCTCGATCGCCATCCCGCCGGTCATCGCGCCATCGCCGATCACGGCGACCACGCGATGATCCTCGCCGCGGAAGTCGCGCGCTATCGCCATGCCCAGCGCGGCGGAAATCGACGTCGAACTATGCCCGGTTCCAAACGGATCGTAGGGGCTTTCCGAACGTCTCGGGTAGCCGCTGATCCCGCCCCGGGTTCGCAACGAATCGAACCGATCGTTTCTCCCCGTAAGGAGCTTATGGGCGTAGCATTGATGGCCGACGTCCCAGACGATCTGGTCGCGTTCCATATCGAATGCATGGAACAAGGCGAGCGTGAGTTCGACGACGCCGAGGGGCGAACCGAGGTGGCCGCCGGTTATGGATACCGTCTCGATAATTCGCCGACGGACCTCCTGGCACAAGGCCTCCAGTTCGTCGAGCGACAGCGCCTTGACATCGCTCGGCCGCTGTATCTTGGAGAGTATCGGATACGCGCTGACGTCGTCCGGAGACGAGGGCGCGGTGAATGCAAGGGCCATGAACACGTTACCTCACGTAAACGCAGACACTCTTGAGTATAACACAAGCAACGCACCGCATATAATCCCGCGCGAGCGTACGTCACAAAGGCAGCAATTGCGGATCGCATCAGGGCAATGGGCGTTGTTACGGCGGCGGATCGCCACGATTTGACAGTCCGGTTTGCCATTTCTATAATCTTGTATCCGGAGGGTGCCCTTTCTCGACGGGGCCGGTGCTTCCGGGAACATTGGCTTGGGTTTCCTGGTTCATTGCGAGGCTCTATGATTCAGAACGACCGCATTTCGGAAGGCCTATCCTTTGACGACGTCCTGTTGCGGCCGGCGCGATCGAACGTGCTCCCGCGCGATGCGGACGTGTCCACGCGCTTCACGCGCAACATTTCTCTGAACGTTCCCCTGGTCAGCGCCGCTATGGACACGGTGACCGAGGCGCGCCTCGCGATGGCCATCGCGCAGGAAGGCGGGATCGGCGTCATCCACAAGAATCTGACCATCGACGAGCAGGCGGCCGAGGTGGACCGTGTCAAGCGATCGCAGGCCGGCATCATCACGGACCCGATTACGCTAAGCCCCGACCAGAGCGTCCAGGACGCCGAGGACCTCATGGCGCGCTACCACGTTTCGGGCGTGCCGATCACGGACAAACAGGGCAAGCTCGTCGGCATCCTCACCAATCGCGACCTGCGGTTCCTCGAGGATTTCTCGGTGCCTATCAGGGACGTCATGACGCACGAGGGCCTCGTGACGGCGCTACCGGGAACGAATCTCGAGAACGCAAAACGCCTGCTCCATCAGCATCGTATCGAGAAACTCCCGATCGTGACCGGCGATGGCACACTGGTCGGACTGATCACAATCAAGGACATTAACAAGGCGCGCGACTTCCCGCGTAGCAGCAAGGACGAACGCGGCCGATTGCGCGTGGCCGCGGCGCTTGGCGCAGGCAAGGCCGAACTCGACCGCGCAAAAGCGCTGGCCGAAGCGAGCGTCGACGTGCTCGTGGTCGACACGGCTCACGGCCACACCGAGCTCGTCATCGAGACGGTCCGCATGGTCAAGGAGGCGTTGCCTCAAATCGACCTCGTTGCGGGCAACATCGTAACCGCGGCGGCAGCCAAGGATCTGATCGAGGCGGGCGTCGACGCGTTGAAGGTCGGCGTCGGGCCTGGCTCGATTTGCACGACGCGCATCGTCGCTGGCGCGGGCGTGCCGCAGTTGACCGCCATCATCGACGTGGCGGGCGCCGCGGGCGACGTGCCGGTGATTGCGGACGGAGGCATACGGTTCTCGGGGGATATCACCAAGGCCCTCGCGGCCGGCGCTTCGACTGTGATGATCGGCGGCCTGTTCGCCGGCACGGAAGAAAGCCCCGGCGAGACCGTCCTTTACGAAGGGCGGACGTACAAGGTGGTGCGCGGCATGGGATCGATCAAGGCCATGCAGCGCGGCAGCAAGGCCCGCTACATGCAGTTCGATGTCGACCAGGCCGCGAAACTCGTCCCCGAAGGCGTCGAGGCGCGCGTGTCGTATCGCGGCTCGTTGTGCGACTACGTGCATCAACTCGTCGGCGGTCTCCGCGCGGGCATGGGCTACTGCGGCTGCCACTCGATCCGCGAACTCCAGACTAAGACTCACTTCGTGCGTATCACGGCCGCCGGGATTCGCGAGAGCCATCCTCACGACGTGACCATCACCGAAGAACCCCCCAACTATCAGGTGCAGAGGTAGGCCATGCAGGGATTCGGACGGCCCGTCGTCGTGCTGGACTTCGGCGCGCAGTACAGCAAACTCATCGCGCGCCGCGTGCGCGAAGCCAGCGTATTCAGCCTCATCGTCCCGTACAATCTTCCGCTGAGCGAACTCAAAGCCATGCAGCCCGCGGGGATTATCTTCAGCGGCGGCCCCGCGAGCGTGCATGCGAAAGGCGCGCCATTGCCCGATCCGGGCGTCTTCGATCTTGGCGTCCCGATCCTCGGCATCTGTTACGGCGTCCAACTCTTCGCGCACATGCTCGGCGGCAAGGTCGAGCGTTCCGACCGGCGCGAATACGGGATCGCGCATCTGGAACACACGGACCAGAGCGGCTTCTTTGACGGGGTCGACGAGAAGACGCAGGTCTGGATGAGCCACGGCGACGCCATCTCCGTGATGCCTCCCGGATTCGAAGTCATCGGCCGCACCGAGAACTGTCCTTACGCGGCGATCGTCAAGCCGGAATCGAAACTCTTCGGTGTCCAGTTCCACCCCGAGGTGGTCCACACGCCACAAGGCACGCGCATTCTCTCGAACTTCGTGCACAAAGTCTGCGGGTGCGCCTCGAACTGGAACATGGGATCGTTCGTGGACCTCGCGATCGAATCCATCCGGACGGCCGTCGGCGAGAAGCGCGTTCTTCTCGGACTCAGCGGCGGCGTCGATTCGAGCGTGGCCGCCATGTTGATCCACCGCGCCGTCGGCGACCGGCTCACATGTGTCTTCGTCAACAACGGCTTGCTCCGCAAGGGCGAACCCGAACTCGTGCAGCAAGTCTTCCGCGACAACTTCCACATCGACCTGCGTTACGTCGATGCGGAGGAACGATTCCTCAACGCGCTCGAAGGCATCTCCGAACCCGAGGAGAAACGCAAGATCATCGGCAAACTCTTTGTCGAAGTCTTCGAGGAAGAGGCGCGCACGCTGGGCCATATGGACTTTCTCGCCCAAGGCACGCTCTATCCCGACGTGATCGAAAGCGTCTCCGCGACCGGCGGCCCGTCCGCCACCATCAAGAGCCATCACAACGTCGGCGGCCTGCCCGAAGACATGAACCTCGAACTCCTCGAACCGTTGCGCGAACTCTTCAAAGACGAAGTCCGCGCGCTCGGCAAAGAACTCGGCCTCCCCGACGACATCGTGTGGCGGCACCCGTTCCCCGGCCCCGGACTTGGCGTCCGATGCATCGGCGTCGTGACCAAGGAGCGGCTCGACACGTTGCGCGAAGCCGACGCGATCTTCATCGACGAGATCAAACGCGCCGGCCTCTACCGCGAGATCTGGCAAGCCCTCGTCGACCTGCTGCCCGTGCGTAGCGTCGGCGTCCAAGGCGACGAGCGCACCTACGAAGAAGTCTGCTCGCTGCGCGCCGTAACCAGCGAAGATGCCATGACCGCCGACTGGTACCGCTTCCCCGCTGACGTCCTCCAACGCACGGCCAATCGCATCTGCAACGAGGTCAAACACATCAACCGCGTTCTCTACGACGTCACCTCCAAGCCGCCCGGCACCATCGAGTGGGAATGACCGTGCTCGACATCGACTTTGCTATGCGGCAATTCGGACGCCTCCGCGGCGGCACGCCTGCCGCCCCCTAACCGGCACTGTTCACGATCCCGCAGTGTCATTGCGAGGAGCGGCTTCAGCCCGACGAAGCAATCCCCTGATCTTCTGCGTACAACAGGCCGGGGGATTGCTTCGTCGGGCTGAAGCCGCTCCTCCTAAGAAACAAGCGT
>CAYOCT010000048.1:0-54139 GCA_964402555.1 uncultured Nitrospiraceae bacterium | reverse complement strand
CCATGCACTGAACTTACCAAAAACACTACCGCATGTCAACATTAAAACGCTCTAGCCCCCGTTTTTCCTGGAAAACAGTGGCTGCCTCTATGCTTGTCTATCCCGCAGGCACGCGTGCACCGTCTCCGCGACTTGATCCACGGTGATCGCCTGCATGCATCGATTGTTCGTGCAGGGCGAGAAGCGGTGATTGAACGCATTCACGCATGGCGAACATGCGAGGCCTGCCCACACCACGTGGCAGCGCGGGCCGAGCGCCCTGTAGCGATCGGGCGTTTCCGGTCCGAAGAGGACTACAGTGTCGATATCGGTCAACGCGGCGAAATGTCCCGGGCCGCTGTCGTTCGTGACGAGCACGTTTGCCATTGTGTACAGCGCCATCAACTCGTACAACGTGGTCTTGCCCGCTACACACACCGCCCGCGGCGAATCGATCGCCGAACACACCGCCTCGGCAGGGCCTTGTTCCGATGGGGCGCCCGTGACCACGATCCGGATTGTTTCGTCGTCCGCGAGAAGGCGCTTCGCAAGTTCGACGAAGCGCTCCGTCGGCCATTTGCGCAGCGGCATCAGGTCGCTCGCATTGGGATTGAGCAGGACAAGCGGCCCGAGCGTGGGCGAGACGCCCAGGCTATCGAGCAGCGTTTCGACGCGCTCCACCGTTCGCCCATCAGGCTGGAATCGCGGCACGGCCTCCGGGGCCATCGCCGGCGGCGCAATCTTGGGCAATGGGATATCGGTCGCATCGAGGGCCAGCGCCTCGACAAGCATCGAGTACATGACCGACGTGTGCACGTGCGGGCTGAACTGGACGCGGTGCGTCATCAGGTCGCCGCGGTACGGCCCTTCGGTCGTGAACCGGTGGCAGCCCGACCTGCGTTGCGCGCCGCAGAGATACGCAAGCGCGGCCGGCGCGCGCGAGAACAATTCGAGGTCCACGGTCGCGTCGATGCCCAGCGCGTAGCATTGCTGGATGACCCGCAGCGTATCGAACGCGAACGTGGCCAGCCCCTTGTTGCGTATTACAAGCACGTTTTCGCGCGGCACGAGATCGACGAGATCGAGGATCGGGCGGTTCTCGTCGAAGACGCAGAAGTACACGTTCTCGCGGCCTACCATGGCCGCCGCGCGTCGCAGCGCATCGCATGCCAGCACCGTCGCGCCCTGCTCGATTAGTTTGATGAACAGGATCTTGCGGACAGGCCCGGAGGGCGGTTTCTCAAGCCCCAATCCACGAGCGCACCGCCGCACGCACGTCAGAAGCAGACAAAGGACCTGTCCCAGCCAGACATCGACCACGCGCACAGTGTTCACGTTCACGAGATGCCGACTCCCAGTTCGGGCGCTTCCCCTTGGACCGCCCGTTCACGTCTTATACACGCCCGCCGAGGCGAACATCAATGCGGCGCGGCTGCTGTCGAGAAGATCTGGATATCGCGCCACCGTCCGCGGCGGAACCGGAGCAGCAACACACCGCTCAACGCAATGATATAGATCGTCGCGCCGATCCACGCGCCGATCGCCCCTCCGCCCAACGTGAACGCGCAGAACAGCGCCAGCGGCAGGAAGAACAGGTACGCGCCCACCGACAGGATGACCGCAATCCAAAACGTGTCGCCCGCGCCGCGCAACGCGCCGAGCACCACGATGTTGATCGCGTCGAAGGCCTGGAAGAGCGCAGCCATGAATAGCAAGGTGTGTCCGATCGCCATCACGTTGGGATCGTGCGAAAAGAACACGCGGATAAGATCCTTCCCGTAAAAGGCAAACGCCACCCCGCAGACGAACATATAGGCGCTGGTCGCTTTGATGGCGGTATAGGTCCGCGCGACCGCTGTGGGATAGTCCTTGCGTCCGATGTACTGCCCCACGATCACGCAGATGCCCTGATTGACGCCGAGCGCCGGCATGAAGCTCAGGTGCATGAAGCCGATGGCGGCGTTGTGCGACGCGAGCGCCACGTCGCCGAAGTGGCCCACCACAAAGCTCGTGAAGATGGCCCAGTTGGCCACGTCCATGAACATGGACAGTCCGCCGAAGAACCCGATGCGGAACAACTCGGCCAACCGGCGGAGGTCCAGCGGGAACGCGCGGCGAGTGTTGAAGCGCGTGTCACACCAACGGCTCACGAAGATGGCGTGAAGCACGAGCGCCTGGAACCATTGCGCGATTACGGTCGCCAGCGCGGATCCCGCGATCCCGAGCCGGGGAAACCCGAGCAGGCCGAACACGAGTATCAGGTTTAACGCAAGGTTCACTACGTTTGCGACAATCGTCACGACCATCGGAATGTTCGGGCGTCCAATGGACTGGAAGAAGGACGAGGTCGCCGTCATCCACGCTACAGCCGCGTAGCCCGCGAGCCAGACCGTGAAGAACGTAATCTCCTGCCGCGTTACCTCGGGGCTGTGGCCCATCGAACGAAACAGCGGACCGGTCAGCGGCCACAGCGCCAACGCTAGAATGCCTGCGGCGGCGGCGAGATAGACCCCCTGCCACGTGTACCGCGCGCAGTTCTCCCATTCCTCACGGCCGTAACACTGCGACACGAACGTGCTCACGCACCCCGCGATGCCGAACACGAAGCAGCCCATGACGTACGACCACACCCCCGCCGAGCCCATCGCGGCCAGCGCCTCGGTGCCCAGGCGCGACACGACCATCTGGTCCACGAAGCGCATGATCGTGTACGACAGCGAGCCAAGAATGATCGGCCCCGAGATCGTCATGACCTCGCGCAGACCGCCCCAGCGATCTTCTGTGGAACCCATGGCCGTCAAGAAAACCTGCTCCCCATCATCTCGCAATCATAGTCGTGATCGTGATCGTAGTCGTCATCGTAATCGTAATTTCCTTGGCGGCAAGGCACGAGGCAACTACGCGTGTTCTTCAATTTAAAACCTGACCTTCTTCCGTCATTCTGAGAGCCTGTGAAGTGATGTCGAAGTCTTGCGCTTTCCTTTTTCGGCTCCGCCCTTTCTGTCATCCTGAGAGCTTGTGAAGAAACGACAAGGTCCCGCGATCTTCTTTGTCGGCTCCGCCCTTCCTGTCATCCTGAGCGCAGCGAAGGATCTCCTTCTAGTCAAGGCGCATGCATACTGATGGGCAGATTCTTCGCTTCGCTCAGAATGACATGGAAGCCCAGATTAGACTGTCGTGAGCACACTTCGGGCGGTTGTCTCGGGCGCTCGCGTTACTTGGTAGCCGGTTCCGTGGGCGCCTTTGGAGGTTCCTGGCCTGGAAGCAACGGTTGTTTGGCCGCTTCTTCGGCCTGCTTGGCGCCCAAGCCATGCATGATGTGCTCGTTGGTGAAGTTATTGCGGTGCGTCTTCTGGCCTGCGGTCCCGCGCGACGCCTCTTTGATGACATAGAAGAACTTCGCGCCCTTGCCTTCGTTCAAGGTGAGATTGCCGCTGATCAATACCGGTTCCTTGACGAAGTCGACTTTGTCGTCTTTCTTCATCTCGACCAGCACGACTTCGCGCATGGGTGGCGCCTGGCAGAAATAGCACTCGATGGGCAGCGGAAGCAACAGGAACTCGGTTACCTGGCGGAACTCGTACTGCGGCACCATAAACCCGATCAGATTGACGTCCGTATCTTTCTTGGCAAGAAGGTCCTTGTCGTATGAGGGCTCGGTCCACTTGGTTCCCTTGGTCTTGCGCAGCAGTTCCCACGACAGCAGATCGGATCCCTTGGCCGCCTGTTCCGTTTCAACCTTGGCGCGCATTCGGTCGAACTGTTCCGCCATGGTGCCACGGCGGGCATAGCCATTGACCAAGACTACCGCGACGAGGATCACAACGATCCCGAGAATGGTGCCTAAATCGCGAACGACGCGTCTTCTCACGTCAGCAACTCCTGTCTCAATAGAGGATGTCCGTAGCGCGCAATCCGTAAGGATACCAATCGCGGCTACAATTCCGCAAGATCCCGCGCAATATCGGTCCGATAAGCCTGCCACGCGGGGAGGATGCCCGCGATCAGGCCGACAAGCGCAACCGTCGCGAACGCGGCGAATTCTTCCGAAGTCAGCATGCCGAACACGCCGATGGTCAGGCCGTACCGTTCGACCAAGTACAGGCCGATCCCCCAGCACACGGCATTGCCAAGCAGCCACCCGGTGATAATGCCGAGCAGCGTCACCCAAAACGCCTCGATCATGACCGAGCCAACAATCTCGAAGGCCGACGCGCCGAGCGCGCGCATGATCGCCAGGTCGCGCTTCCGCTGCAAGATCGAAAGATACAGCCCGATCAGAATGGAAATCGCCGAAATCACGACGACGAGATACCCGACGGCCAGCAGGATGCTCTTGAGCGATCCGAGGACATTGGTGTAGAGCTTCAAGATCTCGTTCACGGGGATCGTGGCCATGGCGTTGAACGTGTCGTTGACGTACTCCTGGAACGAGAATCGGGTGGCCGGACTGTCGAGCGAGACCAGCACGGCGGTGATTTCGTCCGAAGCGTTCTTCTCCTCATGCGCGCCGGCTTCGTTCGCGTGATCGGCTTCGTCATGATGCCCATGCACTTCCCACACCGAGTCCATCGAGCAGAAAATCGCGCGGTCGTTCGGAGTGCCCGAAGGGGCAAGAATACCTACCACGGTGTACGGGTGCTCGGCGTGTTCCTCTGCCATGCCCGAGGGCAGTTGGATGAAGCCGTGTGCGCCGATGAACGTATCGCCCAGGTTCATGCCCTCGGTCCGCGCGACGTTGCTGCCCAGCACCGCCTCGAACGGTTTGGTGAAGATCTGTCCTTGCGCGAGGCGGAACGGCTGGCGTTTCTCACCCGTGCTTGCGCTTTCCCACGTGTAGTCGAACAGGTCCGGCGTCGTGCCCACGATCCGAAATCCGTGGTACGTATCGCCCAGACACACGGGAAACGCGGCCGCGACGTCTTCGTTCTTCTTGATCGCCTCGTAATCGGAGCGCTGGATATTACCCGTCGGCACATCCATGAAATACAGCGCGCTCAATACAAGTTGAAGCGGGCTGCCTTTCGCGCCGACAACGATGTCGAACGACTGGCCTTCTTCCTCGAAGCGTTTGCGCGTTTCCTCGCGCAACGTCAAGACGGAATAGATCAACGCGACGCCCAGCGCCACCGAGAGGATCGTCAGCGAGGTCGTCAGTTTCCGGTTCCAGAGGTAGCTCCACGCGATATGCCACAGGCTCATGACGCCACCTCGCGAATCAGGTTCGCGCAGTCGAAACGCGACTCGCATTGCGCGGCGATCTCCTGCGCGTGCGTGACCAGCAGCAGCGTCACGCGCTCCTCGCGACACAGTTCGAGGAGGAGGTCCATGACGCTTGACGCCGACTTCGGATCGAGGCTGCCCGTGGGTTCGTCCGCGACGACGATCTTCTGCTTATTCGCGAGCGCCCGCGCGATCGCGACCCTCTGGCGTTCGCCCACGCTCATCGTGGCGGGCTTGCTGTGCAGGCGCTTGCCCAGGCCAACGCGTTCGAGCAGCGCCGTTGCGCGCGGCCGCCATTCCGAACCGGGCACCGTGTCGCTGAACCGCATCCCGAGCATGACGTTTTGCAGCGCGGAGAACGGCGCGAGCAGGTTGAATGTCTGGAAGACGAACCCGAAGCGCTCCCCGCGGAAACGGTCCAACTGGCCCTCCCGCATGCCCTGCGTCTCGACGCCGTCGACGCGGATGATACCCTCATCCGCTCGCAACAGGCCCGTGATCAGGTTCAGCATCGTGCTCTTGCCGCAGCCGCTCGGCCCCCACAAGGCCATTTGCGCGCCCTCCGGGGCCTCGAACTGCTCGCAATAGAACTCGACGCTCGGACCCAGCCTGCGCCGGCATCGCTCCATGGTTACCATGATATTCCTGCTCTTTCTTCGGTAGGTGCAGCCATCCTCAAAGAGCATAGCAGAGCCGCAACGACCTGTCCAGCGGCGCTGTGGAATCCGTGATTTCGCGAAGAGTCACATGTAACGCCAGTGCCCGTGCCCGTGATCGTGATCGTGATCGTGATCGTAGTCGTAATCGTAATCGCAATCGTGCTCTCCTCGCTTCGTACTTTGCCGAACCGCATGCTATAGTCTGCATAGAAATGGTCCCTATGGGACGAATGGTGTGTATCGACTATGGAACGTGCCGGAAAACTGATTGAATTGGAGCGCCCGCCGATAACCGAGAAGGCGATTCTTGGGCGTCTCGTGTTGCCTCGCGATTCGGACGAAGAAGTCGAGGAATCGCTCGAGGAGATGCGCCAGCTTGCCTGGACCGCGGGCGCCGAAATCGCCTGCACATTCCTGCAACGGCGCGAAAAGCCCTGTCCCGGCACCCTGATCGGCATCGGTAAGGCCGCGACGATGAAGGCCGCGGTCGACGAGTTCGGCGCGGACCTCGCCATCTTCGACTCCGACCTCACGCCCGCGCAAGGCTCGAAACTCGAAGAACTCCTCGGCGTGAAAGTGGTCGACCGCACGCAGCTCATCCTCGACATCTTCGCGCAACGCGCCCAGACCAATGAAGGCAAGCATCAGGTCGAACTGGCCCAATTGCAGTACCTCCTGCCCAGGCTCGCAGGGCGCGGCTCCATCATGCGCCAGCAAGGCGGCATCGGCGTGCGCGGTCCCGGCGAACAGAAACTTGAAGTCGACCGCCGCGTGATCCGCACGCGCATCCAGCGGCTCCAATCCGAGATCGAGCACATCCGCAGACATCGCCAGACGCAACGCCGCAAGCGCGTCGAAGGCGCGGTGGGCACCGTGGCGCTGGTCGGGTACACCAACGCGGGCAAGTCGTCGCTGTTGAACCGCCTTGCGGACGCGGACGTATTTGTCGAGAACAAGCTGTTTGCGACTCTCGACCCGCGTTCGCGCCGCTGCAGACTCCCGAAACAAGAAGGCGCCGCTCAACGCGAAGTCGTCTTGTCGGACACGGTCGGTTTCATCCGCAAACTCCCGCACTCGCTCGTCGCGGCGTTTCGTGCGACGCTCGAGGAAGTCACTGAGGCCGATCTCCTTCTCATCGTGGCCGATGCATCGCACCCGGCCGTCGAGGACCATCTGCGCGCGGTGCACGAAGTGCTCGAAGAAATCCATGCCCTCGAAAAGCAGGCGATCACGGTCCTGAACAAGACCGACATCGCCGATGAAGCGGCTGTGCGGCAATTGCTCTGGGGCGCAGGCGCGCGTGTGGCCGTGTCGGCGCGCACCGGCGATGGCTGCGGCGCGTTGCTCGAAGCCATCGACCAACAGCTCGCGTGCGCGCGTATTCAAGTCACGCTGCGCATTCCACAGAGCGAAGGCCGGCTCGTCGCGCGCATCCACCAACAGGGCCGCGTGTTGAATCAGCAGTACGACGCCAACGACATCCTGCTCGAAGCCGAAATCGACCCCGTGTTGCACGGGGCGCTCGCGGGATACATCGCGTGTACATGAAGGAGCGCCATGGGTAAGTCCTCCGGCCAGCCCCGCATTCGTGTTGCGGCCATCGTGGTGCGCGGCAACGACATTCTGCTCGCGCAACACCGCAAGGCAGACGAGTCCTACTGGGTGTTGCCCGGCGGCGGCGTCGACTACGGCGAGACTATCGAAGAGGCGCTCGTGCGCGAGTTGCAGGAAGAAGCGAACGTCACCATCCGCGTAGACCGCCTCGTGATCGTGAACGACAGCATTCCGCCCGACCGCCACCGTCACATCGTGAATCTCTATTTCACCGCGACGCTGATTGATGGCAAGGTGAGGGTCGGTACCGGAGACAAGCGGCTTGTCGGCATGGAATTCGTTCCCATCGCGCGCTTACCCGAACTGGTCGTCTATCCCGATGTTCGCGATGTCCTGATCAAAGGGCTTAAAGACGATTTTGCCGCCAGTCCCATCTATCTCGGAAACCTCTGGAAAGATGCCTGACACACATTCCAGGATCAAGACCGCCTGTCATTCTGAGCGAAGCGAAGCATCTCGTCCAAGCTTGCGCTTCTACTACAGGGAGATTCTTCGCTTCGCTCAGAATGACAGGATGGACCAGGCCTTTGGCACGACGCCGGGGGATTGCTTCGCTACGCTCGCAATGACACGGGGGGGCGCGTCTTTTGGGTTGGTTGTAAACGAGCGTTGCTGGGCTACCCTTCTTGCGCTTGGGCGCGTTCATGGAACCCGGAACCCGAGACCCGGAACCCTATCATGCGCGTAGCATTCCTAAATGCCATGTTCGGCCAGGACTTCACGAAGTCCGCGCGCTGGTTCGCGAAATCGCGCGGCCGCGTGCAACGCCACCCCGACTACCTTTGCACGGCCGCGGCAACGGTGGCGGCGGCAGGCCACGAAATCTTCTTTCTGGACGCGCAGGCGAAGAACATGCCGATCGACGCGGTTCTGCCGAGGTTGCAGGCGTTCCGCCCGGACCTCATCGTGCACCAGGCGACGACGCCGTCGATCGACGCGGACATCGAATCGGCGCGGCGTTGCAAAGACGCCACGAGCGCCGTCAACGTGTTCGTCGGGCCGCACGTGACCGCCGAACCAGAGGATACGCTTGCCCGCGCGGACGGTACGGTCGATGCGGTAGCGATCGGCGAATACGACTACACGCTGCGCGATCTCGCGAACGGGACCTCGCTGCAATCGTGCGAAGGGATCGCATGGGCCGATAGCGGCGCGTGTGTGCGCAACCCGCGGCGTCCTTTGATCGAAGACCTCGACACGCTCCCTTTCCCCGCATGGCCCTTCATCGATCTGAACGATTACCGTGACGCCGGCAAGCTGTTCCCGTTTCTGACGCTGCTTAGCGGGCGCGGCTGCTTTGGCCAATGCACGTTCTGCCAGTTACCGCAGACCATGAACGGCCGCGGCTATCGCGCGCGAAGCGTCGAGAACGTGATGGCCGAAATCGAGTACGATCTCAAGCTGTTCCCGGACCTCAAAGAGATCATGTTTGAGGACGACACGTTTGTCATGCACGCGACGCGCGACCGTCTGGCGCGTTTGTGCGAAGCGCTCATTCGGCGCGGCACGCCGGTATCGTGGAGCGCGAACGCGCGCGTCGACCTCGAAGACTTCGAGATCTTCAAGTTGATGAAACGGTCGGGATGCAGGATGCTTTGCGTCGGGTTCGAGTTCGGCGATCAGCGCATCCTCGATAACGTCCGCAAGGGAACGAGCGTCGATCAGATGCGGCGGTTTGCGGAACACGCGCGCAACGCGCGCATCCGCGTGCACGGTTGTTTCATGTTCGGCGGTCCTGGCGAGACCATGGAAACGGCGCGCGCCACGATCAATCTCGCAAGGGAGCTCAAGATCGACACGGCGCAATTCAGCGGCATGGTCGCCTATCCCGGCACGGCGTATTACGCATGGGCCAAAGAGCACGGCTACCTCATGCCGCAGTGCTGGCGCGACTGGGTCAGCCGCGATTTCGAGCAATGCGCCACTGTGCGATGCCCGGACCTGTCCGTCGAGCAAATCAACGCGTTGATCGACGAAGGCCTCCGCGCGTTCTACTTGCGTCCCGCGCAGATTGCGCGCATGCTAGGCAACATCCGCTCGATGGCGGACGTGAAGGCGAAACTGCACGGGTTCAAAAGCTTCGTAGGGTATTTCGGACGCGCCAAAGAAGATAGACGCTAACAGGCTGTCTCGATCGTGATCGTGGTCGTGGTCGTAATCGGCTCTGAACGTTCCGATTACGATCACGACCACGAGTAGAAACGCGATACCTTCGGTTTGTACGCATTGAATTGCAGCTTGGTATGACACGCTGTTCGCGAGGGACTCCATACATGACCACGCGCATTCCAAGACAGGCGATTGCGAGCCTGGGACTGATACTGGCGGCGCTGACGCTCACTGGGTGTTTGTCCCAACCTACGCTCGGCGTCTTGCCCGGTTCGATCAATTTCGGCGACAAGAACCGCATAAGCTGGCTGCTTGTGGCGAATTTGGGCCAGGGCGAGTTGCATTGGTCTGCAACGGGCTACGCAGACTGGCTTGAAGTCCAGCCGAATACCGGCACTCAGTTCGCGTTCGTGACCGTGAAGGCAGACCGCGCCCTGCTGCAACCCGGCGTCAATACAACCGCGATCGCGATCAAATCGAACGGAGGCAATACCAGCGTCAGTGTGCGAGCGACAGTGCGCGTAGGCGAAGGAGAGGGTGAGGGCGAAGGGGAAGGAGAGGGGGAAGGCGAAGGGGAGGGTGAGGGCGAGGGCGAAATTCCGCCCGACCCAGGAGACCTCGCTTACATTCCGTCCGGGTGGTTTCGAATGGGGCCTCGCGACGATGAAATCGCCTCGCTCGACGAGAAGCCCGCGCACCGCGTGTTCTTGGACGCCTACGCCATCGGCGTCACCGAGACGACAAGCGCGCAGTATGCCGCCGCGTTGAACTGGGCACTCACGAAAGGCCGTCTCAAGAATATCGCCAACGGCGCCTACACGGGCGGCGATGTCTATATCGCCGGGCGCAAGCTGCTCGACCTTCCGTGGCCCTCCTCGCTCGAGGGCGAACCGATCGGATCGAGTTCCATTCGTTACGCCTCGGGCGTGTTCGAGACGGTCACGCGCGACGGACGCGCCATGGCGGATCATCCCGTCGTCTTCGTGACATGGTACGGCGCGGCCGCGTACTGCAACTGCCTGAGCGAAGCCGAAGGCAAGACCCCGTGCTACAACTGGAACACGTGGGAGTGCAATTGGAGCGCCAACGGCTACCGGCTTCCCACCGAAGCCGAATGGGAACGCGCCGCCGCGTGGGACGGTTCGCGACACTGGGTCTACGGATTCACCAGCGACACCCTCGACAGCACCTCGTTCGTGCGCTGCAATTTCCGTTACGGAAACATCTACGCGAATCCCCTGCGCCTGAACCGCCAGCCCTACACAACGCCCGCGGGCTACTTTGACGGCACCAGCGGCACCTGGAGCAGCCCGAGTCCCACGGGGTGTTTCGACATGAGCGGCAACGTCCGGGAATGGTGCTACGACCGCTACGGTTACTATTCGGGAGAAGACCAGACGAATCCCGCGGGACCGGCCTTCGGCGACGCCCGTGTGTGCCGCGGCGGCGCGTACAACGACAACGATTTCTACTGCCGCACCGCCTCGCGCGACGGAACCGGGCTGGCGCCTGCGGCGGCGTATCCATATGTGGGATTCCGTATAGCTCAAAACCGATGAGGGCATCATGCAATATCGACGCTTTGGCAAGACCGAACTCCAGATTCCAGTGATTAGCTGCGGCGGCATGCGCTTTCAACAGTCGTGGAACGGGGACGATCCCGTTTCGGACGAAAGCCAGGCCAACGTCGCGGGTTGTATCCGCCGCGCGCTCGAGCTTGGCATCACGCATATCGAGACCGCGCGCGGGTACGGCACGAGCGAGGTCCAGCTCGGCAAGGTCCTCCCGCAACTGCCGCGTGACGAGATCATCGTCCAGACCAAGATCGGCCCCGAAAGCGACGTGGCCAAGTTCGCGGCCAACTTCGAGAAGTCCATGGGCCTGCTCAAACTGGACTACATCGACCTTTGCTCATTCCACGGGATCAACGACGCAACGACGTTGGAAAACACACTGCGCTGCCTTGACCAGGCACGCCAATGGCAGCGCGAGGGCCGCGTCCGCCATATCGGATTCTCGACACACGGCCCGACCGACATCATCGTAAAAGCGATCGAGACGGACGAGTTGGAGTACGTGAATCTCCACTGGTACTACATCTTCCAGGACAACTGGCGCGCGATCGTCGAAGCGCGCAAACGCGACATGGGCGTGTTCATCATCAGCCCCAACGAGAAAGCCGGTATGCTCTTCCAGCCCAGCGATAAGCTCCGCTCGTTGACCGCGCCGCTGCACCCCATGGTATTCAACGCCCTGTTCTGCCTGTCCCATCCCGAAGTCCACACGCTCAGTTGCGGCGTTTCGCGCCCCAGCGATTTTGACATCCACATGGAAGTAGTCGACAAGCTCGACCGCGCGCGCGAACTCGTCGTGCCGATCCTAGACCGGCTGCACGAGACCATGGCCGAGGCTGTCGGGCGCGACTGGGCCGACACCTGGCACGTCGGGTTGCCTGAGTGGCATCAGACCCCCGGCGAGATCAACATCCCCTGGATCCTGCGCCTACGCAACCTCGCCCTCGCCTACGACATGATCGAGTTCGGCAAAATGCGCTACAACCTGCTGGGCAACGGCGGCCACTGGTTCCCCGGCAACAAGGCCGACAAACTCGCCGAAGTCGATCTAACCGAATGCCTGCGCCATTCCCCGAACGCCCAAGCCATTCCCGCGGCCCTCGCCGAGGCACATGCGCTCTTGGCCGGCCAAGAAGTCAAGCGCCTTCAGACGGATAAGTAAGCCTGCTCCGCGCCGGTTCTTTCCCCCAACCGGTATGACCAATTTCGAAACTGGAGCTCAAAATGCGGGATATGCTCGTTAATATGGCACATTACTCTGGATTTCGGCTTTACCAACAAGTATTGCGTTCAACAGGAACTTGTGATATATTCGCTCGTGGCAAGGGAGTAATGGTGCACGCTTCGATGGTGGGACGTCGCGGCGTGGGGTAATAGGCACGCGAAAGTAGAATCTTCGTGTAAGCTGCGGGGTGGGGGGGACTGTTCGTTATGCTCCCGGATTCCTGCGGGGAACACTCTCGGATACGTCTCGGCCGCGCCACAGTGGCGCGTTGGGAATAATGCATCTCGTAGTGGTCTAACAGGTGGAATCGTATCAGGAGGAAGTGCCATGAAGAAAGGCAAGCGAGGCTTCACACTTATTGAATTGCTCGTCGTGATCGCCATCATCGGTATTCTTGCGGCAATTCTGTTGCCGGCCCTGGCACGCGCCCGCGAATCCGCGCGCCGCGCAAGCTGCCAGAACAACCTCAAGCAACTGGGGCTCGTCTGCAAGATGTACTCGAATGAATCCAAGGGACAGAAATGGCCCACTATCGCGGAATGGGGCTGCGACGGCGCAGTGGCGGCGTCGTTTGTTATCAACGCCGTCCCGCTCTATCCGGAATACCTGACGGATGCCGCGGTACTGTTGTGCCCCTCGGATCCGCGCGGCACGGACGTTGCCAAGAACTTCAATGAAGCGGACAATATGGCGCAAGTCTGGACGGGTACCGCTATGCAGAACACTTCGGGGGTGCCGAATACGGACTTCTTCCCCTGCGAAGTCAAAAGCAGCACCGCCAGCTACGTGTACTTTAGCTGGACGCTCCACTATCCCGGAATCACGGATGACACGCATGTTTTCACGGCGACCGACCAGCTCGGTCTGTTTGCGGAAATCGTTTCGTACTTCGGAAGCAAGCCCGGAATCGATCCTGGCTTGGTGGCCGCGTTTAACAGTTTCGCAACGCAGCTTGTGGTGCTTATTCAAGACAATAACCCGGCAAACCTTGGCAAGAAAGACGAAGACCTCCAGTGCGCCAGCTATACCGCGTACCGTCTTCGCGAAGGTGTCGAGCGCTTCTTCATCACGGATATCAACAATCCCGCCGCCACGGCCCTCGCGCAGTCAACTTTGGCCGTCACGTCTGACAATGTAAATGCCAACTCCGCAGACACCGGCCAGCCGTTCAACCATGTCCCCGGCGGCGCGAATGTGCTGTACATGGATGGCCACGTGGGCTGGATTCGCTATCCTGGCGAGTGGCCGGCAAGCCCCCTGACGGCGTCCTTGCTCGGCGTATTCTAGCGTTCTAGACATCACTGAAACGGGCGGCGAGCGCTCCAGGAAGGGCGCTCGCCGCTCATGTACTTGGCGGCGCAACCTAAGTCGCGAGGACTACTTCCACCCCCCGTCATCCGGGAAGCAATTGCGGTAGAAGACGCGCGTGCGCGGTTCGGGCATCATCGATTCGACTTTGGCGAACCAGCGCGTGAAATGGGCGGTCAGTTCTCGGTGTCCAGGAACATCCAATCACTGACGACTGTTAACCGATAACTGCATGGCGTGATTTGGTTTTGAGGTTGAAAACTTATACGCCTTATGCTACAGTTTGCTTGTGGAGAAGAAGAAACCTCATTACGGCCTGGTGAAGGTTCAGAGTCTGATTGCCGAGGGCAAGTACGAGGCGACCCGGGCGGCCCTGAGATCGGCGGTCAACGATTTTGGCTTGACCGAAGAGAGGGACTTGGGCGCCTGCGTGCAAAGTCTCTCCATGAAGAATTTCTACAAGTCAATGACAACCAAGGCCGATTCAAGACTTTGGCAGGACGTTTACCGAATGGCAATCAAAGGTACGGACGCCTATATCAAAGTCCAGATTCTGAATGACGGCGCAGTGATCATCTCATTTAAGAAATGGGAGACCGATTGGCTATGAGAGAAAAGAAATGGATCGATTGTCCGGTTTGCGGGTCGAAGGGAACCATGCGCTACTCGAAGGGGCTAGAAGAACGATTCAATCCGCCTGGCTATGAACCCATAGAGGTCTCAGACCTTGATGGTTCGTTTTGTCAAGAATGCGGAGACGGCTTCTGGTCCCTGAAATCCAAGGCCGCGATTGCGAGGCAGCTTGCCGACAATATGGCCAGGCAGGATTCCAAACGTATAGTCGCTTCCGAGATGCTCAGCGTGAAAGAAGCGGCAAAGGCGATGCGCGTCACGCCGCAGGGCATTCACAAGATGATGGACGAAGGCAGGATTCACTACGTCTACGCTGCCGGATTGAGATTCCCGATCCGCAAAGACTTAACCGAGAAAGCAGCGGCCTCCAAGGAACTCCGCGCAGTGGCGAAGGGGCGGTTGTCCCCCGGATGAGCGCCTGAATCGAGAGCTACAATGCATCCGTTTCGGTTGCCAGTCTTCGGTCATCGGTTGTCCGTGTTCAGTTGTTGGTGGCCACAGAAACTGCCAACTGCTGACCACTGACAACAATAAGGCAATAGAAACCGGCCGCGTCGATCTACTCCCACCCCCCGTCGTCGGGGAAGCAATTGCGGTAGAAGACGCGGGTGCGCGGTTCCGGCATCATCGATTCGACTTTGGCGAACCAGCGCGCGAAATGGGCGGTTTCCTTGTGCTTCGCGACGTCGGCCTCCGAATGATAGACCTCCGCAAGCACGAAATGGGTGGGATCGTTCTGGTCCTGGAGGAAGTCGAATCGCGCAACGCCCGGCTCCTGGACGCTGTTGCGTGCGTTATCGAGGGTAGCCTCGATAAACGCATCGACACATTCCGCCTTCACTTTGATGTTCACGTGCATGATATGCATAAAGGAACTCCTGTCTTCAGTCTTCAGTCTTCAGTTGTCAGTCATCAGTTTTCAGTTATCAGTGGCCAGAACACCGGCACACTGAAAACTGAAAACTGAAAACTGATGACTGACAACTGACAACTACCCACCAGCCACTTCTCTAAACGCGTTGTCGCGTTCGACGCAAGTCGGGCACGTGCCGCACGGCTGGTCGCCGCCGCGATAACAGCTCCAGGTGCGGTCGAAATCGACGCCCAGCGACAGGCCAAGCCGGACCGTGTCCGCTTTCTTCATCCGGACGAACGGCGCGTGAACCGTTACGCGCTCGCCGCGATTCAGTTCGAGCAGATGATTGATCCGTTCGAGGAACGCGACCGTACAATCCCAATAGCCATACTCGTCCTGCGCCTGCGCGCCGTAGAAGATGTCGCGAACGCCATGCGCTTCGGCGTAGGCCGCGGCCATCGACAGCAGCATCATGTTGCGATTCGGGACGTAGGTCGGAGGCTGGACGCGGTCCGCCTCCGGCACGTCCTCGAGATCGGGGACCTCCGAACCGCCCGCGATCAACGCCGACCCGCCGCGGAGCAACTCGCCCATGAAAGTGATATCGATGACCCGGTGCACCGCCGCGCCGGCCGCTTCGGCCTGATAGCGCGCGCAATCGAGTTCCTTCGAGTGGCGCTGCCCGTAGTTATAGCTTAGGACATGCACGGGGCCGCGCCCGAGATCGCGAATCACGTGATGCAACAAGACGGTCGAATCGACCCCGCCGCTCAGCAGGACCACCGCCGGTTCGTTCTGTATGACCGCCATGGAATGCCCTTATCCGGAAAACCGCGCGAGCAGCTACCCGGCCTGATTGCTGTCGCTCACCAAAACACGAGCGGAATGTCAGGATACCAAATACGCGCGCGCAAGGAAACTACGCCGCGCGCTTTGGACTATGGCGATGGTTTGCCGCCCAGGCCGTCGAAGACCGAATAGACGCTACTTCTTGCCCTCGGTCGCGCGCCATTCGAGGTTGTGCGTTGCGCGGACGATGTACAACGGTCGCTGTTTGACCTCGCGAACGACCAGGCCCAAGTACTCGCCCATCATCCCAAGGACGATAAGAATGATGCCGCCGAGTCCGCCCACCAGGCCGATCAGGACCAGCAGCAAGGGGTCGCTCAACGTCCCGAGAATCGCCCACATGGCGATACAAACCATCGCGAAGATTCCCGTGCCGGCGCATGCCAGCACGCCTGCGAATAGGCCCACGCGCAACGGAATGACCGAATACGACAGGACGGCATCGCGGCCGAACGCGATCATCTTCTTCCACGGATACTTGCTTCGTCCCGCGTAGCGTTCCTCGCGCACATACGGAAGCGAGCATTGCCGGAACCCGAGCGTGGCGAAGGCCCCGCGCAAGAAGCGCACGCGCTCGCGATACTGGCGCAGCGCTTCGAGCACGTTCCGGTTGAACCCTTTGAAGTCCGGTGCGTCTTCGGGCATTGCCGGCAGCACATAACGCCGCATCACCGCATAGAACACGCGCGCCGTTAACCGTTTGGCGAACGAATCGACATCCCGGCGCGAGCGCACCATGTGCACGAGGTCAAAGCCTTCCGACAAGCGTTCGAGTATCTCCGGAAGGCGTTCGGGCGGATCCTGAAGGTCCGCGTCGATCACGACAACATAATCGCCCGAGCAGAAATCGAGCCCCGCTGTAATCGCGCGCTGATGTCCAAAATTGCGCGACAACGTCACCAGCTTGATGCGTTCGTCCTTCTTCGCCTCTTCCAGAAGCCGCGCGCCTGTGTCGTCCGTGCTGCCGTCGTCAACGAAGAGGAGTTCAAATCCATAGGAGGGCAGACCCGCGCACACGGGTCGCATGCGTTCCAGAAAGGCCGCGACCATGGCCTCCTCATTGAAACACGGCACAACGATGGAAACGCGTTTCTGTTCTGGAGTACCCATACGCGCGCATTCTACGCCACACCGACCCCGCGCACAACCTGTCTTCCTCGCGAATCCCCCGTTCTGATTCGGCGTTGCCTCGTGCTCGTGTTCGTGCTACCTCGCAAATGGAAACCCGACCACGAGAGAACACGGCTGCATGGAAACTGGGGGATCAGACATGTAGGGTGGGTGCAGCGAAGCGAAACCCACCGAAAATAGGGGCGAATCGGTGGGTTTCGCGTCGCTGCACCCACCCTACATCTACGACCACGATTACGAGCAAGAGCAAGAGCAGGAGAGAACACGGCTGCATGGAAACTGGGCGCCCAGTGAGGCCGCTTCCGGTTGCCTTCGTCTTGTAGGTCCGATATACTCGTTTCGCGTGAAGAGGGCTAATGTCGGCAGATAGCCGGCGCAGGCAGCGGGAGGGTTTTGCAGGGTGAAAGCACACTTCGGACACGACGCGGGATCGCCGGTGCATCCCGTCAGCGCGCCAGATTTCCTGCCCGTCGAGCAGTTGCGGGCATTGCAGTTGCATCGGCTGCAAGTTATTGTCAAACGCGCCTACGACCACGTGGGGTTGTTTCGCCAGCGCATGGTCGAGCGCGGCGTCAAACCGGAACATATCCGCACTCTAAGTGACGTCAAGCTGCTGCCGTTCACCGTGAAGACGGACTTGCGCGACACCTATCCCTTCGGGCTCTTCGCAAGCCCGATGAGCGAGATCGTCCGCCTGCACGCATCGAGCGGCACCACAGGCAAGCCAATCGTCGTGGCCTACACGCACGAAGATATAGAAGTCTGGGCGAGCGTGATGGTGCGTTCGTTCGCGGCGTGCGGACTCGGCCCCGGCGATATCATCCAGAACGCGTACGGTTACGGCCTGTTCACCGGCGGCCTGGGCGCGCACTACGGCGCCGAAGCCCTCGGCGCAACGGTCATCCCGATCTCGGGCGGCAACACGGACAGGCAGATCATGCTGATGCAGGATTTCGGCGTCACCGCGATCTGCTGCACGCCGAGCTACTTCATCCACATGATCGAACGCGCGGGCGACATGGGCGTCGATATGAAGAAGCTGCCGCTCAAAGCGGGCGTGTTCGGCGCCGAACCGTGGACCGAAGGCATGCGTGAGCGCATCGAGGCCGCGACGAACGTGAAGGCGTTCGATATCTACGGGCTGTCCGAGATTATCGGCCCGGGCGTCGCCAACGAATGCCTCGAACAAGCGGGGCCGCACATCTTCGAAGACCATTTCCTCGCCGAGATCATCGACCCCGAGACCGGCGACGTGCTGCCCGACGGCGCGGAAGGCGAACTCGTCTTCACGACGCTGAGCAAGTGGGCCATGCCGATGATCCGCTACCGCACGCGCGATATCACGACGCTCGATCCCGAGCCGTGCAAGTGCGGGCGCACGATCAAGCGCATCCGCCGCATCGGACGCCGGAGCGACGACATGTTTATCATCCGCGGCGTCAACGTGTTCCCGTCGCAGGTCGAGGCCGCCCTGCTTAAGGTGGAAGGCACGCTGCCGCACTACCAAATCGTCCTGACGCGCAACAAAGGTCTCGACGACATGGAAGTCCAGGTCGAAGTCACGCCCGAAGTCTTCAGCGACACGATCGGCGCGCTCGAAAACGTCCGCAAGGCGATCGGCCAGGCGATCGAGCGCATCCTCGGCGTCCGCGTCAAGGTCAGTCTCGTTCAGCCGCACACGATTCAACGCAGCGAAGGCAAGGCCAAGCGCGTTATCGACAAACGAAACATGTAGGAAGGAGTGGGCGCGATGAAAATCCATCAACTTTCCATCTTTCTCGAGAACAAGCCCGGCCGCCTGAGCGAGCCGTGCAAGGCCCTGGCCGCGGCGGGCATCAATATCCTCACGTTGTCGCTGGCCGACACCCAGCAGTTCGGCATCATGCGCCTGATTGTCCGCGACTGGCAGAAGGCGAAGGAAGTGCTCGAACAGGCCGGGTCCGTTGTGAAGGTCACCGAAGTCGTCGCGACCGAAGTCGAAGACCGCCCGGGCGGCCTGGCAGGAGTGCTCTCGGTCATCGAAGCCAGCAGCATCAACATCGAATACATGTACGCCTTCACCTTCCGAAGCGAAGACAGAGCGGTGCTGGTGTTCCGGTTCGACAAACCGGACGAAGCCATTGCCCTGCTGCGCTCGAAAGGCGTGAACGTGCTTGAAGGCGTCGAACTGTACAACCGTGCGGAAAGCTAATCGCGAATCATGTCCGATTTCGTAGTCGAGAACCGCATTTGGGATTCCGCGGAAACCATGCCCCGCGGCCCCTTGCGCGAACTGCAACTCAAGCGTCTGCGCGAAACGATTGCGCGCGTCGCGAACGTCCCGTTTTACAAGGAGGCCTTCGCGCGCGAGAAGATCACGCCCGACTCGATTCAATCCATCCACGATCTGCGGCGTATCCCCTTCACAACCAAGGAAGACCTGCGCAACCATTACCCGCTGGGATTCCTGGCCGTGCCTCGAGGGGAGGTAGCGCGCTTCCACGGCTCGTCCGGAACGACTGGGCGTCCGACCTTTGTTGCTTACACGCGCGCGGATCTCGATACCTGGGCCAATCTCTGCGCCCGTTTCCTCACCGCGGGCGGAGTATGTCCCGAACACACCGTGCACATCGCGTTCGGGTACGGGCTGTTCACCGGCGGGTTCGGCTTGCACTACGGCGTCGAGAAACTCGGCGCGGCGGTGCTGCCGGTCGCGTCGGGCAACACGCCGCGTCAAATCATGCTGCTCGAGGATATGCAGGCAGACGTACTCATTTGCACGCCGAGCTACGCGCTGAACATCGCGGAAGTCGCGCGCAACCAGGGCAAGGACCCGCGCAAGTTCAACCTCAAACTGGCGCATTTCGGCGGCGAAATGTGGACCGAAGATATGCGGCGTCAGATCGAGAGCGAACTCGACGTGCGCGCGTTCAACAACTACGGGCTGAGCGAAGTTATCGGGCCGGGCGTGAGCGGCGAATGCGCGCTCCGCGACGGCATGCACATCCAGGAAGACCACTTCATCGTCGAATGCGTCGACCCCGAAACGCTTGAACCGGTGAACGATTTCGAATACGGCGAACTGGTGTTCACGACGCTCACGAAAGAAGCGTTTCCGCTGTTGCGCTACCGGACCCGCGACATCGCGGCCATCGATTCGTGTCCCTGCCCGTGCGGGCGGACCACCGTGCGCATGAGCCGTGTGCCGGGCCGGACCGATGACATGCTCATCATCCGCGGCGTGAATGTGTTTCCGTCGCAGATCGAGGAAGCGCTGCTCCAGGTCGAAGGCGTCGCCCCGCAATACTTGATAGAAATCAGCCGTCCGGGATCGCTTGACCAGGTGACCGTCAAAGTCGAGGTGCGGCCCGAGACCTTCTCCGACAAGATGAGCGAAATGCAGGCCATGCGCGACGCGATCGATCACCGAATCCAGTCAATCACCGGGATTCGTGCCCATGTGGAACTCGTCGCGCCTCAGACCCTCGAACGGTCCGCGGGCAAGGCCAAGCGCGTGCTCGATCATCGCCAGTTGTAGTGCGTAGTGCGCCGTGAGCGATAGAAGGAAGCAGGTATGCTGGGTATCGACGATTTCTGGGTCTGGTCCGCTTACGTACTTTGTCTGCTAAGCGCGCTGTTATGCGTAGGATACGGCATCGCCGCGCGCCTTCGTCCGGCCGATCCGGACGAGCGCGAAAGCGACGGCCTTCCTACGGAAGGCCAGTGAGCCGGCAGGCCCTTTTCAAAGAGCCAAGCCCTTCATAAAAGACTTGACAACGCGGATTTGTGACATTATCATGCGAATCGTTCGCGGCGCTCGTCCGCGATAGGATGCGTGGTAGGAGTACCGGGGATCCCTGTGGCAGAGAGGAGTCGTGTGGCTTGCCGGGAGACAAGTCATGCGTTGTGTTCATACCAAGCGGAGTGGAGGAACGACCATGCGTACAACGGTGTTAGCGGTAGTGGCCTTGGTGCTTGCAGGCGCTGCGTTTGCGGAACTGCAAAACGTCGAAGTCGGCGGACAACTCGAGATAAGAGGGCGCTGGTATCACGATGCGTTTGAAAGCGGGTACGGTCCCGCGGCCAAGCCCTCGCCTCATGTTCGCATCCCTGCGGCCTATCTCGGCGGACGCGCCATCGGGCAGGCCAACAACGACGTTCTGTCCATGTTCCGCTACGACACCGAAGGCAACGATTGGGCGTTCGTCGAACAGACCACGTCGCTCCACATCGCGGCCGACTTCACCGACAACGTCAAAGCCTGGGTCGAGTTCTACACCTTTGACGTGTGGGGCGAAGGGTTCCGCTCGAACTACCTGACCGGCGTCGACAGCCGCGGTGCGGGCAATATCGAACTCCTGCAAGGCTACCTCCAGGTCGACAAGCTGTTCGGCCAGGACTTGAGTGTCCGGATCGGCCGCCAGATTATCCAGTTCGGCAAAGACCTCAACAGCTTCCTGCTCGCCGGCAAGAGCAGTCCCACACAGCGTTTCGCATATGACGGCATCCGCGTCACCTACAAGCCCGTCGAGAAACTGACGATCGACGCCTGGTGGACAAAGCTTGCCGACCGCAGCCCCGTCGAAGAAGACGGCGACACCGATTTCTACGGCATCTACGGCAACTACGCGATGTCGGATGCGGTCAACCTCTCGCTTTACTGGTTGTATCTGCGCGACGCCCAGAAAGTCCAGGACACCTCCTTCGGTCCGTTCTCCGAACGAATCGAAGACATTGTCGGTATCGACGACTATCCCGTGACCGCCTTCCACACCGTCGGCGTCAATCTCATGGGCAAATACTCAGGCTTCGACTACAACGTGAACGTCGCGTATCAGTTCGGCGACGCCGGCAAGCTGGGCGCCCTCTTCACCAAGCCGTGGTGGATTGGCACCTACGGCGATGACGACGCCAAGTACGATCACTGGGGCATGGACGGCACCCTCGGTTACACCACCAACACTAAATGGAAGGTTCGCCCCTACCTTGCAGCCAATTGGTTCCAGGGCGACGACAACCGCAGCGTGTCCTACGCGGACTGGATGCATCCCGTCAGCAGTTTTGCCAATGCCAGCGTCTCGTTCAACCGCCTGTTCTCGGACGTCAACTACTGCCCCGTCATCAACGACAATGCCGACATGTCCAACTACTGGCAGGTCGGCGGCGGCGTAACCATGGCCCCGACGGACAAACTGACCGTCATCCTGCGCATGTACAACACCTTCGCAGACGGCACATTCGATTGGCCCGTTTACGAGAAGGTCCCCCGTTCCGCGATGTTCCCGACCGGCCGCCGTCCCACCGACCCGGCCCATCCCTATCGCACGGTCGATTCGGACAACAACCTTGGGTTCTCCGTCGACACCATTTGGAAATACAACTGGAGCGCCAACCTGACGTTCTTCTTGTATTACGGCCACCTCTTCACGGGCGAAGGCCTCCGCGATGGCGCGTACGTGAGCTACTACGGCACCATGATGAACGGCGGCCTCAACCAGAAAGACGCCGACTATGTCTTCTGGTGGGCCATTCTGAAGTTCTGATCGCAACGCATAACACAATCCGGGCGGCGCGCAATACAAACGCGCCGCCCGGCTCTTTCTATCTTACAAGGTTACTTTCAGACACCTTTTCCCCTGTTTCCCTGTACCCCTTTTCCCCTTTCAATCTCACCATCCTCTGTTCCCGAGTCCGCCTCCGTAGCCGCCGCCTCCGTAGCCACCGCCTCCGAAACCGTTCCCGAAGCTCGAGGCACCGGCATTCCATCCTCCTTGAAGGCCGCCGCTCGATCGCGCGTCTTCCGAGGTGATCACCCGGCGTTCCGTAAGGGCACGGTACTTCGCCGACTCGCGTTGACGCCTTCGCGCATCGAGATCGCGTTCGCTCTGAGCCCGGCTCCAATTTGCCGCCTGGCCGGCATACGCCTGTTGCCCATACCATTGTTGCGTGGCGATTTCGCCCACGGCCGACACACGCTTCGGCTTTTCCTTGGAAGGCGCGGGGGACACGGGTTCCTTTGCCTCAGTCTCCGCAGCCACATCCTTTTCCGAAGAAGCCAGACTAGGCAGGCCCCGCCTCGCCCTCGACTTCTCGGACCACTGTTCGAACAGCGCGCGCCGCGCATCCTCGTCCTGCGTCACGGTAACATCCTTCGGGTCCACATCGGATTTGGCGAGATTGACGACCGTGCCGTCTTCGGGCGAACACACGTAGTACGTCGAATCACTTTCGGTGACGTAGACGTTCTCGTAGGTCTTCCCGCCCGCTTTCACGGTGTCGGCCGCGGCCACCGCAACGCCCCCCACCAAAGCCATCGTAAGAACCAGCGTCTTCGCGCTCATGGACGCCTCCTTTCACGGCCGCGCGCGAGACACCGCCTTACTATCCTTCCGTGGCTTTCAAAAGGGCCGCCCTGCCCCTTCGACGCCTGCCGCACGCGGCACATCCCAATTAACCTCACTAATCGTATTATACCATGAAAACCCAGATACGCAAATGAATTTTCATGAAAGCCCATCTAGATTGGGAAAAGGTGTTCGGATTGCCACCCAACGCAGATCAGCCCGCACCGACCCCGAGTCCCAAAGGCCACGCCCCAGCCCGTATCGTTCACAAGCCGGCAGTGTCATTGCGAGCATAGCGAAGCAATCCCCCGCTTGTTGCGTGCGGTGGCTCAGGGGATTGCTTTGCTACGCTCCCAAGAAACAAGCATCGATCTTCCACTCGGAATCCGCGAAACAGAGTGTCGACTTCTTGGAGTGCGGCGATTCTTCGCCGCTTTGGCTGGACCTGCAAGTCTGTCCCCTGGGCCTCAGAGCTTGTGAAGGAATTGTGAAACGCGGGCGCTTTGCCTCTTGACTACGTATTGCCTGTCATCCTGAGCGCAGCGAAGGATCTCGCTATGTGCATGGACCTCTAGTGCTTATGAGATCCTTCGCTGCGCTCAGGATGACAGAAAGGGCGAAGCCAACAAAGGAAAGCGCAAGACCTTGATATTTCTTCACACGCTCTCAGTCAAAGCGGCGAAGAATCGCCGCACCCCAAAGGACGCATCATTCTACTCTTGCGAAACCAAACAGCTACTTCTTCTGAGGGCAGCCCCGTGAACTCGGGTCGTTGGCTCGCAATGGCGCCATGGGCGCGAAGCGGGATGGCGTAGAGCTTCCTGCCGTGCTATCAGTCTCTCTTCGCACGGCAGGATGACGACTGCGATTACGATTACGAGGAGGCGATGTCACTCACCTCGCCTCATGGGGAGACGTCTCAGTCCGTGTCGTCCGGGAGGTCGTCCGGCTCCGAGGCATCGGCGGCCTCTGCCGCGGCGGCTTCCGTAACTTCCTCTTCCTTGGCCTCGCCGAACGCGCGCGCTACGGCGCTGACTTTCGCCCCAGGCGTCGGCGCCATGACTTTGACGCCTTGTGTATTGCGCCCGATCGTGCGAATGTCCTTGACCGCCGTTCGAATCACGATGCCGTCCGTGCTCACGACGACGATCTCGTCGCGGTCGTCGACCGTGAGCATGCCCACGACATTGCCGTTGCGTTCGGAGGTCTTGATATTGATGATGCCTTGG
Source organism: uncultured Nitrospiraceae bacterium (assembly GCA_964402555.1). GTDB lineage: Bacteria > Hydrogenedentota > Hydrogenedentia > Hydrogenedentales > SLHB01 > CAYOCT01. The sequence goes on along the minus strand of CAYOCT010000048.1, from coordinate 29,427 downwards.
CCGCCGCGATGTTGCAGGCGGTACTCGCCGACCTCCGTCCGCTTGCCAAAACCGTTTTCGGTCACGCTGAGCACGGTCATGTCGTCATGCGCAATCGAAACACCGATGACGGCGTCGTCGTCGTCGAGACGGATGCCGATGACGCCGCGCGCCGTACGGCCCATCGAACGGACGTCTTTCTCCGGGAACCGGATCGCCATGCCCTTGTACGTCGCGATGAGGATGTTGTCCTCGCCGCCCGTGATTTGGACGTCGATCAACTGATCGTTGGCGTCAAGTTCGAGCGCAATGATACCCGCAGTCCGCGGATTGCTGAAGGCCACAAGCGGCGTCTTCTTGACGACGCCCTTCACCGTGACCATAAAGATCATCATCCCCTCTTCTTTGAGGTCGCGAACGGGCAGGCACGCCGTCACGCGCTCGTCGCTCGTGAGACTTAGCAGATTCACGATCGCGCGGCCGCGGGCCGTACGGCTCGCGCGCGGCAACTCGTGGACCTTGCGCCAATACACGCGCCCCTTGTTTGTGAAGAAGAGCATGTACTGATGCGCCGTCGCGATGAAGAGGTCCTTGACGAAATCCTCCTCGCGCGTATCCATGCCCGCCACGCCCTTGCCGCCGCGCCGCTGCTTGCGGTACGTGCTCACGGGGAGCCGCTTGATGTAGCCCAGATTCGACACCGTCACGACCATGTCGTCATCGGCGATCAGGTCTTCCACCGAGAACTCGGTGATCCCGCCGAGGATCTGCGTCCGGCGCGCGTCGCCGTACTTCTGTTTGATGGCCAGGATTTCCTTGCGGACCTCGTCGAGGATCGTCTTCTCGCTCGACAAGATGTGGCGGAACCGCTCGATCTGTTTGAGCAAGTCCGCGTATTCCGCTTCGAGTTCGTTGCGATCGAGGCCGGTCAGGCGGCGCAACTGCATCGCGAGGATCGCTTTCGCCTGGGCTTCGCTGAACGCGAAGCGCTTCATCAAGTTATCCTGCGCCATCTCGACATTTTCCGAATGCCGGATAATCTGCACGACTTCGTCGATATGGTCGATGGCTTTGAGCAGGCCTTCCAGGATGTGGGCGCGTTCCTCGGCTTTCCGCAAGTCGAAGCGCGTGCGCCGTTCCACGATCTCCGCGCGGTGGTGGATGTAATGCCCGACCAATTCATTGAGCGCGAGGACCTTCGGCGCGTTGTTCACCAGCGCCAGCATGATGATGCTCGCCGTGTCCTGCATCTGCGTATTCTTGAACAACTGGTTCAGGATGACCTGCGGCTCGTCGCCCTTGCGCACCTCGATGACGATGCGCATGCCGTCCTTGTCCGACTCGTCGCGCAGATCCGTGATGCCCTCAATCGTCTTGCTCCGCACCAGGCCTGCGATGCTCTCGATGAGCCGCGCCTTGTTCACCTGGTAGGGAATTTCCGTGACGATGATGCATTCCTTGCCCGTCCGCTTATTCGTCTCGACGGCCGCCTTCGCGCGCACCGTCACGCGGCCGCGCCCGGTGCGATACGCATCGACGATGCCTTCCGCGCCGCAAATGACGCCGCCCGACGGGAAGTCCGGCCCCTTGATGAACCGCATCAGGTGGTCCGGCGTCGCGTCCGGATGCTCAATCATGTGGACCACCGCGTCGCACACCTCATTGAGGTTGTGCGGCGGACAACTCGTCGCCATGCCGACCGCGATGCCATACGACCCGTTCACGAGCAGGTTCGGGATGCCCGAGGGCAGCACCGCCGGTTCCTGCAAACTCGCGTCGTAATTGTCCCGCGTGTCGACCGTTTCCTTATCGATATCCGCGAGCATCTCCGACGTAATCGACGCCATGCGCGCCTCGGTATACCGCATCGCCGCCGGGCTATCGCCGTCGACCGAACCGAAGTTCCCCTGGCCGTCGACCAGCGGATAGCGCATGTTCCATTCCTGCGCCATGCGCACCAGCGAATCGTAGATCGCGCGGTCGCCGTGCGGATGGTATTTACCCATCGTCTCGCCGACGATCAGCGCCGACTTGCGGTAGCTGCGATTGCTTTGCAGGCCCAGTTCCTGCATCGCGTACAGAATCCGCCGATGCACCGGCTTAAGCCCGTCGCGCACGTCCGGCAAAGCCCGGCTCACGATCACGCTCATCGAGTAGTCCAGGAACGACGTCTTCAGTTCCTGCTCGATCTGAATATCGTTGATGCGTTCGTTACGAGTTTCCATGATGTTCCTTTGTTAGAATTCAGGAGTCAGAAGTCAGGAGTCAGAAGGCTACGAATCAACTCTACGACTCGCTTGCCGCCAGTATTGCTCGACAATAGGCATCCAACAGCTTGCTCACCTCTTCGCTCTTCGCTTGTAATTGCCCCGGATCCCCGTAGCCCAGATCCTGAGCAAGAATCAGATAATAGCGGCATTCCTCCAGCGAACCTTGGGCTATGTTCAGGAAACGGACCTTATCCGCGCGACCACGTTTGCGAAATCCTTCGGCGATGTTCGCGGGCACGGAAACCGCTGCTCTCCGCAATTGAGAAGTCAACCCGTATTGCTCAGTTCGAGGAAACTCCGCCGAGAACGAGTACACCATAAGAACAAACGCGTGAGCTTTCTGCCAGACAACCAAGTCCTGAAAGCTCTTTGACGGTTCCCTCATTCTGACTCCTGACTCCTGACTCCTGAATTCTGAATTCTAGATATCCAAGTTCCTCGTTTCTGGCGCGTGCTTTTCGATGAACTGCCTTCTCGGTTCCACGAGGTCTCCCATCAATGTCACAAAGAGATCGTCCGCCGCGATTTCGTCTTCGGCGTTCACTCGGAGGATCGTACGTTTCTCCGGGTCCATCGTGGTTTCCTGCAATTGCTCGGGATTCATTTCACCGAGACCTTTGTAGCGCTGAATATGCAGGCCCTTGCGCGAAATGGTCAGCAGGTGCGAGCGCAGTTCGAGCAGATCGCCGGTCTCGAATGACACCTGGCCGTCGGCGTTCTCGACGCAATACGGGCCTTCGCCCATCGCCGCCATTGGTTCGGCATGGCCCGTTAGCGCGGAGAACTCGTGGCTCTTGAAGAAGGCCAGGTCGATCTGGTGTTCGCCGCGGATAACCGCCTTATGTCCGCCGCCGTTCCCGTTTGCGAGCAACTGCGTCTGCAACTCCTCGGTGTCAATCAGGTCGGCGTCGCCGAACAGACTCCGCATCTCGGACGCCGACAAGCTCTTCGGGTCGAGCCGCTTCTCCTTGGGCAGGCTCAGCGCGGCCTCGATGGCATCGCGCGGCACGCCGAATACCCGGCGAAGCCGCGAGAACATGCGTTCGCGTTCATGCGCGGCATTCACGGCGCGCATCAGGTTCTTGAGGCTCGCGTTCGCGCGTTTGCCGTCGCCGTTGACTGCGGTGACTTTGCCGTTCTCGAGGACCGTATCGAACAGGAACCTCTCCATTTCCTCTTCGGTGCTGACGTAACGCGACTTCTTGCCCTTGCGGACGAGGTAGAGCGGCGGCTGCGCGATGTACAAGTGGCCGCGCTTGATCAGTTCCGGCATCTGCCGGAAGAAGAACGTCAGGAGCAGCGTGCGAATATGCGCCCCGTCCACGTCGGCATCGGTCATGATGATGATCTTATGGTAGCGCAGGTTCTCAATCTTGAATTCTTCCTTGCCGAACCCCGTGCCGAGCGCCGTGATCAACGCGCGGATTTCCTCGTTGTTCAGCATCTTGTCCGCGCGCGCCTTTTCGACGTTGAGGATCTTGCCGCGCAACGGCAGGATCGCCTGATACCGCCGGTCGCGCCCCTGCTTCGCCGAACCGCCCGCGCTGTCGCCCTCGACGATGAAGATCTCGCAGAACGCGGGGTCGCGTTCCGAACAATCCGCCAGTTTCCCCGGCAGCGACATCGAATCGAGCGCGCCCTTGCGCCGTGTCAGGTCGCGGGCCTTGCGCGCGGCCTCGCGGGCGCGCGACGCCTCGATAGCCTTGTTGATGATGCGATTGGCGACCGAGGGGTTCTCCTCGAAGTAATTCTGCAGGCCCTCGTACACCATCGAATTGACGATGCCCTGCACTTCGCTGTTGCCGAGCTTCATCTTCGTCTGGCCTTCGAACTGCGGGTTGCGCAGGCGGACCGAGATGATGGCGGTCAAGCCTTCGCGGGTGTCGTCGCCGCTGATGCTCGACGTGCCTTTCTTGAAGAGGTTGCCCTTCTTGCCGAAATCGTTGAGCGCCTTTGTCAACGCCGCGCGGAAGCCGCTCAAGTGCGTGCCGCCTTCGTGCGTGTTGATGTTGTTCGCGAACGACGACACGGTCTCCGAATACGAACTCGTGTACTGGATCGCGACTTCGCACTGCATGCCGTCCTTTTCGGCCTCGAAATAGATCGGCTTGCGATGGAGCGACTCGCGATTGCGATTGAGCCAGTTCACATACTCGATGATGCCTCCCTTGTATTGCATTACCGTCGGCTCGTCTTCGATGCGTTCGTCCTTGAACGAAATCTTGATACCCTTATTCAAGAAGGCGAGTTCGCGCAGCCGCGTCAACAGGATCTCCGAGTTGTACACGGTTTCCTCGAAGATCTCCGGATCCGGGCGAAATGTCACGCGCGTTCCGTTCGAGCGCGTCTTCCCGCGCACCTCGAGCGGCCCGTCGGGCACGCCCTTCTTGAACGACATGAAATGGATTCTTTCGTCGCGCTTGACCTCGACTTCGCAATACTCGGAAAGCGCGTTCACGCACGAGATGCCGACGCCATGCAGACCGCCCGCGACCTTGTACGACGAGTTGTCGAACTTGCCCCCGGCGTGCAACACGGTCATGACGACTTCGAGCGCGGATTTCTTCTTGAACTTCGGATGGTTGTCGACCGGAATGCCGCGGCCATCGTCCACGACCGAGATGCTGTTATCGATATGGACCGTCACTTCGACCTTGGTGCAATACCCTGCCAAGGCCTCGTCGATACTGTTATCGACCGCCTCGAAAACGAGGTGATGAAGGCCGCGTGACGCAGTATCTCCGATGTACATCGCGGGGCGCCGGCGGACCGCCGAAAGCCCTTCGAGAACCTGGATGGAGCCTGCGTCGTAACGTGTTTCAGCCATTAGACTTACCTCTGCTTGTGGAACCCGCGGAATGGAGCCTTCTTCTGGATGGGCATAGTATATCAAAATGGGAGGGCAAACACAACAAAAAAGCGCAATATTTTGAGGCGCAAAGCCAGGCTTACCACGGCATATTGTGGATCGGTTGAGGGATGGCAAATAGCAGACAGGCGATTGGGAACAGGACGATTTCTACCGTGGCATAAAGTGCGCTCGAATAGACTGGAGCGCTGCTGCGAAATGAGTTTCTTTCTTATTTATAATGCGACGTACAGTCTATCGATATTTACTCGCCATGATGCTCAATTGCCGTCTCACGGCGCGGCGTCGAGAGCCGTGAGAGAGAGTTGGCCGGCGGAGATGCGGATACGATCGATATCGCCTGCGAACGCGGTGACGAGGCCTATCTCGTTGCCGATGCGGATCAAGGGCTTGCCGGGCGAACGGGGAGATCCCTTGAGTTCGCGCTGATCGGCGAGCCGGCCATCGATGTAGTAGTCGATGTTCTTGCAGTGGTGGAACGCAACGGCGACGTGGTGCCATGCGCCGTCCGCCGGAACGATGGCTTTGGTTCCCGCCTGCTCTCCGATGCCGTACAGCGTGAAGAGCGTCTCGCCTTTGTGGTTGATGCCCAGCCGCCATCCGCCGCCGTCGCCGAAGCTCACGATGGTCGCACCGTACTGCTGCTCCTGCTGGCCGTTGTGGCGCACCCACGCTTCGACGGTGAACGGGTTCGTACGGAAATCCAAGGTCCGTTTCGTATCGAGGGCCTCGCATCGCGCACCATGGTCCAGATGGAGATGGCCGCCGTGGCCCGACGGGCCGCCCACCGCGATCGTGGGCTTCGGCCCATCGCCCGCCGGGCTCAGTTTCAGGTCCGATCCGGCATCGGCGTGCCATGCGGTGTCGCCCGCGCCGTCGAATGAAAACGCGGCATGGAGTCCCTGCGTTACCGGCGCCGGGAAACGGCCTGCGCGCAGATCCTGCGCGAGCTTCTTCATGCCCTCGGTCGTTGCGCTCCAGACTTTGCCGATATGCTCGATGTTGAGCGGGCGGTTGGTCGCAAGCCACACGGCTTTGTAATCGTCCCACAGGGCGGCATGGCTTGCGGCCAACGTATCGAGTTCGCCCGCCCACCTATTTCGATCGAAGCCGGGCTCGTTGAGGCCCGCGCCGATCGCATGGAAGGTCTGCGCCATGCGCGCCGAACACTCGAGCATGCGCGCCGCGAGGTCCACGATATGCAGCCAATCCTCGTTGCGCGCCGCGCGCGCCGTCGCGAGGGCTTCGTGCACGGATTTCGCATCGCTCTCCAGGTTCTTCCAGAATGCGAGCGTATCTTCGGAGGCGTCCGCCATACTCCAGACGGCCTCTTCGGCATCCGTGTGGAACATGAACCGCGCCTTGCAGGTCATGCTCAAATCGGGACCCTGGCACCGCGCGAGCCGTGTCAGCGCGTTCGAGATCGCGGGATCCGCCGTTCCGAAGAACTGCGCCGCGTATGCGGACGAGAACGCTTCCATCGGGATCGGTTCCGGTTTCCACGACACCGCGCACGTGTACGCCACGCCGTAGAAATCGAGTTCGCTGAGATTGAATCCCGCCGCGCCCTTGTACCCGTCGCCCCAACCGCTCACGAAATGGCCCAGCGCGCCCGTCTTTGCGGCCTGGGCCGCGAGCGTCTCGATGTTCTTGAAGGCAGGCACGTACAGCGGATACAGGTTGTTCCAGCTCCACAACCCCGACAGCGCCGTGATGGGGAAGCCGCTCTTGCTCAACGTGTCTAGGCCGGGATAGGTGTCACGCGGGGAGTAGTCCCAGAACATCATCACGATGTCCTTGGGCAGCATCGGGATCATGTTCGCGTGATTGAGGACGATGTCCGCGTACATCATCATCGTCCGCCCGTTCGATTTCACCAGTTCGTCCATGCGGGTGTAGTAATCGGCGAAGACGCGCTCGATACCCTTTTCTTTGACGGCCTGCGCTGAGCGACCCTTGCCGATGGCGTAGCTCTCGTCGAGGCCGCAATGGAAGTAGCGCCCGCCGAATGCGGGGGCGATCTCGCCAACCATCTTGCGCACGAGATCGAACGACGCGTCCGAGGTCGCGCACAAGTCGCCGCCGCCTTCCGGCATCTCGGCGAGGCCCTTGTACTTCGGATTTCGGAGCGTCATCTCCATGTGGCCGAGCAACTCAACCGTTGGAATCACCTCGATGTAGTAGCGCTTCGCGTACGCGACCAACTCGCTGATCTCGTCGAACTTGAAGCGGTCGTACTCCGTGCTGATATCGGGATCGAAGGTGTAGACGAAATGATCCGGTTCGATGAACCAGAGGTACGTGTTCATTTTGAACTGCGCCAGCGCGCGAATGGCGGCCTTGTGCGCCTCCATCGTCGGCAACTGGTCGCGTCCGTAATCCTCGCTGAACCCGCGCATGGCCAGGGCGGGCGCGTCGACGATCCGCATGCACGGCAGGCATTGCTGTTCGCGCGTTTGCGCGCTGCGCAGCAATTGCTCCAACGTCATCATGCCGTAGAACAGGCCCTGTTCCGCCTGGGCCTTGACGGTGATGGCGCGCTTCGTTATTTCGAGAACGTAACCCTGGTCCCGGCGCTCCTTCTTGAAAGTTTCCAGATCCTTCAGCGATCCCCCGGAATGACGCCTGCCCTCTGATATCACGAGCGAGAACCCGCGCTTTGTAACCGTCCGGATCTTCGGCGTTATGTCGGCCCGTTCCATGGACTCAGCGAGCCGTTCGTTCAGACGTCCGAGCGCGTCCGCGTCGGGCGCCTCCAGCGAAAAGGTCCAAGCCGCCGGCTCAATGGGCAGCGTGTCCTCACGCTCCTCGACGCACTTCGGCCGTGGCAACAAGTCGTCGATCGGGCTGCCATCGCCCCATGCCCCCATCGCTACCATCAATCCCAAACACGCGGCCCACGCTGCCATCTTCATGAAACATCCCTCCGGCACCTCGACGAAGATACCACGCGCCCAAACCCGATTGAAATCTCCATGGAGTGCGGCGGCTTGACGCCGCTTTTGCTCGGCGTGGCTTGACACGGCGGGTCACGCGCGTCAAGCCGCGCTTGTTCAAGGCGGCGTCGAGCCGCCGCACTCCAAATCCGGACGTTTACAAACCACTACGCTTCGGCTAGACTGGTCCGGTGATCGATCTCGACGATAGCGGTCATTCCTAAAGGGGAAAGTCTCCCTTTTGCCAAGGAGCAGGACGATGGACCCGTTACACGTCACGTTGCGCAAGATTCGCTGGCGGCTCGCACTCCAACGGGGCCTTTACTGCGTTCTCGCCGGGCTCCTCGTTTCGCTGTCGTTCTGCAGCGCCTGGCTCGTCATAACCCGGCTGTTCCCCTTGCTGCCGGCCGTCGATATCGTGGGGCTTGCGATGGTCGCTGCGGGTCTCGTTGCCGCCGCGATATGGGCCCTGCGGACGCGGCCTTCGATTCTGGACACGGCCATCGAAGTGGACCGCCGCCTCGGGATGCAGGAGCGCGTCACGAGTTCGCTGCAACTGGCGGACGTCGAACACCGCATGGTCGAAGCGTTGCATCGCGACGCGCGCGAACAACTCGCTCGAAGGAAAGTCTCCGAAGCGTTTCCGTTCCGGTTCCCGCTCGTGGGGCGCTGGCTCGCGATTCCCATCGTGGCATTCGGGGTGGCGTATCTGCTGATGCCGGAATTGGACCTCTTCGGGTTTCAGCAGCGGCAGGTCGAGGCCAAGGCCGCCGACCAAGCGCGCAAGGTCCAGGCCGAACGGCTCAAGAACGTCGCGCGGCCGTTGATTGAACAAGCCGAATCGCCCGACGCGGAACGCCTCGGCGACGCCGCGACGCAGATCGAGCGGCTTGCGGAGCAGTTGGCGTCGGGCGAGTTGACCGAAAAGCAGGCGCTGGCCAAGCTCGGGAATCTTGCCGACGAGATCCAGCAGCGCCGCGACGCCCTGCAACCCGCCGCCGCCATGCCGAAGGTTGCGGAGAATCTGGCGCAGATGGGCGCGGCGCAGGAAGCGGCGAAGGCGCTCATGAACGGCGATTTCGGCGAAGCGGCGAAGCAGTTGCGCGACCTCGAAAAGAAATTGAAGGAAGGCAATCTGAGCGCGGACGAAAAGAAACATCTCGGCGAAGATCTGAAGAAGCTGTCGGAATCGCTCAACGCCAAAGAGGGCGGCTCGAAGCAATCCTCCGCGTTGAGCGAGGCGCTCGCCAAAGCAGCCAGCGCGCTCGATGTCAGCCAGATGTCGCCGGACGCGTTGCAAGAAGGATCAGAGACTCCGGAAGGCGCGGCCCTGTCCATCGAAGACGCGGCCTCGATCATGGAGCAACTCGACAAACTCAACGCCGCGATGAAGGACATCCGCAAATGGGAACAGGAAACGCTCGGGCCGAGCGAATACTGCCGGGTCTGCGGCATGAAGCTGAAGCCGTGTACGGGCGGCAAAGGCTGCAAAAAGTGCGGGGCGGGGCATACGTGCTACGGCATTTGCGAAGACTGCGTCGCCGGCGGCTGGTGCAACGGCGCGGCGTGCAATAAGCCATGGCGCGCGGGCGAGAGCGTCAAGTTCGGCAACGGTATGGGCGGCGCGGGCCACGGCCGCGGGTCGAGCACGGGGCCGCTGCCCGACGTAGACGACGCCTTTTCGCCCACGTTGCTCCCTGGAGAGATCATTAAAGGAAAGTTCCTGGCGGATATTGTGCAGCGCACCGCGCCCGAGGCGCCTGGCGCCCCGGCGGCGCAGTTCGTGGCGGGTGTCGTGGCCGAGGCCAAGCAGAAGGCGGAACAGGCGCTCACGAAGGAGGAGATCCCTCCGGCATCGCGCGAGTTTGTGCGGCAGTATTTCAGCACGATTGACGCCCCGGAGCCGGGTTCGCCGGGAGCCGCTGCGGCGCCTTGAGCGGGACCGATTACGATTACGATTACGATCTCGATCACGACCACGATCGGGATCGGGACGGAGTGGGTTCATGCGGGTTACACGGCGGCGGTTTCTTGCGGCGAGCGCCCTTGCCTTGTTGCCGGCGTGTTCGGGGCGAGGCAACGGTCGTACCGCGAAGGCCTTGGCGTGGGGGGGATTCGGTATGCGGGACGGACAGTTCCGCCAGCCCCGCGCTATCGGCATTCACGATGGCGAGGTCTACGTCGTGGACCGCTCGGGCCGCGTGCAGGTATTCACGCCGGATGGCGCATTCGCGCGGAAGTGGTCGACGCCGGACTACGCCAACGGCACGCCCACGTCCGTGACGTTCGCGGCCAGCGGCGAAGTCGTGATCCCCGATACGCACTACAGCCAAATCCTGCACTACACGCGCGACGGACAACTCGTTTCCAAGTGGGGCGCATACGGCACCGGTCCCGATCAGTTCGTCTATCCCACGGACCTGGCCATCGCGCCCGACGGGACGTATTACTTTGCCGAATACGGCATGGACGCCGAGCGCGTGCACGTGTTCGACGCGCAACATCACTTTCTACGCCAATGGGGGAGATTAGGCGAAGCCACGGACGAGTTCGACCGCGCCATGGGCATCGCGCTCGACGAGCAGGGCACGCTGTTCGTGGCGGATTCCGCGAACCATCGCATCCAGTGCTTCGATACGCAGGGCGCGTTTCTGCGCCAAATCGGATCGGCCGGTACGGAACCGGGCCAGCTCAAGTTCCCATTTGATGTGTGCTGCGCGCCGGGCGGCACGATCCTCGTTGCCGAGTGCGGCAATCACCGCATATCGAGGTTTCGCGCCACGGGTGAGTTCGTCGCCAGCGTGGGCATCGCCGGGCGCGACCCCGGCGCATTCAACGTACCGCGCGGAGTGGCCGTCTCGACCGACGGGTTCGTGTTTGTGGCCGACACCGACAATCATCGCGTCCAAAAGTTCCGCCTGGAGGAACTTTCGTGACGTCGTTCCCGCGTTTTCCGTTTCCCTGGGCGCTGCTTCTGCTCCTGCTCGTACCTTGGACGCTCTACGTCGGGGCGCGTATTCGATCGTTGTCACGCGGACGCAAGATCGCGGCCCTCACGTTGCGTGCCGTCATCCTCTGCTGCCTGGTCGGCGCGCTTGCGGGCGCGGAATGGGTGAAGCGCAGCGACCGGCTCGCGGTCTTCTTCCTGATGGACCGATCGAGCAGCATCCCGGACGAGGCGGCGCAATGGTGCGCGCAACGCATCCGTGCGGCGGGCGCCCACTACATGACCTCGAAAGACGACGCGGGCGTGATCGTGTTCGGCGAGCAAGCCAGCATCGAACTCGCGCCCGGCCCGACGCTCGACCTCGGCGAGATCCGCTCGTACGTCGGGGGCGAACAGACCGACATGGCCGCCGCGATACGCCTCGCCGTGGCCGCGTTTCCACAAGGCTCGATGAAACGCATGGTCATCTACTCCGACGGCAACGAGACGCGCGGTTCCGCCGCCGAAGAAGTCAAGATCGCCCAGGCGGCCGGCGTCGCGGTCGATGTTGTGCCCATCGAGATCGGCGGGCGCAACGAGGTGCGTCTGCGCGAGGTCAGCATGCCCGGACGCGTCAATGGCCAGGAGCCCTTCCAGGTGCGTGCCGTCGTCCACGCGGACCAGGATTCCTCGGGCACCTTGCGGCTCTTCCAACGTACCGGCTCCGGCAAACGGCTCCTTGCGGAACAGACCGTCGCGTTGCAGCAGGGCGACAACTCGTTCCTGCTCCCGCAGGAGTTGGCGAGCGCAGGCTTCTACGAGTACGTCGCGACCATCGAGTCGGGAACCGACACGGTGCTGGCGAACAACGAAGCGCAGGCGTTTACGATCGTCCAGGGCGAGCCGCGTGTGCTGTATGTCGAGGCCGACCCGGAACACAGCACGTATCTCGGACCCGCGCTTCGCGCCGAGGGATTGAATGTAACCGAGACCACCGTGGGCGAGATGCCGCAATCGCTGGCGCAATTTCAGGGATACGACGCGGTGATCTTGTCCGACGTGAGCAGCACCGACCTGAACGTGGCCCAACTCAAGGCGCTTGAAGCGATGGAACGCGACCTCGGTATCGGGCTGGTCATGATCGGCGGCCCGGACACCTTCGGCGCGGGCGGGTATCAGGGCACGCCGGTCGAGAAGGCGCTGCCCGTCAGCATGGACATCAAGCAGCGCAAGATCCTGCCGCGCGGCGCGCTCGTCCTCATCCTGCACACGTGCGAGATCCCGGACGGCAACGCGTGGGCGCGTGACATCGGCATCGCGGCGCTTGAAGTGCTTTCGTCGCAAGACCTGATGGGGTGCCTGGCCTTTATCAACATCCAGCCCGAATGGATATACGAACTCCAGCCAGTCGGCGACAAGCAGCGTATGCGCGCAGCGCTGCGGACCGCGCAGCCGGGCGACATGCCTGACGTGGGCACGTCGCTCAGCATGGCGCTTGCCTCGTTGAAGGACGCGGCCGCGGCCGTAAAGCGTGTCGTCATCATTTCCGACGGCGATCCCGCCGCGCCGCCTCCGTCGCTTGTCAGCGCCCTCGCGGAAGCGAAGATCTCCGTGAGCACCGTCTGCATCGCGCCGCACGGCACGAGCGATCAGAACATGCTCGCGTGGATCGCCCAGAGCACCGGCGGCAATTACTACTACGTCACCGACGCCCAGCGCCTCCCGCAGATCTTCAGCAAGGAAGCGGCGGTCGTCAAGCGCGGCGTCCTTGTCGAGGAGGCGTTCACGCCGCAGGTGCTGCACGAATCGGAATTGCTCCAGGGCTTGCAGGAGACCGGGCTGCCGGAACTGCTCGGCTACGTCGTCACGACGCCCAAAGACAACGCGACGGTGCCGCTCATCTCGCACGAGAAAGATCCCATCCTTGCACACTGGCGCTACGGCGTTGGCAAATCCGTCGCGTTCACGTCGGACGTCACGGCACGTTGGGCGCCGTCGTGGGTGGCGTGGCAGGGCTTCAACCGCTTCTGGTCGCAGACGGTGCGCTGGGCCATGCGCGACGTGACGCCCACGAGCTTCCGCGTCGACACGCGCATCAAGGAAGGCAAAGGCTACATCCGCATCGATGCCGTCGACGATCAAGGCAAGTTCGTGAACTTCCTGCGTCCGAAAGGCGTCGTGACCGGGCCGGGTCCCGAGTTTGCGCATCACGACGTCGACCTGATGCAGACCGCGCCCGGCATCTACGAGGGCACGTTCCCCGTCGAGGACCGCGGGATCTACATGGTGAACCTAAGTTACGAACGCGGTGACGGCAGCCAGGGCATGATCCCGTCCGGCCTCGCGCTCGGCTACTCGCGCGAATACGAGTACAACACGACCAACCACGGATTGCTCGAACACCTCGCGGCGGTGGGTGGCGGCGCTGTGCGCGGCCCAGAAGACAATCCGTTCGTCCACAACCTTCCCGTCTCCGCGACCGTGACGCCGATGGGAGCGCCGCTCATGGCTCTCGCCGCATGCCTGTTCCCCTTCGAGATCTTCGTGCGGCGTGTCGTCGTCGATTTTGGCGTGGTCTGGTTGGCGCTGGCGTCTGTCCTGCGCATGCTGCCCGGGATCAGGCGCTGGATGCCGCAGCCGAAGCAGCGTCGAAAAGTCACGACCGGCGCCTTTGGCACGGATGCCCCCGCGCGGGGATTTACGTATGAGGCAGAGGCGGCCCGCACGTTCGAAAGCGTGCCAAGAGAATCCGGCACTCCGGAAGCCACCGAAGAGCCATTGCCCTATGAGGAACCGGCGGCCGTCGAGAAGAAAGCCAAACCAAGATCCGAATACACGCAACAACTGCTTCAAGCCAAAGAAAGAGCCTTGAAAAAGAGAGATAGAAGAAACATTGCCACAGAGAGCACAAAAGACACAGAAGATGATTGATTTTTGCGCTCTTTGTGCATTTTGTGGCTATTGAGGAGGAGAGATGGAGCCAGGAAGGATCAAACAACTTTGCGATCTTGTCCGCGAGACGAGCTATGCCATCCATGTCTATCTTCGCAACGGCCATCTCGAAAAGGTGTACGAGAATGCCCTCGCGCATCGGTTGTCGAAGCAGGGATTGAAAGTCAAGCAACAATGCCCCATTCGCGTCTTCGACGAAGACGGAACCGAGCTTGGCGAGTACTTTGCCGATCTCATTGTCGAAGACTGTCTTTTAATTGAACTGAAAGCCAGCAGTGCGATGGTCGACGAACACGTCGCTCAGCTACTCGGATATCTGCGAGCCACGCGCTACGAGCACGGATTGCTGATCAACTTTGGTGCTGCCAGACTACAGATCAAGAAGTACATTTTGAATCGTGCCGGCGTGGATGAAAGCCCTTTAGCGTAATTTGAGTCTTTTGTGCCCTTTGTGGCGAAAAGCAAGGAGGCGGTTTATGAGCGTTCAGGAAACGGCGCAGGAGTTCCGGGATCGCTATTCGCGGCTCGGCGCGGAGATTGGCAAGGTAATCGTCGGCGCGGAACCGATCGTCGAAGGCGTGCTGACCTGTCTGTTCGCGGGCGGGCACTGCCTGCTCGAAGGCGTGCCGGGCCTCGGCAAGACGATGCTCGTACGCACGTTGAGCGAGGCGCTTGACCTCGCGTTCTCGCGCATTCAGTTCACGCCCGACCTGATGCCCGCGGACATCATCGGCACGAACATGATCGTCGAGGACGAACATGGCAACCGCGAGTTCCGGTTCCGTCCGGGACCGATCTTCGCCAACACGGTCCTCGCGGACGAGATTAACCGCGCGACGCCCAAAACCCAGTCAGCCCTGCTCGAAGCCATGCAGGAACACACAGTGTCCGTCGCGCGCACGGTGCACAAACTCGAAGAGCCGTTCTTTGTCCTGGCCACGCAGAACCCCATCGAAATGGAAGGCACGTATCCGCTGCCCGAAGCGCAGATGGACCGATTCCTCTTCAAACTCCTCGTCGATTACCCGAGCCGCGAGGGGCTCGCGGCCATCCTCGAACGCACGACGAAACGCGAGGTCCCGCACGGCGAACCGGTGATGGACGGCAAAGAGATCGTCCAATGGCAGGGCTTCGTGCGCGACGTGCCCGTCGCTCCGCAGGTCGCGGACTACGCGGTCCGGCTTGTGCTCGCCACACAACCGGGAAGCGGCTTCGGGCCCGAGCGCGTGCAACGCTACGTGCGGTTCGGGGCGAGTCCGCGCGGCGCGCAGGCCCTGCTGCTTGCAGGGAAAGTCACCGCGTTGCGCGCGGGGCGCTTCAACGTGAGCTTCGACGATATCAAAGGCGCGGCGCTTCCGTCATTGCGGCACCGCGTGCTTCTCAACTTCGAGGCGGAAGCCGACAACGTGACGAGCGACGCGATCCTTGCGGATGTGCTGGCGCACGTCGAAACCGCGGCCAAGGCAGGATAATCGCATGCTGGCGATGACGACAGAGCCGCTGCTTGACCCCGCGTTCCTGCGCATGCTTGACCGCTTGGCGCTGGCGGCGAAACGCGTCCATCTCGGCGTCGCGAAAGGCGAACGCAAGAGCAAGCGAAAAGGGAGCAGCGTCGAGTTCGCGGACTATCGCGACTACGTGCAGGGCGACGACCTGCGGCACGTGGACTGGAACATCGCGGGGCGATTGAACACGCTGTATTTGAAACTGTTTCAGGAACAGGAAGACCTCACGCTGCACCTGTTGATCGACGCGAGCGCGTCGATGGCCTTCGGGCGTCCGAAGAAGATCGACTTTGCCTGCAAAGCCGCCGCCGCGTTGGGTTACATCGCGCTCGCCGGGTACGACCGCGTGTCGGTGGATGCCTTTTCGGGAAACGGCACGATGAGGCTGCCCGCATGCAGGGGCAAGGCCTCCGCACCGAGGCTTTTCGCGTTCATCGAGAGCGTGCGCGACGCGTTGGGAGAGCGCCGACAACCCTCCGGCTCGAATGAACGCGGTACCCATCTCGAAGCGTGGTGCCGGACGCATCTGATGAAGAACCGCGCGAAAGGCGTCGCGCTGCTCATCACCGACTTCCTCGATCAAGACGGTTTCGAGGGATGCCTGCGGAGGCTTTCGATGTCCGGTTCCGACCTGTATGTCATTCACTCGTTGTCGCGCGACGAAGTCGATCCCCAAGTGTCCGGCGATCTCCGCCTTATCGACAGCGAGACCGGAGCGGCCACCGAGATCTCGATGAGCCGCGCGTTGATGCGCCGGTATCGCGACAACCTCGACGGCTTCTGCGCGGCATTGCGGCGCGACTGTCTCGCGCGCGACATCGGCTACATCCCCGCGGTCAGCGACATGCCGTTTGAGCGCCTGACCCTGGATGTCCTCCGTCAAAGCGGCATGGTGAAAGGATAAGCGAAGATGTCCACTCTTTTGTCCACTTCGTCCACCTGGTCCACCGGAGCGCGGGCTGATCGATGAACTTCCTTGCAGGCATAGCGCAATCGATCGTGGGCAGCTTCCTCGCGCCGGTATCGTTTGCGTTCTTGGGCCTGATCCCGGTGGTTGTGCTGTTGTACCTGCTCAAGCTGCGCCGCACGCCCGTAGTAATTTCCAGCACAATGCTTTGGCACAAGAGCCTGCAAGACCTCACCGCCAACGCGCCGTTCCAGCGCCTTCGCCGGAACCTCTTGCTCTTTCTGCAAATTCTCATCCTGCTTCTTGTCATCCTCGCCCTGGCGCGCCCGTTTATCAAAGCGGAGGGCACAGCCGGAAACGACCTGTGCCTGATTATCGACCGATCGGCGAGCATGCAAACGATCGAGAAAGGGGCCGGCCCGGCCGAAACGCGCCTGGACCGTGCGAAAGCCGCCGCCTTCCGCATGGTCGACGAGATGGCCAGCGGGGACAAGATGATGCTCGTGACGTTTGCGGACAGCTCCGACGTGTTGTGCGAACTGACCGGCGACCGCTACACGTTGCGCAACGCGATACGCGGCATTACGGCCACCGACTCCGTCTCGAAGATCCGCGATGCCATCCTCGTGGCGACGTCGCTGCATCTGAGCGCGCCGCTCTTGCGCACAATCGTCCTGAGCGACGGCAAGATCGCCGATCTCGACGACCTCGGCACGCGCGCCGTGAACGTCAGTTTCCTGCGCGTCGGCGAAACGTCTCCGGACCTCACGGCGCGTAACGCGGGCATCGTTGCGTTCAGCGTGCGCGAGCCGTCCGAGGGCAGCGCCTCCTCCGAACGGCAGTGTCTTGTGTTGATTGCGAACGACGCGCCGGAACCGCTCGACACCACGCTGACGCTCGAATTCGACGACGCGCAAATGGCCGTCGAGGAAGTCCAAGTCCCCGCGAAGAGTTCGCATGAAGCGGTGTTCGCGATCCCGGACGTGAACGAAGGCGTTCTGCGCGCGCACCTCGACATAGACGACGCGCTCGCGGTCGATAACACGGCGTGGCTGGCCGTGCGGCCGCCGAGCACGGTACGCGTGTTGCTCGTTTCCGAGGCGAACTCGGCCGGCGCGTACTTCCTAAAACGCGTGCTCGCGCTGAATCCGCGCGTCGAACTCAGCGCCGTCGCGCCCGCCGATTACACTACGGCCCAAGGCGATTTCGATATCACGCTCTTCGATAACTTCGCGCCGCCCACGCTGCCGCCGGGCCTGCTCGTGTTCTTCAATGCGCTGCCCGATCTTCCGGACCTCCGCGCGGACGGTACGATCGAGAACCCGCCGATCATCGCGTCCGACCCGGACCATCCCGTCATGCGTTTCTTGAACCCTGCGAACGTCACGATCGCGAAAGCGTTGAAGATGACGTTGCCGGAAGGGGGGCGGCCCCTCATCTCGACGCAAGGCGGCGCGCTGCTTGCCGACGTGTCGCGCGGCGGCCAGTCGATCCTGGTCGTGGGGTTCGATCTCGCCGACTCGAACTGGCCCTTGCGGCTTTCGTTCCCGCTCTTTGTGCAGAACCTGATCGCGTGGGCGCCCAAGGCGGCGCTCGCGGCCGAGACCTCCGTCGCCTCCGGGAACCCTTTGACCATCCTGCCTGCGCCTGACGTCCAGGAGGGCACGGTCTACCTGCCTGATGGCACGCACGAGGCCGTGCGGCTCGACCCGACGCGCCCCGTGTATTTCGCGAATACCTCCAAGGCCGGCGTCTACCGCGTGCAGACCGGGGCCAAGAGCGAGACGTACGCCGTGAATCTGCTCGATCCCAGGGAGACCGCGATCACGCCCGCGGAGTCTATCAGCATCGGCCGCAGCCAGGTGGCCGCCGAACCCGCGCGCCTCCTGCAGAACCGCGAATTGTGGCACTGGTTCGCATTGGCCGCGCTGGGCGTGTTAACGTTAGAGTGGTGGATATATAGCAGGAGAGCATGGTTATGAGGAGAGGGTTTCTGGTTCCTGGTTTCTGGTTTCTGGTTCTTTCGCCTAGCAGGCGTGCGAACCGAAACTGGAAACATGCCATCCTCTTGGGCGTTGCCCTGCTCACCGCCGGGAGCGCCTTCGCTCAAGACGCCAAAGAAGGCGAGATCGCCGTCAATATGGTGGTCAACTACAGCTTTGCCTACCGCGAAAACACCTGGGCGCCCGTCAACGTCTTTGTCCAAAACCAACTGCGCGACTTCAAAGGCTGCGTCGAGGTCCGGTGCTATTCGGGTGACATTTCGCAAGCGCCGTACTACCGGGTCCCGGCGGAATGTCCGAAAGGCAGCAAGAAGCGGTTTCAGCTTTGCTGTTATTTGGGTGGCACGACGCGGATCGAGGTCCATCTTTATAACGGCGACCGCGAGGTGCTCGACTTTCCCGCGCAACTCGATATCAACCCGATCCGCAACGCAGACTACATGGGGCTGGTCCTTGATGAGGACGCGACGGGATTCGGATTCCTCAGCAGCATCGTAAACCGCGTCCAGGGCGCGGAAGGCGAGGAGGGAGAACGGCGGTTCTATCGCGAGGCCGCGCCATCGTCCGCGTTGCCGCTTCTGGCAACACATCCGCAGTGCTATACCCCGTTCGATGTGATCATTCTCGGCAACGTCGATCCGAACGGCGTGTCCGAGCGGCATCGCGAGTTGTTCTACGATTACGTGCGCGGCGGCGGAGCGCTGGTGGTGTGCACGGGTGAGTATGCGGCCAAGTACCACGGGTCCTGGGTCGAAGAACTCCTCGGCGCATCCGTAGGCGGCGTCGAAACTGTGAACGAGAAAGCGTTGGCGGAAGCCGTGTTCCCCGAGACGCAACGGGAAGGGGCCAGAGACTTTCGCGACTGTATCGTGGCGTCTCTCGCGCCTACGGATTCCGGCGTTGAGCGGATGGGCGCTTCGCGGACGCTGGCTACGCGGCGTAAGATCGGGAGCGGCTGCGTGTACGGGATTGCCGTCGACGCGGACAGCCATGCACTCCAGAGCTGCAAAGGCTACGAGGACCTGTGGCGCGGCATTGTGATGCGCAAAGGCGGCGGCGATACGATCAATTTCAAAGCGGCGGCGCAATACACCGCGATGGCGCTCCCGCGTATCTCGGGCATCGTCATCCACTCGCGCGCGTCGGTCGTCACCTATCTCGGCTTGTACTTCTTTGTCGCGGTCGTGCTGAACTTCCTCGTGTTCACCGTTCTCAAACGGCGCGAGTGGGCGTGGGCCGTGCTGATCGTGTGCTCGATGGGGTTCACGGCATACGCGGTGGTTTTCGGCACCGCCGGACGCGCGCAATCGAGCGAGGTGCAGCGCATCGAGACGCTGCACGTGCCGAAAGGCGGCGGCCTCGCCTCGCTGTATGCCGATATTGCCCTGCTTGACGCGCGGTCCCGCACGCACTCGGTCGACCTCGGGGGCGAGTACACGCTGGCGACCGCCGTCTCGAATCCCCGGCCCGACTACTGGGATCCTCGAACGCGCGGACTGGGCAACGAGCGTCCCTTCTATTTGGTGGAGAGCGATACCCCGCGCGTCGAAGGGTTCCAGGTGGGGGCGAGCGAAGTGCGCCTCCTTCATCTCGAAAGCGACCTCGAAACGTCCGGCGGCGTGGACGGCCAGATAGAGCTGCTCGACGGAGGACAGGTCAAGGCGGATCTCGTGAACAATACGGGTTACGCTCTCAAGAACGCCTTTGTCTTCGTCGACGGCCAGACCTTCCCGGCCAAAGTATCGGGCAATCGGTGTACCGTCGACGCGCGCAATTACCGCGTCCTGGACGGGATCGTGGCGCCGAACTTCCAGTACACCGGGTCGAATTACTATGGCGGAACTCGCTACGCGCGAGATACCTCCGTCGAGCAACTGCGCAACCAGGCGCTGGCGTCGTTTCGCAAAGAGTTCCCGAACGAATTGCTGACAAAGAGCGCGTTCAATTATTACTGGTACGGAGGCGGCAGGCCGTACAACACCGAGGCCGGCCCGTTCTTGTGCGGCTGGGTAGACGGCCCCTGCCTGAGCACCGCCGACGCCGGGCCGCGCGCGAAGCAAACGATCGGCGAGACGTTCTTCATGGCGGACGTCGACGTCGTGCGGCACGTCCAGACGGCGGTGTGGGTCAGCCTTCCCGTGTGCGCCGATGCCACCAATATAAGCGGGCGCTACGAGTCGATCGGCGGAGAGCCGGCCCCCACCTACATCGGAAACTGTAAAGACCCAATCCGCGTCTACATCCCCTTTACCTCGGAAATCCTCGAACGAGCTCCGAAGAGTCTTATCGTCGAGACCCACACGCGGTCCCTGCACAACCACACGCTGGTCTTCCGTCCGGTGGACGCGCCTCCCACATGGAGCGAATCGCACCGCGTGAAGGACCTGCCATCTCAGTCCGACAACTCCGGCAACGGTTCGGAACGAGCCCTCTACCGTTTCGAGCAGTGGGACCGCCAGGCCAAGCCGATGACGGAAGAGCTGCGCAAGGATTGGATAGCGGCCTTGGATCGATATCGCAATACGCCGAAAGTGGCATTTCCAGGAAGCGCATCGGCCGCGCGCGACAAGGCGATGGATCTTGACGTGAACGGCGTCGAGCGCATGATCGAGGGCGTGGTGGTAGTCGACCCCAAAGAAGCCGCGTGCGTTCAAGACAACGCCCAGGCGAACGAAGTGGCCATCACGGCGCGTGTCATGGTGCAGCCACGGGACGATCGAACAGGAGACGCGTCGATATGGCAGTGATCGAGATACGGAAGCTGACGAAACGCTACAACGATTTCGAGGCCGTCAAGGACCTGAGTTTCGAGATCGAGCAGGGCGATATCTTCGGGTTCATCGGCCCGAATGGCGCCGGCAAAACGACCACCATCCGCATCCTTGCAACGCTCCTCGCGCCGACCCACGGCCATGCGTTCGTCGACGGCATCGATGTGATGGACGACCCGTACGAGGTGAAGAAACGCGTCGGCTACATGCCCGACGCCTTCGGCGTCTACGACGGCATGCGCCTGCGCGAGTACCTCGACTTTTTCGGCGCGGCCTACAAGATCCC
The DNA here is from genome assembly GCA_964402555.1 of uncultured Nitrospiraceae bacterium. Classification (GTDB taxonomy): domain Bacteria; phylum Hydrogenedentota; class Hydrogenedentia; order Hydrogenedentales; family SLHB01; genus CAYOCT01. Next base: position 8,023 of record CAYOCT010000048.1, on the reverse strand, counting down.
TAGACAAAAGCGGCGCAGCATTATCGACGACGTGCTGCAATTGACCGATCTCACCGGCAAGGCCGACGACTTCGTCAGTGCGTTCTCGCGCGGCATGAAGCAGCGCTGCTGTCTTGCGAAGACGCTGATTCACGACCCGAAGATCTTGCTGCTCGACGAACCCGCCAGCGGCCTCGACCCGCGCGCGCGCATCGAGTTCCGTGAACTGCTCAAGACACTGCGCGACATGGGCAAGACCACGCTGATCTCGTCGCACATCCTCAGCGAGATGGGCGACATGTGCAACAAGATCGGGATTATTGAGCGCGGGCAACTGGTCATCGCGGGCGACTTCCGCAAGATCCTCGACTCAATCCGCCACGCGCGCGAGATCCGGCTGGTCGTCGTCGAAAACGCCGACGCTGCCTCCGAAGTGCTTACGAAGACCCCGGGCATCGAACACATCGACCGCTCGGGCAACGAATTCCAGTTCGAGGCGAACCTCGGTCCCAGCGAACTCGCCGCCCTGCACGACGCGCTCTATCAGGCCGGCGTGCGCATCCTTTTCTTCCAAGAAGAAGAAGGCACGCTCGAAGACGTCTTCCTCCACGTCACCAAAGGAGGCATCTGATGCGATTTTGGATTTTGGATTCTGGATTTTGGATTGCCTGTTTGCGGGTATCGGAACGGCTTTCGAGATACATCCGTGACGTCTCCTGTCTTCCCTTAATCCAAAATCTAAAATCCAAAATCCAAAATGTCCTCTCTCCGTTCGCCCCGGAGTTTGTCTCATGTCATTGAGTCTTCCCATGTTCGCGCTGGTCAAACGCGAGTTCATCAGTCTGATTCGCGCGCGGCGCGCCCTGGTGATCCTTTCGCTGTTTCTCCTCGTGTGCATCTATGCCGTGGCCCGCATGTGGCCTTCGAGCGTTGAGATGATGGAACAGGCCAGCATCGTCTCGACGATGCTCGTCGCCTCGCTGACGAGCATGATGCTCCTGGCGTGCGTCCTGTTCGTCCCGGCGCTGGGGGCAACCTCCGTGTCGGTCGAGCGCGAACAGGACACGCTGGATTCGCTCCGGACCACCCTGATCAGCCCCTCGGGCATCCTGCTGGGCAAGATGCTCAACACCGTCGGGTTCTTCCTGCTGCTCCTGTTGGCGGCACTGCCGGTGGCCAGCACAGTGTTCTTTCTGTTCGGTCTCGACTGGGTTCAAATGTCCCAAATTCTGTTCAGTCTGCTCCTGTGCGCCGCGACATGCTCGATGGTCGGGATCTACTGTTCCGTGCGCTTCGAGCGCACCTACGTCGCCATTGGAAATGCCTACGCGGGCGTGCTCCTGCTCGCGTTAGGCTCCAATATCGTGGGCGCGGTCATGATGCCTGTGTTGGGACTATGGGCCGCTCGCGGAGCGCGTATCTTCGCCGTTCCATACGGCATGTACGGCACGATATTCGGACGTTCGATGTCCTGGGTGTTCGGCATCTGGATTTACCTCATTATTATCGCCGTGATTTTCTACAGTCTCGCCCTGCGGCGTCTGCGCAAAGCGCCAGTCCCGCCGAAGATCGAGGGCGGCTCACCGATCGACGATCCGTGGCTCTTGCGAAAACGCCGCACGACCTTCCCGTTCTACCTCATCGATCCGCTGGCCCGCCGCAAGCCCATCGAAGACGGACGCAATCCCATGCTTGTGCGCGAGCTTCGCTGGGGCATGGCGAGCCGCGGCACCTTCCTGGCCCGCGTCTTTCTCGCTTCGTTCGCGATCTCCCTGTTCGGGTCCTTTCCCGCGTTGACGGGACGCGGCACGGACGAAATGGGAACCTGGTTCGTGTTCGACATGATCGCGGTCGTGGCGCTTGCGCCTGCGCTTCTGGCCAACGCCTTGACCAAGGAGCGCGAACTCGGCAATCTCGATATGCTCCGGATGACCCTCCTGACACCGCGCGAGATCGTGGCCGGAAAGCTATCCGCCGGAGCCGTCACCATCGCGCCCATTATCCTCGGCGTGCTCCTTTCGTCGCTGGGCATGGTCCTGCTTCGCGTCTTTTCGTGGCGTATCTTGCTGACAGGATTCACCTCGCTCGCCCTGTGCGCCACCATATGCGTCTGCATCGGCCTGTATGCATCGCTAATGACCCAACGCACAAGCACGGCGTTGATTCTAAGCTACGGGATCGCCATCGCCTTATTCGCGGGGCCAGTCATTCTGAGCGAGGTAGTGCTGGCAGGATCCCGAAGCGCTGCCATGCCCTATGACCTAGGCGTTATGGGCGCCATCGGTAACGTGCTCCGCTGGATGTTCAGCTATGTCGGTTCGCCAATAGCCGTCTTCGTCGATAGCGCCGCCGAGCCGCGGCACGCGGAACACCATTCGCTCCTGCCCTGGGTCGTGAACGTCGCTGCCTATGCAATCCTTTGCCGCGGTGTCTTCCTAAGATCCGTCCACCTATTCCGCGAACGCTGGATGAGAAACATATGGATGTAGCCCATTAATAATTGAGTAATTGATGAAATGATAGAATGGACTGATAGCAAGTCGCGAACGCAGGCCAAACGCGTTAACCGCCAGAAGCGTCATCAGAAGGAACTTTCCTTCTTTGTACCGAATGACGGGAAGAGTAATCCCTGCCACCACCCCCACGCCTCGAATGGCCGCGTCAATTACTCAATCACTCAATTACTAAGTTGCTCAATTCCCCAGTGTCTCTGCCTCTCGCTTTTCAAGTCCGGAACCTGACATGGCCTTCCCCGCCTATCCCTCGCTGGCCCTCGTGCGGCGCGAACTAATTACGCTGCTTCGCGGACGGCGGGCGTGGCTGTTCTTGGCGCTCTTCGTGGGGGGGTGCATGAGCGTTGCGGTTATGGCCTGGCCCGAGGTGGACGCATGGACGGCGCCGCGGCCGGAGCTGGCCACGGTCCTGTTCACCACGATCTGCGCGGCCATGGCGGCCGGCGCCGTGTTGCTGTTGCCGGGCATTGCCGCGTTGAGCCTCGTCGCGGAACGCGACCAGGATACCTACGACCAACTGCGACTGACCTTGATCTCGAACGCCGGCATCGTGATGGCGAAGTTCGTCAACGTCCTTGGGTTCTACCTGCTTCTCTGCGTGGCGGCCTTGCCGGTCATGGGTGTCGTGTTCTTTACCGTGGGACTGGACCTCCGGCAGGTGTTCCTCAGCGTTGCAGGCCTCGTCATGCTCGGCGCGACATGCGCGTCGGTGGGCCTGTTCGCGGGATCGGTGGTTTCCAGGCCGATCGGCGCGATCATTTGCGCGTATCTGAGCGTGGTTGTGTGCGGCGTCCTTGGCACGGCTATTCTGGGCAACCTGAGATCGTCGAGCATTCTCAATGCGTTCACCATAATCGCCGCCGGAGGGGCGATGTTGAATACCTTCTGCCTGTATCTCGCGAAAGACATATTGCAGCCAGGGTCCGAGCCGAAACAGGTCTCCCAAAAGAAGCCGATCGACGATCCGGAAGTGCTCGACAAACGCCGAAAGCGGTTCCCGTTCTATCTGGTGGACCCGTTGCGCCGGAAAGACATGATCCCAGACGGCCAGAATCCCATGCTGGTTAAAGAGATTCGATGGGGGTTCATGACGCGCACGACCATCGCGATCCGCGTCTTCTACATCTCTCTGATTGCCTACAGCATCGTGGGCCTCGTTGCCGCATGGCCACATCTGTGGATGTGGAATGCCGCCGACGCGGCGGCCCGGTCCATTCTAGCGCAGACGATATTGACGCTTGCGCTGTGCCCCGCATTGATGGCGAATTCGTTCACGAAGGAGCGGGAACTCGGCAACCTGGACATGCTCCGGATGACGTTGTTGACGCCGCGCCAGATCATCTTTGGGAAGTGCGCCGCAGGCGCGCTGGCGGCGGGCCCGGTATTGGTAGCGGCAACTCTGACCTTCTTCCCACTGTTGCTCATGCTGCGCAATGAGCATAACGCGGCCATCGTGTTGCTCGCCGGATACCCAACGTTGCTGGTCTGCGTCTGGGTTTCGTTGTGCCTGGGCGTGTATTGCTCGCTGCAAACGAAGCGGACCATCGCGGCGCTCACGCTAAACTACCTGCTTAATGTCGCCGTGTTCGCGGGCGCTCAGATCGGGTTGCGCGCGTGGCGCGTGCTTTCGTACGCTCAACAAGTGGTGATGCGCCAGGCGTCGGACGAGATGGAAGATATTGTGGCCGTGCTGTCGCCGATTACCGCGTTCGAGCGTTGCGCGGACGCGCTCCGGCATTCGGATCTTCACTGGCTGGGCTACTGGGGCATCGGCATGCTCGTGTTCGTGGCACTCGGATGGTGCGTCATCGCGGCGAGCACATCATCCTACCGCCACGCGCATGCACAGGACAAATAAGTACATGTATGAATATATCACACGACATAATAAGACTAAGCGAAAAACGGGGACTGACGCGCTTTTCGGCAGTTTGAAGAGCGTGTCTGTCACCGCTTTTTCGCGGGATCTCGCGGGCGGAATGTGAGGCCATATGGATGGCTGGCTTTTCGGCAGTTTGAAAAGCGTGTCTGTCCCCGCTTTTCGCGGCTTGTCGCGGGATCTCGGGAGCGGCATTAGAAACCTTTAGGATGACGTACTACCATTCATTCGGGACTGCACGTACAAGGTGTGACTCATGGCATTGAAGGTTCGACAAACGGCGCGGATTCTCGCAGTTGTGATGTCGATTCTTCTGTCGACGGGATGCGGCGGACCGCAAACGGGCACGCCGCCCTCGGTAGTCGTGTACGTCGCGTTGGACGAGATGTACGCGCGGCCCGTGCTCGAAGCCTTCGAACGTGAGACAGGCATCGCTGTCAAGGCCGTGTACGACACCGAGGCGTCAAAAACCACGGGCTTGCGCACGCGGCTGGCCGCGGAGAAGGGCCGTCCGCGCGCGGACGTGTTCTGGAACAACGAGGTCGCGCAGACGATCATGCTGAAGGAGGCCGGCGTCCTCGAACCGTACCGGTCTCCAGCGGCGAGCGCAATACCGGAACGCTTCCGAGATCCCGAGGGCTACTGGACCGGTTTCGCCGCGCGCGCCCGCGTCATGATCTACAACACCCATCTCGTGAACGTGCCGCCCACGTCGATCCTCGATCTCCTGAAGCCCGAGTGGAAAGGCAAAGCCGCCATCGGTACGCCGTTGTTCGGAACGACCGTCACGCACGCCGCCGCGCTGTTCGCGTTGTGGGGCGATGATCGCGCGAAAGCGTTCTTTCGGGGCCTGCGAGAGAACGGCGTAGCCGTGCTCGAAGGCAACGCGCAAGTCCGCGACCGTGTCGCGCAGCGCGATTTCGCGTTCGGACTGACGGACACCGACGACGCGAACGGCGCCATCGAGGACAAGCTGCCTGTGCGATGGGTGTTTCCCGACCAGGGAGCCGAGGGTATCGGAACGTTGATCATCCCGAATACCGTCGCGCTCATCAGCGGCGCGCCGCACTCCGTCTCCGCGAAGCGGCTGATCGATTACTTGCTGAGTCCTGCTGTCGAAACCCAGCTTGCTGCGATGCGATCGATTCAGATTCCCTTGAATGCCGCCGTTAAGTCTGGCCCCAACGTTCCGGTTATTGCGACGATCAAGACTATGGACGTGTCGTTCGCCGCCATCGCCGCGAAAATGCCTGCTGCGGCCGAATATATCAAGCAGGAGTTCCTGCGGTGACGGCATGCCGGCCATCGCGTGCGGGTTCCCCAATCTCGCTCACCGTATTCTCGGGCGCGGCGCTCGCGGTCTTCATCGTCGTCGCGCTGCTCCCGATCGCGATGCTGTTCGTTCGTTCGGTATGGGTGGACGGCGGCCTTTCATTGCGGGCCTATGCGTCCGTCCTCGCCGGAGCGCGCCAATGGCAGCTACTCGGCAACACCCTCGGCATCGCCCTCGGCACGGCGCTGGCCGCGGCACTAATGGGCGCGCCGATCGGATTCGCTCTCGAATTCATCCGCGTGCCCACGCGCGCCGCGCTCATGTACGCCCTCGCGATACCCATCCTGATGCCCACGTACATTAACGCAATCGTCTGGACCGACGCCCTGCGTTTCTGGGGCATCGTCCTGCCGCGCGTGGACGGCGCGCCGGTGTTTGGGACCTTCATCTACAGCGTTTCCGGCGTCGTGCTCGTGCTCGCGCTGTCGTACTTCCCCATCGTCGCGATGAGCACCGCCGCCGCGTTACGCAGGTACGACCGGCGTCTCGAAGAGCCCGCCAAGCTCGTGGGATGTAGCGCGCGCGTCTTCCTCGGGATCGCCCTGCCGCTGATAGCGCCCTCGATTTTTGCAGGCACGATGCTCGTATTCGTGCTGGCCCTCGTAGAATTCGCGACGCCGTCGTTCCTGCAAGTCAACGTCTATGCCGTCGAGATCTACACGCAATTCAGCACCACCTACGACGCGGCCGCGGCCGTCGCTCAGGCGGTTCCGCTTGTGGCCTGCGGAATGGCCGTGCTTGCATGCTGGTTCATTTATATCCGCCCGCGCGAGGGACGCCTCTCCGGATATCGGAGTGCCGGCCCGCCGCGCTCCACAACCCGCGCAGGCGTGCTGGCGGCAGTGCTATGCTGGGCGGTCATCGGGTTCAGCAGCGTGGTTCCCGTTGCCATCTTGCTCGCGCGTTCATGGCCGCTGTCCTCCTTTATCGAAGTCTGGCAGACGGCCCACGAAGAGATTGGGTCGAGTCTCCTGCTTGCGGCCTGTTCCGCGACCTTGCTGGCCGCAATCGCCGCCGCGACCGCGTACCTTGCGCACGTGCGGCGTCCCACCGCGCGCGTCTACGCGTTGAGCCTTGTCCCGTTCCTGATGTCCGGCCCATTGATCGGTGTCGGCCTGATCGCGGTGTGGAACCACGCCGGGCCGTGCGCCTGGGTCTACGACACACCCGTCATTCTGGTGCTCGCGTGCGCGGCACGCTTCCTTTTCTTCGCGCACTACGCATTGCACGCCGCGATGCGTGCCATACCGCCGCGCCTCGAAGAGGCGGCGGCCGTAAGCGGCGTTCCGTGGTGGCGGCAAGCCTCCGGAATCGTCATGCCCCTTATCCTGCCCGCGCTGATTGGCGTCTGGGGGCTCGGGTTCATATGCTCGCTACGCGAACTCGACGCGGCCGTGCTCGTCGCGCCGCCGGGATGGAATCCGCTGTCGGTGCGCCTGTTCAGCCTGATGCACTACGGTCCGAGCCGGCTCGTCGCGGCGCTGAGCCTGACGACGCTCGGCCTCGTTGTGGCGGCGGCCGGCCTTGCCGGACTCGCCTATACCTGCGCGAAACGGAGGCTCGATGCACGCCGTTGAACTTGATTGTGTCTCGAAACGCTTCGGCGCGCTACGCGTCCTCGAAGAGGTGACGCTCCGCGCGCAACCGGGGCGTGTGACGGGCATCGCAGGCCCGTCGGGCGCGGGCAAGACGACGCTGCTCCGCTTGATCGCGGGACTCGAACGCCCTGACGCCGGCGCGATACGTCTTCGGGGCGCGCTCGTCGATTCTGGCGAGGTCTACGTCCCGCCCGTCGCGCGCAACGTCGCGATGGTCTTTCAGGATTTCGCGTTGTGGCCCCACATGCGCGTCGCCGCGCACATCGATTTCGTGTTACGCGCGATCCGAGTGCCGCGCCTCGAACGCCATGCCCGCATCGACAGCCTACTCGCGCTTTGCCAGTTGGAGGACAAACGCCGCGCATACCCGAAAGACCTCTCCGGCGGCCAGCAACAACGCGTGGCCATCATGCGGGCATTGGCGATGCGCGCGCCTGTCCTGCTGCTCGACGAACCCTTCTCGAATCTCGATGCGGAACTAAGGACGCGGATCGCCGCCGAACTTTCGCGCATGAAACGAGAGGACGGCACGGCCATTGTGCTTGCCGCCCACGGCTTGCACGATGCGGAACTCCTCCCAGACGACGTGGTGGACCTATCCTCGCAATGACACCACAAGCTTGTGAACAAGACGGGCTAGAGCATTTTAACTTATTATACCTACGACACAGTGACAAAAAAAGCCAGCTGTGTCGTCCGGTGTAATCTCCGAGAGCGCCGT
>CAYOCT010000047.1:0-54628 GCA_964402555.1 uncultured Nitrospiraceae bacterium | reverse complement strand
CGCAAGATCCTTCACGCAAACTTGTGTCCAGGGAACCGGGCGCGGCACAATGACATACAATGGTTAACGCAAAGCCGCAAGGACGCGAAGGCACAAAGAGATCTCGCGAGAATCCCCTGGCATCTTTGCGTTGAAGTAAAGCGAGTCACCTGAGTGAAAGATCTCGAAATGATGCCAGCCAACGTAAGAGACGTTCGGTTGCGATGCCTTGTCAAGCGTCTCGGTCTATGCGTTGTTGTACTCACTGCACTCCTCTTGGGGTGCTCTGATACCACACCGCTACGGAGTGCGACGCTCGTGTCCCAACCTGAGATCAGCCCGCTTGGGACTGGGCCAATCGAACCCTCAGGCAAGCGGTGGGTCGAATTGGACGATGGTTCGAGCGGACGGATCGTGGAGTCGGAAGACCCAGCGGGGCACAGCTATTCGCTGCTAAAGACGGACGCCAACGGCATCAAACAATGGTCGGTTGTGCTGTGCAAATGCACGTTTGAAATAGAGTGTCGCATTGAACGCATTCCTCAGGGCCGTGGAATGCTCGTCAGAGCATTCCTGCCTGACTGCGATGCGTGGCCCGAACTGCAGCGAGTTGATGAACCTTGGCCCTCGCTGCTCCTTGTGCCCGGCTCTCCTTATGCGCGTGAGTATGCCCTGGACCCCGAAAACGGGATGGGCTCGCGCCAATACGGCCCACTTGACCGATTCACGATCTTCGTAGGACGCGATGGCAGCATTGTCAAGCGCCCGGACTTCTTAGCGAATGGCTGGTTCAACAAAGCAATCGGCGTGACGCGAGTATGGGACAAGGTCTTACGCCTCAAGACGCACCCCAGTTTCCGTCCTTCGGAACCGGCCCTCAAAGGCATGCTTGCCTTGTCCGATGACACAAGCTTCTTTCTGGAAATCGACAAGGAGGGCCACGACCTATTTCATCTCACGGTAGACTGCAAGGAAATCGCGGAGATATCGTATGTCCTTCCCCTTCGAGACGGAGGCCTCATCATCCTCGGACACGCTAACGGCGCGCTATCTCTGAATGGTCGCGTCATCTTCAAGGATCTCGATGGCACAGGCTATCTATTCCTCATCGCGCTGTCCAAAAAGAGGGAGGTCCTCTGGCGGCGCTTCATCGTCAATGTCGATACCAGCAGCGATGGGACTTACGTCTGTGACTTGCAGACGGATGAGTCAATTGTGATTCTTGCAAGCACCCCCAGCAAGTTCAAGTTCAGTGGTGGCGATGGAACGGATAGCCAGGTTATACGGACGAAGGGAATCGGCGCGGTCGTGGTCGATAGGCACGGCGCGCTCAAGTGGTCGGGGGGCCTTGGTTCGGGGTCCGCGGACCCAAACAGAGTTGCCGCGTTGGATGATGGACTCATTTACGTCGTGTGTACTACTGGTGGCCGCTGGTATCCGAGTGAAGACTCAGGACAGAAAGTGGCGCGCCAATCGAAGTGCAGCGCCTTATACAAGATTCCCTTTGCCGCAAACTGATGCCCTTGGCCCCTCTCGCGACCTCCTGGCGTCTTAGCGCCTTGGCGACTTTGCGTTGAAATACAACACCCCAGGCAGCGTCAATGTCGAGACTGCCCGGGGCGTTGATTTCGGTCAGATTTCTTTGAGTTCCCAGCCCTTGCGGAACTTGGGCTTGACGAACTCGTTTGCTTTTTCGTTGTTCGTGAACCGCAGATTCGCGCCGTCCCACTGGAGCTTTTCATTCGGAAAGCGCCAGCTAACCGTCCCGAGTAGAATCCATTCCGCGTACGGCCCGGCGATACTGAAATTCGAGCATGGCGCATCGCCGCCTTTGCACGCCTGGATGAAGTCCTCGAAATGTCCGGGCGAACGTTTCAAGACGCGCGGAGGTTTCTTGAAGCCTTTCATCTTCGACTCGGGCACAAGGCGCACGCCTTCACCGCGGCCCGTGGTGCCCATGAAACCTTTCGTACCGACGAAGAGTTCGTTGTAGTCCTTGACGTCTTCCGGCGTCAGGCCCTCAGGCGGTTTGAACATACTCGCCATCTTGCCCTCGTACCAATACACCGTCACCGGCGGCATCTTGCCGGACGGCACGAACGTGTTCGGGCGTTCGGGGAACTCGAACTTGCAGGCGTAGGAAGGATACGTCGCGGGATTCACGCCCTCGACGGCGGTGCACTCGACGCTGCTCGGACTTCCAAGCTGCAAGCCCCAGTTGGCCGGCCCGAGTTGGTGAATGCCCCAGTCGCCGATCATCTGCGTGCCGTAGTCAAGGAAACCGCGCCAGTTCGAGGGATGGATCTTCGAGCTGTAGGTGTGCTCTGCGGCACGCCCGGTCCACAGATCCCAATTGAGCGTCTTCGGGACTTCCTCGACCGGGGGCCACTCGGTCACGTCGCGAGCGAAACCGCCGCCGCTCCACGAGTGCACTTCGGTGATATCGCCGAGATCGCCGTTCCAGATGATCTCGCAGGCGACGCGCGTCGCTTCGGCCGAATACCCTTGGTTGCCCATTTGCGTGACCACGCCGTATTTCGCCGCTGCCTTGCTCATCAGCCGCGCTTCCCACACGGTCTGCGTCAATGGCTTCTGGCAATAGACGGCCACTCCGCGTTCCATCGCCCACACGGCGACGCTCGCGTGCATGTGGTCCGGGATTGTAATCGTGATGGCGTCGAGATTCTTGTATTCCTTGTCGAGCATCTCGCGGTAATCGCGGTACTTCTTGGCCTTCGGGTATTTGGATGCAATCTTGTCGAGAAACACTTCGTCCACGTCGCACAGCGCATAGATGTTCTCGCTGCTGATGCTCTCGACGTCGTTGGCGCCCTGCATTCCGCCTACGCCCACGCATCCGACGTTGAGTTTCTCGCTCGGGGCCTTCTTGCCCGAACCGGCCACCGCGTGCCGCGGCACGATGGTGAACGCGGTCAGCGCGGCGGTTGCCGCAAGGAATTCGCGCCGGCTTGGAGTTCTCTTCTTCTCGTTGCCTTTCATCTTCACTCCTTTCGACTGGATTGTACACATGACCTTGTTAGTCCAAATTCAGGGCCTTGAGCCTATTTCCCTATTCATGCCACATCAAGATTGGAATCCCAATTTCCTCTCATTCTGAGAGTTTATGAAGAAATGTCAAGATCTCGCGCTTTCCTCCGTTTGCTCGGCCCTTTCTGTCATCCTGAGAGCCTGTGAAGAAATATCAAAGTCTTGCGCTTTCCTTTGTCGGCTCCGTCCTTTCTGTCATCCTGAGCGCAGCGAAGGATCTCGCTATGCGTATAGGCCTCTTATGCTTATGAGATCCTTCGCTGCGCTCAGGATGACAGGCAATACGTAGTCAAGAGGCAAAGCACCCGCGTTTCACTATTTCTTCACAAACTCTGAGCGCAGCGAAGGATCTCGCTCGCTGTGGGCATAGGCCTCTATTGCTTATGAGATCCTTCGCTACGCTCAGGATGACAGGTAGAACGTAGTCAAGAAACATAGCGCTCGCGTTTCGCAATTTCTTTTCAAGCTCTGAGCGTAGCGGAACATCTCTTGGCTATCCACTCCTCGACCCGCGATGAAGTTCTCAGAGGATGTGAACTTATCGTTGATTGGGGTGCGAATGCAATTAAACCAACGTTGGGATGGCGGCATCGGGTGTTTCGGTTCCGGCTTGGCCTATAATGAAGCCTTGGCAGAAAGGTTTCTGCCGTCGCTTGCGGCGTGAGAGGAGACTTAGAATGAATCTAGCCCGATGGCTCATGATTTCCATTGTGGCCAGCAGCTTTGGTGCGGTGCCAGCGAAGGCAGATACGCCTAGCGCTTCTCCGCCGGCCGTCGCCCCCGATACTCACGCATGGAGAATCTTGTTTTCCGGAAGCGCGGATATCACGGACACGTGGGGCAAGCTGCATTTCGGCGTCACACCGGTACGGCTGCTTCGCGAATGCGATCCGCCGCCGTTCACCGTCGTGGGGTGTTTCCCGCTGCCGAACGGCGTCTGGGAAGTCTTTGGACAGCAGTTCACGCCGGTAAGCAAGGGGAAAGATATCTACGAGGAAGTGAACTCCTGGAAACTCGTCCGCGCAACAACGAGCGATGGCATGACATTCGACAATCAGGAAACCGTCATCGACCCGCCCCCGGCTTCGTGGACGGCACATTGCGTCGTCGATTACAACCCGGACACGAAGGAGTACCTTCTGCTGAAGCTGAAGATGGATTCCTACGGGTTCGCTTACACGGCGTTCTTCAGTTCCGACGGAAAGCGGTGGCAGGAGTACTCCGAGAATCCGCTGTTTTACGAAGGCGATGCCATGAGCCTGTTTTGGAGCCCGGCGCTGCATCGCCATGTATGTGTTAGCAAGAGCCTCCAGCCCTGGCGCAAACACATCCGGGATCATGGCGGTCCTACCAAGGCGCTCGGCGACGATTCTCTACGCGACCGGCGCGTGCTGATGATGCGGTCGAGTCCCGACGGGCGCCACTGGGAACCCTCTGAATCTCTGTCGGACGTGTGGGACCGCCATGGCCAGAAGGCCTCGCACGCGCCCGAGTTGCTGACAGCGCCGGATGCCGATGACCCGCCCGACTTGGAGTTCTATAGCGGGAACGGTTTCTGGTACTACGACCGCGCCTACATGATGGTGCTCAACTATGCGGCCATCCCGTTCGCAGCCGGCAAACATGGACCGCATTTGGACAACGAGTGGTGGACGAGTTCGGACGGCTTGCACTGGGAACGTCCCGCGCGCGGTACCAACGCGCTCGAACAGGTCTTCCCGGAGATACCCCGGCTTGAGACCCACCCCATGATCGTCGACGGCAACATCGTCTTTCCGCGAGGCAACAAGCTCCTAGGGCTGCCGAAAGACCGCATCAGTTTTGTGGGCGCGCGGGCCAACGGCGAGTTCTCGACGAAGTCCTTCACGATGCCGGACACTGACCTTGTATTGAACGCGGCGGTCCCCGCGCCGGAACGCCCCTTTGCCAAGGAACAGGCCTATGTGATGGTTGGCGTAACGGATGACACCAACACGTGCTTCCCGGGTTTCGAACCGGAACAGTGCGTTCTTCGCAATGAGGACCGGCGCGATATCCCACTCAAATGGAACGACGTGTCCGCCCGCCAACTCGCCGGGAAAACCGTCCGGCTGCGGATCTTGCTGCGTAGCGCGAATATTTATGCCGTAACTGCCGCGCAGGAGCCATGAACGTCCGTGAGGAAATGGGGTACACCGGAGCCAGGTTCGGGTCGTTCGTTGCAGGCCCATAGAGTTTGTCAGCGCCTACGAATCCACAGGACCCAATCCTCGCCCGATGGGGCCTGGAGGGGCGCGGCCTTGCCTGGGTGCACATATGAAGCCCGTGCGTACGTTCCGATTCGCGGATTGTACCACTTGGCGACGACCGAAGTACGCGCGGAAAGATCCAACGCGAATTCGCCGCCATCGGGAAGATAGACCACCATTTCTCGGTCGGAAGCGAGCACATAGCCGTATCCGCCGGTTAGCAAGGCATCCGCGGGACGCATCTCCCAATAGCGAGTCCTATGTGCGAATGCCGCCAGACAACCCAATTGGGCGCGCAGCGTCGCTCTTGAAGTCCCCCGGAAATCGCCATGGTGTTTTCCGTCCGGTTGCATGCTGTCGTCAAGGTAGTCCGCGTTGATACCGCTCACGAACGCAGTCCACATGGCTCTACGCACAGTGCGGTCTTCGAGATAAAGGATCCCGTCCGTATCAAATACGATGGGCTGGTTCAGGGCGTAGGCCTTCAGGGCCTGCGCGTGCATCTTGGGGATATCGTAGGTTTGGATATGCCCATAGTTATGGTTGGGCAAGTCCAGGGGCATAACGAGGTGTTTGCGGGCCTTATCTTTCTCGTAGTCATGAACGAACTCACAAAGGCGCCGTTCCCAGTCCCCGCTGTAGTAGTTTTCGTTGGCGATCTCGAAAAGCACATTGTCACATGGAGCCACGGCGTCGATGACGTGGCGAATATACGCCTTCTGCCTTTCGAGCACGTCCGGATTGCCGATCGAACAGAAGCCGCGTTTCCCGTCCGTACCTTTGCCGGTCCCTGCCGGATCGCCGTCCACTCCATTGACATTGTTCTCGCGGCAATACGCATGCAGCCGCCAAAGATAGTCGTGTTTGATCATCCACGCATCGAAGAAGATCAATTGCAGGACGATTCCGCGGTCGCGGGCCGCCTTGCAGACCTGTTGTAATCGATCGAAGAACGCCGGGTTGAATTGGGCAAGATCGTATTTTGGCTGCCCATCGTTGGCTGTTCCCGGCCCCGGACGGAGGTACGGAACGATATGCTTTTTGTTGTGTGGTGCGGGAAAGGTTTCGCTTCCCCACCATAGCCATACACGCGCGAAGTTCTGCCTATGCGCCGCAATTTCGTCGAACATGGCGATGTAGTCGTAGCCAACGTCGCTGAAGGTTCCCCACGTATAGTCGCCCATCAAGAGCAACGGTTTGCCGCGCGCGTCTGAGAAATACCGAGGATTTGTAGAACATACCGTGATGTTCCTGGCAGTGTCCCGCCTCGGGACATGCTGGCATCCGGATAGGCCCGGCAGTACAACGCATGCCACAACGAGCAGACGCGTCAGACGCACATTCACAACGATTCCCTCCGCGATATGCGCTCGATGAAGATGCCCGTTTTGTTTCGTGAAGAATCGCCTATCAGGTCATCGTACAGGACGACACGCTTCAAAGCCATTGGGAGCCGCCCGGCAATCTTCAGCACCCTGAAACACTGAGATTCGTTTCAATTCTCTCGCGGCGCCGCTCGCTCTAGGTCCAGGACCGCAGCCCTGCCGCGAGTAACGCCACGGCGCTTATGATGAGGATCGCGGCGGCGGCGGCCCATTTGAGCATGGGACGGGGAGCGGGACGGCCTTCGAATTCCGCCACGGTCCGCCGCACCGTCTGCAGGGAGATGGGTTTCCGCTGTTCAAGGGTTCCGGAAAGCAGGGCATTGCTCGCGAGGATATTCAAGGTGCGCGGAACGCCGCCCGAACTCTTGACGATTTCCTTAAGCGCGCTACGCGTGAAGGCGTCTTCGGCGCGGCCTCCCGCTTTCTCGATGCGGTGCTGAAGGTAGGCGAGACATTCCGATTCGGTCAGCGGGTGAATCTTGGCGCGTATGGCAATGAGCTGGCGTAGTTCGCGCAACGATTCATGGCGGAGCGACTCCTCCAGTTCAGGCTGGCCGACAATGAGAATCTGGAGCAGCTTGTTGCTTCCGGTTTCGAGATTGGTGAGTACGCGCAGGCGCTCGAGGGTGGCCAACGGGATGTGCTGGGCCTCGTCGATGGTCAGAATGACCGCGATGCCTTCGCGGTAGGATTTCATCAGCCAGTGATGCAGCCACTGCATCATCCACTGGACGGGGGCATTGAGAGGGACTTCCTGCCCAAACTCGTGAAGGAGCCGGCGCAGCAGGTCCTCGAAGGTCAGCCCCGGATCGAACAGGTAGATCACTTTCGCTTTGGCGCGTTGCAGCGAACGCAGATACGTCCGCAAGATCGTCGTCTTTCCCGTGCCGACCTCGCCGGTCACCACAACAAGCCCCTTACGCCGCTCGACTCCGAATCGAAGCGCGGCAAACGCCTCTTTGTGGCTCGGACTGAGAAAGAGGAATCGCGGGTCGGGCGTCACGTGAAACGGATCGCATTGCAGGCCGAAGAACTCGACATACGAGGTCAAGCCGTTCTGCTCGGCAACCGCTTCGGACAGGGAAATCATGGCCGCTTCTCCGGCTCACCGCTGACCGCCGAGACTTCGACGTTCGCCGCGTCCGGGCCGCTATCGTGAATCGCGGCCTCGCGTGTCACGCGCGTTTCTGGTCCCGCCGACAGCCACGGATGGACGGCAAACAAAGCGAGCGCGCCCAGCGCAATTCCTGCCAGGGCCGCCGCCACCCAACGCAAGGCGCGGCGCCGGGGAGACCCGCCAATGTCCGCGGCTACTTCCCGAACGATTCGGGCGGTTACCGGCTTGGCTTCGGCGGCGAACCCCGTGAGCAGGGCGTTGTCGCTGAGGATATTGAGCGCGCGGGGAACGCCTTTCGCGTAGCGCGCGATGGCCCTCAGTGCGGCGGGCGTGAATACGTGGTCCGCCTGGCCGCCGGCCTGGGAGATGCGATACCGCAGATACTCGACGCTCTGGGCGCGCGATAACGCGCCGAGACGCGCCCGGACGGCAATGCGCTGGCGCAACTGGCGCATCTCGTGGCGGTCGAGTATCGCATCGAGTTCGGGCTGGCCGACGAGGACGATCTGAAGCAGTTTGTCCGTAGGCGTTTCCAGGTTTGACAACATGCGCAGTTGTTCGAGCATTTGCGCGGGCACGTGTTGCGCTTCGTCGATAATGAGGGCGACGTTGATCCCTTGGGCATACTTGGCGGTCAGAATCGAACGCATCTGTTGCAGCATCCACGCGGCCGGCAAGTCCACGGGCACGCTGCACCCGAGTTCTTGCAGAATACGATGCAGCAATTGTTCGAGGGTCAGGTTATGCTCGAACAAACACACCACGTGCAGTTTCTCGCCGCAGCCTTCCTGGAGATACCAGCGCAACACCATGGTCTTGCCCGTTCCGACCTCGCCGGTCAATGCGACGAATCCCTTGCGCTGCGCAATGCCATACTGGATCGCGGCAAAGGCCTCGTTGTGGCTGCGTGTGCGGAACAGCAGCGACGGGTCCGGCGTGGGATTGAAGGGCTGTCTTGCGAATCCATAGAACCCTTCGTACGGTGCGTGCGTCGCGGCTGCGGGAGGCGGCTCGACCTTGGGCGTCTGCGGGGGCGGAGCGGCACTCGCCTCCGGCGCGTCGTGCGGGGCGTCCATGCTGCTCAGGAAATCGGCGTTGCCTCTGAGGTAGACGGCGTTGACTCCCGGCATGACCTGCGAGCGCGCGGGAATTCGCACGTTCTGGCGGCACGCTACGCAGGTGCGGATCTGGCCCATCATCGCATCCGTGACGCGCATGCGCTGACCGCATTTGCAGTACACGCGCAACATGCGTCCCGCATCCGGTTGTTGTTCGCTGGCGGATTCCAAGGGCATGACGCTACCCTCCTATGTTCCCGCTCCGCCCGTCCTGCGCACCGCGCCGGCCCGTGGGGAACGGCCGTACCTACTACAAGTACAAAGGCTCACCCATGTGAGCCAATGGTTTTCCCTGAGACGCCAGATAGGCGTTAATCGTCTCAAGCGAATAGGACTTCCACGCATTGAGCAGCGTCGCATCCCATATGGTGACCTGTCCATCAAGGTCGACGTCGGCGAGGCGCGCGTCGGCCAGGGCCATCCCGTTGGCTTCAAGCAGATCGTTCAAGGCTGCCTCTCCCATCTGCACGAGAAGCTGGATGAGCATGATGTCGAGATCGGTGTTAACGCCGTCTTTGTTTACGTCGCCGATGATGCCGACAAGCTCGAGAGCCACGGTGACGGTGGCAGCATCCGAGGTGGCCGTCCCGAACCCGTTCGTGACCACACAGTCGTACGAACCGTCGTCTGAACCTTGGGCCGCAGCGACCGAGTAGACGCTGGCGGTTGCGCCGGCAATAGCCTCGCCATCCTTCCTCCATTGGTACTCGAGCGGCGAGGACCCCAAGGAGGCGACGCTCAGCGAGAAGGGCGAACCCACATGAATCGATGCGCTCACGGGATTCGTGGTGATGGAAGGAGGAATCCCGCCATCGAGATCGAGGAAATTGGGAATCCCGTCGCCATCGTCATCCCCGACCCCCTCTTCGCTGTCTGGCTTGCCGTCTCCGTCGGAGTCCAGGTCAAGAAGATTGGGCACGCCGTCGCCATCGGGGTCGCCGATGCCTTCCACCGAATCGGCGATACCGTCGCCGTCCGAATCCACAGCCGGGCTCAACGGAAGCACACGGCTCACCATCAAATCGGCGTACTCTGCCGGGAGGATGAAGGTGACGTTCTGCGCGATCAGGTATTCAATGATCTGTTGGAATTCGCTGAACTTCGAGAGAAACGTGCTGTATCCCGGGTGGCACTGCATGACGACCAGCGGCCGTTGCGGCTCGTAGCCGGCATACCACGGGTATTGGGCGTTGCTATGCAGAAAGAACTCGAAGTCCGGATTCTGCGGCGTGATCTCGATTTCGCCGCCGCCACGCGCAAGTACCAGAACATTCGACGCGCCCGGGAGTCCGAATTGCCAGGTCTTCAATTCCGGATGCTCGCCCACCGCAATGACGGTATTGGCGTCGACCAGATTGAAGGGCGCGCCGAACGACGTGCTGGCAAACCCCAGTTGGCTTTGAAACAGGTTCTGCGCCTGCGTCATGTGCGACTCTTGGAAGCTCAAGGGCTTGTTGTAGAACTCGGCCCACGTCGACCCGTCGCCACTGTGGTCATATCCGTGATTCCAGAACTCGACCAGCCCGGTAGCGTGCAGCGCCTTCGTATACGCGATGAATTGAGGCAGAAGATACCCGGAATAGAAGACCGGGTCGAGATGCTGGGCAATAATACCCGCGGAGTTCTTCACGTGGACCTGATTGTTCAAGTAGTCGAAATACACGTGCCACGGTTCGGAACTTGGCGTTCCCAGCATCGCCGTCCGAGCAAAATCGTCCGCCTTGATTATGACGAACTGGCGATACAGCAAGACTAAAGCCCAACGCGACACCGGCGGCAACCCTTGCTCCCGCACGGTGACCGTAATCAGGTCCCACCCGGGCATCAGCGCCGTGGGCGCCTCGTACGCGACCACGGCCCCGGTCCCATTCAGGGTACCTCTCAACGCGCTCCAAGTGTAGGTCCACGCGGGATTCACATCTGCGATTGGCTGGACCTTTAGCTCGGTTCCATGGCCAATCTGCACCGCCGGGGAAACCGCCTCGACCCATGTGTCGGCGGGGGTTATGGCGCCCGCTGTCGTAGCGGCGCTCACGAACAACACAAAAACCACGGACCACGCTGCCCTCATGATGAAAATGCTCCTTGCCCTAGTATATGCGAACGTTTACACCAGCCCATTGCCAGTCCACTACAGCCTGTTCGATTGTACTACTCTACGGATTTCGCTTTAAGGGCAACAGTTGCCATACGTGCGAAATCCGTTCTTTTCCGTCAATTCCTACCTTTCGAACCAGACGCGCCGTCACCGGTTTGACGCCGGCTACGCAACCCTCGCGCAATGCCTTCGCGCCCACCGCGTTAATTGCGCTGGGCACGCCCGCGGAACACCCGGCAAGCGCGAGGATCGCCCCGCGCGTAAATACCTCGTCCGGATTGCCTCCGGCCTGGGCGAGGCGATGGCGCACATAATCGCGGGCCTCGGAACGCGCATACGGCGTCATCCGCGCCTTGACCACGATACGCTGCCGCAACGGCCTGAGTTCGTGAAGGTTGAGCGTTTCCTCGAACTCGGTCCTGCCCACCATCACGATCTGAAGGACTTTCTCCTCGAGCGTTTCAATGTTTCCCAACATCCGAAGTTGTTCCAGCATTTCCGCGGGGATGGTTTCCGCCCGATCGAGGATCAGTACGACATTCACGCCCGCAGTGTACTTGGCTTGAAGCGCGAGCCTGGACTGGTCGAACATCCACCCCGCCGTCGCTCCTTCGGGTACGTCCCAATCCAGACCCCGCAGGAAACGTTCGAGGCGAGTCTTCAAGCTCAGATGCGGCTCGAACAGGCACACGGCGCAAAGTTGGCCGGACGCGTTTCTCCTCAAGTAATCCTGGATAAGCGTCGTCTTGCCCGTGCCCGCGTCACCGACAATCGTGATGAATCCTTTTCTTTCGGACACGCCATATGTCAGCGCGGCCAGGGCTTCCTTGTAGCCTCGCGTCTCGAACACGGCTTCCGGCCGACAAACGGAATCGAACGGGTCGGCGGAGAATCCGTAGAATTCGAGAACCGAGGTGTCGAGCGCCTGTTCGCGAAGGTCTTCCGCCAAGGTCTCGGCTGGCGGTTCTTGAACGCCAAGCGATTCAGCTCGTTCGCGCATGTACACGATCGTTGCGCCCGGGGCAATCTGGCTGCGCTGAGGGACGTGGATGGCGCGCCCGCACGTGACACACGAGGCCAGCTTGCCAAGCTTGCGCTCAGGGATGCGCATCTTCTGCCCGCACGTGCAGAACAGGCGCAACACGTCCGCAGGCGGGTTCGCTCCCGCCTCCTCCGGCGCCGATGCGTTCAGTCCGGGTTGCTCTGTCATGCCGCCGAGTTCCCTCCAGGCCAACCCTTGCGATGTCGCTCGCTGGACTTGACGGCCCTCCGTCTTCCTGCAAACCAGACGCCCACGACGCTCAACGAGAGCGCCAGCATCGCCACGTAGAAGATTCCGGCCAACGGCACGCCTGTCGCAATCGCAATCCATACCGTATCCGATTGAACCACGGCGCCGTTGTCGTCGGTGACGATGAGATAGTATCCGCCGGCATCTTCGGGGCGAGGCATCCGAAGCGTGTAGGTTTCCTCGGTCCCGACGTCTATTGGAGGCGCATCCTTTCGCCAGGTGTAATGCAGGGGCGGAAAACCTCCCGACAACCCGGCGTCCAGTTCGAACACATCCGTCGGAAAGAGCGTAGCACCTCGCGGCTGAGCCGTAATGGCCAGAACAGGCGCCACTGCCAAGCTCGCCGAATTCGAGCGATACGTGCCTCTAAGGTCTGTAATTTCGCAACAGTACATTCCGGCATCGGCAGCCGATACGGGATCGACAACACATAGAGGTCCATCCTCGCCCACCGGGATCGGACCGCCGCCCTTGCCATCGTCGAATAGCCATTGAT
Source organism: uncultured Nitrospiraceae bacterium (assembly GCA_964402555.1). Classification (GTDB taxonomy): domain Bacteria; phylum Hydrogenedentota; class Hydrogenedentia; order Hydrogenedentales; family SLHB01; genus CAYOCT01. The sequence continues at coordinate 41,868 of CAYOCT010000047.1, read as the reverse complement.
AATGAAACTCGCCGCGCCCGCCTATCGTCCGGACTTCATATCGGGCCTCTTCACCTTCGTATTTCCTTTGGGCTTCGGGCTCATGGGTAAATTCCAGGATCTCTCCCACGATCAAACCGGTTTCCGGACTTTCCACGCTGCCGACGGCGTTGGCCACGACACACGTATAGTCACCTTCGTCATCGTCCTGGAGCGAAGTGATGAGAAGAACGGCGCTATTCGATCCTGTAATCCGCACGCCGTCGCCTAAGGCTGCGCCGTTCTTCTTCCATTGATACGTACACGGGGGCGTGCCGCGCGATAGAACGACGTGAAACGTCACGAGATCGCCGGGTTGGAGCTGTGGCGACGGAGAGACCGCCACGTCTTCGATAACAGGCGGATCGTTCACGGATAACGCTGCTGCGCCGGACCGCACCGTGCTGGCTGGATTGCCCACTACGCACAGATACGAACCTTCGTCGTCTTCCTGCGCGGCAGCCAAACGACAGGTCGCATCCGTCGCGCCCGGAATCGCCAGCGTTCCTTTCTTCCATTGATAGGTGAGCGGAGCCGTCCCCGATGCCTCGACAGAGAACACGACCTCTGCGCCCGGGTTCACGGTGCGCGAAACGGGCTGTGTAAGCACCAGTGGCGCCTGCGACGCGGGACACGCCGGCGGCAGTCCGTCTGTAACGAGCGAACTGTATTCGGAGGGCGTTACGAACGTCATCTGGTGGCTCAAGAGGTAATCGACCATTTGACGGAATTCATCGAACTGGTCGCGGAACGTTTGAAATCCAGGGTGGATCTGGATCACCGTGTATACGGGATTGGCCGTGTAGCCGCTGTAGAGCGGATGATCCGCGTCGGAATGAAGGAAGAAATCGAAGTTCGGCACGCCGGGACTCGGTTCCGCTTCCGCGCCATAGCGCTCCAACGTCGTGGCGTTCGCTCCGGATGCCGGTCCGAAATACCACACCTTCAGGGACGGCGTCTCATTCATGATCTGAGTGGTGGTGGCGTCAATCGAATTGTAAGGCGCGCCAAAACAGGCGAACGGCACGCTTAGGTAGGCTTCGCCCAGGAATCGCCCCAGGTCGAGATGCGATCTCTGCCACGCGTAGGAGGTATTCTTGAATTCATACCAGTCGGGAGGACTTGCCGAATGGTCCAGTCCGTGGTGAAACAACTCGACATAGCCCGAGTCCTGCAAGTCACGGCAGAAGGATACGAATTCGGTGTGCAGGAGGCCAGAGAAATAGATGGGGTCCAAGTTCTGGGTGATCACGCCGGCCGACGACTTCACGCGCCTCTCTTGCGTGACAAAATCGAAGTAGTACTGCCAATTCGTCGGCCCGGGTGAGACGACGGACAGACGGTCGAGATCGTCCGCCTTGAGCAGGATGAACTGCTTGAAGAACAAGAGCGTCACACACCGGCTCGCCACAATCGCACTATCCTTCCGTATCACAACACTTACGCTTGCGTACCCGGGCTCGTCGTCCGCCGCACTGGCGCGCAAGTCAGCCCACGAATAGCTGGGGTCGAGTTCGCCACGCGTCGTGCTCCACTCGTACGTCCATGCCGGGTCGAGCCGGTCCTGCGGCTCAACGCGGAGCGTCGTCGCGTCGGGCGCGTCCAAACGCACATAGAAGCGCTCGGGCACGAGCGACACCTCTTCGGGCAGCGCCGAGGCAAAGCTCGATTCTTGCATTATCGAGCACGCCCCCAGTGCCCATATCACTACTACCGCTCGCACAATCTGCAGCCCATCTCTACTGCGCGCTGAGAACCTTCCGCTTGAATGAGGCCTCCGCGTCACCGGGCTTTACGGGAGGCCCGCTACCGCGCACGGATTCGGCATGTCCTGCCCTCGCGCACATCTTAGAAAGAGGGAATCGACCCTCTTGCGGCTGCCTTCCCTTTAGTAATAGCCCTACGATACGCCTGCAAGAAGGGTGCCATGCTGATCCGCGCAACGATCCTCCACGACAGCGCTCAGCGAGATCGTTCAGCCCGCATTCCTCTCACATTACAGAAGTACCCCATAGCAACTTGCGATGGCGAAGCACTGGAAACTCGATATCCTCGAAATGCGCCTGCGACGCGACGCTTGCGCAACACAAATAAGCCAACGAAATGCGATTGGAGAGCGTTTTGAGACGATATCAAGTGCATGTCTCCAGCCGAATGTTATGTTCAGTGGGTCGGTCGACATAGTGTTGAGACGATCGAACGTCGGTCGATGGGCACTTGCATCCATCAAAATCTAATCAAAGCTGAGTACTTTTTCTCGCACCTGTTACGAGATGGACACGCCCTTAAGAAGCACTACGCTAGATGGAATAGCGGAAAAGGCCATATCCTAACGTCATACGGATAAGGAGTCACTGCACCATTTGATGCACACACGTGGCACGTGAATTGCACGACCTACGTGGCTGTTGCGAGACGGCTTTGGCAACCGAGTCCGTTTCGCTGGGAAGGAGCATGTAGGCGTTGCGGAAGGTTTTCACGTCGTAGCGACTCCAGGCGTTAGCGGGCTGCAACATTCTGACTTCACGGAAAGAATGGCGGGATCGTAACATTCATTGGACGAGCGCCGGTGTGGTGCATGGAGCTGAAGACCGGAAGGCTCGTATCAACAAGGCCCTGTATTGGCTGGACCATTTGGGCCGCGCAAGGGTTCTCGAGCATTACCCTTTAACGCGTGGTGGTTAAGGATGACGTGACATAATGAGGTACCTCTTGTGAAGTCGATCTACTACCCATTTCGGTTCATTAGTGTATTGGCTTTAGCCTTCGCACTGGCTTCCAGTGGATGTGCTACGGCGCCTCGCATGGAAGAGCCGTCAGCCTCTGTAACACCTTCGTCTCAGGACGATGCGGCATGGCCCGATCCGGTTGACGTAAAGGTCGTGTTGCAGCAGGGCGATACGATCGAAGTCCAGTTTTTGGCCCATCCGGAACTGCGCGACGAGCAGATTATCCGTCCGGACGGCAAAATCTCGCTTCAAATTGTGGGCGAGGTGATGGCGGCGGGCCTCGCCCCCGAGGAACTGCGCGGAAAGCTTGTCGAGATGTATCGAGACCAGTTGAAGAAGCCCGATATCAATGTCGTCGTGCGCTCGTTCGAGAGCCGCCGGATTTACGTCGGGGGCGAAGTCAAGACGCCCGGGCTTATCCCGCTCAAAGGCGACATGACGGCCCTGGACGCAGTCCTGCAAGCGGGCGGATTCCTGAAGGAGTCGGCCAAGCTGAACAGCGTTGTAATCATCCGGCGCCGAGGCGACGAGCAGTGGGCGCGCGCAATCGACTTGCGGAAGCCCCTTCGCGACGCGAAGAGCCGGCCGTTCTACTTGGAACCCTATGACGTCGTGTATGTGCCGCGGACGGCGATTGACCACGTGGACCAGTGGGTCGAGCAGTACATCAATAAGATCGTGCCGCGCAACTTGCACTACGCGTTCTCACAGAACATTAATCCCCAGACGATACAGTCGAAGCAAGTGCAGGTGGCCGTCCCCGCGCTGCAATAGAAGCCGCATGACGAACGTGAGTGGAAGGATTGCCGTTCGATGACGCAGGCAAAAATGAATCAGGGCCGTGACGCGCGAAAGCCCGCGTGGTCTCTTCGAGACGCGCTGGACATCGCGTTCCGCCACAAGAAGACGATTGCCGCCTTTTTCTCGGTGGTCATGGTGTCCACGATCGTAGTGACCTTCGTCATTTCTCCCGTGTATGAATCCGAGGTGAAGTTCCTCATCCGTCTGGGCCGCGAGAACCTCGCCATCGACCCTTCGGTATCGGGGCCTACGGCCAGCCTGAATCGCGACCGGGAGAGCGAGGTTAACTCCGAAGTGTCGATCTTCACCAGCCGTGAGTTGGCGGAGAACGTGGTGGACACGCTGGGCGAGGAAGCCTTCATCGGCCCCGAGCACCCGGAGTACTCCGCAGGGTTGAAGGGCTACGCGAAGCGCATGGTGGATGAAGCCAAGGGCGCGGCCATGACGGCGTTAACGACGATGGGCCTTCATACCGCGCTGCCGCGCCGAGAAGCCGCCATCGGCGTAGTGCAAAAGAGCTTGAATGTCGCAGCGGAACGCCGCACTAACATCATTTCAGCCCGGTTCGAGGCGAGTTCTCCGCAACTGGCTCACGACACCCTGGAACTCCTGATGAAGGCCTACTTTGATCGCCACATCCAGGTCTACTCGGCCCAAGCCAAGCCGGCGTTCTTCCAGGACAAAGCGGCTCAGTTGCGCGAGGAACTTGTCGAGCGCGAACGGATTCTGGCGGACTATCAGGCCAAGAACGGCATCACGTCGCTGCCTCAACAAAAGGAGGCGATGATCCAGCAAGTCAGCGGGCTGGAGAAGGAACTCAGCGAGACCACGGCAACGATCAGCGGATCGAAGGCACGGATGGCGGCTCTCGAAAAGGCGCTGAGCAGCGCGCCCAAAGTCCGCGAGCTCAGCCGGACCACCGGCCGCACGAATACGGCGGCGGACAGCCTCAAGACGCGCCTGTTTGAATTGCGGGTCAAAGAGACCGATCTGTCGACGCGCTACGCCGACTCGTATCAGCCACTCATCGACCTGCGCGAGCAGATCAAGGAACTGGAGACCGATCTTGCCAAGGAAGAGGATACGCGGACCGAGGTCACGACGGGCGTAGACACGAATCGGCAGGAACTCGAGCTGAGCCTCAGTACCGAGGAGGCTAGCATGAAAGAGAGCGAGGCCCGCGAGGAGGTCCTGAATGCGGAGATTGCACGGCAACGCGAGGCGCTGGCGTCGCTCGCCGAACTCGAAACGGAACTCAATGGGCTGACGCGCGATGTCGATGTCGCACAGGCGGCGTATCGCCAATTCATGGATAACCTCCAGCGCGCGGAGGCCTCGGTAGCGCTCGATCTCGACAAAGTCTCCAATGTAAGCGTCGTGCAGGCCGCCACGGTTACATCGGACCCGGTTCGTCCCAAACGGGTGATCAATCTTGCGTTTGGTTTCGTGCTGGCAGGAATAGGAAGCGCCGGGCTTGTGTTGTTGCTTGAACTGCTGGACGGGGTGCTTCGAACAAAGGTCGACGGTGAGCGGCGGCTCGATGTGCCGGTACTGATTGAAATCTCGGAGCGCGAATTCGAGGCAGTAGTATAGTTTTATGACACGTATTTATGATGCGATAGTCAAGGCGGGCGGCGCCCCACAGCCTCAGTCGTCGCCGAACCCGCTTGTGCTGCCCGGCAAGACACTGCCGAAATCCCTCGAAATCAAACTTCTCGCGTTGTATGCGCGCATCGAAACGATGCTGGCCGACGCGCCTGGCGGCAGAGTCGTCGAGTTTACGGGAATCGGCTCCGGACACGATTGCTCGAAGATCGTCTATGAGTTCGCGCGGCTGGTCGCGTACCGAAGAAATAAGCGTGTGTTGCTTATGGGCGCAAGCCCAGTCCCTTATGTGCGCGGTGATTTCGGCGGGCCGGGCCATGCGTTGGAGGCATCTCGGAGCGCGGAAGCCGGAGCAACAGCGGACGATGACGACGATCCGTTCCCCGAAGCCCTCGAAGCAGGCTCGGACGACTCGCGCACGAACCCCAATGCCGAAACGGACGAGGCGCGAGACCTCGTAACGTCCGTCGAACGCACTACGCCGGCCGAACGTTTCGGCGGGATGCTGGACACGTTCCGCGAACGTTTCGACTTGGTGGTCATTGACGCGCCTTCGCCGGATGGCGCCCTCGATGGCGTGACCTTATCGCACGTCGTGGATGGGGTGGTCATCGTGGTGGAATCCGGCAAGACGCGGTGGCAGGTCGTGCAGAATGCGATAGACGAAGTGCGGGCTCGCGGTGGACGCGTCCTGGGAGTCGCGATAAACAAGCGCCGCTTCTATGTCCCCGATTTCCTGTACAGGAGGTTGTTCTGATGGCAGGAACGCCTCTGAAGGTTAGGTGGGTGCGCAAAGGCGCGCCACTCTTTACGAAAGTTCGCAGCATGCTTATGGGGAATGGCGCGGCAAAGGTCGACGACATTGAAGGCGTAGTGTCGCGCGAGGAGTTTCAGAAGTGCCTCGATAAAGAACGCGCGCGCGCGGACCGTCTCAACGGGACGTTCACCACATTGGTGTTCGAGATTGCCGGAATCGCGGATCGAGAGACCTCCGACGAGATCGTTGCGCTGCTTGCAAAAACGATTGTGAAACGCGCGCGCAAGGCGGACACCGTAGGCTGGTTCGAGGAGCGTTTGGGCCTCATTCTTGCCCACACCGGCAGCGATCGGGTCCCAACGGTTTGGAAATCGATCCAGGACGCCTTTGAAAAGCGGTTGCTGCTCGAAATGCCGTCGCAATTCTCGAAGGTCAGGCTTCGCTGTTCGGCCTACGGGTATCCCATTTCCCACGCGCGAAGCCTGCAGGACAAGGCGGCACGCGAAACGGGTTGAAGGAAGGACTTTGAGCGTCATGCGCAGGCTAATTGAAGACGAAGTTCCCAGGCGCGCCGATACGTTTTGTAGCGTATACGCGCCGCGTTCGCTCGAGACGGAGTGCATTCCCGTCTTGCCCATGGAACTCTTGTATGAGCGCCCGCTGCCGCGATGGAAGCGGCTGTTGGATGTGGCGCTCGCCGGCGCGGTTCTTGTCGTGTTGATGCCTCTATTTGCCCTGATCGCCGTGTACATCAAGCTGGTCTCCCCCGGTCCCATCCTCTTCGGACAACGGCGCGTCGGGTATCTGGGCCGCGAATTCCTGCTATGGAAGTTTCGCTCGATGCACCACGGGGCCGACACGGCCGTGCACCAGCAGTACGTGTCTCAACTGATCCGCGGCCAGGAGAGCGACGGCGACGTCGCCATGACGAAGATCGAGAACGACCCTCGCATTATCCCGTTCGGGCGTCTGTTTCGCCGAATGTGCTTGGACGAGTTCCCGCAATTGCTCAACGTGTTGAACGGCGATATGAGCCTGATAGGGCCGCGACCGGCCCTCCCGTACGAGGTCGCCGAGTATCGCCGCTGGCAACGGGGACGCTTTGACGCGGTACCGGGCATGACGGGACTGTGGCAGGTGAGCGGTAAGAATCGCCTCACGTTCAAGCAGATGGTCCGCCTGGATATTAAGTACGCCCGAAAGAGGAGCCTCAAGCTGGACCTGTGGATTCTCATGATGACCATCCCCACCGTCGTTGGCCAAGTCCTCGCTTCCGATGCGCCGGCCGGGCGCGCCGAGGAGAACGCTCGTGCCTAATGTCTCGGTGATAGGATGCGGGTACTGGGGACCGAACCTTATTCGCAATCTCTCGTCTTTGCCGGACTGCCGGGTAAAGTCCGTGTGCGATCTCGATGACGCTTCGCTCCAGCGGGTGAAGAATCTCTATCCGAATGTGATTACGACGCGAGATCTGGCCGATGTTGTCGAAGATCCGGAAGTCGACGCGGTGGCTATTGCGACGCCCGTACGCTCCCATTTTCCGCTCGCCTCGTCTTGCCTGGAACACGGCAAGCACGTGTTCATCGAGAAGCCTATGGCCGCCTCGGTCGCCGAGTGCCAGGGGCTGGTCGACCTCGCGGCGCGGCAAGGGCTAACGCTGATGGTCGGGCATACGTTCCTGTACTCGGGCCCGATACGCCGCATTAAAGAGATTGTGGACGCGGGCGAACTGGGTGAGGTCCTTTACGTGAGTTCGCGGCGGCTCAACTTGGGGTTGTTCCAGCGCGATATCAACGTGGCCTGGGACCTTGCCCCTCACGACATCTCGATCATCCTGTATGTCCTCGGCCAGCGTCCCGCGTCCGTGGGATGCCAGGGCAGTGCGCACATTGTCGACGGCATCGAGGACGTCAGCAATATCACCATGAACTTCGATTCCGGCGTGTTCGCCATGATTCAAAGTAGCTGGCTCGATCCCAACAAGGTCCGCGAGACCACGTTCGTCGGCACGCGCAAGATGCTGGTGTACGACGATATTGAGCCGAACGAGAAGATCAAGATCTACGACAAACGAGTCGAGGCTCCCCCCCACTACGATACGTTCGCGGAGTTCCAATACTCGTATCACTATGGCGATATGTATGCGCCCTTTGTGCGCCAGGTCGAGCCGTTGCGTCTCGAATGCCAGCATTTCATCGAGTGCATGCAGACCGGCGCAACGCCCTTGACCGACGGGCATAACGGCATGGACGTCGTCCGCGTGCTCGAAGCGGCCAACACGTCGTTGTGCGATGGTGGCGGCGTTGTCACGCTATGACCAAGACGGAGCGAATCCGCGGCCTCGGGCCGCGGGAAGGATGGCGCGCGCATGAATCTTCGGATCTTCGCCAAAGACGCCACCATCTATGCGCTGGGCAACATCGGCCTGCGGATGTCGGCCCTGGTGCTGATGCCGATCTACGCCCACTTCCTTTCGGTTAATGACTTCGGCCTCTGGGCCACGCTCCAAATCACCATCCAAGTCATGATGATCCCTATGAACCTCGGCATGCGCGAGGCCTTCGTCCGCTACACCGCGCAGTACGATCGCGAGAACCGCCTCCACGCGCTTTTCGGAACGACGATCCTGGTGGTGGCCGCCAGCGGCGTGGCCGTTACGCTGGCCAGTGTGGCCTTCCTCATCCCGGTGTTCCGGACGGTGCTGCACCGAGACGCGGTCTCGGACCTGGTCGTGCTGACGGGCGCGGCGGCCCTGGCCCAAGTGCTGAATATTAACGCGATGGCGTACTACCGGGCGCGCAACCTGGCGTTGCGGTATCTCGTCGTGGGTCTCGGCGGCGCGGTGGTGCTGCTGGTCGTGACGCTGGCGTTTCTCTGGAAGGGAGCGCCGGAAGTGCAAACCGTGCTCTACGCGTTCATCACGAGCTACGTCATCACGACGACCATCGTGGGGATCGATATTGTCGCTTCGACCGGCTTCGGGGTCGATGCCTCAAGCCTGCGAGAGTTGCTGCGGTTCGGCGGGCCGTTGGTGATCTCTTCGACAGGCCAGTTCGCCATCACCGGCGCGACGGTGTATCTCGTCAGCTACTTTGCGGGTCTCGAAGCGGTGGCCCTGTACGCGGTGGGTTACAAGTTCGCGGTGGTCCTGGCCATTGTCGTCGTGCTGCCGTTCCAACTAGCGTTTCAGCCTTTTGTTTTCACGCATCTCGACCATCCTGACGTGCGGCGCATGACGGGCCGGATCTTTACCTATCTCGTCCTGCTGCTAACCTTCGCGTCGTTTCTGGTCATCGTGGGTTCCCGGCTCTTCCTTGAAGTGGCCTTCCCCAAGGCCTACAGCGGCGCATTGCTCGCGGTCGTATTCCTGATTCCAGGCCAGGTGTTGCTGGGAGGCCATTACTTTGCCGAGACCCTTCTCGGCGCTGCGCTCAAGACCCACGTCTTGGCGGCGCTCAACCTTGTGGCCGCCGCCGTAAGCATCACGGGATGCGTCTGGCTTATCCCCGCATTCGGATGGCGCGGGGCGGTAGCCGCATCGACGGCAAGCATGCTGCTCGTGTGCGCCACCGAGGTCAGCATAGGTGTTCGGGCGTTTCACCTGGGACCCTATCTCGAATGGAGACGCCTCGCCGCGGCCGGCGCGTTGTTCGTGGCGTCGCTGGGCGTCGCGATTGCCCTGTCCGAAGCGGGATCGGTGGCGTTCTATGCCATCTCGGCCGCGTGGGTCCTCGGTTCGGTGGCCTTGCTGTATGCCGGCCCGTTTTGCCATGACACCGAGCGCCAACTAGTGCGCGGCGCGACCGAGCGTCTTTACGCACGGCTCAACGTGAAGGCATCGCGCCCATGATCCCAGGCAGCCTCGGCATAACGATTCCGGTCGCGCTGGCCGCCGCCACGGTGGGCGCCATTGGCTTGGCCCTGGTGGTCCTTCTCTCGCTACGCCGTTTTGAGATTGCCATCCTCCTGGTCCTGGCGTCGACGTGGATGCACTGGTTCAATGTGCCCAATGTCGAGATCGTCGATGTCGAGGCCGTCCTCGAAGGCGCGGAACAAGGCGGCATTTGGACGTTCCTGCGCGTAGGCATGGTCGCCGTCGCAGGCTTGATCGGCTATCTGACCTTTCTGCGCGATCGCCGCGAAACAGGAAAGCTGCCAGCGTCCTACATCCTGCTGGCGGTCTTCCTGGTCCATGCGCTGACCTCGATGGCCTACTCGATTAATCCGCGGTTCACCCTGATTCGCACGACGGAATTCGTCGCGTTTGCAGGATTCCTTCTCGGGTTTCATGTCTGGCTTACGGACGAAGAACGCATGAAGACCGCCCTGAATCTCTTCTGCGTGATGATGATTATCGCGCTTGCTGTAAATCTGGCGGCGGCGGGATTTGCGCCGTCGCGCGTGTGGTACTGGCGTTCTCCAAATCGCTACCAGGGCCTTATGGGCCAGCCGAACGGCATGGGGCTGGTTTGCATGATGTCGTACCTGATTCTCGCATGGAAATACCGAGGCGGCGATTTCCGTGACAAGGCGCTCGCCGTTGGATTCTTTGTGCTCGCGGGCGGGATGCAGGTACTCAGCGGTTCGCGGGCGTCAACGCTCGCGGCGGGTCTGGGCATCGTGATCTGGGTGCTGGTGTTGCGCCAATACACGAAGGCTTTCGCGCTCGCGGGCGTGTGCCTCCTGGGCCTGTTCTTCGTCACCGCGCTCCCCAAGGCGATCCCGAGCCTTCAACGCGAACACCTATCGTCGCAGGACGCGGAGATCACGGACCTGACGGGCCGAATGGAAATGTGGTCGCTCGCCTTCGAGGTGCTCTCGGCGCGGCCCCTGTTTGGCTACGGATACGAGGTGTCGGGGAGCGTCTGGTCGGAACCGCAATTCGCCAAGCGCAGCTTTGTCTCCGAATGGGGGTCTTCGAAGACTTCGCTCCACAACGGCTACCTGGATGTCGCCATCGGTTCGGGGATATTGGGACTCGTGCTGTGGGTGACGATCCTCTTCTATCCCGTGCCAGGCCTGCTGCGGATGGGTATGAGCGATACCAAGGCCTTCTTGCTCGGATTCCTCGTGCAATTCTTTGTGCTGAATTTCTTCGAGAGCGCGATCTCGACGAGCCGAAGCTTCGGCTCGCTTGCGTTCTGGATGTTATGGGTGGCGGCGATTCGCGCTTCGCAATTGGACGCGGAGGCGGGCGCCGAAGCCACGGAATCGCTCCCCGGAGAAGCGGATGGATTATGTATTGCTAACACCGGCGCGTAACGAAGCGTCGACCATCGGAGCCACGATCGAGGCGGTCGCGGCGCAGACCATGCGCCCGCGCCGCTGGGTCATCGTGAGCGACGCATCGACGGATGCCACCGATGCCATCGTGCGGCGTTACGCGGAACGGTACGGCTTCATCCATTTCCATCGCAGGGAAGGCGGAGACCGGCGCGACTTCGGCGCGAAGGTCCGCGCGATTCGGGCCGCCTCCGACCATCTGGAAGGCCTTGAGTATGCGTTCGTGGGCAATCTCGATGCGGACGTGACTTTCGCTCCCGATTACTTCGAGCGATTGCTCGCCAAATTCGATCAGCATCCGCGGCTGGGCATCGCGGGTGGCGAGACTTTCGACGTGCATCCCGGCGGCGAACGTCCCCGATTCGCGAGTCTCGACAGCGTCGGCGGAGCCGTGCAACTGTTCCGGCGCGAATGCTGGGACCAAGTCGGCGGTTATCAGCCTTTGCCGCGCGGCATGGAGGATTCCGCGGCGATCTACTCCGCCCAACAACTCGGGTGGGAAACGCGGACCTTTCGCGATCTCAAGGTGCTGCATCACCGTCCCACGGGCACGGCAGGACAGAGCGTCTGGAAAGCTCGGTTCAACCAGGGCCGGGCCATGCGGACCATTGGCTGGAGCCCGGTGTGGATGCTACTGCGCACGCCCGCCAAGTTCATTGAGCGCCCGTATGTCCTCGGATCGATGGCGCGGACCGGAGGGTATTTCTGGTCGGCGCTGCTGCGCGAACCGTTCGGGGTTTCCCCGGACTTGGTGCGCTTCATCCGATCGGGACAATGGAAAAAGCTGCAATCTGGAGCGGAGCGATGGCTTCGTTTCAGACCCCATATGCCATACGCACGCAACGTAAAGGAAGGATGACATGTCTAGTGGACTGAGCCAGCAATGGGAACTCTTTGTGCCCGAAGCGCCCGTCCGAAGAGCGCCGGCCGGCGATTTTGTCCGGATCGCGCCGGATGTCAAGCTGGGCAAGGACGTGCGCGTCTTCGCGTTCGTCAATCTATATGGCTGCACCATCGGCGATCGCACGAAGGTCGGCACGTTCGTCGAAATTCAGAAGAACGTCTTGGTCGGCGAGGATTGCAAGATATCGAGCCACACGTTTGTCTGTGAAGGCGTCCATATCGGCGACCGAGTCTTCATCGGCCACGGCGTGATCTTCATTAACGACCGCTATCCGAGAGCCGCGAACGTCGACGGATCGATGCAGACCGAAGCCGACTGGGAGGTCATCCCAACCTTCGTCGAAGACGACGCCTCGATCGGTTCCGGGGTGACCGTGATGTGCGGCGTGACCATCGGATCGCGCGCCATCATCGGGTCGGGAAGTGTCGTGACGAAGTCGGTTCCTCCCGGCGAGATCTGGGCAGGCAATCCCGCGCGTTTCATCCGAAAGGCCGAAGTATGATGCAGGTTCCATTCCTTGACTTGAAGGCGCAGCACGCTCCGTTGAAGGAAGAAATCCTCGCCTCGTGGAGTGGCATTCTGGACACGGCAGGATTTATCGGCGGACGCGAGGTCGAAGCGCTCGAACAGGAGTTCGCCGCAGCCTGCGGCGCGCGGCACGCCGTCGCGGTCAGCAACGGCACGGACGCGCTGATGTTCATCTTCAAAGCGCTGGGCATCAAACCCGGGGACGAAGTCATCGTGCCGGCCGACACGTTCATCGCCACATCCGAAGCGGTCAGCCTTGCGGGTGGACGCGCGGTCTTCGTCGACGTACTGCCGGACACGTACAACATGGATCCGGCCAAACTGGAGGCGGCGATGACGCCTCGCACGAAGGGCATCGTCCCGGTTCATCTTTATGGGCAGACCGCGGACATGGACCCGATCCTGGATTTCGCGCAGACGCACGGCGTTTGGGTCGTCGAAGATTCGGCCCAAGCGCACCTCGCGGAATACAAGGGACGCAAGGCCGGATCGATGGGTATCGCTTCGGGGTTCTCCTTCTATCCAGGAAAGAATATGGGCGCGTGTGGCGACGCAGGCGCTGTCACCACCGGCGACGCCGAACTGGCCGGCACGATTCGAAAGCTGCGCGATCACGGTTCGGCCAAGAAATACCAACATGAATTCGAGGGACACAACGGACGGTGCGACGCGCTCCAAGCGGCGGCGCTACGCGTTAAGTTGCGCCATTTGCCGGCGTGGAATGAAGCGCGCCGCGCGGTAGCTCGCCAGTACGAAACGCTCCTGGGCGGATGCGGCGAGATTCGATTGCCTGCGGTCGCGCAAGGGTGTCTGCCCGTGTGGCACCTGTTCGTGATCCAGGTGGAACGCCGCGACCGTGTCCAGCAGTTGCTGCAGGAGCGCGGTGTCGCTACGGGCCTGCATTACCCGGTGCCGCTGCACCTGCAACAGGCCTATGCCCATTTGGGATTGAGCAAAGGATCGTTTCCCGTTACGGAAGCGCTGGCCGAGCGTCTGGTGTCTTTGCCCATGTTCCCGGAGCTGTCCGAGGAACAGATTGCGTATGTATGCACGGCTTTGAGAGAGGCCGTTGAGCAAGCGGGATCCGCTCGCGAAGTGTAGAAGGATCAGGGGAAGGCTGTAGTGATGAAGGACGGTAGTCAGTGCGCGGCTTCGCTCTTGGCGTCGGGAGGCGTGTCATGATCTCGTTGCGTCGCGTGAAGCTGGTGGTGAGCGCTGGGTTGTGGGCCGCGGGCGCGCCGGTACGCCTGGTTCGGCGTGTGACAGGCAGGTCCGCGCCGCGCCCCATTGTTATTTTGTGTTATCACAATATTACTCATGAACAGCGCGCGCGCTTTGCCCAGCAGATGGATGAACTCCTGCGTTGCGCTTTGCCGGTGCGTCTCGACGCGCTGACCGATACGGACCGCGAGAGACTTCGCGTGGCGGTGACGTTTGACGACGGTTTTGCAGGGGTGGCCGAAAATGCCCTCCCGGAGCTTGCCTCGCGCGGCATTCCCTGTACCGTCTTTGTGCCGACGGGCCGCATGGGCCGGAAGCCCGCGTGGGCCGGCGCTGCCCATGATCCGGAAACGACGTACCGGGTCATGGACGCGGAGGAACTTGGGCGGATCGTGTCTCCGCTGGTGGATCTCGGTTCGCACGGCGTGAGCCACGGCAACATGCGCGAAATGGATGACGCCTCGGTCCGCGAGGAACTCGAGCGCTCACGCGAGGACCTGCGGGCCATTGCCGGCAAGGAACCTCTGCTGTTTGCGTTTCCGTACGGGGCCTACGCGGATCATGTGTGCGCGGCGGCGAAAGAGATTGGGTATCGGCATGCATTTACCGTCGTGCCAGAATGGCGATGCCGCTTGAACGGCAGCTTCATGCTGGGCAGGACGAGTGTTTGCGCGGACGACGGCGATCTGGAGTTCCGGCTCAAAGTACGTGGGGCCTACAGTTGGATGGCCAAGGTCTCGTGGTTGAAACGGCGCGCGTTCCGGCTTGTGGGATCGCATCCCGCAGCCATTCGCCCCGCGCCCGCGAATGCGTCGAGACGCCGGACGAATCCAAGCAGGAACGGGCTTCCGGAGGGTTTCACGGCTGAGGCGGACTCGGTCAACGAGCATGCCTGGCATGATGCGCTTCGATGTTTCAAAGATGCCACGATCTATCAGACGTGGCCCTACGAAGAAGTCCTGTGGGGCAAGAGCCGTATGAGCCACCTCCTGCTTCGCCGGGAAGGCGAACTGGTCGCGGCTGCCCAGGTGCGCGTCGTCAGAGCGCCGATCCTGAACGCCGGCATCGCCTACATCTATCGCGGCCCCATGTGGCGGCTCGGTGAGGATGCGCCGGACCAGGAAGTCGTTCGCGCGATGATCGCTGCGCTACGGCGTGAGTATGCGGAACGGCGCGGCCTGTTGCTGCGCATCGTGCCCAACGAACCGGCGTCGTCCGGAGCGGCGTGTCTCGAAGCCTTGCGATGCGAAAGCTTCCACCCGCGCGAAGGCGCAGTGGCGTACCGGACGTTGCTGATGGACCTTACCCCGGGCGTCGACGAGTTGCGCAAGGGCATGAAGCACGCGTGGCGCAATAATCTGAACAAGTCGGAACGGTACCCTTTCGAGGTAACGGTTGGAACGTCGTCCGCGGACTACGAGGTCTTCCTGAATCTGTACCGCCAAATGCACGATCGCAAGCGGTTCGTGGAACACGTCGATGTCGAAGCGTTCGGCGAGATCCAGGCGCGCCTTCCGGAAGCGCTCAAAACGGCTGTCATGATCGCGCGGCTGGATGGCGAACCCGTCTCTGCGGGAACCTGTTCGGCGATTGGCGATATGGGCATCCAAATCTTCATGGCCAACAGCGCCAAGGCACTCGAGGTGCAAAGCGCGTATCACGTGTTCTGGCAGCAGGCGCAGCGGCTTCGCGAGCACGGCTGCCGAAGCTACGACCTCGGAGGCATCGACCCCGAAAAGAATCCCGGCGGATACCGCTTCAAGTCCGGACTGTGCAGTACGGACATGCGCTACCTGGGCGAGTTCGAAGCTTCGGGCCATGCGCTGAATACCGCAGCGGTCCGTGGTGCGGAACGCCTGAGGGCGTGGTATCGCGAGACGAAAGCGCGCCATCGCGAGGCTGCCGCGGATAAAGCGTGCAAGGAACTTCGTGACGCGTGAGTGAAAGGTTGAATAGAGTATGAAAGTTGCCGTATTCGGACTCGGCTACGTCGGCTGCGTCTCGCTGGGATGTCTGGCCAAGGCCGGCCACGAGTTGGTGGGCGTCGACATCAGCCCTGTCAAAGTTGGCTTAATTAATGACGGCCGCCCCACGATTGTCGAGTCCGGTGTCGAAGAACTCGTGCGGACGGGCTGGGAAGATGGCCGCGTCTCGGCCACCACGGACCCGGTGGCGGGCCTGAACGGTTGCGCCGTTTCGATCCTATGCGTCGGGACGCCGAACCTGCCCACCGGCCACCTGGACATGCGCCATGTCAAGCGCGCGGCCGAGACTATCGCCGACGGCCTTCGCGACGCGGACGGCTTTCACGTGGTCTGCATCCGCAGCACGGTGATGCCGGGAACGAACCACATCATCGGGACGTTGATCGAAAGCCGCTCAGGCAAGCGCCGGGGCGAGGATTTCGAGATCGTGTCGAATCCCGAGTTCCTGCGCGAGGGAAGCGCGGTATGGGATTTCTTCAATCCGCCCGTCACGGTCATCGGCACCCATTCGGATCGCGCCTACGGTGTCGTGTCCGAACTCTACCAGGCCATCGAAGCGCCGGTCCGCCGCACGACTATCGGTGTGGCCGAGTCGATCAAACTCGTCAACAACTCGTGGCACGCGTTGAAGGTCAGTTTCGCCAACGAAGTCGGAGTGCTCTGCAAGGAGATCGGCGTCGACTCGCACGAACTAATGGATCTGTTCTGTCAGGACTCGAAGCTGAACTTGTCACCGTACTACCTACGTCCGGGATTCGCCTATGGCGGGTCGTGTCTTCCCAAAGATCTCAAGGCGCTGACGACGATGTCGCACGATCAGTATCTCGACACGCCGGTCCTCGACGCCGTGCACCGCAGCAACACATTGCATAAGCAACGGCTCGTGGACCTCGTCGCCGCGAAGGGCCTCCGCAAGGTCGGGATTCTCGGCCTCAGCTTCAAGCCCGGCACGGACGACCTGCGAAGCAGTCCGATTGTCGAGGTGGCTGAGACGTTGATCGGCCGAGGTTTCACGGTTCGCATCTACGACCGCAACGTGCATCTCTCGAAACTCGTCGGCGCGAATCGGGAGTACATCGACGCGCACATCCCCCACTTGGCGGAACTCATCTCCAACGATCTGGATACCGTTTTGGCGGAATCCGAAATCGTCATCGTGGCGAACAAGGAACCCGAGTTCCAGGAGTTGGGAACGCGGAGCAATGGAAAGCACATCGTGGATCTGGTCCGCGTTCCGGGTTTGGATTCGCACGGCGGAGGCTACGATGGCATCGCGTGGTAAGGTCCTCCTGCTCGTCGAGAATCTCTCAGTGCCCTTCGATCAGCGCGTCTGGCGCGAGGCAACGGCCCTCGCCGAGGCCGGCTATCACGTATCGGTGATCTGCCCCAAAGGTTCAGGATTCGACGAGGCGCCGCATGAAGTCATCCGCGAGGTGTCGATCTATCGGTACCGCGCGATGGAGGCCCGCGACGGCCTCGTGAACTTCTTCCTCGAATTCGCCCAGGCGCTGGTCATGATGGCCTATCTCTCGATCAAGGTCTTTTTCCGCGAAGGGTTCGACGTCATCCAAGCCTGCAACCCGCCCGATGTTCTATTCCTGGCTGCGCTGCCGTACAAGCTGTTAGGCCGTACGTTCATCTTCGACCACCACGACCTCGCGCCGGAAGTCTACCAGAGCAAACGGCAGACCACCGATTCGAATATCGTGCACAAGACACTGCTGTTCTTCGAGCGGCTCACGTTCCGCGTGGCGGACGTCGTGATGTCGACCAACGAATCGTATAAGCGCGTCGCCATGACGCGCGGAGGTGTTCCCGAAGAGGATGTGTTTGTCGTGCGGAACGGCCCCGACATGAAGCGTATCGTCGAGGCCGCGCCGAATCCCGCACTCAAACGCGGCAAGCCCCATCTCGTGTTTTACATCGGGACGATGGGATCGCAAGACGGCGTGGATTACTTGCTTCGTTCGGTGGCCTATCTGGTTCACGAACGCAAACGCGCCGACTTCCACACC
The DNA here is from genome assembly GCA_964402555.1 of uncultured Nitrospiraceae bacterium. Lineage (GTDB taxonomy): Bacteria > Hydrogenedentota > Hydrogenedentia > Hydrogenedentales > SLHB01 > CAYOCT01. Next base: position 24,022 of record CAYOCT010000047.1, on the reverse strand, counting down.
ATCGTCATGGGCGGCGGCGTCGAACTCGAACAACTCAAGCGATACGCAGGCGAACTCGGCATTGCCGATCACGTGACTTTCACGGGCCGCGTGCCCGACGCCGCGGTCGTCGAGGCGCTCAACACGGCTGATGTGTGTGTCTGCCCCGACCCGCCGACGCCGCTCAACGGCATCTCAACGATGAACAAGACGATGGAGTACATGGCGCTGGGCAAGCCCGTGGTGGCTTTCGATCTTGTCGAGACTCGCGTCTCCGCGGGCGAAGCTGCACTGTACGCGGCAGGCAGCGACGAAAAGGATTTCGGTGACAAGATCGGCCAGTTACTCGACGACCCAGCACTCCGCGCCCGTTTGGGGTCGATCGGCAAAGAGCGGGTCGACTCGACGCTCTCGTGGGACCACTCGAAGAAGCCGCTACGCGCGGCCTACTATCGTGCCTTCAAGAAAGCACGCAAAGCGGAACGCGCGGCGGCGCCCGCCTAGCGCGCATTGTTCACAGGCCCGCGGCGTGATTGCGAGCCTGGGACCGCCTTTCCTCGGGAAACCGCGAATAGACGCAAATGAACACGAATGCAAGACGATTTGGGAGCAGGATGATTCGCCCACCATGTGCACGCGTCGATGATGTCAATGAGATCCTGGGACCGCCTTTGGCGGCGATTCGTCATGCCAAACGAGACTCGCAATGACACGGCACGTGAACATCCGCCATCAAAGGCCTTACTTCCCTTCGAGCGCGACGAAGAACCGGTTCTCGCCTTCCTGCAAATCGTAACGCAGGAAGAGTAATTCGCGCGGCAGGATCTTGCCCGCAACGAGTCCGGGCGCTTCGCCAATCTGATAGAGACTATAGTCATCCCACAACGCCAGGCCATACGGCATCGGATGTGGGCTCGTGATGCTGACTTCGATCTCGCGCCGCCAGTTGTAGCGCGTGTTGCGGATCAACTTCGGCGTCGGAACGACGCGCTCGCGATAGTACTCCTGCGCGTCCCACGACTTGGCGTAATTCCGAATGCAGGCCGGCTGCACCTGGCCGTCGATGAACATCATCTGCGCACCGCAATCGTAATAGAGGAACGTCTTCGGCCACGGCCCCACGCAGGTGTTCCACGTGTAATCGGGATTCGGCCTCCGCGCGGGCGTGTCGGCCCACAGCATGTACGAGGGCGCGGTCGCCGCGTTGCGTTCACGGTAGTAACGCACGGCCTCGGGCACCGACATCACGCGGACGCCGGGTTTGGACAAGAGGCGGTCGACGTGCCGCGCGAGGAACAATGCCGATTCCTTGATGTCCTCCACAGTGTAGCAATGGTTGCGCTCGTTCGCCTCCATCTCGTGCGCTTCCTGATGCTGAGGCAAAAAGACCACGTCGTTGTACCGCATGTTCGCGCAATATTGGTCCACGAACGCGTCCCAATACGCCGTGTCCTCCCACGCGCACAATCCCGCCCGCGCTACGTCGTTCGGATCGTTCGTAAAGACCGGCGCGTTGCCCGAATGGAACACCTTGACCATGTCGTGCGAAAGCCATGGCACGGCCACCATGCTGCGTTCCGTCGCAGGGCGCAGCCGGTCCTCGCGGCTCATATAGAAGAAGCCCCACGGACACCCCCGGTCCGTGATGTCGTCGACCACGATCTGCTCCCAACAGAAGCCCCAGATGCCTTCGAAGCCCGCACCTTCGAGCAACACCACAATATTCGGGTCGCAATGCACACCCCCGGCCACAGTCAGTTCCGCCCATGGCAGTGCTTCGCGCACCTTGGCGCGCCGCTCCACGAGATACGTCTGCTTTTCGGCCATCGTCCCGCTCAAAGGCGGCAACTCGACCGCCGCCTCGTCCCCGAACTCGCGATGCCATTCCGCCAGCGTGTCCTTGGCGATAGCGGCCGATTCGGGGCTGACTAACCACGTCACCGGCACCCCGCGCGGATGCATCACCTCCGCCAGCACGCGCATGCCGTCCAGACAAGTCTTCCCTTGCGCAGTACGCGCGGCCAGCGATGCAAACGTATAGATCAATTCACTCACGATTGGACCTCCCTTGCTCTTCCTATCGACTCAATGCAGACGGATAGAGTCTTTGATCGACATTCACCACTTCAAGACGACAGCGGGGATGTACCGTTGCACCTTCATCATCGGTGCGACAGATTGCTTCAGCCTCTCGCGTTCGTACAGCGGGTACCCAAGGCCCTCGTCGCGCGGCGAAATGTCGATGAGGGTGTTGCCGCGGAATCGGCAGGTGTATTTCGCTGGATCGGGAAGTGGCTGCCATGACGTACCGGGATTCGTCGACTCTTTCCAGAACTCGGACTGCTTCCATTTCAGCGTGTATTCTTCGACCGTCTCCGGCACGGGAAACGCGATAGTCACGACATCGCCGGACTTCAACGAATCGACCACCAAGCGCCGCGCAGCCCAGAACGGCTTTATGGGCTGGCCGTTCACGCGCGTTTCGACTGCCGCGAGGTTCGCCCAGTTGGGCATGCGCACGATGGCCTTCTCCGCAGTCTTGATGTGAAGGACTACCTTGCCTTCATACGGAAGATAGCTGTCAACATCGAGCCATTCGGACGCGCGGTTCAGCAGCAGATTGACGCTGGCAATGCCGCTATCGCACGTCACGATCGAGGCCCACGCCGCGTAGAGTGCGGGCGTGCAGTTGCCGGTGCAGCAGATCGTGTAGAGAAAGCAATGCTCCGGAATCAGTGTGGGATGCGTGCTGTCCGAAAGAAAGACGCCCACGTTGCGTTCGACGACGTTCTCCTGGGTTTCGTTCGCCGGATCAAAGGGGCCTTGCGTCGTGTCGTTCTTACCGCGCCCGGATGGCATCTTCGCGCAGACCGCGCGCAATTTCTCGGCATCCGTGATCTGCAATTCGGCAAGATGGTTGCGCACGTACTGGTCCGCGTCGTCCCAGTAATCGCACGCGCCCGCGAGGCTCAGACGCAAGGCGAGCAGCGTCATGTCGCCCGTCGTGCAGCCTTCGCCGAACAGGCCGAGCCGCGCGATGCCGAAATTGCGCATGTACTCGTAGCTGTCCCGCACGAACTGTTTCAGGCGCGTATCGTGCGCGGCCTCGGCATACCACAGCAGCCCAAGCAGCCCCTGCGTGTACGAGTGATGATGCCCCGCGAAATGCCCGTGCTCCGCGCCAGCCACCACCTTAGGTTCCGCTTCGGGAATCCAGAACTCAGGATTCGTAAGATGGCGCGCGAGTTTCGACGCGAGGTCCGTGCACGGCGCGTTGTCCGTCATCGCGCCCCAGCGCGTCAGGGGGCGAATCGCGCAGCCTTGAATGAACACGGGCATCCACGTGCCGTTCACGCCCAGCGCGGTCTCGCGTGTATCCGGCGGATCGTTGTTGAAGAACAACCCGTCGGGAGCGGGGCGCGCGGCATCGATATGCGCTTGGGCCATCGCGTCGATCCGGGCTTTCAGATTCGGGTCCGGGTCGAGTTGGTACAGCGCCATCAGCGCGAGCATCGCGCGCGACACCGGTGTCGGCGCGACGGGATTCAACGTCATCCACGGCGACGCGAGCATGCCGTCGAGCATCTTCGCCTCGATGTCGAGGTTCTCCTCGCTGCCGGACATCGTGCGCGCCATGAGCAGGCTCTCGGCGATCTTGCCCCAGTTCGGCGGCCCGCCCGGCATGTCGGACATGTACGGCGGGTTGGCGTTCAGATAGGTGTGGCCATACGGGGCGTAGTTCGCGCCGGGGTTCAGAAAGCTTGTCAGCCCGTGGACCGACAACCGCGCGCGCTCGGCAAGGTCGAGCGTGTCGGGAACCGTCGCCTCGTAGCGCGTGCCGGACGGTTTGAGTTTCTCCGGGTGTATGTACTCCGGCACGCCCGGTATATGCAGGTCCGCGCAGCCGGGCCGAGTCGCGATGATTTTGTCGCACGTGAAACCCCACATTTCCCACGCGCCGTCGATGTAGTTGTCGTTCGACGGACGCCCGCACGCCTGCGTGAACAAGTACCAGCGCCCGCCGATTTCGTACAATGCCGGCGTGGCCACGTGGTAGATCGTGCGGTCGTCGTACGCCGCGCCCCACTTCGTTTGCAGCATCGTGTCCGGGTCGAGCTGAGTCCAGCCATGCGCCGGGTCCGTGCTCACCGCCAACACCGGACGCCACCGCACGCCGTGCTCGATGCCCACTTCGATGCACAACACGTACGTCCCATCGAGTTTGAACGCCTGATGCCACTCGTAGTACGCGTTCGGCGTCGACGCAAAGATCTGCCCCATGCCGCGCGGGTCCGCTTCATTGAAGTGCCGCGTCCACGATTTCCCGTCGTGCGACGTCGCGAGACGAATCCCCGGCAAGGTTCCATCCTTGCCGCGGTATGAGTAATACATGTACCAATCCCAACGCTTCTCCGCCTCGTTCCACTCGCGCAGCACGCCCGCCTGCGACGCCATCTCCTCGCAATACGGCGCGGCCGGTTCCGGCGCCAGCACCGGCGCTGTGCCATAGCGCACGATGTTCGTCGCGTTCACGCCCGAGTAGCCATCCTCACCCGCCGGGCAAATCGCCAGGCCGATATGGTCCTGCACGTTCCCCGCCGTGCCCGAGTAGTAAATGTAATACGCGTCCTCTTCCGGCACATACAACACCGCGTCCAGCCGGATCGTAGTCGCATCCCACCCATGGCCCGACGGACCGAAGATCGGATTCGCCTCGTCCTGATGCCACACGAACGGATCGGCCACATCCGCCCACGCCTTCCCGATCGCCGCAACAACACGGTCCGATGCCGACACCGCCGAATAGAACATGATCAGCCGCCCAGGAACTTTCGGGTTCGGCAAGATACACGGCTCCTCGATCTGCTGCGACATCCAAGCATGGCTCGCCCGCGACAACACCATTTCCGCCCGCACCCCGTCCGCCCATCCCCCGTTCGCCACCCCTAGCAGTGCGATCGCGATTACCCAGCGCATATCCAACACCTCCATCTCTACTTTCAACGCGTGTGAAGGAACTGCATGGCGCGGACCCATTGCCATTCAGTCACGTGTTGCCTGTCATTCTGAGCAACGCGAAGAATCTCATGACAGTCCACGCCTCCACTTGCCGCGAGATTCTTCGCGTTGCTCAGAATGACAGGTATGGCGAGACTTCACAAGAGGGTCCCGGTCATTTCCTCACACGCCTTCAGTGGACCTGAGTATACCCGCCTCCTCCAATTGGACCTAGCGTCATTTGACATGGTCATTTCAAATGACTATATTTGTCTCTGGAGGTGCTACGATATGAAGACCATGGCCATCACCGAGTTCAAAGCGCATTCCTTACAGGTCATCAGCCAGGTGGCGAAGACCCGCGAGGGGGTGGTGGTAACGAAGCGCGGCAGGCCGGTGGCCGAAGTCGTGCCGTTTCGCGGTCAGGCCAAGGCGCTTGTGCCGGGCCAGTTGTCGGAGACGCTGGTGTTCGAGAAGGACATTGTGTCGCCCGTCGGCGAATCGGATTGGAGCGCCTCGCGGTGAAATACCTTCTCGACACGCACACGTGGATCTGGTGGCATCTGCGTCCCGAGAACCTCTCGCGAAAGGCAAAGAACCTTATCGCCAACTCGGACCGTTACGACGAACTGCTTTTGTCGGCGATTTCCGTGTGGGAGTTCTGCAAACTCTTGGAGAACGGGCGGCTGGGCATTTCCTGCGATCCGGAGGAGTGGATTGCCCTCGCGCTGGCCATGCCTAAACTTCGCCTGGTCCCGATTTCCCCCTCAATGGCCTACCGTTCCACGACGCTGCCATCGCCCATCGCCACCGATCCCGCCGACCAAATCGTTATCGCTACGGCGCGCGACGAAAACGCTACTATCCTGACCAAAGACGACGTGATACGCCGATACCCGCATGTGCGGGCCGTCTGGTAGGATCGATAACTACCCGCCAGCGGTCTGTGGGACTTTACATTGACCTCGAATCTCACTCGAAACGTTCGTTGATTTCAATTTGGTTTGGCGGTATCGTGGCATGCGCGCCTTGAGCGCCTGTGGCCGGGGACCGAAAGAGATCTTTGAGAATGGTCTGCGACCGATAGTCAGTGGTGTTTTGACAGGATTACAGGATTGGCAGGATATCTTCGTCGCAACGAGCGCCCCTCAAGAGGACTCGACTCGAACCGATCTAACTCGTATCAAAGAAGGAAATGAACTCGGAGCGCGCCCGGACCGGCAATCGATTCATCCTGTTTATCCTGTTATCCTGTCGACTCGATACATTCCAGAGAGCGTGGCTCATTACATTGGAAGGAGACTCTAGCATGCCGAACGAAACCACACGCCGCCAGTTCTTGAAGACCGCCTCGCTGGGCACGGCGATGGCCATGTCCGCGTCGAGCTATGCCCGCGTGCTCGGGGCGAACGACCGTATCGCAATCGGGGTCATTGGCTGCGGGAGCCGCGGGATTGACGCGCATATGGCGGGCATCTTTCCGCACGCGAAGGAACAGAACATCGAGGTCACGGCGGTGTGCGACCCGTGGCGCGTGCGGCGCGAGATGGCGTCGGCCAAAGCCAAGGAGCAGTACGGGCGCGAGGCACGGCAGTTCGTATCGTATCGCGAACTAGTCGCGCTCGACGACCTGGATGCGGTGATGATCGCCTCGCCGGACCACGTCCACACAACGCATCTCAAGGCGGTTGCGGAGGCGAAGAAGGACGTGTATTGCGAGAAGCCTCTCGGCAAGGAACTTGAACCGTTAAAGGCCGCGTGCGACGCCGTGAAGGCGAGCGGCGTGGTTTGCCAGATCGGGACGCAACTGCGGAGCCTGCCGAGCATGACCGGATGCCGCGACTTGTACAAGACAGGCATCCTTGGCAAAGTGGGCCGCATCGAGCAGTGCCGCAACAACGAGCAGCCGTATTGGTACGCATATCTAAAGGAAGTGAAAGAGGAAGATGTCGATTGGAAGGAGTTCCTCGCGGACCGTCCGATGCGCCCGTTCAGTTCGGATGTGTACTCGGGGTGGTACGGCTATCGCGACTTCTCCGATGGCGCGGTACCGGGATTCGGCAGCCATTACATCGACCTTGTGCACTACATCACCGGGGCGAAGTTTCCGGCAAGCGTAGTGTGCCTCGGCGGCACGTACATCTGGAAAGACGAGCATGCCTTCACGTGTCCGGACAACGTCCAGGCGCTGTGGACGTATCCGGAAGGGTTCATGGTGTCGTACTCGTCGAACTTCGGCAACGGCGGCAGCAACGTCTTCCGCATCCAGGGCGACCAGGGCACGCTGGACTTGGTCAATTGGTCAAGCCCCGTCTTGACCGCCGAAGGCCACGCGAAGGACAAACTCGAGATCCGGGGCAAGAAGGAAGTCGCGGACGTGCCGATGCCGGACCATTTCCTGGACTGGCTGCAGTGCATCCGCAATCGCAAGACGCCGAACGCGCCGATCGACGCGGGCTACCAGCACGGAGTCGCGGTGATCATGGCGATGATCGCGTACGACACGGGGAAGCGCCAGATCTACGACCAGGAGAAACGCGAGATCCGGGAGGGATAAACGCTATGCGGTACTTCAAGAAACTCGTTGGGCAGAAGTGTTACCTGGCGCCCGTGGACCCGGACGATGTCGAGATCTACACGGCGTGGCTCAACGACCTGGAAGTCACCAGGAATCTCAATCTAGCGACGTACAACGTTACGGTCCTTAGTGAGAAAGACGCGCTCGCGCGCCTCGCGAAAGAAGGCCATGTGTACGGTATCGTCGACCTCGAACGGGACGCCCTGATTGGCAACCTTGGGCTTATCGATATAGACCATATAAATCGCCGGTGTGGCATCGGCATCTTCATCGGCGACAAGACGTATTGGGGCAAGGGCTATGGCACGGAAGCCATGTGCCTTCTACTGCGCTACGCCTTCGATTATCTCAACATGAACAACGTCATGCTGACCGTATTCGGATTCAACGACCGCGCGCACGCGTGTTACAGGAAGGTCGGCTTCCAAGTCATGGGACGCCGCCGCGGCGCGATCTTTCGAGATGGGCAGTATTTCGACCAAATCTATATGGACATTCTCGCCGACGAATTTCGCGCTCGGTGGGACCGAGGAGGATCAACGTCATGAGTATGTGTTCTAGACCTTCGCGCCGCGCCTTCTTGGGATGCGCCGCACAATTGACCGTAGCCGGCGCGTTGGCCTCAACTGCGTTGCACGCGCGCGATGCGTCCGGCGAAGACGCCGCACCTCGCTGGCAGATAGGGTGTTTCACGCGGCCATGGGACCAGTACGACTATCGCACCGCGCTCGACGCGATTGCGGAAGCGGGCTTCAAGTACGTCGGCCTGATGACCACGAAGTCCGACACACATCTCGTGATCTCGGTCGCGACGACGCCGGATGACGCCCAGAAGATCGGCGAGGAATGCAAGAAACGCGGCCTCAAGATCCCGTCGGTCTACGGCGGCGACATCCCGGCCGCCACGTCGCTCGAAGCGGGCATCGAGGGCTTGCGCAAACTGATCGATAGCTGCGTAACGGCGGGCGCGACGAACCTGATGATGGGCGGCGTCGGCGACGAGAAGCTGGCCGAGGTCTACTACAAAGCCATCGCCGAATGTTGCGACTACGCTACGTCGAAGAATCTCGGGATCAGCGTCAAACCCCATGGCGGCACCAACTCGACGGGACCGCAATGCCGCAAAATCCTCGATACCGTAGGGAAGAAGAACTTCCGGCTTTGGTATGACCCGGGGAACATCTTCTACTACTCGGACGACAAGCTCGATCCGGTGGACGACGCGGCGACGGTGGACGGCTTGGTTGTGGGCATGTCCGTGAAGGACTTCCTGCCACCGAAGGACGTGATGCTGACGCCGGGCACGGGCAAGGTCGACTTCAAGAAGGTCATGGCGAAACTCCAGGCCGGAGGCTTCACCTCAGGTCCACTTATCGTCGAGTGTCTGACACCGGGAGAACTGCCGCAGTTGCTCAACGAGGCGGTCAAGGCGCGGCAGTTCCTCGAAGAATTGATGGGGCAAAAGGCGTAGCGAGGGAGGCCGCGAGCGATGGTTCTTCTCGGTATAATGGGGATTGTTCTGGCGCAAACCGCTTCCGAACGTTGGATTGAGCCGCGTTGCGCGCCACTCGACATTGCGAAGTTCGGTCCCTTCGTTCACGCGGACGATGGCGCCTTGATGACGATCGACGGCAACGTGTTGCGCAAGAGCCGCGACGACGGCAAGACGTGGTCGGAAGGCGGCGACCCCATCGCGCCGGGGATGAATCTAAGCTGGGGCGGGCATGTCGGGCAGTTCCTTCGCACCCGTAACGGCATTCTCGTGATTGCCTATCTCGACATGGAGGATTACAAGTTCAGTTGGGACGACGAGAAGGGCGCGCCGAAGCCCGAGTGCAAACTCGAGCTCTGGTCCATTCGCAGCGCCGACGGCGGCAAGACCTGGACTGACAAGCAACGGATCCTGGACGGATACAACGCGGACTTCATGGGCTTCATCCAGCTTCGTGACGGTCGCCTCGTGCTGGCCGCCGAACATCTCGTGCCCGAGCTGAAGCGCTGGGTGTCGCTGTCGTTCGTATCAGACGACGAGGGACAATCGTGGACGCCCGGCAACTGGATCGATCTCGGAGGGCACGGGCATCACGATGGCGCGCTCGAACCCGCGGCGGTCGAGTTGAACGACGGGCGCGTCATGATGCTGATCCGCACCGGTCTCGACCGATTCTGGGCGGCCTACTCGGAAGACCGCGGGCGGTATTGGCGCACGATTCAGCCGACGGCCATCGACGCGAGCAGCGCCCCGGCATGGATTCAGCGCCTTCACAGCGGGCGTCTCGTGCTGGTCTGGAATCGGCTGAATCCGGAAGGCAAGACGCTGCCCAAGCCCACAAAACCAAGCCAGGCCTTCGAGGTCCCGGCCGTCTGGTACCGCGAGGAACTTTCGATCGCTTTCTCGAGCGACGACGCGAAGACGTGGACCGATCCCGTGGTCATCGCGCGTGAGCCAGGCGGACAGCTCGCGTACCCGTATGTATTCGAGAAATCGCCGGGCGAACTCTGGGTATTCACGCACTACACCTTCGACGCCCAACACAAGCATGCGCCTCATCTGGCGGTGCAGTTACACGAGAAGGATTTCTAGCGCATGAATCTGGGGTTGGGCAAGGGAAGCGGCGCGCGCGCGCTCCTCATCGCGCTGATTGTCCTCACGGCGCTCTACGGGGCCTATCGCTACAAGCAGCACCGATCCGTCGTCGCCGCGCGCGCGATGCTCGAGGCCGCGGGCGTTCCCCTCACGATCGAAGGCCAGGTGGCGCTGTATCCCGAAGTTCCTGACGCGGACAACGCGGCGCTCGTCTATCAACAGGCCTTCGATGCGTTCGTCGATACGACTGCGTGGGATCAGGTCCCGCTTGTAGGAAGCGCGAAGCTGCCTCGTCCCGGCGAACCGCTCACCGAGGCGATGCGCGCTGATATCGCAAGCTATCTTGATGCCAACGCAAAGGCGCTTGATTTGATGCATCAAGCGGCGGCGTTGCCCGCGAGCCGGTATCCTATCGACCTGGAGCTGGGACCGGCCATGGAGTTGGCGCACCTGGCGCGCCTCCGGCAAGGCGCGCGGCTGATGGCCCTTGAGAGCATCGCTCAAGCCGAAGCCGGCTATTTGGACGGGGCGGTCAAATCGCTGACCGACGGATTTGGGATGGGCCGCTCGCTTCGCAACGAACCCATTATCATCTCGCAGTTGGTCAGGATCGCCTGCGACGGTATCATCGTAAAAGGCATGGAGCGTGTGTTGAACCGCGCGAGCCTAAGCGACCTCCAACTCCAGTCCCTCGAAGAGGCGGCCGCTTCGTCGGAATCGAGCGCTTCCATGACCCGCGCGCTCCAGAATGAAGTGTCGAACACCGCCCTCCATTTCGAGGCGGGCGATGCGGCCAAATATGTGGGGAACGCGACCGGAGTCCCGTCTTCTCTCATGCCTGGCGCATTGGGCGGCTTGTACGGAATACTGGGCCTGAACGATCTCGACCGGTCCATCATGATGGCGGAGGCGGCGAGGCTCGTCGAAGCGTCGCGACTGACGTTCCCTCAATCCATCGACAGCGCTGACGCGCTGGCTTCTGAAATCGAGAAGCTGCCCCGATGGGCCGGGAGAATGGCCAAGGTCCTGTTTCCCGCGATGACGCGGACGCTCTTGGCGGAAGGCCGAGGTGTGGCTACGATGCGCACCGCCAGAACGGGAATCGCGCTCGAACGATATCGCCTGGCTGAAGGCCATTATCCCGATTCACTGGATGCGCTCGTGCCGCGTTTCCTGTCCGAGATCCCCACGGATCCATTCGACGGCAAGCCGCTTCGATACCAACGCCGCGGCGGCGGCTACCTTGTCTATAGCATCGGCCATGACCGGAAGGATGACGGCGGCGACGAGGGCAACGACAAGCATGGCGGCACGGATGTCACCTTCGGCGCGGACCGGGAGTCCTAGGCCAGATTTGTCCGGCCACCTGCGCATACTTAGGGGAAGACTAACAAGACGTTGGAGTACGCCGCCCGTACGGCTGGCGCGCGTGGCGCGAGCGAGTTTTCTCGATGAGGGGAAATAACGTATAATCCCCTCCTTTCAGGCCATAAACCAAATGGAGAAGTAACCCATGGCGAAGATGGAACCGGCCCCTATCGCGTATTTCGACGGCAAGTATGTGCCGACGGAAGAGGCGAAGATCAGTATCATGACGCACGCCTTCAACTACGGCACCGCACTGTTTGAAGGCATCCGCGGCTATTACGTTCCGGAAGAGAAGAACATCCTGATCTTCAAACTCAAGGAACACGTCGACCGGATGGTGCGCAACTTCAACGTCCTGTGCATGGAGATCCCGGAGTCGCGCGAGGAACTCGAACAGATCTGCATCGAGCTCTGCAAACGCAGCGGCTTCCACGAAGGCGTGTATATCCGGCCCGTGTGTTACAAGAGCGAACTTTCGCTTGGCCCGAAGCTGCGTGGCGTCGAAAGCAAGTTCTGCTGCTACGTCATCAAGCTCGGCGACTATTGCGATATCGAGAGCGGCCTCAACGTCATGGTCTCCTCGTGGCGCCGCGTGGGCGACAACGCCATGCCGACGCGGGTGAAGTCCACGGGCAGCTATCTCAACTCGTCGCTCGCCGCCACGGAAGCCAAGCAAGCAGGTTTCGACGAAGCGATCTTCCTGCGCGAAGACGGCACGGTCGCCGAGGGCAGCGCCATGAACCTGTTCATGGTCCTCAACGGCAAGCTCTACACCACTCCGCCCAGCGCCGACATCCTGGTCGGCATCACGCGCGGCACGGTCCTGGAACTGGCCAGCAAAGAACTCGGCCTCGAAGTCGTCGAGCGCCCGATCGCCCGGACGGAACTGTACGTCTGCGACGAGTTGTTCTTCACGGGAACCGGCGCCCAGGTCGCCCCGGTGCGTTCCGTGGACCAGCGCCTGATCGGCGACGGGACTCCCGGCCCCATCTCCAGGAAACTCCAGAAAGTGTACTTCAACGTCGTGCTTGGCAAGGCGCCCAAGTACCGGCAGTGGTGCACGCCCGCGCTCTAGAATCGCGCCCCACAAGACTGCCTTGGGCTCGGCGGTTCCGGGAAAACTCCGGAACCGCCGAGCTGTTCCATGGTCCGTGCAATGCGGCTTGGAAGAATGATTGTTGGCAAAATGTTACAAAGGCAGGTATAGTACCAATAGAATGAAAGGGGTGTGTAGCGCCGATTGTCTTTTCCGGTCCGTTCCGGTATCATGAATACGAGCAAACTACGGGAGACACGAAGTGCCCGACGAGAGCCACTCAGATTCCCGCGACAAGGTTCGGCTTTGCCCGACCTGCCGAATGGCTATCAGCGTGCTGGCCACAAAGTGCCGGTTCTGCGGAGAGCCGGTAGGCAGGCCGCGCGACGAGAGCCGTACGTTGACCGTGAACGACCTCGGCGGGTCGGCGGCCTCGAACTTCGCCCCCAGCGAGGATGTGCTGGAAGCCATCGAGGCGTTCCGCCAGGAGGAAATCGCGCAGCACAAGCACGTCGAGGAGGAATCCGAAGGCTGGTTCAGCTTCTTGCGGCGAGGGAAGAAGGCTGCTGAAGCGCCCGCTCGCTCAGCCAACGACCTGCCGGAGCTCGACGCGCGCGGACGCGAACTTGCCTCGATTGGGGGTTCTTCGGTCCGGCGCAAGCCGAGCAGGCGCGTGACGCGCGAACAGATCGTGACCAGGAAACTCATGATGGGCGCGGCGGCGATTGCGGCCCTCGTGATCCTGTATTTCGGCGCGATGTCGGTCAAAGCGAGCATCGACAGATATCGCGAGGAGAACAAACCCAAGCCGCCCGAAGTCGTGAACCGGGCCGTGGATATCCTGGCGGCCAACGGTCGGGGCGTCGACGCGTTGCGAGCGGCGCGCGAAGCGCTGGCCCAGGCGGACACGCCGAAGAACCGCGATGTCATGGATCAAGCGCGGAAGAAGATCCGGTCGGACGTCGAGTCGAAGTTGAACGCGGTGCCTTGGACCCGCGACATGCTCTACGCGGCAGGCCGAATGACAAGCGAGGCCCTCGAAGTCGACCCTGCCAGCCAAGACTTGCGGGCGCTCAAGGACGAGGTCGACAAGGAAATCGCGCTCTACACCCTGACCATCGACCGGATCGATTTCGACGCGGGTACGGTCACGATCCGCATTGCCTATCCCAAACCGCCATCCGAAGTGATTATGTACCGGCGGGGCGACAAGATTAAGGATCGCCTGTCGATCGAACAGATCGGACAGAAATACGTCGTGCTTGAAGACAGGGCGCGGAAGGCGGTGGGCAACTTGCCCCGCCGTGTGACCCTCTCGATCGACGGCACCGTGAGCGCCCGGTAACGATCGTGCGGGGGCAGAGACGCTCGATGACAAACGGCAGATTAGATTCAAGGAGAACCATGGTGGCATTCAGATGTCTTCGCGGTATGTTGATTGGCCTGGTTATCGCCAGCCTGGGCGCCTGCGCGCATTCGGATAAAGAGAAGTCCAAGGGCGAAAAGGCGGCTGCGGCTGAGCCCCCGGCCGCCGTCCATCGAACCGCTCAGGACTACGAGGATGCGTTGCGCGATCTCGTACGCAACGGGATTAATGCCGCGTCCCGGTCCGCCGACGAACAGAAGGGCAGGGTCGTCAAACGGAACCCCTACTTCTTCAAGCAGTACGAGATCTATCCCGACGGCGCGGACGATATGAAGGTCGTCATGCAGGAAACGGAATCGCGCAGCGCCCCCTATATCGCCGATGTCACGGTGGCCAAGCAACGGTTCGCCACACGCTATCACCGCAAGCGCGCCGAAGCGGAGGATGACATGAACTTCCTGCGCGATACCGGCTCCGAGACGGTGACGTACGAGGTGCGCAACGGGCGTTGGATGCGCGTCGGCAGCCTGTTCGTCGCATCGAAGTCCGAGGAGAACGTGAACGGCGAATGGCTGCCCGTGAAGGAGACGGTCAAGCGCACGGTTGCCTCGGAAGAAGAGCAATCGGTAGGGTTCTTCAAGCGGATGTGGCGGAAGGTCGCCGGGACGAGCGAAGACACCGGCAAGGCCAAATCGGCCAAAGGCAACGAATTGAAACCCGCCAATCCCACTCCCAAGAAGCTAAAGATGCAGGAATACTGATCGTTGTCCAATCGATGAACCGGGACGCCAAGGCCGCCACGGCGCTGTGCGCATGGCAGGGGATCGAAGTCGAGGTTCCCGAAGCTTGGGAGCTTGGGGCCTACCAAGGCGATGCGAACGCCGGTTCGTTCCGGCTCGATGATGGTGTGGACATCCGCCTGAACGTGCGGTGGACACAGAGCCGCTCCCCCTCCCCCACCTTGAGAACCGCGATCGAGCGATGCCGGCGCGAGGTGGCAAAGCGCGGCAAGGACCGGCTTTCGTTTAGCGAGATCTCTTCTTCGTTTCTCCCCAAGTCCACCCGCGAGGCCACGGCATTCGAGTGGCGGCTCGCAGGTCCGTCCCAAGCCGGGTTCGGCCTTGCCACATTCTGCCGGACGTGCCGTCGTATCGTACTCGCCGAAGTCCTCTTTCCCAACGGCAGTATCGAGCGAAAGCTCGCGCAACGAATCTTGAGTTCGCTTCGCGACCATCGCGACGACGGACTTCGGACGTGGTCGGTGTACGGGTTCCGATTCGAGATCCTGGCGGCGTTACGCCTCGACCGCGCGAATCTCGAACCGGGGCGTCTGCGATTCCTGTTCCGGTCCGGGAAGCGCACATGGCTGCGCGTGGAACGCTGGGGCCTTGCATCGCAATGGGCACATGACACGCCGCTCGAACGGTGGCCTTCGGAATGGCTCAAATTCATGCGCGCCGGGGTGCGCAGCCAGCCCGGCGTAAGCGAGACCGAATGCCGTGGGCATCGAGCGGTTGCGTTTCACGCGGCGCGCGTGCCAAGCGGATGGTGGCGTCGCGAGTCCATCGACGGACTCGTGTGGCGCTGCCCGGAAGACGACGCGATCTATGCCCTAGCCGGAAACGGTGGTACCGACGCGATCCCCGAAGAAGTAGCGCGCAATATCCAGTGCGGATAGTTTTGAAGGAGCATGCCTACATGAACCGAATTGCATTGACGGTCCTGGCGATCCTCGTATCGTGCATAGCCGCGGGCGAAACCTTGTGCGACCACGAGGTCGTCCTCGACGCGCAGGGACGGCTCCAGCCCTGGACCTCGTACGACCGCATCCTTCGCGGCAGTATGGACTACATCGAGCATTGCCCCACGCATCGCACTGCGCTCGGCGACGACCCCTGGTATCTCGTCACGTCGAAACTCCACGAAGATGGATCGTTCAGGACGAACCAGAATAACCAGGGCAGCAACGCCTATTACGCCGTCGAGACGCTCACGCGTTATTACGCCTACAGCGGCGACCGCGACGCGTTCAAGCCCGTGCGGCTGTTGCTGGACCGCGTGATGAAATACCACACGCCGGGCGACTGGGCATGGCCTCGTGTCCCGCGCACGCAGGACGACACGCCCGACGGCCAGTATACCGACGAGACCTCCGAACCGGACAAGATGGCCATGGTGGGCTATGCCTACCTTCGATTCCACGCGTCGACGGGCGAGCGGAAGTACCTCGCGGCGGCGCGCGGCATCGCCAAGACACTCGCGGCGCACGTGGTCGAGGGAGACGCCGAGCACTCGCCGCTGCCGTTCCGCGTAAATCTGAAGACCGGCGAAGTCCTCGATGCGTACACCTCCGACATGGTGTTCCCCGTGATGTTCTTCGACGCCATGGCGGCCGAGGAAGGCGGCGAACCGCGCTACGCTTCGATTGCGGACGCCCTATGGCGCTGGATCTGCGCCTATCCCCTCCTCAACCAGCGCTGGTCCGGATACTACGAAGACGTCAAGAGCAACCCCAACAACTTCAACCAGCAGATCCCGATCGAGACCGCGCGGTACATGATGCGCCATCCCGAGCGCGATGCCGATTTCAAGACGCACGTCCCGGCGCTGATCGCGTGGGTGCGCGAACGCTTCGGCAAGACCCAGCGCTTCGGCGCGACCAGCATCTGCGAACAGGACTGTTGCTTCAAGGAAATGAGCAGTCATACCTCCCGCTACGCCTCCGTCGTCGCGCTGTGGTATGGCGTGACCGGCGATGTGGCCGTGCGCGAAGAGGCGCGCGCTTCCTTCGCGCTGACGAGCTACTCGACGTTCAGCAAGTACTCGAAAGGCGAACGCGCCCTGAACTATGTCGGCATCGGCTACATCGACCCCTGGTTTTCGGATTCCTATTTCGACTTCCTGCCGCACCTCATGGACGGCATGGCCGAGATGCCTGACATGGCCCCCACCGACGCCGATCACATCCTGGGCTCGAACGACATCGTGACCTCCGTTACGTATAGCCCCAATCACATCGAGTACACGACCGCCAGTTCTTCCGGCGAAGAGATCCTCCGCCTGACCTTCACCCCGAAGGTTCTCGCCGAAGGCCGCCCCATGGATTCGTCCGCATGGACCTTCGGCGAATACCACGGCGCTTCCAACGTCCTACGCATTCACCGCGCCCACGAACGGCATATCGTCGTCAAAGCCGCTCAGTAAGCCTCAGTGTGGAGTGCGCCGATACTTCGGCGCTTTGGATGAGAATGCTCGAAGAAACCTGAACAACCAGCCAAAGCGCCGAAGCATCGGCGCACTCCAAGAAGCAACTCACCCCGGTTCGACGCCCGCGCAGGACCTGCTAGAAGCCAAGAGGAAGGATCCCATAGTGGTAAACATCTGAGTGAAACTCATCGAAGACGGTGGTCATCCCCGTGACGAACCATTCATTACCGAATCGATGTAACACCAAATAAGCGCGTTCCTGAGTTCGTGTCGGTTCCTTTCCCTTGATATCCCAGAAAACAGTCACCTGCCCGGTCATGAAGTCGGGCTCGAGCCCCCAAAGGTAAACATCTAACCCGTTCCGCGAGCGAATCGGAGGGCCCGGGTCGTTGTTGCCATTACTGTCGTGGAACATGCTGAACAGAATACTGGCGGATTCGAACATTCTATCTCCGTGCGTGCAGATTGATGGGTCGAGCGGTTTGGAAATCTCTGATCGCGCATTGGCGTAGAGATTCGACAACTTCTGGACGGCCTCCCCGCTACCGATTCGTGCAAGCCCTATCGCGGCCATGCGGCGGATCTTGGGCGAGAGCGAATCGTCATCGACCAACGCTATCAGCGGCGACGCAGCCTTCTCTCCGTACAAGTCCGCGCAAGTCGATGCGGCACGCATATCCAGATTGTCCAGATTGCCGTTGCGCCGGTCTTGCGGTGGGTTGTCTTTCCGAAGGAACCCTATCAACGCGGGAAGCGCCTCTGGGGCCTTGAGCCTTTCAGCGGCAAGAACGAGAAAGTTGATTTCGGGGTAGTTGAGCGCGTCCTTCTCGACTTCGTCTGCAAGGGCCCGTGTTACCCGTGCCGCCATTTCTTCGCGGACGGATTCAGTCGGTACAGGAACGTCGTCCAGATTCGCGAAATAGACCAAACCCCGGTAGTGCGACCTCCACTCGGCCAGCATGCCTTGGGCGTCGGCGGGCAAAGTCCCAGGCGATGGCGGCGGAGCGGACTTAGCAGCGGTCTCAGCGTCTTTCTTCTTGGCGGCGAGTTCTTCCTCGTGCTTCTGCCAGAGTTCCAGGAAGGCGGGAGAAGGACCTTCATTTGAGAGCCGGCATCTTGCGCGAGTAGTGTTCGCTTCGTCGAGGAAGTTTACGAAATCGTCCAGAACAGGGCCTTTCTTGTCCTCGACCAAGACTCGTTCGGCAATCCGCATCGCCCTGTCCGGATCAGCGCCATCCATGAATCCCATGTATAGCAGACGGTGCGGATTCGCCTCGTCCAGCATATTGCTTTCCAGCATATCGCGATACACCGATCCGCCGTTCGCGATGAGAAATTCCGTAACGCCAGGCGCAAAAGTGGGCCCCCCGGATGGTCCAAACTCCCACTCTTTCTGCAGGTCGATGGCCAGCGCGATTTCGCGATCGCTGACCAGCGAAGACGCCGCGTGGAGAAGGCTCCAGGCTTCCGAGCGCGTATACTGCCGGTCTTCCACTACCGCCGCGCGGAACCGCTCCGCATAGAATGCCTTGATCTCCTCCGTTGGCAGTTCGCCCATGAAATCGAGAAGTACCGACGGGGAGTGTTTCTCGCGATACATCTTGATGAGCACCGGAGCGGCGCCGGGTCCCCAATGGCGGATGAACGCGCGAACCGCGGCCAGGTCCGGCTGCGCCATTTCGCACTGACAGATGATGGTTTCGATAGGCGGGTCGAAGCCTGGGGTGACGCTCTCGGCCGCGGCCACCTTAGGTTCATCGGCGTAGATGCCAGGGTGGAACCCGGCCGCCAGAATCACAAAACCGATAAACAGAGGCAAAGAACGCATGGCCATGGTCGCAAACCTCCAGGCGCCCGGACGCAACCGAGCAGACTCATAGGCCACAATAGTAGCACATCCTATCCAGATTGCAGCGACATTCGCTAGTGTATTGACGCATGCTGTTTGGAACTTATCACTTGGACAGGATTACAGGATGGACAGGATAATTGGGCTACGAGCCAGACACGCATTTGTTCTTTTCACTTCCCGAAGCCGGCTGGTTAGGCTCAAATCCTCTTTCCCATGATTTGCAGGAGGATCAGGGCATCCTGTTAATCTTGTTATCCTGTCCAAAGATAAGAACCGTCAATTACGAGTCACCGCACTAGGAATGGCCGGACACGAATCGGGGAATCATCGGCGAGAGAAGTAGAAGATGGTGCCGGAGAAGGGACTTGAACCCCCACGCCCTTGCGAGCACTAGGTCCTGAACCTAGCGTGTCTGCCAATTTCACCACTCCGGCACGCGAAAGATCATAGCGCATGGCGGGATTGGATGTCAATTTTCAGTTAGCCCTAGCGTCAAGGAAGCCACCGGGCACTTGGGCGTCCGTTGCGGCACGCTTTACACGTGGGCCAATTGAACATCGTCATTTGGGGTGGTATGATACAGTATCAAAGGAGAGCAAGAAGGCGGTGCCGCGATTCTATCGCCGAGAGCTGATTCTGTTCGTGATGGCTTTCAAAATTGAAGTGCTATGGCGTATCCGAAACGGTGCTATACACGTACCAAGACGAGCTCCAAAACGGGTACCTCCAGGCGTACAGAATTGAATCCATACGGACTTGGCACCTTAGCATAAGTCCTTAATATAACAAGCCTTCGGAGGGCTAGGATAATTGGTAATCCACCGGTCTTGAAAACCGGCGCCTTCGGGCTTCGGGGTTCGAGTCCCCGGCCCTCCGCCATTCTTCTTTCGCTTCGTACCCGCTGTTGCGCTAGAGTCGCCTTGTGACCGATTGCGGAGGCGCCATGATGGAACAGGCTTCGCCTGAGTGTCCCGCGCCGCGTTCGATCGTGCGTCGCGCGGCCAGACTCCTTCCGGCGTGCGTAGCGCTTGCGATGATTCTAGCGGCGGGACTCGCAAGCGTGATCGCCTACTGGGCGTATCGCCCGAACGGGTCCTTGATCGATCCTAAGGCGGGCATCCAGACCTGGGCCGCCGTCAGCGACGGCATGCACAATTCCAACACGGACCTCACATTCTGGCGCGGCCAGTTCTATCTCATCCACGCGCGCTCGCGCTGGCACTTCGGCAGCGACCGATGCAAATTGCTCTTGTGGCGATCGCCCGACGCGCGCACTTGGGAGCGAGTCGCCGAGTTCGGCATCCCGCAACAGGACATCCGCGATCCGAAGCTTGCGGTGATCCACGACCGCCTCTTCGCGTATGCGCTGCGCAATATCACGTTCAACCCGGAACCTTGCATGACGGCAGTGACGTACAGCGACGATGGAAACGCGTGGACACCGTTGCAGGACGTCGACCCGAAGGGATGGTTGTTTTGGCGGCCCAAGACCCGCGACGGCACGACGTGGTATGTGCCTGCGTATTGGAACGAGCATGGCAAGTCGATCTTGCTTTCGTCCACGGATGGCCTTCATTGGAGCGAGGTGTCGATCATTCACGAAGGCGACCGCAATGACGAAACGGCTATCGAGTTTCTTCCGGACGGACGCATGATTGCCACGGCACGGCTCGAATTCAGCGAGGATTATTTCGGGGACGCGCGCGCGTGCACGCTCATTGCGGTGGCACAACCGCCGTACCGCGAATGGTCGAGCGCGAAGAGTTACGAGACCCGCCTCGACGGCCCCTGTCTTTTCTCCTACGACGGCGAGGTCTACGCCCTGGGACGCCGCAACCCCGATCCGCAAGGCTTCCTCAATCATTACGGGAGTATTCTCGGAAGAAAGCGGACCTCGCTCTACAAGGTTGAAGAGTACCGATTGCTCTTCTTGACGGATCTTCCGAGCGCGGGCGACACGTCGTACATCGGCGCAGTAATGAAGGACGGCGAGCTTTTCGCGAGCTACTACACGAGCCGCATCGATCGCGACTTTCCGTGGATCATGGGCATGCTCTCGGCCAGCGACATACGCATTGCGCGAATGCCGTTATCGAACTTGAAGCTCCTTGCGAAAAACAGGGACTGACACGCTTTTCGGCAGTTTGAAAAGCGTGTCTGTCCCTGCTTTTCGCGTCCTTCTCACCTGATGACAAGATGCCATCAGCATGACTCACGACATTAGACGGCCCGTCGTCGCCCGCTGGCGCAAACACTCCGCCAGCGCCACCGCCGCGCTCACTGATGCATTCAGATTCGCGATCGCCCCGGGCAGCGGGATACGCAGATGGAAATCGCAATGCTCGCGCACCAGCCTGCGGATGCCTTTGCCCTCGCCGCCAATCACGAGCACGATGCGCCCTTTCAAGTCCGCATCCCAGAGGGCCTGAGACGCGTCCGCATCCAGCCCCGCAATCCAGAACCCGGCCTCTTTCAACAACTCGAGACCGCGCACGAGATTCGTGGCCTGCACGAGGTCCACGTGCTCCATCCCCCCCGCCGCGCTCTTCACACTGACCGGCGAAATGGGCGCCGAACGGTCTTTTCCGAAGACCACGGCGCACGCGCCGCAGGCCGCCGCCGAACGGACAATCGCCCCGAAATTGTGAGGGTCCTCCACCCCATCCAGCGCGACCACGATCGCGTCCGAGGGACACGGCTTCCGCGCCCAATCCTCGATCCGATGAAGAGGCAGCGGATCGGCGCGGAGAATAACCCCTTGGTGCACGGATTCCGGCAGAAGCGCATCGAGTTCCGCGCGCGTGCTCCATGTAATCGAGACACCCGACGCAAGATCGCGGATCGGTTCAAGGCCCTTGCCGTCGCGCAGCAGCAACGCCGCATGCACCTTGCGCCGTTTCGCGCGCAGGCACTCCATCGCGGGATTTCTTCCGGCTACAAGGTCCACGCGCGGCTATCGCTTCTCGAGTTCGTGCATCTCGATCAGCTTCTCGGCTCGCAGATTTAGATTGTCGTTGTCGGCTACCCGGCTGTCGACGGTGCTTGCGTTGGCCGCCATCAATTCGCGCATGATATTCACCGCGCGCTGGTATTTGCCCATCTTTTCCGCGCAACGGACCATCCGGTATTTATTGTAGAGCGCGTTCTTGCCATTGGGGTACCGGCTCACCGCGAGGTTGAAGATTTCGTCCGCCTTCTTGTATTTCACCAGGCGCAGACAATATCCCCCAACGCGGCTCAACCCCGCCTCATTGATCTCGTCTTTCTTGGCGTCGACTCCTGGCGTGTCGGCCGAAAACTTCTTGACCATGAAATCCACGCCGGGGTTGCTTGCCAGAAACACCACGACCGCGATCACCCCAATAATGATGGGCCACTTCAGGAATGATAAATCCATGATGCCTCCTCTCCACGTTGCCCGCACCGCGCGGGACCGCCATGCGCCCTTCCCATCGTGTGTACGCATTATGCCGCAACGCGTCCCCCGACACAAGACCCTTTCGCTCCTCCTGCCGCGCCTGCGGCAAGACGCCGCAAAGGTGGACACGAAGGCCGGATTGTGCTATGATCTAGACGTTCAGATTGCGCTCGTAGCTCAGTGGATAGAGCACTAGCCTCCGGAGCTAGGTGTCGCGCGTTCAAGTCGCGCCGAGCGCGCCATAATAACGTCGATAAGGGCAATGAGTTGAGAAACGTGACTCATTGT
The DNA here is from genome assembly GCA_964402555.1 of uncultured Nitrospiraceae bacterium. GTDB lineage: Bacteria > Hydrogenedentota > Hydrogenedentia > Hydrogenedentales > SLHB01 > CAYOCT01. Next base: position 1,345 of record CAYOCT010000047.1, on the reverse strand, counting down.
CCTTTTGTTTTGAAGCACCTGCCGTGGGTCCGCGCGCATCCGAATCCGAGGATTAGGGCCGTGTAGGAAACCCGCCTTTCCGACTTCCCCCGATACCCTATCTCGGCCAACGCGCGTCCAAAGGCGGCATCGCAGGAAACGCCCCGTGCGGTTCGGCCTGGTACCAGTAGGCCATCGAGGCGATGTCATCGGTGAGCGGCTGAAACTCGTGGCCTGGCCACCAGCCCAACGCCTGCACCGTCACGCGCAGGTCCTGCGCGAAATGCACGGGATCGGGAATGTGCCAGCGGTACATGCCGTAACGCGGCACCTCGGCCGGTTCCTGGCGCACGAGAGGCAGGCCCAGAAACGGCGTCGAATAGGATTGTGTGCGCTGCCCGGCTTCCGCGAAACACCACGCGCCGCCGACATAGTCTTCCGTGCCCGTCCCGCAGATCGTGGGAAACTCGGCATCGCCGTCGATGTAAAACTTGACCTCGCCTTCCCCCCACCATCCGTTCGACATCTGCGTCCACGCGAGGTAGGTCCCGACGTAATGGCCGCAACCGCGCACGCCATCGAGGATCGTGTGCTCGGGCAATTCGCGCGTGGTCAGCGACCTGCGCCACTGCGCGTGAAAGCGCCCCGCGTTCTCGGGAAGGTCGGTCAGCGCATAGGTGATCTGGTAGAAGAACAGGTTCAAATTGTCCTGATGCTGGTTCTCGATCGTGATGCGGCACGACTTTCCGAACGGCATCGGCCAGTAGCTGTTGAACCCGCCGGCGGGATTCACCGCGATCGGCATCGAGTTAACGATCGTCCGCATACCATGTCCGCACGCGAAGAAATCCCCGAGTGGCGCTTCCACGCTCGGCTCGGCCTCGCCGTCCCAATAACAGCGCAGAATGCATGTGCGATACGCCTCGACACGCGTGGTTATCCAGATATGCTGGATCACGCCGGGGCCTTCGATCTCCGCCAGCGTAACCGTGGTCCGGCCCGGAATGGCGATGCACGGCCGCACCTTCCACCCTTGGCCCAGATTACGCGCGGGATTCGGCCGCCCGTCCGGTCCCGGTTCGGGCAACGCCATCGCGCCACTCCCCGCCGCGCCCGTCGGATTCTCCGCCGAAATCGACCGCGTCTTCGCGGACGAGATCAACGGTACTCCGCCCAGCCCCAGATTCCCGAATAGTCCCGAGTCCATGTGTTCATCCTTATTGCTGACTATGATCGACCGCTTCGTACCGTTGGCGTCTTTCGCCTGAGTAGCAAAGCTGACTCCGTGTCATTGCGAGGAGGACTTCAGTCCGACGAAGCAATCCCCTGATCTTCTGCGCACAACAGGCCGGGGGATTGCTTCGTC
>CAYOCT010000046.1:0-56943 GCA_964402555.1 uncultured Nitrospiraceae bacterium | reverse complement strand
CGAAACAATCCCCCGACCTGTTGTGCACGGAAGATCAGGGGATTGCTTCGTCGGGGTGAACCCCTCCTCGCAATGACACCGCGGGCTTAAGAACAATGCGGCTTGGCTCCTTGCTCTGCATTGAATTTTCTTTTTCGTATGCGATATGTTTCATGGTGCATATCGGAATGCGCGTGGTGGGATGGCACCGAACTCATCGAAGGAGGACGCTTCATGCCAAGTCATACCAGAGGGTTTACACTAATTGAATTGCTGGTGGTAATCGCGATTATCGGTATTCTCGCCGCCATTCTCCTTCCGGCTCTGGCACGCGCACGAGAAGCGGCGCGGCGGTCGTCCTGCCAAAATAATCTGAAACAGATGGGAATCGTCTTCAAGATGTATGCGAATGAGTCCAAAGGACAAACGTTCCCGCCGCAATTCCCCGGATACTATCCCGCCAACGGAGGGGACCCGGTGCCCTCCCACTCCTTCTTCTGGGGTCCTTCCATGTATCCGGAGTACATGACGGATTACGCGATTCTGTTCTGCCCGTCCGATCCCATGGGACAAGACACGAAGGCAGTTATCGACGAACTGGCCGCTCTCGCGTTCACAGAAGTAGCCCAGCAGTTCCGCGATTACTCGTACATGTATCTCGGTTGGGCCACGCGGGTGGACGGTGATTGGGGTATCTGGAAGTCGGCTTCGGGAGACGCGCGTAACGGCGACAAGATCCTTCCCGAGGATTTCGTAATCAACGATATCGATCATGTATCTGGCTCGCTGTACCGGTTGCGGGAAGGTATCGAACGCTTCTTCATCACGGATATCAATAATCCCGCGGCTTCGGCCATGGCTCAGAGCGAACTCGTCGTCATGTGGGACATCGTGTGCACCAATCCAGGCGCTTCGGGCAATCAATTCAACCACGTGCCAGGGGGCATGAATGTGCTGTACATGGACGGGCACGTGAACTTCATGCGCTATCCCGGCGACTATCCCTGTTCACCGTACCTTGCCGGAAAGCTCGGCAAGGGCGGTCCCACGCCCCCAACGGACCCGAGTACGATCTGAAACGCGACGTGTGGCTAACGGCAGGTGGCTCGCTACGAGCCACCACGATGGGAGACTACGGATTGTGAATACCACTGGATCTTGGATGTTGCGTGCTGGGTGCGCCTTTGTGCTGATGACGCTGCTGGCGCCGGGAGCTTGGGCCGAAGGAGCCACCCGCACCTCCGAAACACTCGCCCTTGTCGACGTGGACGGCACGAAGATCTCTTTCTCGTACGACGATCTCCGGAGGCTGCCGCAAGAGATCGAGGAGGAGTGTATCTGCGCCGGCCACTCGTCCGGCTTTCTCGGAATCTTCGACTATAGCGGCGTTCGTCTCAGCCAGATCCTCGATAAGGCAAAAGCGGCCAACGGGGCCGGTGACTACAAACGCGAGAACCTGTATGTCCTCTTCAAAGGAACCGACGGCTATCAGGTGCTGGCCTCCTGGACGGAACTCACATTGACGAGCGACGGCCTCCGCATACTTATCGCGACGGAGAAGAACGCCCAGGCGCTGCCCCCTTCGGAAGGCAAGTTCCGCCTGGTTCTGCCCGGCGACAAGTGGGTCGGCCGGAGTGTGAGATGCCTGGAGACCATTGAGATTCACTGCGCCGAAGGCGTCGTCGAGAAACACAAGGACGAGAAGAAGCCGTAGCGTAGTGGCCGCCTTGGTCCGCAATTCGCTATCATAGCGCCTCCGTGCACGAAGGGTAAGGAAACATAGTGATGGCATCGAATGCAACAAAAGGCTCCGTAATCTCGGTGAACCTCTCTGAGGAACAGGGCACATCGAAACATCCCGTTCCCGAGTTGCTGATCGATGACCGTGGCGCGGTGGGCGACGCACATGCCGGCGATTGGCACCGCCAGATTAGTCTTCTCGCCCTGGAGAGCATCGAACGGTTCGCCACGGAGGCAGGCCGGTCCTTTGGCCACGGCGAGTTCGCCGAGAACATCACGACAGCGGGCGTGAACCTCCGCGAGGCAGCCTTACTCGACCGCCTGAAGATCGGCCCGCTCGCCGAACTCGAAGTGACGCAATTGGGCAAGGAATGCCACGGTTCGGGGTGCGCGATTTTCCAGCAGGTTGGACGGTGCGTGATGCCCAAGGAAGGGGTGTTCGCCCGCGTGATCCACGGTGGCCCCGTGAAGCCCGGCGACACGCTTATCCACGAACGGCGCGCGTTGCGTTGCCGCGTCATCACGCTCAGCGATCGCGCCTCCCAAGGTGTCTATCCGGATCGAAGCGGCCCGCGCATTGCCGAACACCTCCGGACCTACGCCGAACAGAAGCATTGGAATCTGGAGCTTGCGGCCACCCTGATTCCCGATGATGCCGAATTGCTGCGGGTCGAACTCGTTTCTGCCCGCGACGCGGGTGTTCACGTCGCGTTCACCACGGGAGGGACAGGCGTCGGACCGCGCGATATCGCCCCCGACGTCGTCGCCGCGCTTGCGGATAAGACCATCCCCGGCATCATGGAGCACATTCGGCTCAAGTATGGCGCGGGCAAACCGAACGCCCTGTTAAGCCGGTCCGTGGCTGCGGTCCTTGGCGGCGCCCTTGTCTACACGCTTCCGGGCAGCGTCAAAGCCGTCGACGAATACATGGGCGAAATTCTCAAGACCCTCGAGCATCTGATCTTCACCATCCAGGGACTGGACACCCACTAGAAGCATGAGTCATCCTGTTGGCAACTTAGGACGCATTAGCTCTTGCTCTTGCTCTTGCTCGTAATCGTGATCCTGATCGGAGGTTGGGAGGGGAATCGACCTTTCGATACTGCGTCTATCGGTGCTTTCGCGCGAGAAACGCGGCGGCCGCAATCAAGGCATAGGCTATTGAATCGATTACGACTACGATCACGGTCGCGATCACGAAGATACTGCTCAAGGCGCTTCAGCCGTTGCTCAGAACTTCAGACAACGTTCGGGCAAGAGCGTTGCTTAATACCCGATAGGGACTGCGGAACCGATATGCACGGCCATGCCGAACCGCTGTTTGATTCGGAGCGCACTACGGTCTAGTCTATTTTCCACGCTCCGTTTCGGCGGGGTACGTCAGGAGAGAAACTATGTCACGGAAATTGGCGGTCATCCCGGAAGACTGTTCCGGATGCAAGATGTGCGAACTCGTGTGCGCCATCAAACATTTCGGAGTCAACAACCCCAAGAAGAGCGCGATACGCGTGTTGATCACGTATCCGCATCCCGTCGTGCGCATGCCTATCGTGTGCAGCCAATGCAAAAAGCCGCCCTGCGAGGATGCCTGCCCCGTCGATGCCCTTAGCCGGACCGATGGCGTGGTTCATCTGGATACCGAAGTCTGTATCTCGTGTTTCCGTTGCGTGGAAGCTTGCCCGTTCGGCGCGGTCTATGCCCACGGCGATAGCGAGTATCCCATCAAATGCGACCTCTGCGAGGGCGACCCTGAATGCGTGAAGCATTGTCCCAAGGGGGCCTTGCGGCTCGTGCCGGAATACGCGCTGGGCGAAAGCAATCGACTGAACAACGTGTTGAGCTATACGCAGATGAAACAAATCGAGTTTGTCGAGAAGGGCGAAACGAAGACGCTCCAGTATGCCGAGATTGGAAAGGAGCAACTGTGAACACCATAAAGAGCGGCTATTTCCGGAAGCAGTTGCACGTCGACTTGACGGCGGGAACGGCGGAACAGCGCGATCTGTCCGAGGATTTCATCGAACGCTATGTCGGCGGCCGAGGCTTTGGCGCGAAGCTTGTCTGGGAGAATCTGAAGGCTCACGATTTCAAGATTGATCCGCTCGGCCCCGAGAATCTCCTCGTCATCGCACCGGGTCCGTTGACAGGATGCTACGTTCCCTCCAGTGGCAAGAACTCGTTCATCTCGATTTCGCCGGCCACGGGATTCTACTGCGACTCGTCGATCGGCGGATCGTTCGGAGTCGAGTTGCGCCACACAGGGTACGACTGCTTCAGCATCACGGGCGCGGCAAGCGAACTCTCCGTTCTGTTCATCGACGACAACAACGTTCGCATCCTTCCGATGCCGTTCCTCAAAGGGAAGACCTGCCTTGAAGCGGAGGGGCTCATCAAGGAGAAACTCGGCTCACACGGTCTGCATATCGCGACCATTGGCGTTGCCGGGGAGAACCTCGTGAGGTTTGCGTGTGTCAATTCCGATTGGAGCCGCAACGCGGGCCGGACCGGCATCGGCGCCGTTATGGGATCGAAGAACCTCAAGGCCATCGTCGTGCGCGGAACAAAGGACCTGCCGGTCTTCGATATGCCGAGCTTGGTGGAAGAAACGCGCAAAGCCGTCGCGTACATGACGGAGCACAAGTATTTCCGGTTGTGGCAGCAGCAGGGCTTGATGAACGTCATCGAGTATGCAAACACCAAAGGCATCCTGCCGACCTACAATTTCAAGGCCACGACATTTGCCGCCCACGACAAGATCAACGGCGAAACCATGCTCGAGCACTACAAGATCGGCGACAGCGCCTGCTTCATGTGCCCCATGTGTTGCGGCAACATCTGCCTCGTTAAGAATGGCAAGTACGCCGGCACGGTCACCGAAGGGCCGGAGTACGAGTCCTGCGCGATGCTCGGCTCCAATTTGGGGATCGAGCGCTTCGATGCGGTGCTCGCCGGGAACCGGTTGTGTGACGAACTCGGTATCGACACCATCTCTACGGGCAGTATCATCGGCGCGTTGATAGAAGGATATGAAAAAGGCATCATCTCGCTTGAAGACCTCGATGGCAAAGGCATCGCCTGGAACGATGACGAAGCCATCCTTGACCTGATGAATCGCATTGCCCACCGTGAAGGCATCGGAGACATTCTCGCCGACGGGTCCCGCCGCATAATCCAGCAGTGGCCGGAAATGGAAAAGGTCCTACTTCAGGTCAAAGGTTTGGAGCAGTCGGCGTACGATAGCCGAGTGGGCACTTCCATGGGATTGGCCTATGCGACCTCGGACATTGGCGCCCACCATGCCAGGGCCTGGACCATCGCCAAGGAAATTGAAGAAGGCGCCGGATGGTCGGCTGAGGACCGCGTCAATCTCGTCATGTACCATCAGGCCGTGCGCCCGTTGTTCGACATGCTTGGCGTCTGCCGCCTGCCGTGGATCGAACTCGGTCTGAACGAACGCCATTACGAGAAGTTCTACAGTTACGTCACCGGCAAGACCATGACACTCGAAGAACTACTCAAACTCTCGGATGACGTCTATAGTATGACGCGTCGAATGAACATCCGCCTCGGGGCGACGCGCAAGGAAGACTCTTTGCCGTTTAAGGTCACGAGCGTGCCCGTCCTGACGGGCCCCAACGCGGGCAAGACCCTCAATGAGCAGGACTTCGAGCGCATGCTTTCTCTGTATTACGAGAAACGCGGATGGGATCAAGACGGCGTTCCCTCTGTCGAAATCGAAGCGTCGTTCTAGCGAATAGGGTGTGGTTTCGAACTACTCGGCCGCTCCCTCGCAGTTGGGCGGCGAGTCGGTCTCCGCGCGGCACGCTTCTCGAAATTCCCCGAGTGGCGGACCTTGCAGCCTTTGGACTATTCTCCTTGAACCTTGGTCCGAAGACATGGAGCTATTCAGACGTGCACACTGATGATCAACGTCCTCTCTCGCGTGCCGTTTTCAGACGCGGGCGCTGGCCTATCTTGGCCTTCGCATGCATCTGCGCATGCCCGTTCGTGACGCGTGCCGCCGACCAGCCGCAGTGGGGCGAGCGTTATTCGCGCAACATGATATCGAGCGAAACCGGGTTGCCCTCGAGCTTCGACCCGAAGACCGGCGACCACATCCTTTGGTCGACGCCGCTCGGCGATCACAGCTACAGTTCGCCGATCATCGCCGGCGGTAAAGTCTTCATCGGCGATAATAATGCAAAGCCGCGCGACCCGAAACATGCCGGGGATCGCGGCGTGCTGCTGTGTCTGAACGAGAAGGACGGCAGCCTCTGCTGGCAACTTGTAGTTCCACGCATCGCCGAGAACTACCGGATGGATTGGCCGGACATCAGCCTGTGCAGCCCGCCGACCGTGGAAGGTGACCGCGTCTATGTCCTCACCAACCGCTACGAAGTCGCGTGTCTCGATATCGCCGGAATGGCCAACGGCAACGACGGCCCGTTCAAGGACGAAGGACGCCACATGACACCGCAGGATGTGCCCGCGATGGAGCCGGGACCGACGGACGCGGACATCCTCTGGCTCTTCGACATCCCGAGCGAGATCGGCATTTACATGCACGACTCGGCGTTCACATCCATCCTGCTCGATGGCCCGTATCTCTATCTCAACACCTGCAACGGCGTCGACAACCCTTCCCACGAATTCGTCCAGCGCCCGGACGCATCGAGCTTCATCGTCCTCGACAAGGCCACGGGCCGGCTCGTGGCCAAGGAGAACGAGGGCATGGCGAAACACATGTTCCACTCGACGTGGGCGCCGCCCGCGCTCGGCGAGGTCAACGGCCAGCGCCAGATCTACTTCGGCGGACCGGACGGCGTGCTCTACGCCTTCAAGGCGCTCGCGCCACCCGTGCCTGAGACCGTGCAATCGCTCGAAAAGGTCTGGTGGTTCGACTACGATCCCACGGCCCCGAAAACGGACTTCAAGAAATACGTCAAGAACATCAAAGAAAGTCCGAGCGGGATGATGGCCATGCCGGTGTTCTACAAGGACCGCGTGTATATCGAGGTGGGCGGCGACCTCTGGTGGGGCAAAAGGCAGGCATGGGTCAAGTGCGTCGACGCGACGAAACAGGGCGATGTCACGGGAACCGCCGAACGCTGGTCGTATGCGATCGAACGCCACGGCATCTCGACGCCCGCCATAGCGAACGGACTGCTCTTCGCCGCGGATTGCGCGGGCAATCTTCATTGCGTCGACGCGGAAACCGGGCAAGGCTACTGGACCTATCGCGTAGGCAAGGAGATTTGGGCGTCGCCGCTCGTGGCCGACGGCAAGGTGTATATCGGCGATCGCAACGGGACCTTCGCGATCGTCGCGGCGGACAAGACGCTCAACGTGCTTGCGACCATTCCGATGGACTGCGAGATCGCCGCCACGGCCACCGCCGCGAACGGCGTATTGTACGTGGCGACGCTGTCGCGTCTGTACGCCATCAAGTAGCTCACGGCGCCACAGTTTCTTTGTGTCTCTGGCTTTTCGCGATCGTGCTCTTGCTCGTAATCGTGCTACCTCGTAAATGGAAACCCGACCTCCTGTCATTCTGAGCAACGCGAAGAATCTCTTGGCAGGTGGGGCTTTTATCGTGGGTGAGATTCTTCGCGTTGCTCAGAATGACAGGAGGTCCAGCGTTCCTCCATGCATCGAAGACACACACGACACGCTGCATTTTCATCCTCCCGAGTGAAGCCGGGCTTCATGACGACTCGTAATCGTAATCGAACTTTCAATCGAGATCGTAATCCGACGAAGGTCGAAGCCGCATATCCAACCCGGTCCCTCATTGTTCCTCGGCTCCTGTTTGCCAGCAACGCTCGGTTACGACTGACTCGATTACGAGTACGATTACGCGCACGAGCACGAGCACGAGCGGTAACGTGAAATAGAGAACATCGCTCTTCTTCAAGAGGCAGCGCAGACCTCCAGCTGCGTAACCGCACGCTTGTTTGACACGTCCCGCTTCGTTCTCTACTCTTGCTTCGGCAGATCGGCGAACGCGGTTCCCACGGACAGGCGATTCGCCCCCACGAAAGGAGACTCTCATGCGACGGATTCCCTTGATTGCACTCGTTGCGCTGTTGCCGGGGTGCGTGACGTTCTATCACGCGCCAGGCTTGGATGAGGCGTTGCGGCAAGGGCCATCCGCCGTGCTCGATCAAGCCGTCGTCGGACCGCAGAATGACGGGACCTACGTCGTGCCGACCACGCAGATCGTCGATCCCGCGGGGCAAACGGTGCTCGTCTCCGGGCGTCCCGTCGACATGGCGCTGAATCCGGACGGCACTATGCTTGCGGTCAAGAACAGGAAGGACATCCTGTTCGTCGACATGACGACATGCCAAATCAAACAGACGCTTGTCCTGCCGAAGGAAGGCAACAGTTTCCACGGGATCGCCTGGTCGCGTGACGGGCAGCGCGTCTGGACGACGGAATGCGAGGACATTCTGCGTGTCGCCGCGCGTGACGCGGACGGGACCTTCGCATGGGCCGACACGATCCTGCTTCCGGGGCCGTCGGGCAAGGACGAATCGGCGCCGGGCGGTTTCGTGATTGACGAAGACGCGCAGACTGCCTACGTAGCGTTGAGCCGTTGGAACGCTATAGGGATCGTCAACCTTCAGACGAAGAAACTGGATGGCACGATTCCGGTCGGCATCGCGCCGTACACGATCGTCGCGCTGGGCAAGAAGGCCTACGTCACAAATTGGGGTGGACGCGTGCCGCGTGGCATCGATCCGACAGGGCCGACTTCGGGAAGCCGCGCGATCGTCAACAAGAAGACCGGGATTGCGTCGACGGGAACTGTGTCTGTAATCGATCTCGAAACGCGGCGCGTGATCAAGGATATCGACGTCGGGTTGCACCCGAGCGGGACCGCGTTTTCGCCGGACGGATTGCGGCTGTACATCGCCAACGCGAACAGCGACACCATCTCGGTCATTGATACGGCGAAGGATTCCGTCGTCCAGACATTGAGCGCGAAGCCGATGGACGAGCTGCCGTTCGGGAGCGCGCCCAACGCGCTCGCGGTGTCCAACGACGGCGCAACGCTGTACGTCGCGAACGGCGGCAATAACGCCATCGCCGTGATCGATTTGCGCGAAGGCCGCGTGCAGGGCTTGATTCCCGCGGGATGGTATCCCGGCTCGGTGCTCCTGACGCGCGACGGCAAGAAGCTCTGCGTCGCGAATACGAAAGGCGTCGGAAGCCGCTACAAGAAACCTAGCGCGCAGCCCGCCGATGCCTCGGCGCCGTACGGCTACAACTCGCATGACGTGCTCGGGTCGCTCTCCTTCGTCGACGTCCCGGACGCGGCGGCGCTCGAAGCCTATACGCTGCGCGCGGCGTCGAACATGCGCCTGCCTTCGATGGTCGAGGCGATGAACCTGAAATCGGCCCCGCGCCGCGCCGTCCCGGTGCCGTGCAACGCCGGCGAGGTGTCGGTATTCAAACACGTGCTCTACATCATCAAAGAGAACCGGACCTACGACCAGGTCCTCGGCGACATGGCGCAGGGCAACGGCGAGCCGCGCTTCTGCCAGTTCGGACGCGAGGTCACGCCGAACCATCACGCGCTCGCCGAACAGTTCGTGCTGCTCGACAACTTCTATTGCAATGGCATCCTCAGCGCCGACGGACATCAGTGGACCGACGAGGGCTACGTGACCGACTATCTCGAAAAGAGTTTTGGCGGCTTCGCGCGCAGCTATCCGTATGACGGCGGCGACGCGCTCGCCTACGCCTCGTCCGGTTTCATCTGGGACCAGGTCCTGCGCAAGGGCATGACGTTCCGCGTCTACGGCGAATTCGTCAAGGCGCTTATCGCGCCCGCCACGTCCACGTGGTCGGATGTTTACGCCGACTACTTGAACAACACGAAGAAGGTATCGGTCCGCGCCGAGGCCCTGCTCGATACACTGACGCCCTATATGTGCCCGACGTTCATCGGGTTCCCGGGCAAAGTCCAGGACGTGTACCGTGCGCGCGAATTCCTTAACGAACTCCACGAGTTCGAGGCCAAGAACGCGATGCCGAACTTCATGATCATGCTACTGCCGAACGATCACACCGTCGGCACGCGGGAAGGCTACCCGACGCCCCAGGCCGCCGTCGCCGACAACGACCTCGCGCTCGGGCAGATCGTCGACGCGGTGAGCCATAGCCGGTTCTGGCCCGAGACCGCGATCTTCGTGGTCGAGGACGATCCCCAAGGCGGCCTCGATCACGTCGACGGCCACCGGACCGTCGCGCTCTGCATCAGCCCCTACACCAAACGCGGCGTGGTCGACAGCACCCACTACAGCCAGACCGGGATGCTGCGCACCATCGAATTGATCCTCGGCCTGCCGCCCATGAACCAGTTGCTCATGGTCGCGAATCCCATGGTCAACGCCTTCATGGACAAGCCCGACCTCACGCCGTACACCGTCGTGCCGAACCAGATTCCGCTCGACCAACTCAACCCGAAAGTAGCGTCCCTGCGCGGCAAGCAGCGCTACTACGCCCTCAAGTCGATGCGCCTACCCCTCGACGACATCGACCAAGCCGACGAAGACACGTTCAACCGCATCCTCTGGCACGCGACCAAAGGCTACGATGTGCCGTACCCGGGCGTCGCCGTCAAAGACGACGACGAACGCGAACGCCACGCGGAACGCAGCCAACGCCGCGACCCGCGCTGACAGCGGTCACGATACGGTGTCCAACGCGGGGGCAGTTGACTGTTCTGTCTGGTGTCTTTAGAATGCCTTTACCAGCGCGGAAGCACGGGGTAGGCGGGCGTGATGCGATATACGTTTGGGAATTTCCAGGTCGACGCGGGAAATCGCGACGCGTTTGAGGTCTGCCGGTCGGTGGCGGACTTGCAGCGTGTTGCGCCGCTGCCCGTTCTGATCGTGGGGGACGATGGCTGCGGGAAGACGCATCTCGTCTATTCGATCATCCATCATGTGCGCGCGACGAGCGCGGAGACGGGGCTGGCGTGTGTGACGGGCCGGGAGTTCCCGGATGCGGTGCGGGCGTTGATTGGCGATCCGGGGCCGGTGCGGCGGGCGGCGTCGGCGGTGCTGCTGGTGGACGAATTGGAATCGTTCGGGGAACGCGCGGGGGAACTGGAAGCGCTGGTGCGGCTGTTTCTGGAACAACGTCATTATGTGGTGATGGCGAGCAGTATTCATCCGCGGCGTATCAAGCAGTTGACGCCGGGGTTGCGGGCGCTGATCGATGGCGGGCAGATCGTCGCGATTCGTCCGCGCGCCGTGGCCGCGCCCGAAGGGAACGCTTCGCGCGCGGATGGAACGCAGCATGCGGAGGTCCGGCGGGTCGAGGAAGAGCTGGACCATGTCCGCAGGCAAGCCGCGGCGGCGGAGGAATCGGCGGCTCAGGAAACGGAACAGATGCGGCGGCGTCTCGACGCAGAACTCGCGCGGAACGCGGATCTGGCGCGCGAACTCGAATCGGAGCGCGAGGCGCAACAGGCGTTCCGGCGCGAGGTCGAGAAGGCGACGGCGGAGATTAACGCGTTGCGCCGCGAGGTCGACAAGAGCCAGGCGGAGGTCGCCGGGCTTTCGGGGCTGAACGCGGAGATCGCGCGGCTCAATCAGCAGTTGCAGCGCGTGCAATCTGAACGGGAGACGGCGGATCGGGAGCGGCTCGCGCTGGTGGGGCGTCTGCGCGAGAAGTCGGCGCTGCAGGAAGAGGTCGACGCGTTGCGTCTCGAACTACACGTGGCCCACGAGCAAAGCGAAGAGGCCCAGCGTGAGGCCGCGTCCTTGCGCAAGCAGGCGCAGGGCGTGTTGCAGCGTGTGGAGGCGGGCCGCGTCGCGTTTGCGCAGGCCGGCAAAGGGTATGACCAGCAGTTGCGGGATATCGAGACGCTGGTCGAAGCGTATTGCGAAGCGAATGGCGGCGGCAACGGGGCCGTGGCCGTCTCGGTGCTGGCGACGCGGCGCGAGGAACTCGAGGCGGCGCTGGCCGCCGCGCAGGCGGAAGCCTGCCAGGCATTGAACGAGCGCGATGCGCTTTTGTCGCGGCTCAGCCAGGCCGAGTCTGCCCGCGAGACCCTCCAAAGCGAATTGGATAGCGCGCGTGCGGCAATCGAGGAACGCAGCCGAGACCTCGAGGCGTTGCGGCGCGAGGCCGCGGGACAGGTGGCGGTGGCGCTTGCGCAGGCGGGCGATCTCGAACGCGAGTGCGCGCGCCAGCGTGGCGAGGCCGAGGTCTGGCGGCAGCGCGCGCTGGACGTGGCCGCGGGATTGAGCGAACTCCGCAAGCAGTTTATCGAGAGTTCCGAATCGGCCGTGCGGCTGGCAGCGCAGTTGAGCGATGAAAAGAAGGCCGATGCGGAGGGTTTGTCCGAAATGTCTGGCCTTCCCCCAACACCCCAAGAAGCCCTCCCTCCCACGCCATGACTTCATTCGAACAGCGCATCATCGAGTTCTTCGACATCATTCATCCTCTCGATCGCATTCCGCGCGCGGGGTACGTGGTGCGGGGCGTGGCGCATCCGGAAAGCGTGGCGTCACACAGCCATTTCGTAGCGCTGTTGACGCTGTTGTTTCTCGACGAATACCCGGAGAGCTTCAATCGCGAGAAGGCGCTGGCCATGGCGCTGATCCACGATCTCGCAGAGGCGCGGTTGATGGATATTCCGATGCCGTATGCGGATGCCTATCTCAAAGAGGCGAAGGACCACGCGGAACAGGCGATCACCGAAGACTTATTCGAGGGGTTTCACGCGCGCTACGCGCAGTACCATCAGGAAATGCTCGACCTTACCAGTCCCGAAGCGCGCCTCGTCCGCGGACTGGACAAGGTGCAGCTCATCCTCAAGGTGCTGTTCTACGAGCGCGAACGCAGCGGCTACCTAGAAGAGTTCTGGACCGGCGCGGGAAACTTCCGCGACTACGGGATCGCGGGCGTGTCCGCGCTATTCGACGCGTTGTGCGCGCGGGCCGGCCGCGTGCGGCCTTCTTGAGGGCGCGCCAAGAACCCATGCTGTCCGCAGGTCACTCGTGCACCCATGTCATTCTGAGCGCAGCGAAGAATCGCATGAGACTCCAGGCTTCTACTTGCGGAGAGATTCTTCGCTGCGCGCAGAATGACAGGCGGCGGGCATCGATCCGCGATTCCCGATGCGTTCAAAGTGTGGACTTTACTTCTTCAACGCCTGCAACGTGTAGGCGGGCAGCTTCTTCTCCGCGAAGATGGGCTTGAACCGCGCGAAGCGCTGGCGTCCGTCGATCACGGGCACGCTCGCCCAGTCTTCTCCGATAAGCGGTTTTGCGTAGCGGATGAACTCATCTGTTACATCGATCTTGTTGGGCGCGATCCAGGCTTTCGGGAACGTGCGTTCGGAGTTGGCGACTTGCTCCAGCGGGACCTTGTCGTAGTCGACCGAATAGATGTGCCCGGGCTTGCGCAGTATGGTGGCCATCCAGCCGTTCTCGCCTTCCTGCGCGATCAACGCGGCCTTCTGGCCGACTTTGTACGCCTCGTCGAGGTCGACAATTGACGCGTACAGGCACGTGTCGCGCTGGTCCGTTCCGGAGACTTGGCCGCGCGCGGCGCCCGGCACCGGGAGACCGCGGTCGTTGAGCATGTTGACGACGGACTGGGCGACGGTCGTTTTCGAGGCGCTGTATTGGGCGTGGCCGAAACTGTCGCGCGTGAACCCGAGATCGCCGAGGTCGAACCCTTCGCTGACGACGATGATGACGCGGCCGCTCCGTTTGAGTTCGTCGTTCACGAGGTCGCACATTTCTTCGCCCGTGACACCGGCTTCAGCGAGATAGATCTGCAACGGGATCTCGCGCTTGGGATCGGCGAGGCGCGCGGCGGCAGGGATGTAGCCGATCTTGCGGCCCATCGCCTGGAGGACGAGCACCGGGTCGGCCGGGCACGAGCCTGCGTTCTCTTCGTTGGCGTTTTGCACGATGCCCATCCAATAGCGCGCGACGCTGCCGAAGCCCGGCGTGTGATCGATGAGCTTGAACTCGGAGTCGCCGACGTCGTTGTCGATCGTCTTCGGGACGCCGACCGCCACGAGGTCCAGGCCCTGTTCGTTGGCGAGCACGCTGACTTTGTGCGCGGTGTCCATCGAGTCGTTGCCGCCGTTGTAGAAGAAGTAGCCGACGCCGTGCGCCTTCATCACGTCGATGACGCGCTTGAAATCCTCGGTCTGGTTCTTCTTGAGTTTGTAGCGGCACGTGCCGATCGAACCCGCGGCAGGCGTGTACCGGAGCAGCGCAATCTCGTCGTCATCCTGCGCGGAGAGATCGAGCAACTCTTCCTTCAGGACCCCTTCGATGCCGTGCCAGCCCGCGTAAATCGTCCCGAAGGTTTCGGGAAACATCTTGCAGGTCTCGATGACCCCGCGCAACGAACTGTTGATGACAGGACTGGGACCGCCCGATTGGGCGACGATGACGTTCTTCGGCATGCTCAATACTCCTTCCGCTACGAATATTCGTTTTCGAACGGGCCACGCCTACTGGCCCGCGTTGTCCACTTCTTGGAACGTGTAAACCATGGCGGCGTGGATGTCCTCGCGATTGAGCCCGGGGTTGGCTTCCATGACCTCGTACATGGAGCCGCCATTGGCAAGGACCTTGGTAATCGCCGACACCGGAACTTGCAGCCCTTTGATATGCGGCTCCCCGCCGCATACCTCCGGATTGATCTCGATCCGTTCACGCCAATTCAATACCGCTTCCTTCTTTCGATGCAGGGCGAATGCCGTGCCTCAATGCTGCACAGTCCATGTCTCGAGCCAGCCTTACGACAGCGCGACAACTTCCACCTGGCTCCGCTTGGTCTTCGCGTCATCGATCAAACGTTCGATCGTTGCGGCCGTTTCGTCGGCGATCCAATCGGCCCCGCACTGTGTGCATACGGTCGCAGGGACGTTGCGAATTACCACAACGCCAAAGCCAAGCTCACTGGTGAAAGTGGTTCGTCCAGGCTGTTTGGTTCCGCCGCAGAGCGGACAGGTATCTTCTGAAGAAGCCTTGTTCATGACCTCCTCCTTGTCTTGAAATCGTCTTCGAATCGATCCAGCGTTGGTTCATACGCCGTGATTACGGCCACGCGATTCCGGGCAACATCGAAGGCTGCGACGACGTGCAACGGACACGCTCCCGTCCGCCCAAGAAACAAGGCACTCGGAAAGGGATAATCGTTAGGATAGTCTTCTATTCGCTCACCGGTCAATAGCGCATCAAGCACATCCATGCGCGGGACGGATCGCGAGACGATTCGCTCGAGCGCATGCCTCTGCCACTCGACCCGGCCTGCCGCCACAGCGACACGCATTGCCTCCAAATCGATAGACGCGCTCATACCCTCGGACTATCCCTTCAAACGATATAAGATTTCACCCGCGTCGCGCACCAGGAGCAGGCCCTCGTCTTCCTTGTCCTTCCAGTCGTCGGGGCGGATGCTTGCGGGGTCGCGGTATCCGAGATTAATCGCGTGGCACTCCGCTTCGGGGATTGCGGTCGCGAGAGTCACCTGGACTCGCGGTTTCTCGACGCCGTTCTCGTAGGTTCCGATCCCGCGCACGTGGGTCGAGTGGGCGAGGATGCCGCCGGGAATGTGCGTGAATTTGTCCATCTGCGCGAGAAAGTAGTCGCGCGTGTGATAGCCGATCTGCTTGATGAGATGGCCGTGAGTCGTGCTTACTTCACGGACATGCGGCGCGAAGATGATGAGTTCGCCGCCGTCGGCGACGACGGGTTCGAGTTTGTACATGCACTTTCCCGCGACCCAGATATCGTCGTACATCGGCGGGGCCATGGCCAGCACGCTTTTGAACGGATGCGTTTTATAGACCACGTGGACCTGCGCCGAAAGGTCGGCGGCCGCGTTCCACGCCTCCTCGGGAGTTCCGAAGAAGATGGCTTTGGCCTGTTTGTGTTCGACCGTAAGGCAGAAACAACGTCTTTCGATGGGAATGAACGATGCCGCGCGATTGACGACGTCGCGCACGGGCGTATGCTTCGTGCCGTTGATGGCGGGATTGGTAATCAATGCGCCGAGCCAGTGGAAGAGGTTGAGAATCTCTTCGCCGGCAATGCCGGGAAAGAAGTACTTGCTGCCGCCGCTGAACCCGACGACCTCGTGCGGGAACACCGGGCCAACGACGCACAGAAGGTCGTAGTCGAGAATGCGCTTGTTGATCGCGACGCGCGCGGAACGGCGCATCATGCCCTTAGAAAGCGCCGCGATCTCGTCTTCTTCGATGACGCCGATGTAGGTCAACGCCTCGGGATTGTCCCACTCGTGGTTATAGATGCCGACATCCTTGAACAGACCCGAGCGTTCCTCGGCCGAGATACCGAGCAGTTTGTTCAACGCTTCATCGGACATCGGCGGGTGCGTGCCCAGCGCGACCATGAAGTCGAGCCGCGCTACACGCCCCGCGAGTTCGGCGTGCAACGCGCGGAACATCGCGGGCATGGGCATGCTGCGCGTGCTGTCCGGAATGACAAACAACACGCGTTTGCCGTTGATCGTGTTATCGGCGAACGCGGCCGTCACGACCTCGCGCAGTTCGCTATCGTTTAAGTACCCTTCGGGCGCAATCTTGGAAATCATGTACTGCTACCTCGTCATTCGTCCTCTAAAGTAAACCCGATTCCCGCCAGTTGGGATTCCAGGGCGGCATTTCGCGGCTGCACGCGCACGCGCGTGTTGAAGAACTCGCGGCGGCGCGGATACTCCTTGCGCAGCCGATCGAAGGCCTTGGGGCGGTCGGT
Source organism: uncultured Nitrospiraceae bacterium (assembly GCA_964402555.1). Classification (GTDB taxonomy): domain Bacteria; phylum Hydrogenedentota; class Hydrogenedentia; order Hydrogenedentales; family SLHB01; genus CAYOCT01. The sequence goes on along the minus strand of CAYOCT010000046.1, from coordinate 40,459 downwards.
TTCAGGTAGAGCCAGCAAGCCTCGCATGGCCGCATCGTCGCGGCGAATGTCATAAACGGCCCGAACGGCCCTTGACAGCGCGTCCGGCACGCCGCTGTCCACTGTCAACGTGGAACATTCCGGCATCGGGAGCAACGGCGCGGGGTTCCATACCGGCTCGACGCCGAGATGTCGGCACGCGGCCTCGTAAATCATGCGCGTGCCGTTGACCTTGCCGTCGAACGAATAGCCCGCGATGTGCGGCGTACCGATGACGACGCGTTCGAGCAACGCCATATCGATATCCGGTTCACGCTCCCACACGTCCAGTACGCACGCGCGGAGATGTCCGCCATCCAACGCACGGCCTATCGCGCTTCCATCGGCCACGGAGCCGCGCGAGGAATTCAGGAGGATCGCGCCTGGTTTCATGCGGTGCAAGAACGCCTCATCCGCGAGATGATACGTGCGGTCGGGGCCTTCCTTGACCAGCGGTACATGGAGCGTCAGGATATCGCAATCGAAGATCTCGTCCAGCGGACGGTAGCGGGCATCGCCGGTAGCGCGCGCAAGCGGCGGGTCGTTGAGCACGCACCGCATACCCAGAGCCGTGGCGTTCTTCAGCACCCGGCTCCCGACATTGCCGACGCCAACGATGCCCAGGGACATGCGCGCCAGGTCGAGGCCGAAGCGTTCCGCCACGACCAGCAACGCGCCGGTGATGTACTGGCGCACGCTGTCCGCATTCGATCCCGGCGCGCTGGCAAAGGCGATGCCGCGGTCTGCGAGATACGCCTTGTCAATGTGGTCCTCGCCAATCGTGGCCGTCGCGACAAAACGGACCGAGGAGCCATCCAGCAGAGAGGCATTGACCTTGGTGATAGAACGCACCAGCAGCAGCGTAGCGTCCTTGAGGGACTCGGGCATAATTGCACGCCCCGAGATCGTGCGTACTTCGCCCAACGGCGCGAAAGCCTCGCGCACATAGGGAATGTTCTCATCTGCCAAAATCAACATGACAACGTCGACGGGCTTCCTTCGTTCTGAGCATTCATATTCTCAAGTATCACAAGATCACCGCGTCATTCTGCTTTGGACAGGATAACAGGATTAGCAGGATGGCTTCACGAACCGAACGTAGGTTCTTCCGGCACATGCAAAACGCGCACCTTTCTCTTGATCTCAACCTTGTCCTCGCCGAAATTGAGGAGCAATCCCACCGGCTTTCCGGATGCTACGAGATAGTTGACCAACTGGGTTTCGTGGGCTTGGGAAAGATGGCGAATCGATTTCAACTCGACAATCACCGTGTCATTGACAACCAAGTCGGCAATGAATTGACCTACAACTTCTCCTCGGTATCGCGCCGCAACGGGGACTTGGGCTTGTGCCTCCAGTTCGCATCGAGCGAGTTCTATCAGCATGCACTTCTCGTAAACAGACTCCAGGAATCCAAACCCGAGTTCATTGTAGACCTGGAAAGCGCATCCGATAATCTTCTCTGTCAGGTCTTCATACTCCATGAATCCTGCTCATCCTGTAATCCTGTCCCCAAGAAGCCTCCGGTTCACGGTCAAGACTTCTTCCAAGGAGGAGTGTTCGGAAGATAGGAGTCGAATTCCTGGATCAACGCGGCCTCGTAGGCGCCTGCGTAAGTGCCTGCGATGAACTTGTCCAGGGCTTCCTCGAAGAAGCGTTTCCAGGAAATGTCTTCGTCCCCCGGATTGATCGGGTAGAAGAGTGCGCCGTTGGCTCGTGCCGCCTTCATGTCGCCGGGCGCGTCGCCGATCATGAGCATCTTCGACTTGTCGTAACGGCCTTCCGTACACATGGCGATGTGTTCGTTCTTCTTGCCGAGTTCCTGTCCGGCGATGGCGAAAGGATACCGGTCGATGCCGTGCTCCTGCCATTCGCGCACGAGGGCTTCGCCCGGCGTCGCGGAGCACACGAGGATATCCGCGACCTCGAGCGCCTTTTCGAGCGACTCGCGCACATACGGGAACGGCGGCACGCCACGCACGATCTCGGCGACGCTGTCGTTGACGCCTTTGCTCCAGCGCAACGCCTGATGCATGTCCGGTTCGTCGTGCGCATCGCAGTACGCTTTGAGCGCCGGATTGCCGAGTTTCGATTCCGTTTCAATCCAACGGCGCAGGTTGGGGACTTCGGGCATCTTCACGCCGCGCGCGAGCACTTTGTCCCACTCGGAGAGCAAATCGAAGACCATCGTCAGCGCTGGAAAGCGGTTGATGCCGCGCCACTTCGAGTAGAGATTTACGAACTCCGCGGCCGCGCGGGCGTACTTCGACACGGCCTGCAATTCCCAGTGATTGACGATATTCGGAATGAAGCATTCCTTGTGCTTGATTTCCATCGTATCGAACGCGCAGCCGTCGCTGTCGATCGCGATAAAGTACTGCCGCGTCGGCGCGTGGTTCTTCAGTTGATCCAACCCATCGCTCATGAATGTTTGCTCCTTGCGTTTGATTCCTTAACTACAGGACACGGACGAACACGGACCTACACGGCACAGGTGCTACACGCCGGAAAAGGCGCTGAATCCGCCATCTATCGGCACAACGATGCCTGTCACGAATTGCGATGCGTCGGACGCGAGCCAGAGGGCCACGCCGAGCAGATCTTCGGGACTGCCGAACTTGCCCGCGGGCGTATGCGCGATGATCGTCTTGCCGCGCGCGGTCAATTCGCCCGTCGATTCTTCTGTCAGCAAGAAGCGGTTCTGGTCGGTGAGGAAGAATCCCGGCGCGATCGCGTTGACCCGCAGGCGCGGGTTGTATTCCTGCGCCAGATGCACCGCGAGCCACTGCGTGAAGTTGCTGACAGCGGCCTTCGCCGCGCTGTATCCGGGAATGCGCGTAAGCGGACGGAACGCGTTCATCGACGAGATGTTAATGATCGACGCGCCGTCGGGGTTGTCCTTCATCCGCTTGACGAAGACCTGCGCCGGAACGATCGCGCCCGCAACCAAGTTGAGGTCGACGACTTTCTGAATCGCGTCGGGCGGGAGATCGAAGAACGACTGTTCAGGCGACGTGGTGGCGCCCTTCATGTTGCCCCCCACGCCGTTGACCAGCACATCGACTCGTCCGAACGCGCCGTAGACCTGATCGCACGCGGCTTCGATCGACGCGCGGCTGAAGGCGTCCATCTCGCAGCTTATCGCTGTGCCGCCGGCTGCGCTGATGCGCTCAGCGACGCCCTGAGCCACGTCGGCTCGAACGTCCGCGACCGCCACTTTCGCCCCCGCCGCGGCAAACCCCTGCGCGATGGCGCCGCAAAGCACGCCGCCCCCTGCGGTAACCACGGCAACTTTATCTTTAAGACTAAACGTTTCAAGCACTTGCATTTTGACGGATCCCTTCCTTTGGGCGTTACACGATGGCTAAAGACGGTATCATACCGTGGAGGGCATTTCAAGGAAATAGCGCGTTGCCGCTCCCGTCAAGGTCATGTTAGTGTAGTGAGCCATGCTGATGGTTCTTCATGTTTGGGTGCGAAAGACAAGAAAAGCGGGGACAGACATGCTTTTCCGCGAAAAGCAGGGACAGACACGCTTTTCAAACTGCCGAAAAGCGAGTCAGTCCCTGTTTTTCGATTAGCGTTGCGCTACTACAACTGTGATCTTGAACACTAACAGGCTGTATGTAATGGGATCATTGGACAACGCGCTTCTGGGAAGTACCGCGCTTGACCGCTGGCGCGGTTGGGCGCTTTGCATGATTATCGTGGCCGCCGCTTCGGTATTCTCCTTCCGCTTCACGTCGATGCTGCACGCAAAGCTCGCGATTTGTTGCCTGGGATTTGCGCTATTGGGCGGAATCACGATTTGGCAAAGGCGCCTGCCGCGCGGCGCGGTGGCGTCTTGGATACCGCTTTGGTGTTTTCTCGGTGTGGCGTCGGCCGGCGCGGTTGTATTGCGCGCGCACGTGCCATCGGATGCGATCGCGGCGCTTGCCTACTGGGCTTTGCTGCTACTTGCCACGGCTGCATGCGCCGGCACGCTCGCCGAAGAGGTATGGCGGGAACGCGTCTTGAGCGCGGTTGCGTTTGCCGCATGCATAGTTGCCGGATGGGGACTGTTGCAGTTCTGCGGTCTTTGCCCCGGTTTGTTTCCTACGTTCCCGCAATACACGCAGCGCGTGTATTCGGTGTTCGGCAATCAGGACCTCTTCGGCGGATTTGTAGCGATCGGAACGCCTATTCTCGTGTATCGGTATCTGGCAGGCAAACAGCGGCTGGCCTTGGCAGGCCTTGTGTTGCTTGTGCCGGCGCTGCTCATTTCGGGATGCAGGTCGGCGTGGCTCGGCGCGCTCGTAGGCGCAACGATGTGCGCGCCGTGGCATGGGATAGACCGACTGCGAGCCTCCATATTGGCTGCCTGTATGGCCTCGCTTATTATGGCAACCGCGTTCTTGGCCCCCGAAGCGACGGTGCGGCGCGTGTCGCGCATGTTGGGGAGCGAAGGCCAGGGCGTCCAAGCACGGCTATGGATGTGGCGAGGGACTGCCGACATGTTCCTGGATGCGCCGCTGCTGGGCGTGGGTATCGGAAACTATGGGTATTGGAGCCCGCGGTATTTGGGCAAAGTGGAACACAGGCCGGCATCGCGCGGCGCGGCATGGGTCGAAGGCCATGCCGACCAGCCGCACTCCGAACCTTTGCGCATCCTGGCCGAAACGGGGCTTGCCGGCGCGGCGTGCTGGGGATGGATGATCGCGCGCGTGGCGCGGCGCGCGCGCCACGAACGCAACGCGATTACCGGCATGCTTGCGACGCTCGGGGTGTTCGCGCTGTTCAACGGGCCGTTCGACAGTGTCCTGCACACGTTGGTTGGATTGCTGGGCATCTCCATGCTTGCGGCGCATAACGCTGCGGAACGTCCTGTATCGCGCGCGCTCAGCGCTTGCGTTGGAGGCACAGTGCTCGTCTTGAGCGCGTTTCTCGTTGCCGCAGTCCTTGTTCCCAGCTATCGCGTGCGCGCGGCCGAAGACACGTACTTTTCCGGAAGACCGAACTTGGCTGAATACAAACGCGCAGCCGACTGGCCGTGGCCGAACGCGTATGCGCACAAGGCGTACGGAATCGCGCTGACCGCCGAAGGCCGGGACGAGGATGCCGTGCGGGAACTCCACCGCGCGCTCGAAGGGCTTGACACCGGCGACATCTATCTTGCGCTGGCCATTCTAGCCTTGCAGAAGGGAGACACGCGCGAGGCGGAACGCAATGCTGCGGAATGTTTGCTGCGGTGGCCGGGCAACGCGGAAGCTGAGAGCATCGTGCAACGCGCGGGAAATGCGGACAGTCCTACGTCGTGAAGCGTGCGCGCATGATCCCGTGGACTGAGACTTCAATTTGGGCGCCTTCCTGCCCCGAGATCGCCAAACGATAGTTCTGTCCCGCGACGACGTTGTCAAAGGCGAACTTGAAGGGCATGGCTTCGGGATGTTCGTAGAAGAGCGTTCCGGTCTCATCCTTCAACTCGACGGTCAACCCCGGAGGCAGGCCCGACGAGGCAACCTCGAACGCGGCCTGCGAGGCTCGCGAATCGAGCCACGTCGATCCGGTCGAATCCCAACGCAATGTGCATTCGATGGGGAGGCGGACATCGGCCATGACGGCGCGTCCAATATCGACGCCGTTGCGCTGGGCATCGTCGTACGCGCCGGCGTATCCGGCAATGGCCCGAAACTCGCTTACAAAGACCGTGCCTTCGAGGCCCGCAATCGCGCCGACTATAACGCCGGATACGACGATGGCCTGGATTACCCACAGGACCACCGAGCGCGCGGCGCCCTGGCGCATCGTCAAGAAGATGGGAACAAGAGCAGCGGCCTGCAAGACGGCATAGAGCACAAGGAGTTCGGAAGGGTGCGCCCAGGAAACAAGGTAGAACGCGGAAGCCATGAGAAGCCCGGACACCGTAATGGACTGACCGGAGGGCCGCGCGTTGATGAGCTTGGCCGCGAACCACAATGCTGCGGGCCACGCGGCAAGCAGAATCCCCGCTAGAATCATGCGCGTGGGCAGCAGCGTGGTCGCAAAGACCTCCTGCACGGTGGCCGGAACGGCCTTGCTGGCGATGGCCGCCCTGAGTTCAATGTACTGGATGATCGTGAGGTACGCGCCGAACCCGATGCATCCGGCCATGGCCATCATACACACAAGATTCCACGGGAGCTTGCGGCTCGATGGAGACAACGGAGGTTCGGTGCCCGGCGGCAGGAAGGCATCGGGCGCGCCCGGTTCGCGCAAGGAGGCGTGGCATTTCCAGCAACGGTCGAATTCGTCGCCGTTCTCCGCGCCGCAGTTGGGACAAAGACTCCCCTGGAAGGGCTGATGGAGCGCATGCTGGGACGCGGCGGATTCGGCGCTCCGGTTCGATTTCGCAAGTTCATGTTGCGCCATACCGTGGTCGGGCTGGATCTTGAGGATCTCGCGCCAGACTTTCTGGGCTTCGGGTTCGCGTCCCGCCGACTCGAGCACTCGCGCAAGCTGCTCGCGCAGGCCGATCTCTTCGGGCCATTCCTCGATGCCTGCGCCCAGTTCGGCGATGGCTTCGTCCAGCCGCCCAAGGCGATAGTAAGTAGCGCCAAGATAACGGAGGACGTTCACTTTCGGGGTCCAGTTGGTCTGGAGCACGAGCAAGTGGCCCAGCGCGAGGCGGTACTCGCCGGCCATGTAGAGTTTCTTGGCCAGATGCCAGCGTTGATTGTGATCGTTGGGGTTGGCCTCAACGTGTTGTGTCAGGTCCCCAATATCCGTCATGCCGCCTCCCTTATCGTTGCTTCTTGGCCTTCTTGCGCCGGGCGATGCGTTCCTTCTTCTGCTTGCGCTGCATAACGGCGTTCACGGCCCAGGATACGACGCCCGCGCCAACCGCCGCAAACACAATCCCGGTGATAATCGGATACCACCGTCCGTACGTCGCATAGATGATCTGCCACGCCAGCCAAATGCACGGGGCAATCAACAATACAAACACGACAAACCAGAACAACCATCCCGCGGCATCGAAATCGTACCAGTTCTTCTTGGACAACGATCGCCTTTCTGTTGACGCCGGAATCCGGCGCCGCTCTTTCAGCCTTCGGCCCGTGCCGCATGCGGCAGCACGATACGGAAGAGCGCGCCGCCTTCCGGCGCACGCTCGACACTAATCTCGCCGCCATGTTCGCGGACAATCTTCTGCGTTACGGCAAGGCCAAGCCCTGTTCCTTTGGTTCCTTTGGTCGAGTAAAACGGTTCGAACACGGACCGCCTCTGGTCCTCGGGGATGCCCGGTCCGTTATCGGAAATGGTGAGGACCAAGCCGCCTTCCGGAACGATCGACGCCTTGGCATGGATCGCTCCCGTACCCTCGGCCACGGCGTCCGCCGCATTCGTGAAGAGGTTCAAGATGCAGCTAAACATCCCCTGAGGGTCGACATACACGGCTTGGATCGCCTCGTCGGTATCAATCGTCAGCGCGACCTTCTTCTGAGGCAGCAACCCAAGCAGTGTCTGGGCGGCGTCCTCGAGGATAGCACGAATTCGGCATGCCTCGCGCATGGGCTGGCGTGGTTTCGAGAACGCTAGCATGTCCTGGACAAAGATGCTGATCTTGCGCGTCGAACGTTTGTAGATGGGCCACGAGGTCTCGAGCAACTCCGTGTTCTTGGTTCGCAGCCCGGCGTCGATCAGTTCGGTGCTGCCGCTCATGCCGGTAATGATGTTCTTGATGTAGTGCGACAACCCGGCCACGGCCTGTCCGATAGCGGCCATGCGTTCTTTCCGCAGGTTCTCTTCGATAAGCCGCGAATTCATGATCGAAGTCGCGGCAAGCGAGGAGAACATCTCCATAACGTGAAGGTCGATTTCCGTGAACGCGCCGCCTCCGGTCTTGTTGATGACTTCGAGGACGCCTACCAAGGTGTCGCGATCCAACAACGGCACGGCAAGCAACGAGTGCGTCTTGAAACGGCTAATCGCGTCGGCGCCCGCATAGAATCGCGCATCTTCGGCCACGTTGCTGACGTTGATGGATTTGCGCGTGGCGGCGGCGGCGCCCGCAATGCCCTGATCGAGCTTGAGGCGCACCTGGTTCTTGAGGGCGGCTTGGTCGCCAGTCTCGCCTTGGGCAACTTGGAAGTAGAGTTCCTGCGCTTCGGGGTCGTACAGCATCAGCGAGCAGGCCTCGGCCTGGGCCACCTCCTTGCCTTCCTCCATGATGCGCTCGAGCAGCGTGCCGAGGTCGGTAATGACCGCGATGAGGCCGTGGACACGGTAGAGCGCTTCCACGATCCGGCGCACGTCTTCCGGCGCCACATTGTGCAGCCAGGGAATGTGGTCCCCAGTATTCACGCTGGTGTCAGCCTTTCCCCTGATCGTTGTGCTGGGTCGAATCGAGATGGGCATCGATTTTGGGCAGCGCATGATAGATCACGTCTCCGACGACCTGCAAGCTGTCCGGGCACACGCGGTCCAGGGTGTCCTTGGCGGTGTGCCAGTTCCTCGCGTGTTCGATCTGGCCGCCGCCGTAGGAGAAATCGATGATGTCCATCGCGGGAATGCCAGCGCGCCGGAAGGGGACGTGGTCGTCCTCGATGCTGTCCGCGAAGGGAAGGAAGCAACTGGTGTATCCCAAGTCGCGCGCCGCGCCCCATACCGCCGCCGTGAGCCATCCCGGCGCGTCACGGTCCTGCTTGATGCCGAGAAAGCAGTCCCCAATCATGTCGACATTGACCATCGCTTTGACCTGCGCAAACGTACCGTCGGCGCGCAGATGCTCCACGAAGGCGCGGCTGCCGTAGAGGCTGTCCGTTGCGGACCATGTCCCGAAAGCCTCCTCGCCATCGAAGAAACATAGCCACACCGTGTATCCGGTTCGCTTCGGTCCCAGGGCGCGTGCCATCTCGATCATCCATGCGGCCGTCGAACCGCCGTCGTTCGCGCCCACGAAGACGATGTTCTTGAAGTACTTTGTGTCGTAGTGATTGCCCAGCAGGATGATGCCCGGCCGGGTGCCTTCGACGACGCCGACCAGGTTGACCATGCGCAGGTCCCCGATGGGTGTCTTGGCATCAAAGGCATGTTCCTCGACACGAAGTCCGGAGCGCTCCAGTTCGCCCCGAATGAGCACGCGTTCCTGGGCGAGGGCTTCGGACCCGGGGATCCGCGGGCCGAGGGCGACGATACGCCGCAGGTCCTCGAAGGCCCGCTTGCCGTCGAAAGGCGACTTGGCCGCGCCCGCAGCCACGCGAACCGTGCCGCTCGAATGGACGTAGCGTTTGAGGCCCACGGACGCGAGACCCAGGAACAAGAAGGCCAACACGCCCATCATAACAATGACTTTAATCGCGGTCGATTGCATGGCTCCTCCTGCCAAATTCTAGCACGACCCGCGCGCGCGTGCGAAGTGGAATGGAAAACGGGCTCTGTGGCACACTGCGCGGCATTGACTGAAACACCTACCGGGACGGATTCGAGATGGCTGGTCTTGATGACATGGAGTCCCACGCATCGGCAGAGCCTGCAAGCGGCCGCGAAGACACGGAATTGCTTCCTGAGGCCTCGTGGCGGGCATGCTTTGTACGAGCATTCTTGTTCAACGCGTTCGCGGTCTACGTGCGCACGGCCCTACAACTTCACGTGCGCGGCGAGGAGAACCTCGTCAACGCGCCCGGTGTGATGTATCTTTCCTCGCACAAGAGCGACCTCGACGGGCCGGTATGCATATCGACGCTGTACCGCCTCGCGCGAGGGCGCGGTCCGCTCGGGCGCATGGCCGCGGTAGCGACTGATGGCGTCTACGAGAAGGGCTTCGTGGCGGGCATGCTGCTGCGTGGCAGGCCGAGGCTGAGCGCCATGCTACAGAGCTTCGACGTAAGCCGCGTCCTTTGGGCGTTGCGATGGTATCCGATTCCGCAGGCGCGGCGGAGATTCCTCGTCGCACACCTGCGCACGGTCCGGGAAATGGAAGGCAACGCCGCGCTACGGGACATCTTCGAGCGCGAACCTGCGGACATTCTTCCCGGTGTTGCAGCCGACGCCACAATCGACGATGCGCTCGATTGGTCCCATCGGAAAGCCCTCTTTTCCGAACAGGAGTTGTCCTGTTTCGCCCCGCGCATCCGCGACGAACTGCTTGAACGGCAGAAGCGCCGTATCGCGGATTCGCTGGCGCGGTTCGTCGCCGTGCTCGACCGGGGCGACGCGCTCGCGATGGCCCCCGAAGGGCGTCTCTCCGAACACGGCGGACTTAGCCGCATCCGTTCCGGGCTAGCCCAGATCGTGAGCGGGACACGGCGCGAGGTCACCGTTGTTCCTTGCGGCGTTACCTACGATTTCATGACGACAGGCCGCATGCCGGTCTTCCTCTCGATCGGGCGCCCAATACCTGCGGTCAAGCACCTTTCGCCGGAGGAATTGGTCCGCCAAGTAGCGCGCGCGTTTGTATCGCTGACGACGGTGACCATGGGACAGCTCGCCTCGCATTTCGTCCACGCGCGGGCGCTCGCTGGGACAAACTCGATCGCCGAGACGATCCTCAAGGCCGACATTGCCGGCCAGGCGCGCCGGATGGCTGGCCTGGGCTTGGCAGTGGCGGACTCGTTGCTGGACGAAGCCGAGTTCGAGGAACGCTGGCGGCGTTTCATCGTCTATTGCGGGCGGCATCGGCTCCTTTCGCGGGACGGAGGTACGCTCCGATTCGACCCAGACCAGGTGCTCGACCGCGAAGTCCAGGACACGGGTAGGACGCATGCATGGCGTTACAGCTTGAATGAAATCGAAGCGTTGCCGGGATGGAGGACGGAACCATGTTGATGTGGGGTGTTGCGGTGGGAATCGCGGTGCTAGGCGCGGGAGACGGCGTGCCGGATATCGGGTCGCGCCTCGAACTCTTCGTGGACCGCTACCTGATCGAGTCGATGACCGGTACTACGCTTCAGTTGCATCCGCCGGTGCCTCGTGAAACGGTGCTGCAATTCAACCGGCCTTGGGAAGGACTCCACTGCGGCTATGTCACCATCATCAAAGATGGCGGCACGTACCGGCTCTACTACCGCGGATTCCCCGTGGACGCGCCCGACGGCAGCGACGTCGAATGCACGTGTTATGCGGAGAGTAGCGATGGCATCGTCTTCACGCGGCCGGTGCTCGGGTTGTTCGACTACAACGGTTCGCGCGAGAACAACGTCATCCTGCACGGCATGCCGCCGTTGTCGCACAACTTCGCGCCCTTCCTCGATACGCGCCCGGACGTTCCAGCCGACGAACGATACAAGGCGCTGGCGGGAATCAGTACGACGGGGTTGATAGGATTCGTTTCCCCCGACGGAATCCACTGGAAGAAATTGCGCGACGAACCGCTGCTGACCGCGGGCGCGTTCGATTCGCAGAACATCGCATTCTGGTCCGAATCGGAGGGGTGCTATTGCTGCTACTTCCGGACGTGGACTCAGGGCGGATACTCGGGGTTCCGGACCGTAAGCCGCGCGACCTCGCCGGACTTCCGGACGTGGTCCGATCCGGTCGAAATGGATTTTGGCGGCACGCCGCGCGAGCACTTGTACACGAATCAGACGAGGCCGTACTTCCGTGCGCCTCACCTGTACATCGCGACCGCCGCGCGGTTCATGCAAGGGCGGCGCGTCGTCCCGGAAGATCAGGCCGAAGCCATGGGCAGCCACGCGAAAGATTCGGGCGACTGTTCTGACACGGTCCTGATCACGAGCCGCGGCGGGAACCGCTACGACCGGACTTTCATGGAGGGCTTCGTGCGGCCCGGCATTGGCTTGAGCAATTGGACGACGCGGACCAATTACGTCGCGCACGGCATCGTGCCTACCGGCGACAACGAGATGTCGCTGTATGTCCAGCGCAACTATGCGCAGCCGTCGCACTGTCTCCAGCGGCTCACGTTGCGCACGGACGGGTTCGTTTCGGTCAACGCGCCCTACGCGGGCGGCGAGATGGTCACGAAGCCGTTCCGGTTCAAGGGCAGCAAGCTCCTTCTCAACTACTCGACTTCGGCCGCGGGAAGCGTATGGGTTGAAATCCAGGACGAATCGGGAAAGCCCATCACCGGTTTTGCGAAGGCCGATGCCGATGAATTGATAGGCGATTCGATCGATCACGCGGTCTCGTGGAAGGGCAAGACGGACTTGAGCGCCCTGGCAGGCACGCCGATCCGACTACGGTTCGTGATGAAAGACGCGGACCTTTATGCGATCCACTTCGTCGATAATTGAAGTGGTCCTCATTGGACGCGCTACAGCCATCTATCGCTCACGTTGAGATTCGGGGACATCCGTGAAGATCCCTTGGCAGTGAGCCACTCTCTGCGCCCCTCCGCATTCTCCGCGACTCTGCGTTGGATCATTTCCCCCATGAAGAATGTCTCATGCCCCGCAAGCGCATCGCCAGCCTCGCGCATCAGCGTCCACGCAAGCGTTTGATCTGCGTGTAGGCCTCATTCAGGGCGCGCATAGTGTCGCCATCGCCGCCGTGGTCGGGATGATGAATCTTGGCCTTCTGTCGGTACGCGCGCTCGATTTCTTCCCATGGCGCGGACGGCGAAATTCCGAGCAGCTTGAACGAGAGATCGACGTTGGACGACGAGGAAGGAGGCGGCTCGTCGAAATGTTCGCCCCGCAGTTCGCGCAGACCTCGGATGATAATCGGCCAAAGCCCCGTTCCGTAAAGAACGACGATGATCAACCCGATCATGAGGAGTTCGTTGGGATTCATCGCCGCTTCCGGTCCTCAAACTTGAAGATGTTGTCCACGGCCTCGCCGACATGGTCTTTGGCCCCTTCGGCCCCGCCCCGCTTCGCTCGCCACTGGCGGCGCTGCCATTCGCGGAACAGGGGAACGGCCTTCATATACAGGAATCCCACGGCCATGCCGCCAAAGTGGGTCGCCACGGAGACTCCCGAGTCGTTCATCCCCATCACCACGTTCAGGGCAACCACAATCACCACGAGCGCACGGGCGTTAATGGGAATCGGAAGCGGAAACAAGAAGAACTCGCGCTCGGGATTCACCATGGCGTACGCCACGAGCACGCCCATGACCGCGCCGCTCGCGCCGACGACTTCCTGCGAGGTCCCGTACAGTAAGGCCGGCACGAACGTGGCAAGGACGCCGACTGCGCCGCACACCACGTAGAAGCGGAAGAACTGGCGGGTGCCGAGGGTCCGTTCGACCTCGGGTCCGAAGAAGAATAGCCAGAGCATGTTGAAGAACAGGTGCTGCAGGCCGCCGTGCAGGAACATGTAGGTTAGCGGCTTCCAGACGCCGCCCATGAGCAGCGCGACGGGTTGGAACGCCAGCACTTCCTCGACAATGCCGCCCGGCGCCATGCCCGCGCTCAGCGGCGCGCCCAAGGGGATGTCGAGCAGCAATTGCGCGGCGAACACAAGGCTGTTGGCGATAATCAAACGCTGGACCGCCCACGTGATGCGGTCGTTCGACTCCGCGAAACGAAACTCTCGATAATACTGACGTGTGCTCATAGCCATTCAAACGCAGCTAACATTGATGCGTCTATTCTACACCTATCGAGAACCCAATCCCAAAACCGAGACCCACACACAACACGGGCGTTCACCCTCGAAGGACGGCATCCTGTTTCGCCTGCTGCGCCAGGTAGGTTTAGCGTAATGCCGTCTTCAGCTCCGAGTGTCCGAGAAGCCCACGGATGGGATTGATACGAAGGTGCAATCAGAAACGAACGAACCCGGATTGGCGAAGGAGATTGGTACTAACGAGTTGTCGTGATCGTGATCGTGATCGTAGTCGTGATCGTAATCGGAAGGTTCGCAGACGATTACGATCACGACTACGATCACGATCACGATCACACGTACAAACGGGACACCTTTGGTTTGTACGCCTTTGATCGCAACTTCGTATGAGATCCATGCCGGCCGGGACAAGATTGATCGCGCAAAGGACGGGAGCGCCGTATGAACTACCGAGCGCCAGCGGGTTGCCAAACAACCCGCTGGCGCTCGTTCTAATAGGACTTCGTTATAGATCCGCGACGGTCCTGCCCGTCGTCCGGCTCCTTGCGCGATGCGCTACCGTAACAGGCCGGATGTCGAGGACTAGCCGATCGCAGCGCCGCCGCGTTCTCCGGTTCGGATGCGTACGCACTCTACAAGATCGAGGACGAAGATCTTGCCGTCTCCGATGTTTCCGGTCTTGGCGGCGCCAATGATGGCGTCAATCGTCGGCTCGACAAAACCGTCGTTGACGGCGATCTCGAATCGGACCTTCTTGAGCAGGTTGACCTCAAATTGCACGCCGCGAAACGCCTCGGTGTATCCGCCTTGCTGGCCGCAGCCAAGCGCGTTGGTGACCGACATCTTCCGGATTTCCGATTCCGACAGAGCCTGCTTCACGGCAATCGCTTTCTCGGGTTGCACATACGCGATGATCAGTTTCACGATTGGAACTCCTTCAATGGCATTCAGCCGCTTAGACCGAGGTGAAGATCTGGAAACCAGCGTAGGCTTCGTTGCCGTGTTCGCCGATATCCAAGCCGCGAATCTCTTCTTCTTCCGTAACGCGCAGACCCACTGTCTTCTTGAGGACGAAGAACAGAATCATGCCGAGACCGAACGCCCAAACGAAGGCGGTACCTACGCCGACCGCTTGCGCGACGAGTTGCGAGACGCCGCCTCCGTACAGCAGGCCGCCATCGACGTTGAACAACCCGCAGGCCAGCGTGCCCCACGCGCCGCATACGCCGTGCACGCTTACCGCGCCGACGGGATCGTCGATCTTGAGCACGTTGTCCAGGAACATGACGCTGAACACCACCAGGATGCCCGCGACCGTGCCAATGACCATGGCGCCAAATGCGGATACCGTGGCGCAACCGGCCGTGATACCCACGAGACCGGCAAGGACGCCGTTCAACGTCATCGAGCCTTCAGGCTTGCCCATGACGATCCACGCTGTAATCATGGCCGCGATGGCGCCCATGGCGCCCGCAAGGTTGGTCGTGATCGCAATGTAGCCAATCTGCCCGTCGCCGGTGGTCGTGCTTCCGGGATTGAAGCCGAACCATCCCAGCCACAGGATGAAGACGCCTAGCGCCGCCAGCGGCAGGTTATGGCCCAATAGGGCTTTGACGCTGCCGTCGGGGCTGTATTTGCCGATACGCGGGCCCAGCGTGATCGCGCCCGCAAGGGCAAGCCAGCCGCCGATCGAATGCACAACGGTGGAACCAGCGAAGTCGCAGAAGCCAGGCCCGAACTTCTCGAGCCAGCCGCCCCCGTGATACAACCCGCCCCAGGCCCACGAGCCGAACACGGGATAGATCACCGCGGAGATCACGGCGCTGTACAGCAGATAGCTGACGAACTTGGTCCGTTCCGCCATTGCGCCGGAAACGATCGTCGCCGAGGTGGCGCAGAACACGGTCTGGAAGATCAGGAACGTCCATACCCACTCGGACTTCCAGTCTCCGGTCCCGATGGCGATGTCGCTCAGAGCGAAACCGTCAATGCCGAAGAAGCCGGTGGTCGTGTGGCCGAACATCAGTCCGAATCCGATAAGGAAGAACACGACCGAGCCGATGGCGAAGTCCATGAGGTTCTTCATCAGAATGTTGACCGCGTTCTTGGCGCGCGTAAGCCCCGTCTCCACCATGGCAAAACCCGCCTGCATGAACATCACCAGAAACGCGGCTACGCAGGTCCAGACCACGTTCAAGTGAGGCTGAAGCGGATTGTCTCCCGCCACGATAGCCGTCGAGGCTTCGGCCGCCGGTTGATCTTCGGCCGCCGCAATGCCTCCCAACGCCACGGCCAGTAAGCACAATGCGGCCACCATCCATAATCTCTTGCGCACGTTCATGTCGCCTCCTTCCCGCGTCATGCACTCAGCGTTGCATGCGCTATTGTCAATCCATTTCGTTACTTCAGGAATACACTATGCCAATTTCTCTCCGCCTCAGGCGGTAGGCCTCGCTGATGAAACCCTGAAAGGGATGCCTCTCTGCTCCCATCAAGCGCTATACAAGTGACGTGCCAAGGAAAACCAAGCCGCCCTAAGCCACTAGTTTTATTGATGTTCGTGCGGATCTTATGGCTGGGATAAGCGCGCTCTGCGTCTACCCGCACGTATGTTGGAGAGGCTGAAAGCTTCGTGTTTGTAGGAATTTCCCAGGAAGCCACCCCGATAAACAGCAACGATCATGCCTGGTTTGAACATGGAACCTAGACCTATTCATTCAAGTTGACATGCGTTGTTACTCAGGTGATAGTAAGTAGTTACAATGTTGATCCGGGCGCAGCATATGCGATTGCCGTCCCTGATCCGTCTGCTCAAACAAACTCGCCTGAGACCTGTTTATGGCCTCGCCGTAGACGGCGTGCTCCCGGCGCACACTCTTGCATCAGTCGGTGAAGCTCTCCGCACGGTTCGACTCTCAATGTAGGGTAGAAGCGTTCGGCGTTCATGTTGGTATATTTGCCACATGCTACTGCGCTTCCGGGACTCCTTCGGAGCGGCGCGCGCAGGGCGCGCCTGGTCAAAGCTTGAAATGCGCGCGGGCTTGATCTCAGAATACAAGCCTGACTGATGATCCGGGCGCACGGTGGCGCTTGTGGTTCTATGGCAACATTGAGGGATCTGTGGGGGTGTTCGGGTTCGGTTCGGCTATAAGCAATCTCTCGGAAGCGGCTCTGCGTGGCGCGCTGGATCCCGTATTCGGGCGCGAGCAAGAGACCGCCGAGATCCTGCATATCCTTTCCTGGGTACACCGCAGGAATATCCTCATTGTCGGCAAGCCGGGAACAGGCGCGTCGTCGTTGATCCGAGGGGTGGTTCTGGAGGGACTCGCGAAGGCTCGCGCCGAGGCTTCGGTACCGTTCCACTTCCTTGCCCTGCGCGCGAGTATCTTGCAGACCCGCACGGCGCTCATGCACGATGCGGTCAAGGCCCTTGTCGAGGCGTCAAAGAACGATCCGGAACTGGTTGTCTTCATCGACGGCATAGCGCCGCTGCTTGACCCTAAGGAGGACCGGGGCTATCCGGTGGGCCTGCTCGGCGAGCATCTTCGTAGCGGCGCCGTGCGCTGCGTCGGCACAATCACGCCGGAAGAGTACGACGCCTGTCTTGCCGCTGATCGGCACGGGATCTCGAAATTCAAGCCGGTTCACATCGAAGCGATGCCGCCTAAAGCCACGCTCCACGTGCTGGAACTGGTGCGCCCCCTCGTCGAGCGCAAACATGGCGTGCGCCTGCGCGAAGGAACGCTCAAGCGCGTCGTAGACCTCGCGCAAGAATATATCGCGGCCCAGGAGTTTCCCGGCAAGGCAATTCTTGCGCTTGACACGGCATGCGCCCAGTGCAAGCTCCGTCTTTTGCACAGGGATTCCGAGGGGCCGCATCCGGTAGATTCCTCGATGCAACCCATCGGCTCCGAAGTCGGGAACTACGATGTGCGGCGCGCCATCGCGGCGATTTCCTCGATCGACGTCGAGGAAGCCGAAGGCAGGAAATGGGAGCGCAAACTCGCGTCGCGGATGAAGACGGCCGTATTCGGGCAGGACTCGGCCGTGGACCTTGTCGTCGCCGCGACGGCGCGCATCCGCGAACGGTTCCAGCGTTCAAACTGCCCTGCGGGAATCATGGTGTTCGGCGGGCCTCCCGGCGTCGGCAAAGTCCACACGGCCAAGACGCTCGCCTTCAAGCTGACAAAGTCGCCTGAGTCGTTCCGCGTCTTTGACCTCG
Organism: uncultured Nitrospiraceae bacterium; assembly: GCA_964402555.1. Taxonomy (GTDB): domain Bacteria; phylum Hydrogenedentota; class Hydrogenedentia; order Hydrogenedentales; family SLHB01; genus CAYOCT01. The sequence continues at coordinate 22,729 of CAYOCT010000046.1, read as the reverse complement.
CCGAAAGCAAAGAATCGGATCCGCTGCCAAGACTGTTCCAAACCATAAGCAATGAGGAGTGTGCAGTTCCCCAAGGCAACGGATTCGCGTTGCGAGTCGTCGTTATCCGCGCGATCGAACGTCTCGAACCCAGAGTATTCGGCTCCTTGCTTCGCACCCTGAGCAGCGGATGCGTGCAGGGCGTCGCGTGCAGCGAGACATCGCACTGCAAGTGTGTCTTTGTGCTCACCATGAATCGGCAGCCCCCCTCCCCCGCCGCTTCTTCCGAATGGCTCAAGGATTGGCTGTCCTCCTGCATTCGCGGCGACATCGTCGCGCGATTCGACGCGATTGTCCCGTTTATGCCGCTCGATTTCACGGCCCAGAGCGCGATCCTCCGCCTGGCCCTGGCGGAGCTGTATGACGAATCGACGAGACGCAGGATTCGTATCGGTGTCGACGATGCCGCCTTGCGCATGGTAGTCCGAATAGGGCACACGAGGGAACGGGGCGCATCGAGCCTTCTGGTGGCGCTCAAGCGTTCCGTGGCCGCCCCTATCCGACATCTGCTCGACACGAACGAATGGCCCAACGGCGGACAGATTGACGTGTTTGTTCGCGACGGCGAAATCGTCGTCCTCGGAAAACCCCGGACAAGCCAAGCGGAACCAGAAGACGCGCCGCGGTAGCCTGCCGCAGCATCCATCGCACTTCAGTTCTCCCCAGTTTCTACGTGCCTCCGTCTCTTCTTGCTCTTGCTCTTGCTAGAGCTCGTACTCGTAATCGAGTTACTCGCGGCCGGGTGTTAGCAATGGTTATAACCACCGGGAAAAGGCAGTTCTGTTACGGCTACAGCCTTTCGATCTTCGGTTGATTACGATTACGAGCACGATTACGAGCACGAGCACGCGCGCCAAACCTCGTAAAGCATGGCTCTTCACGAAACTTGGCAGCATTGATCCCCGCAAAGAATTGCTTATCCATCGCGCCCCTGCTAGATTCTTGAGCGCCGCGAAGGACACGGCCATCGGGAAAGAGGCAACGCGTGAACGTAATACTCATTGCGATCGACACCTTGCGGGCCGATCATTTAGGTTGTTATGGCTATAGTCGAAACACGTCGCCGAACATCGACGCTCTTGCCGCGCAAGGCACGCGCTTCGAGTGGATGATCGCGCCGGGCATCCCCACACATCCGTCCTTCATCACGCTCAACACCGGCCAATTCCCGATCACCCACGGCGTCGTCGCCCACGGAGGGACGCGCGGTATCCCGCGGACCGCGCCCTGGCTCCCGTCGCTGATGCAGAAAGCCGGCTACACGACGTGCGCGATCGACAACCTCGGCGAGTGGCGTTTCGGATTCTCGCAAGGCTACGAATTCTATATCGACCCGACGCGCCGCCGCGCGCTCAGCATTAATTGCGACAACCGCGAGATCAACGCGCGCGCCGTTCCGTGGCTCGAACAGCACGCGAAGGAACGCTTGTTCCTCTTCGTGCACTACTGGGACCCGCACACGCCCTACTTGCCGCCGCGCGCGTATCGTTCGCTCTTCTACAAGGGCGACCCGTGCGATCCCGCCAATCACTCGCTCGATGGCCTGATGGCGCATCCTCTGGGCAAAACGTGGCGCGAGACGTGGTTCAACAAACTCGGCCCCAACGTGACCGATGCCGAGTACTTGGCGGCGCTTTACGACGCCGAGATTCGCTACTGCGACGAAGGCATCGGGAAGCTGCTTCACAAGCTGGAGACCTTGAAGATCGCGGACGACACGCTGGTGGTGTTGCTGAGCGACCACGGTGAATTGATGTACCGGCACGGCATCTTCTTCGATCATCACGGCCTCTACGACGGGAATCTGCACGTGCCGCTGATCCTTCGCCACCCAAGTTTGAAACCGGGCGCGCTGTCGCAGTGCGCCGCCCATGTCGATGTCGCGCCCACGATCCTGGACCTGTGCGGCATCGACGCGCCGGAAGCGATGGAAGGGACGAGCCTCGCGCCGCAGCTTCGCGGCGAGCGCGACATGCCCGGCCGCGAGTTCGTCGTGAGCGAGGAATGCACGTGGCAGATGAAATGGAGCTACCGCACGGCCACGCACAAACTGATCGTCGCGCGCGAGCCCGATTTCTACGGAACGCCGCCGAAAGAACTCTACGATCTCCAGGCCGATCCGGACGAACTTCACAATATCGCCGAAGAGCATCCCGCCATCGTCAAGGACTTGGAAACGAAGCTCGAAGCCTGGTTGCAAGAGAAGATGCGTAAGAACGGCCTCACGTCCGATCCACTCGTGGAACACGGCATCACATTGGGCAAGGCGTGGAAAGACGCGCGAGCCGGAGCGTAGGCCTCCTCGAAGGTCAGCCCAGTACGGTGTAGTCGACGGTCTGATGTTCCGGATGTTCGAGACTGCGCGCAAGCATGTAGAGCGTATCGCTGAGCCGGTTGATGAAGACCAGCATCACCTGCGCCTGAAATTCCGGCATTGCCTCCTTGAGCCGGACCAGATTCCGCTCCAGCCGCCGGCACACCGTGCACGCAATATCGACTTGCGCCGCGAGCGTGTTGGCCGCGGACACCATGAACGAGTGAGGCAGCGGCGTCCGCGCTTCGATGGCCTGTTGCGCCGCTTCAAGCCGCTCCAGGTCGCCCACATTCAAATCGCGCTTGCGGTATTCGGGATGTTTGTTCAACGGATCGCTGCACGCCGAGCCGATCAAGAAATAGGCATGCAGCAGCCACAACAGGAACTGCGCCAGTTCCTCGGCGTGCGCGGGCTGGGCCTCGACGATACGCAGGCGCGCCAAGGCCGTGTGTGCGCGCAGTTCGTCGATTGTGCCCACGCATTCCATAATGGCGTGCGACTTCGGATACGCGTCGCCGCTGATAGCCGTCGTCGTGCCGCTGTCGCCGCGTTTGGTCGTGACTTGCGATTTCATAGCGCTGCCCTCATGCGATTGTCATGGACACCGGACAGTGGTCCGATCCGGTGACATCTGGAAGAATGATCGATTGCTTCACGTGCGGCATGAAATCCTTGCTGACGCAATGGTAGTCTAGCCGCCATCCGACGTTTCGCTCGCGCGCCCCGCCCCGGTACGACCACCACGTATAATGCCCCGGGTCTTTCGTGAAATGTCGGAACGTGTCCACGTGCCCGGCTTTCAGGAATTGCGTCATGGCCTCGCGCTCCTCCGGGAGATACCCCGGATTCTCTTCGTTCTCTTTCGGCCGCGCCAGATCGATCTCGGTATGCGCGATGTTGAAATCGCCGCATAGCGCGACATGCCGTCCGCCGCGCCGCAGCTTCTTGCATAACGCCGTGATGGCCTCGCAGAATTCCAGCTTGTAGTCGATGCGCGCGCGCTCCGGCTGGCTGTTCGGGAAATACGCGTTCACCAACGTGAAGGACTCGAACTCGACGATCTGCACGCGCCCCTCGGAGTCGAATCTCTCGTCGCCCATGGGCGATTCGGATTTCGGCGCAGTCTTGGTAAACGTTGCCACGCCGCTGTACCCTCTCTTTTGGGCGGGACGCCAAAACGTCTGGTATCCGTGCGGCGCAAGCAACGCCGGTTCGAGTTCGCCGGGCATCACGCGCGTTTCTTGAAGACACAAGACGTCCGGCTGGACCGTTTCCAGCCACGCGAGAAACCCGTTGCGGATCGCGGCACGAATGCCGTTGACGTTCCAGGACACAATCGTAGTCATACACCCTCCCGCGTTGCGTTCCAAGTCCGAAGGCAGGATACAAACCCGATCGCGGGTTTGCAACAGCGACGCCACAACTTGAAATCGACCCGCGTACCTGTTAAGCCATTAACGGATGGCTTCGGGCAAGAAGAAGGGAGCGCAAGACGATGAGCGTGCGGCCGGCAGTCGTAGCAGGCCAGTTCTACCGGGGCGACCCGCAGGGACTCCGCCGGGATGTCGACGCCTACATCGCCGAGTCCGACGTCTCCCCCATGCCGGAACGCGTCGCCGCCATGATCGTTCCCCACGCCGGGTTCATCTACTCGGGCCCGACCGCGGGATTCGGCTACGCCCGCGTGCGCGGCAAGCGCCCCAAACGCGTAGTTCTTCTGGGATGCTCGCACCGCTACGCCATCGAGACGGCGTCGGTGTTTGAGTCGGGAGGATTCGAGACTCCGCTGGGCGTGTTCCCAATTGACGAACCGTTTGCTAAGGCCCTCGCGGCGAAGACGCACTCGTGCACGGCGCAGCCTCACATGTACGAGCATGCGCTCGAAGTGCAGTTGCCGTTTCTCTGGGCCGCGCTCGGCGAAGTGCCCATCGTTCCGGTCCTGTTCGGCGGTCCTGCGAACGCGTGGCACGAGGAAGTCGGCACGACACTCGCAGGCATGCTCGACCCGCAGGATCTCGTCATCGCGTCCACCGACTTGTCGCATTACCTGTCCGAAGAAGAAGCCAACGCGATCGACCGCCACTCGATCGATACTATCTTGAGCCAGGATTGTAAGGCCCTGGTTGCTGGGATTGCCGAAGACGAGTGCTCGATGTGCGGCGGATCGGCGGTCGTGGCCGCGATGGCGTGCGCTCTGGCGCGAGGCGCGACATCCTGGTCGCTGCTCGACTACCGAACCAGCGCCAAGACCTCGGGCGACTACAGCCGCGTCGTCGGGTACGCGGCCATCACGATGGAGTACGCCGCGTGAAAGTGCAAGCCATTCTCGAAGCGTTGGAAGATCTCGCGCCGGCGGCGCTGGCCTACGAAGGCGACCCGGTCGGACTGAGCGTGGGCGACCCAGAATGGGACGTGGCGCGCGTGCTCGTGACCCTGTCCGTCACGCCGGATGCCGTCAAGGTGGCCCTGCGCAAGAAGGCCGATGCGATCGTCTCGCATCACCCGCTGATCTGGCGGCCGTTGCGCGCCCTGCGCACGGATGCGCCGCATACCGCGTTGTGCCTCGAACTGGCCCAGGCGCGCATTGCGTGCATCGCGGCCCACACCAATCTCGATGTCGCGCCCGGAGGCGTCAACGACACGCTGGCCGATCGCCTTGGACTGGTCCGCCGGAAGCCGTTGTTCCCAGTCCCGCATGCCGGCCTCGTCAAGCTCGTGACCTTCGTGCCCGCAACGCACCTCGCGGCGGTGCGCGATGCCGTATGCCAGGCCGGCGCCGGTGCGATTGGCAATTACACGCATTGCAGCTTCAGCGCGCCTGGCATGGGAACGTTTCTGCCCGCCGAAAGCGCGAATCCATTCAGCGGGACGAAAGGCCAAGTCAACGAGGAACCGGAACACCGTTTTGAGGTCCTCGTACCGAAGGCGCGCACATCAGCAGTCCTGCGCGCGTTGTTCGCCGCGCACCCGTACGAGGAAGTGGCCTACGACTTGATCCCGCTGGCCAATCCCGATGCCGCCATAGGCCTCGGCGTCCGCGGCGAACTGGCGAATCCTGTAGCCTTGAGGAAATTTGCGGACCATGTGCGCGGAGCGCTTCGTCTCAACCATCTCCGCGTTATTGGGAAACTCGCGCGCAAGGTCCGCACGGTCGCCGTACTTGGTGGGTCGGGAGGAAGCCACATCGCCGACATCCCCCAAGACATCGATGTGTTCGTGACCGGCGACGTCGATTACCATGACGCATGGAGCGCCGAAGAGGCCGGTCTTGCCGTGATTGATGCGGGCCACGCCGGAACCGAGCGCTGCGTCGTGCCGGTCTTAGCCCAGTACCTCCGCAAGCGTTTCCCGAAGCTTGGCGTTATCCCACACGAAGAACCGGAAGTCTTTCAGGCAATCCCCTGAGCGGCATCGCATTTCATAGGACTTATAGGACATATAGGTCCTATAAGTCCCATTGGTCCTATAATCCCTATCCCGCAGCCCGCTTAGGTTCGTCGAACTTCACCGACACCAACTGCGAGACACCCCGTTCCTGCATCGTCACGCCGTACAGCACGTTTGCGCGGGCCATCGTCTGCTTGCTGTGCGTGATGATGATGAACTGGCTCTCGTTCGTGAACTCCTGAACCATATCCAGGAACCGCCCGATGTTCGCATCGTCGAGCGGCGCGTCCACTTCGTCCAGCACGCAGAACGGACTCGGCTTCGCCTTGAAGATCGAAAACAACAGCGATATCGCGGTCATGGCCTGCTCGCCGCCGGACAACAACGAAATCGTCTGCGGTTTCTTTCCCGGAGGCCGCGCTTCAATCTCGATGCCGCTTTCGAGCGGATCGTTCTCGTCGAGGAGGTAGATGCGCGCCTGCCCGCCGTTGAACAGCCTGCGAAAGAACACCCGGAACGTGTCAGCGACGTTCGTGAAGGTTTCGAGGAACATGGTTTGGATCGTCTTGTCAATCCGGTCGATCACGCCCTGCAACGACTCGCGCGCCTTGCGCAGGTCGTCTTCCTGCGCCACGAGGAAGTCGTGCCGTTGTTGCAGCGCCTCGTACTCCTCGATGGCCATCACGTTGACCTGGCCCAGCCGCTCGATCTTCTCGCGCAGATCCGTCACCATCCCCTCGCGTGTTTCTTCGTCGAGATCGTCCGTGCCCACGCTTTCCGGATCGATCGACGACAACGCCAGGTGATATTCGGCGAGGATGCGCTCCTCCAGGAACTCGATTTGGTCTTCGTCGTGCCGCAACGCCATTTCAAGCCGGTGCACTTCCGACTGCGTCGCCCGCGATTGTTCATGCAATTCGCGCAGGCGTTTGCTCAAGCCGTCCGTCTCATCGAGCAGGACTTGCTGCTGGTTCTGCGCCTCGACGACCTTGGCTTGCGCTTCCTCCTTGCTTTCCGACAGCGCCTTCGCGCGCTCGATGTTCAACGCCACTTCCTGCGCCAAACCCGATTCCTGACCCGTCAACTGCGTCAACTGTTCCGCGCGGCGTTCCGCGTTGCGGACCGCTTCCTCGTATTCCTGCTGTTCGCGCACACGGTTGCGCTCGATCTCGTCTTGCCGTTGCGTCAGCCCAGCGAGTTGCACGCGCAGTTCGCTGAGCTCCTGCGTGAGCGTCGCCAGCGCTTGACGCGCATGCGACGCGCCGTCCTGCGCATCGGCCAGCGCGCGCTGCAACGCAGCGTCGTCCTGATCCATCGATTCCGCGCGCCGCAACGCCTCGTCGCGTTCCGCCTCGAACTGCTTCCGGTCCGCTTCGAGCCGTTCACGCTGCCCGGTCAATTGCTCCGTCGATTGCGCCAGCGCGTCCAACTCCGTGCTGAACCGCGCGATGTCCACACCGAGGGCGCGCAGTTCCTCGCGCAACCCGCCTTCCTTCTTTTCGAGATCTTTGACTTGCTGCGCAAGGTTGTTGATGTCGACCGCAATGGCCTGCGTCCGTTTCAACAGCGCGCTGATATTCGTTTCGACCGTCTTGACGTGTTCCTCGAGGTCCGCGATCTCCGCGCTCCGCCCGAGCAACCCGCGTCCCTCGTGCTGCGTCCGCCCGCCCGTGACCGTGCCCGAAGGCGTGACCACTTCGCCGTCGAGCGTGACCATGCGCGGATAGCGATCTTCGGACCGCGCAATACGGATCGCGTCGTCGATCGTCTCGACAATGACGGTGTTGTACAACAAGAACTCGACGGCCACACGGATATGCGAATCATACTGCACAAAATCCATGGCCGCGCCGATGACGCCCTTCGCGTTCTTGATCGCCGTGGTGTCGTCGCGCTGGCCGACGCGGATCGTATCGAGCGGCAGAAAGGTTACGCGGCCCGCTTGATGCTGCTTGAGGAACGCGATTGCGGACTTCGCCGCCTCCGCCCGTTCGACGACCACATTGTTGACGTTGCTGCCCAGCACCGATTCGATAGCGCGCTCGTAGGTCTTCTCCGTCGAGAGCAGATCGCCGATCGGCCCCACCACGCCTTGGACTTCCGGCATCGAGCGCTGCTTCGCCATCATGATGGCCCGCACGCCGACCGCAAACCCTTCGTAGCTGTCGCGCAACTCGCGCAACGAATGCAGGCGCGCTTCCTGGCTGCTCTTGCGCTCGCGCAACGCCTGCCATTCCTCGTTCAACTGCCGCACGTCCTGCGACTTGGCGGCGTGTTCCGAGGCGGCCTGGCGGCGCAAATCCACGGCGGCCGTCAACTCCGCCTGCTTGCCCGACTCCGTCTGGCGCAACGCCTGCAACTGGCTCACCACGGCGTCATTCCGCTCGTGCTGGCCCTTCAAGCGTTCGTAGATGCTTTCCAACTGCGTATCGATGTTGCGGACGCTGACGCCCAGAGTCTCGATCTCGGTCTGCGCTTTCGCTCGCGAGTTCAGCGTCTCCGTCGCCCGCGCGCGCATCGCTTCGAGTTGCGACTCCGCCGAGGCCACTCCCTCACCCGCATCGTCGCACGCCTGCTGTTTCTGGGCGATGGCGTTGTTGCACCATTCGAGTTCCGCCTGAGCCGCCGCGGCGGCCTGGCTCGTCTGGCGCATCTGCAATTGAACCGCGTCCGCGCGCTTGCGAAACTCGTCGCGTTCGTGCAGCGCCTGTTCCTGCTGCTCTTTCGAGAAATCGATCTGCTGGCGCAAGAGCGCGATCTGCCGCTCGATCTTGTCCATCTCGCCTTCGATCTGATGGACGCCGTCGCGCCGCGCCGCAAGCGTGCGCTCGACCTCGATGCGTTTCAGCGCGACCTCTTCATTGCGCGCCTCGAACTGCGTCGTTTCCGTTTCGGCCTTTTCGTAAGCATCCTGCGCCTCGGCAAACTGCTTGCGAAATTCCACGGCCTCGTCGCGCAGCCGCGCGAACTTGAGATAGAACGCGCGCACTTCGATCTCGCGTAGCGACTCCGTCAACTCGCGATACCGGATCGCGGCGTTTACCTGCCGTTTGAGCGAGCGCATCTGGCGCTGGACTTCCGCCACGATATCCGCCAGACGCAGGAGGTTCTGATCCGCGATCTCGAGTTTGCGCATGGCAACTCGTTTGCGCGATTTGTACTTGATAATCCCCGCGGCTTCCTCGAACAGGAACCGGCGGTCCTCGGGTTTGGAACTCAACACCAGGTCAATCTTGCCCTGCCCGATGAGCGAATACGCGTTCGTCCCGATGCCCGTGTCCATGAATAGTTCCTGGACATCCCGCAGCCGGCACGGCGCTTTGTTGATCAGATACTCGCTTTCGCCTGAACGATACAGCCGGCGCGTGGCCTGCACTTCCGCAAAGTCCACCGGCAGCCGCGAATCCGCGTTGTCGAACGTGACCGATACTTCGGCCATGCCTATTGCCTGCCGGTTCTCGCTCCCGTTGAAGATGACGTCCTGCATATGCGAGCCGCGCAACGTCTTGGCGCTTTGTTCGCCCAGCGCCCAGCGCAACGCGTCGAGAATATTGCTCTTGCCGCAGCCGTTAGGCCCCACGATAGCCGTGATGCCCTGTTCTAACCGCACCACCGTGCGATCCGCGAACGATTTGAACCCGCTCAATTCGATTTGCTTGAAATACATGTTTTCAGTTTTCAGTTGTCAGTTATCAGTTCTCAGTCGCCACTAGCTGCTGACCCCGTCCAGCAAGGCAATTCGCTCAATCGACTTCGCCTTGCCCGTTGCATCGTCCGCGTCGACAATTGCGCCGCACAGACACGCCGGGCCTTTGGCCACTTTGAACTCGTTTGGCATACCCGTTAGAAATTTGTGAATCGCACGATCCCGTTCGATTCCAATCACCGAATCGATGGGACCGCTCATGCCCACGTCGGTCATGTACGCTGTGCCCTCGGGCAGGACCCGTTCGTCAGCAGTCTGCACATGCGTATGCGTGCCCAGCACTGCCGTGCACTGCCCGTCCAGATACCAACCCAGCGCGACTTTCTCGGACGTCGCCTCCGCATGGATGTCGACGAGCACGGTCGGCGTCCATTTGCGCAACGATTCGCACTCCGCGCGCGCCGTCTCAAACGGACACGCGAACGCCTCCATGAACACCCGTCCGACGACACTGACCACGGCAATCTTCCGGCCGTCGGCCAGTTCGTACACCACCGAACCCTTGCCTGGCACACCTCGAGGATAGTTCGCCGGACGCGCCACCATCGGAAATCGATCGATATCGGGCGCCATTTCCTTCTTGCGCCACGTGTGGTTGCCCAGCGTGATCACATGGACACCGGCGCGCAGCAATTCCTGAAGCACTTGGGGCGTCGCGCCCAATCCACCGGCGGCATTCTCGCCGTTCGCCACGACGACATCGATCCCGCGCGACGCGCGAAGCTCCGGCACGAGCCGCGCCACGCATTGACGCCCGCGTTGACCGACAATATCCCCGATGAACAGAAATTTCATGACACCCGTCCGCACAACCCAACACAGCCATTGGCCACTGACCACCGATCACTGGCCACTATTTTGCCGTCTCGACCGACCGCGTCTCGCGGACCACCGTCACTTTGATCTGGCCCGGATACACCAGTTCCGATTCGACCTTCCGGGCGATATCGCGCGCCAACTGCGACGCTTCCGCGTCGCTGATCTTGTCCGGATAGACCACGACGCGGACCTCGCGCCCGGCCTGGATCGCATACGACTTCTCGACGCCCGGGAAGCCGTCCGCAAGCGCTTCCAACTGTTCGAGACGCTTGATATACGTCTCGACCGTCTCGCGCCGCGCGCCGGGACGCGACGCAGATAGGGCGTCCGCCGCCTGCACCAGCACCGCCAGGATGTCCTCTTGCGTCATCTCCGCGTGATGCGCCCCGATGGCATTTGCGATCGGCGCCGCCTCGCCGTACTTCTTGGCAAGGTCGTGGCCGATCACCGCATGCGACCCTTCCATTTCATGGTTAACGGCCTTGCCGACGTCATGCAGCAAGCCCGCGCGTTTGGCCTGTTGGATGTTCAAGCCGAGTTCCGCGGCCATGAGGCCGGTCAGGTGGCAGACCTCCTTCGAGTGCTGGAGCACGTTCTGCCCGTACGATGTGCGGAACTGTAAGCGGCCAAGGAGCTTGACGATCTCGGGATGCAGCCCATGCACGTCCACTTCGAGGCACGCCTGCTCCCCGATTTCCTTCATGTTCTTATGGATCTCGTCATTAACCTTGACGACCATTTCTTCGATGCGCGCCGGGTGGATGCGGCCGTCCTCGATGAGCCGCCGCAACGTCGCCCGCGCGATCTCCCGGCGAATCGGGTCGAAACCCGACAGGATGACCGCTTCCGGCGTATCGTCGATGATGATATTAATCCCCGTAGAACTCTCGAGCGTCCGAATATTCCGGCCTTCCCGCCCGATGATTCTCCCCTTCATCTCCTCGTTCGGCAGCGCCACCACCGAAACCGTCGTGTCCGCGACATGGTCCGCCGCGCACCGTTGCACCGCCTCGGTGATGATCCAGCGCGCCTTCTTCTCGGCATTCTCGATCAACTCGTCTTCGATGCGCTTCAGCCGGAGAGCGGTGTCCCGCTTCACCTCGGTTTCGAGCTGCGCCACGATCGCCTTGCTCGCCTGATCCGCGGTCATTCCGCTGATCGCTTCGAGCTTCTTCATCTGGTCGGCGATCAACGCGTCGATTCGCAGCGCTTCCTTTTCCAACCCCTTCTCACGGTCCCCGAGTTCCCGTTCCTTCGCGCTCAGATCGTTCGCCTTCCGGTCGATCGTCTCGATGCGCTTGTCGACGCTTTCCTCTTTGGCGAGAATGCGCTTTTCGAGGGCTACCAGTTCCTTGCGGAGTTCACGCCCCTCTTTCTCGATCTGGGCGCGCTGTTCGATGTTTTGTTCTTTAATGGCGGTTTGGGCATCTTTCGCAATCGCGGCCGCTTCGCGCTCGGCGTTAGAAATGATCTGCGCAGCCTCCCGGCGCGCGTTCCCCAAGGTCCGATTGCCGATCACACGGCCCGCGACCCAGGTGAGTACCACCCCAACCAAGATGCCCACCCCGATCCCTGCTGGCAGGATCAGTGGTGACATTCCTGAGACCTCCGTGCCCGTTGCCCGGGCTCTACTCGGTTCCGTTCACACAGACCAAGCCCATCGGCCTCATCGGAAGTAGACAGTCGACTCGTGGGTCTAGAAGGTCCAATATGTACCGGAATAAAGACTTAGCGCGGCATCCCCTACCGCGGCTTCCCCTTCGTGCTCCGGAGACGCACATACTGGATCTATCTCGAAAACGCCTGAACGGCGATGGCAAGCCATCCGACTCAAGTCCTTGCTACTTCCCATGAAAACCATGGGCCGCCACATTCAACTACCGGGTAAGGCCACACACTCCCTCCCGGACGCGCCAATTATAAGAATACGTTTCACCAAAAGTCAACCAAATAATCCGGTTTATTCTTTATTGGAATATGCCCCAAGCAGAAGCCCCAATATCATAGGACCTATACGACCTATAGGACCTATAGGTCCCATTCAAAGAAATCCCCCAAATACTCACAATTTAACAATTATAACACTTTAGTTTATTGAACACCCCTTGTTTCCGAACTCGCCCTTGCGCTGCGTCGGGCCTCAGTCGAACCGGTGCAACGTCCCGCCAAGACGTTCATACGTCTCCACAAAACCGGTCTTGATCGCCTTGAGATACTCGTCTTGCTTGGGAATCCAGGGCTGAGGCGGCGCATAGACGCTCGGCCATTCGAAGTAGAAACTCGAATCGAAACCATCGAGCACGAGACGCGCGGCGTTGGCGCTTCGTTTGACCGTCGGAGTTCCGGTCCATAAATCCCGCTTCTGGAATATAACCAGATTGGTCCGCTCGAACCGGCGCAACGCCTCCTGCGGCGTTTCGCTCGCGCTGCTGCCGACGACGACTTGAATTGGATCGACCTTTCTGCCGTCGGGCGTCAGGAGATACGCTTCGATGCCGCGCAGTCCGACCACGTCATAGGCGATGCTCATGTCGCCGAACACCGAAATGCAATGACATTCGAGCACGATGTAATTGTCGGTGATGTGCTTGACGGCGCCCTCGATCTTCGGGTCGACGCCGCCCTTCTCGAGCGCCTTGGCCTTGCGGAGTTCCGCTACGTCTGACCCGACCCAGACCGCGTACGACTCGGGCGAGAACAGGTTCGAGTAGCTTCCCTTGTCGTGATGAATCCCCGAGACGAACGTGACCGGAAAGAACTCTTTGAACGGCTCCGTTTCCCGCTTGGGCATTTCCAAGGAGTCGTAGGTCGTGCATGATACGCCTGCAAGCCCAAGCAGGACGATAACCGGCAAACCCCGCCGCGCGAAACGTTTCATGACCTTGACCTCCCTGGCAGTTCCCATCGCCAGGCCCATCCTAACACAGGTTTTCCAGGCAAGGGAAAAAGGCCGCGGTTTTTGCTCGCACCGGCTTGGGTCGATTCGTTACAATTGGATATTGAAGTTGGCTGTGGCCGGGACCAGGAGAAGGCGCATGAACTCGTCAACCCTTGGAGTGGTGTTTCTGTCGTTGGCAGGGGTAACGGTAAACGCGGTGGCGACCGAGGGGAACGCGATGAAGAAGCCAAGTATGCGGGTCGGAACCTTCAAACAGGAAGCCGCCACCTTCTATACGACCGAGCAAGGATTGCCGGCAAACGAGGTGCTCTCCCTGCTTGTCGACGAAGACGGCGCCGTGTTTGCGGGCACCGAAAAGGGCCTTGCCCGATTCGCCGAGGGCGCGTGGACTCGCGTCGAGGGTATCCCCGAGGAGCCCGTGCGCTGCCTGTTCAGGCGGACCAAGGGTTTCGGCGTCATCTCGGGATACAGCGTCTATTTTATGCGCGGCGCGGAGCAGGACCGCGAACCGCTGCTTGGACTGCCCTTTGGCGCTTCGGTCACTTGCGCCGTCCAGACGGACGAACACACGATGCTGTTCGGAACGGGCAAGGGAGCGTTCGTTTTGACGGACGAGGAAGGCGCTGTCCTGACGCCGCTGCCGGAACTCAACGACCTCCTCAACGAAGACAAAGGCGTTGTGGCGATGGCTATGGGCCGAGAGGCCGCCGTGGCCGCCCTGGATGGGATCTTCTGCCGCGCCCGGTTGGAGGACGATTCCGGATGGAGCGCCTTCGGCTCCGTGTTGCCTCGAAGCAAGAGAAGACACTGGGCGCCGCATGACGTTCGCGGCGTCGCCTACGACAGCCTGGGCCGCCTGTGGTTCGCCTGCCCTCAAGGCGTGGGATGCAAGAACGAGGACGGACTCTGGTCGCTATACACGCACGAAGACGGCTTGCCGTACGACGACTTCACGACCGTGGCCGCCGGCGGCGACGGCGCGGTGTGGTTCGGGACCGAGATTGGCGCTATCCGGTTCGACGGGAAACACTGGGCGTATCGCCAAGGCCGGCGATGGCTGCCCGACGATCGCGTGCAGGCGATTGCGGTCAATGCCAACGGCGATGCATGGATCGGCACGTCCAAGGGAGTCGCCCTCATCGAACGCAGGCCGATGACATTGAAAGAGAAGGCCAAGTTCTTTGAGGACGAGATCGACAAGCACAATCGGCGCACTCCGTTCGGGTTCGTGATCGAAGCCCACCTGAAGGCCCCGGGCGACAAGAGCGCCAGCGTCACGCCCGACAGCGACAATGACGGGCTTTGGACCAGCATGTATGGCGCGGGCGAGTGTTTTGCGTACGCGGCCACGAAAGATCCCCTTGCCAAGAAACGCGCGAAGGATGCCTTCGAGGCGCTACGGTTCTTGCAGGAGGTGACGCAAGGCGGGACGCATCCGGCCCCGAAGGGTTTCGTGGCACGCTCGATTCTGCCGACGAGCGGACACGATCCGAACGAAAGCCACTACACGCGTGAGAAGGACGAATTGGAGAAACGCAGCCGCGATCCGTTGTGGAAGGTCATCTGGCCGCGGTGGCCGGTCAGCGCCGATGGCCAATGGTATTGGAAGTGCGACACGAGTTCGGACGAACTTGACGGGCATTACTTCTTCTACGGCCAGTACTACGATCTCGTGGCCGACACCGACAACGAAAAGCAGCGCGTCCGCGAGGTCGTCGCCGCACTGACCGACCATCTGATCGAGCACGATTTCTGCCTGGTCGACTGGGACGGTAAACCGACGCGTTGGGCAGTGTTCAGCCCGTCCCAACTTAACGGGAACCCCGCATGGTTCGAGGAGCGCGGTCTCAACTCGCTGAGCATGCTTTCGTACCTCGCCGTCGCGCACCACCTGCTTGGCGACAGCAAGTATATCGACGCGTTCATGACGCTGGTCAACGAGCATGGGTATGCCATGAACTTGATGGCGGCGAAGGTTCAGAGCGGGCCGGGTTCGTTCAACCAGTCCGACGACGAGATGGCGTTCATGAGCTTCTACAATCTCCTGCTCTATTCGCCCGATCCTAAAGTGAAAGCCATGGCCGCCTTGGCCTTCCAGAGATACTGGTTTATCGAACAACCGGAGTTGAACCCTTTCTTCAACTTCGCTTTTGCCGGCGTCGCGATCGGCGCGACCTTTCAGGACCGGTACACGACGTTCGACCTGACGCCGGACGGCCCCTGGCTCGAGCAATCGGTCGACACGCTGATGCGGTTCCCGCTCGACCGCGTGAGCTGGAATCATCGCAACAGCCATCGCAAAGACCTGGTGCCGCTGCCGCACTATCGGCGCGAGCCCGGCATGAAAGGGGTGGGACATCGGCGCAACGGACTCGCCATTCCCGTCGACGAGCACCACTTCAATCACTGGAACTATGACCCGTGGGAGTACGACCAGGGATCGCACGGCCGCGAACTGTCCGACGGCGCGGTGTTTCTCCTGCCCTACTACATGGGCCTTCATCTTGGGTTCATCCTCGAGGACTAGACCATGCGCTCATTTCGCCTGTCCACGTCATCCATCGTGCACGTGACTCTTGGCTCGCTACTCGCACTGGGCTGTTTCGGAGCAGCCGCCGCGCCGCCGTTGACCATCGACGCGAAGGGTGTCGTCCTTCGAGACGGGAACCCGTATCGAGGCATTGGGATCAACTATTTCAGCGCCTTCAAACGCGCCATGGCCGATCCGAACGACACGAGTTATCGCGAGGGATTCGACGTGCTTGTAAAGCACAATATCCCATTTATTCGATTCATGTGCGGTGGATTCTGGCCGGTCGACTGGAAGGTCTACCAGAAAGACAAAGACACGTTCTTCGCGTCGCTGGACGCCTTCGTGAAGACCGCCGAGGAAAAGAAGATTGGCCTGATCCCCAGCCTGTGCTGGTACGACGACGGCATCCCCGATCTTGTCGATGAACCGCGCAGCGCGTGGGGCAATCCTGAAAGCAAGACCATCGCGTTCATGCGCGAGTACGTCCAGGAAGTCGTCCGCCGCTACGCCGATTCGCCCGCGATCTGGGCATGGGAACTCGGCAACGAATACAGCCTCGGCGCGGACCTTCCCAACGCGGACACGCACCGTCCGCCGGTTCATCCCACGCTTGGCACGCGAAAGGAACGCACCGCGGCCGACGACCTGACTCACGACATGGTCGTAACGGCATGCCGCGAGTTTGGCAAGGCCGTGCGCGCGGTCGACCCGCAACGCCCGATTACGACGGGACACAGTCTGCCACGGTCGTCTGCCGAGCACCAGCGCAAGGAGAAATCGTGGGGCCAGGATTCCAAAGAGGAGATGGTCAAGAACCTGATCGACGTGACGCCCGATCCGGTCAATCTAATTAGCGTGCACGTGTATCCTTTTGATGAACAGAAGCGATTCGGAAAGGACACGACAAGCTACGGCGAAATCCTGGACCTATGCATGGAGGCGGCGGCGAAATCACGTAAAGGGCTCTTCATGGGCGAGTTCGGCGCGTCCGACACGGAGAAGGACGGCGGACCTGAGGCCGCGCGCAAGAACAACGAACGCGTGTTCGCGGCGATTGAACAGTCCGGCGTGCCTCTGGCCGCGTTGTGGGTCTTCGATCTTTCCGATCAGGATTCGTTCATCAACGTCACGCCGACCAATCACCGCGCCTATTTGCTCGACGCGATCGATGAAGCCAACCGGCGTCTCTCACCACCTCATTGATGCAGGCGCCCGGACGCCCGCGAGCACGATATGCGCGAACGCGCGCGACATCACCACTGCCCGACTTCGAACAATGCTTACTTCTTGTCTTCCCAGCGCTTTTTCGCGAGCAGGCGCACCAGCAATGGACCGATGATACTCCGGTTGAGCGCCATCATCGCGCGGTTCTTGCGCCCTGGAATACAAACGACCGTCCCGTCGGCGAGGGCGCGCATCGATTCCGATACAACGTCCTCGGCCTTCATCCACAGCCCCTTGGAAACGTCATCGCGATTGAAGTTCTTAAACTCGGGCGTATCGTGAAACTCGGTGTACGTAAACCCGGGACACAGTACCTGCACCTGCACGCCGCTCCCCTCAAGCTCTTTGGCGAGGCCCTGGCAGAAGGTGACGAGATACATCTTTGTGGCGCAATACGTCACCGCGTTGGGCATCGCGAGATACGCGGCCATCGACGAGACATTGATTACCGCTCCCCGCCGGCGCTTGAGCATGGTATTTATGGCCGCGTGCGTGAACCGAACGGACGCGGTGACATGGACCTGGATCATGTCGAGATGCTTGGCCAGGTCGACGTCGTGGAAATGGCCGACGGTGCCGAAGCCGGCGTTGTTGACGACCATCGCCATGCTCGGGCGTCCCGCGATCAGATGCTCGATACGGTCCACATCGCCCGCATTGGCGAGATCGGCGACCAGGATTTCCGCGACGGCGTCGTGTTTTTCGCGAAGTTCGCTGGCCAGCGCTTCGAGTTTGTCACGACGTCTCGCGACGAGCACGAGGTCATAGCCGTCCGCGGCAAGCCTGCGCGCGAACTCCGCGCCGATGCCGCTCGACGCTCCCGTAATCAACGCCGTTTTCGATTCCGAAGCCATACCGCGTCCTTTCGCCGATTACTCGGGCACGCGCCACGTCACCGCGCCGCGCCGGTCGAAACTAAAATCCACCAACTGTCCGCCCAGCGCTTGAAGACGCTGTGCGACGATGTGCTTGCGCGTGAACGGAATGTAGAACAACAGATAGCCGCCGCCGCCCGCTCCGAGGAGCTTGCCGCCGAGGGCCCCCGCCTTGCGGGCTTCCTCATACAACTCGTCGATCTTGACGTTCGTGATCTTCGCCGCCATCAGCTTCTTCTGCTGCCAAATCTCATCCATGAGCGAGCCGAACAGCGCGAGCTTGCCTTGCAGCAGCGCGTTCTTCATCTCGATGCAGAACTGCTTCTGGGCGTCCATGGCGTGAATGCTGACTTCGTTGCCCTTCTGATAGTTTCGCACTTGCGCGTCGATGATCCCCGCGCCGATCCGCGTGCGCCCCGTGAAACACAACAGCAGGCTGTACTGCAATTCGTTCAGGATGTCGTGGTCGAGACGGAGCGGATTGACAATCACTTTGTCGGGGAAGAACTCGATGAAGTTGAACCCGCCGAAGGTCGCGGCGTACTGATCCTGCATACCGCCTTTGAACCCGAGCAGGATGCGCTCGATATAAAACGCAAGTTCGGCGATCTCGTAATCCGTCATCGGGCGGCGGAAGTGCTCCTTGAAGAGGGAGACGAGCGCGACGACCATGGTGGACGAGGACCCGAGGCCGCTGCCGGGCGGCGCGTCGGTCTGCATGAATAGGTCGAAGCCCTTGTGGCCGCGGCGTCCGCGCAGCTTCGCGATGACCGCCTTCGCAAGGACAAGATCGCCGTCCATCACGAAGTCTTCCTTGGTGTCGTACTTCGCGACGATGTCGAAATCGAGCGAGTGCACTTGGATGACGGCGTCCTTGCGCGGCGTGCAGCTTACGTAGGCGTACTTGTCGATCGTCGTGCTGAGCACGCAGCCGCCGCGTTCCGTGCGATACGGATCGACATCGGTGCCGCCGCCCGCAAAACTTATCCGTAACGGGGCCTTGCAACGAAGGATCATAACGTCCCCCTCCATTACCCGTAGCGTCAACTGAAGCTATTATGCAACTGCGAATCCACGCGCATTCCTCTTGCTCTTGCTCTTGCTCCTGCTCTTAATCTTAATCGCAATCGCTCAACTAACTTGTGCTCCGTCCCTTCTTAACCTTCGATTAAGATCAAGAGCAGGAGCAGGAGCAGGAACTAACGCGACACAAGCCGGACACGATGGCTCACTTCATTCGTTACCAAACAAGAAATGCGTCTGCGCCAAGTTTAGCCGGTCAGGCGTGCCGATGTCGACAAACACGCCCTTAAACGTGAAGCCGGCGATGCATTCGCGGCGCGCCAGCAACGCTGGCAGGACCTCGGTCTCGGTCGAGACTTTGGTTTCGACGGGAATGAAATCGAGCACGCGCGACGAGAAACAATACACCCCCGCGTTGACGAGTCCGGGACGCTTGAGCGGCTGCTTTTCGAGAAACGCGGTGATGGTACCGCCGACATCGACTTCGACGCTGCCGTAGTCGGACACGTCGTCCATTTGGCACAGGGCCATCGAGCAGATTGCGCCGGACCGCGCGCGATGGGCCTCGATAAAGGCGGCTAGATCGAGGTCCACCAGCGTGTCGCCGTTCAATACGAGAAACGTCTCGGGTAACAACGGCGCGGCGTTCTTGATCGCGCCCGCGGTCCCGAGCGGCGCGCGTTCGTGCGCGTAGGCCACTTCGAGTCCGTACGCCGAACCGTCGCCAAGATAGGCCTCGACCTGTTCGCTAAGATGCCCGACCAGCATGACGACGCGCGTGACGCCGAACCGGCGCAGGTATTCGAGTTGGTGATGCAGGAACGGCTTGCCCTGAATCTCGACAAGGCATTTCGGAAGGCCACCGGCAACGCCCTGCAGGCGTGTCGCGAGCCCTCCGGCAAGGATAGCGGCATCCATGGGCGGTGTCTCCGTTAGATGCGGACGAAGATGCGTTTGCGGTACATCACGTAGAGCAAGGACCACAACAGGCCGAAGCACAACGCGGCCATCGCAAGTTGGAACGCGAGGCCGTAGGACCTTGCGGCGTCGCCAAACAAGAGGCCCGCGACTTCGCGGCCGGTGAAGAACTCGCCGAGCATGTAGGCTACGATGGCGTTCATGCCGATGACTTTGAATCCGAACGCCCACTTGGTATAGCCCCAGACGTCCATCACCGCGTAGAAAAAGGCCAGCAGCAGGTAGCTCCACCCCGCGGCGTACAGCACAAACGAACTTGTCCAGATGTGCTTGATGATGGGGAACCAGATCCCCGTGAGCTTGCCGAGCGCGAGCCCCGCGATGCCTGCGGCGAACATGATAAGCGCCTTCGTGCCGGGCCGGAGTTGCGAGCGGATCAGGTGGCCGCCCATCACGCCGAGCAGCACCGTCGCGCCAAAGGTGATACTGCTGAGAATCCATGTGTACGGGGTTCCGTCGCGGAATCGGCCCAGCAGCGTTTCGTCGACGAACATCGCCATGTTCTCTTTGGGCGTAAGGACGCCCGCGCCATGACCGGGCACGGGCACGAACATCAACAGGACCCAGAACAACGCCAGCAGCCCGACGATGGTCGCCGCCTGCCAGATCACGCCGACGTTCAGAATGACCACGGTCGCGATGAAATACCCCGCGGCGATGGCCTGGAGCGTGTTCGAGTAGAGGTGCAGCTTGGAGAGGTCGAACGCGAGGAGGTTGCCCTGCGCGATCATACCCAGCACCCACAGGATGGCCACGCGCCGCAGCAGGTGCAGGTAGATGCTTTTGGAGCTACCGCCTTGTTCGACACGCCGCGAGTAAGCCAGCGGCATCGAAACGCCGACTATAAAGAGGAATAGCGGCATGATGAGGTCCCACGCCGCGAACCCTTCCCAGGATACATGCTCGAACTGGAACTGAAGACCCTCAGGAATGGGATTCTTGAACACCCGTATCAACCACTTCACGAGTTCGCCGCCGCCCGCAATCCAGAACATATCGAATCCGCGCAACGCATCCACCGACGTGACCCGCCCTTGCGGCAACAGACGTCCTTCTTCCAAAGCCATACTACCCTCCCGCTGGACGTACTTTGGAGCTACTACTCTAGTGTTGTGAGCGCGAAAAGCAGGGACAGACACGCTTTTTAAACTGCCGAAACGCGAGTCAGTCCCTGTTTTTCGCTAGTCCCTGTTTTTCACTTTGAGTCGCTTCCATTGCGAATCGGTACACTAGCAGGTTGTCCGGAGGCGGTCAAGGCATGTATAAGAACTCCATTCCATCAAGATGGCCGCAGAGTCCGTGTTGCGCAGGAGGAAACCACCGTGAAATCAGCGATCATACTTGGATTCGTGTGTGCGGCGAGCGTGTTGTGCGCCGCGGAGCCTTTGCCGAAAGCTGACGGTTATCGCGGCATTTGGTACTCGAACCAGGCTACGAAGGACGAGTATGTCTATAAGTACAGTGGCGGCCTCGGAACCTATTGCATGAAACACATCCCGATGGCCGTGTTCGCTCCCGAAGCGAACAAGACCTTCTTCGTGTATGGAGGCGTCGCCCCGGGCGGCAAGTCGCTGCTCGAAATGGTCAGTTACTACGACCACAAAGAGAAGCGCGTCCCGCGGCCCACGATCCTCATAGACAAGAAGACCGATGACGCGCATGACAACCCCGTGTTGTCGATTGACAGCCAGGGCTATCTCTGGGTGTTCGCGAGCTCGCACGGCACGTCTCGCCCTTCGTATATCTTCAAGAGCAAGAAGCCGTACGATATCGACGAGTTCGACCAGGTTCTCGAAACGAACTTCTCTTACCCGCAGCCGTGGTATCTCGGCGACGAGGGCTTCCTGTTTCTTCACACGCGCTACGCCAAAGGGCGCGGCCTCTTCGCCATGACGAGCAAGGACGGCGTCTCGTGGTCCGAAGGGACGACCTACGCGCACATCGAAGAAGGCCACTATCAAGTGACGTGGCCGTGCGGCAAGAAGGTGGGCACGGCGTTCAATTATCATCCCAAGGGCCTGGGACTCAATTTCCGCACCAACCTCTATTACATGGAAACCGACGATCTCGCGCGCACGTGGAAAAACGTCCAAGGGGAAACCGTACCAACGCCGGTCGACACCGTGCAGAACCTCGCCCTCGTCCACGACTACGCCGCTGAGGGGTTGCTCGTCTACGTCAAAGACCTCAACTTCGACGCCCAAGGCCGTCCCGCAGTGCTTTTCGTGACCAGCAAGGGCTGGGAGCCGGGACCGAAGAACGCGCCGCACACGTGGCGCGTGGCGCATTGGAACGGCAGCGCGTGGGCCATCTCGGAGGTGGCGGTCTCGGACAACAACTACGACTCCGGGAGCCTGTACATCGAGGAAGATGGGACGTGGCGCATCATCGGCCCGACGGAGCCGGGCCCGCAGCCGTATAATCCCGGCGGCGAGATTGCCGTGTGGACCAGTCGCAACGAAGGCGCGGCGTGGAAACGTCTTCGCCAGGTCACGCACGACAGCCGTTACAATCACACCTATTCGCGCCGCCCGCTCCATGCCCATCCGGACTTCTACGCGTTCTGGGCCGACGGCGACGCCCGCAAGCGCTCCGAATCCAGGATTTACTTCTGTGACAAAACCGGCAAGCGCGCATATGTGTTGCCGGAACACATGGAGGAAGCGTTCGCGACGCCGCGGCGCGTGAAGTGAATCGTCCGAATACGTGTAAGGTCTGGAAACTTAGGGGCGACGACGGGATCGCGCTCGCGGCCATTCAAGGGCTGAGGCACATGCTGCAAACGTAGAGACGGATTAATGAGCAGCAGGCCGTGGAAATCGTCCAGATGAAACTGGAGATCCGGAAGCTGCAATCCCTCGTTAAATGACATACAATGGTGCGGCGGCCCCGATTTTCTTGGACACGGAATTAGGCTAATCTGTGTAACCAA
>CAYOCT010000045.1:0-57005 GCA_964402555.1 uncultured Nitrospiraceae bacterium | reverse complement strand
GCGAGATCCTTCGCTGCGCTCAGGATGACAGGAAGGGCGGAGCCGACAAAGGAAATCGCAAGACTTTGATATTTCTTCACAGGCTCTCAGAATGACAGGAGGTCCAGCGTTCCTCTATGCATCGGAGCCACACACGACGCGCTGCATTTTCATCCTCCCGAGTGAAGCCGCGCTTCATGACGAGTCCTAATCGAACCCGTCTCGACATGACGAAGCATAGCTTGCAGGATGCGCCCGTTCGCAATCTCGGCGTAGGAACGGACGTGAAATTACACTCCTCTCCGGCATGACATAACCTGCGGAAACCTTTCGGGGTAGTCATGGTATAATAACGGACACCAAGCGTATTCTGGAGGCGCGGTTGTGAGGTCTATCGACGGAAAGTGAGGGAGGTTCCATGGCTTGTTTCACCCCGGTTCGACGCATCGTAGCAGTTACTGGGTACATGGCTGTTCTCCTGCTCTTCGCGTGCCATGCGAATGGGGAACCTAGCGCCGACTACCTGAATGTTGTCGGCCGTATCCCGTTAGAGGGGGATACATTGGGCAATCAAATCGTCGTGTTCTTCGACAAGCCGATCCAACTTCCGCTACAACCCGATGGCCAGCCCCAGAATCCCCTCACCGTCGTGCCAGACCTGACGGTCAAGACGCGAGGCGCCATGATGACGTATCGCATCGGAGCAAACTTCGTTGCCGCCGATGTCCCCCAACTCGATCTGTCCGTTCTTCAAATCCATGAAGTCGTGCTGAACCCCGAGTTGCGATCCGTGGATGGGAAACCGCTGAATCCCCAGGCTCCGCCGTTGTACTTTTCGACCCTCCCCTTTAACGTTCGGCGGGTCTGGATCATGGAGTCAACTCCTGAAAGAGCCGTGGCGGGTATCCTGTTCTCGGCGCCGCTGGACCTTGCCGGGTTCAGCGCGTCGGCCAAATTGCTTGCCTCCGACGGCGCTGCGGTGCCGTTTTCGGTCGAACAAGGCACCAACGAAACGACCTACCGAATTGTGGTTCCGGGCAGCGTGCATGAGAACACGACCATTCATTTGGCCCGGGGCTTGAAAGACAGGACCGGGAAGCTCGCCTTGCTTTCGGACGTGACGCTTCCATTCCCACAACCGGAGCCGCTCAAAGTGCTTGGCGCCGTATGGAAACGCAATACGGATGACGTGAAGGAAATCACGGTTTTGTTCAGCCAACCGGTCCGGACCGAAGCGCTGCAGTCGTCGCTCACACTGAAGGACGCCGCCGCACCGGACAAGCCGATTGCATTCCAGGTTCTTCCGACAGGCGCGTCGATGCCCAATCGAATCGTCTTCCACGAGAACCTGACGGCTCCTCCAACGCTGTCCGTGGCCATCGGGCAGGGGCTTCGTTCCGCGGACGCGGCCGTGCTTAAGCAGCCGTATATGTGCACCCTTACGCCGCCCTCGCCTCCTGCCAGCCCAGCAGTGAACCACAACCATCAAGGCTTGGCTATCTCTGAAACCTGGTGGTACCGGTCGTGGCAGCATGGCGGACGAGATGGACTTGCGCTCAACGTGCGCGCAAGCAGAGCCGCCAAGATCGATGAAATCCGCAAACACCTGGAGCTTACGCCCAGCATCGAAGACCTGCGCGTCGAGCCGGCGTACATGGGCTTTGTGATCTACGGGAATTGGCATTCGAAGCAGGTCTACGAACTCAAGCTGACCCCTGGGGTCGCGCTCGAAGGCGGCACGACAACTGACGCGCCCGTGACGCGGACGGTCAAGAGCGATTCGGTGCCGCCCTACATCGGGTTCGGACACGAGAACGAATACTACTTCCCGAGGCGGCCGGGCGCCGTTCTGCCCATCGAGACGCGCAATGTCGACAAGGTCGACATTACCCTGTACCGCATGTTCCCGTCCAACATCGCCGTCGCGTTGCAGGACATGCAGAGCGGCGAGGGCGGCGACCATTTCAATGAGGCATGGTGCGAGAAGATCACCCAGAAGGACATGCCCATCGCCAACACGATGGACCGGCTCGTGCCGACGCCGCTCGACCTAGAGAGTCTGTTCCCGCCGGACAAGTACGGGGTCTTCTGCATCAAGGGATCCAGCGAGACCGAGGTTACCGAACGGCAATACGTGGGAGGCGACGAAGGCGAACGCGACGTTACATCCATGCAGACCGTTTCGGGAACGAAGATGGTCTTGTGGACGAACATCGGCGTGCTCGCCCATTGGCGCAACAACGAACTCGCGTTGTTCGTGCACGACCTCTTCTCGCTCGCGCCGTTGAGCATGGCGAAGGCCACCGTCTATTCGACGAAGAACCAGATCTTGGGCACGGGCAACACCGACGACAACGGCATGGTCCATCTCGCGCCGTTTGACGGCGCGCTTGGCGAGCCACGCGTCGTGGTGGTCGAACGGGACCGCGACTTCACGTTTCTCGACCTGACCCGCCGCGCTGACGACATGCAGGACTTCACGGAGCAGATGCCGCCGTTCGACCGCAAGGGCTACGACGGGTTCATCTATGCCGACCGCGACTTGTACCGGCCCGGAGAAACCATTCACGCCCACTGGCTGGTCCGCACGAACTACGGCGACGCGCTGCCCGACGTCCCGCTGCTGCTGAACGTCGTGAAGCCGAATGGGCAAAGCCTCCTGTCGCAGCCGGCGGTTTTGTCGTCGTGGGGGACGGGCGGGTTCGACATCCCCACCGAGAAAGTGTATCCGACCGGCAAGTACACGGTGCAACTGTCCGTGCCGGGCAGCAAGAAGACCATTGGCAGTTACCAATTCAATCTGGAAGAGTTCGTTCCGAACCGCATCAAGACCTCCGTTACGCTCGACCAGCAGTGCTGGCGTGCAGGCGAGACGTATCCCATTCACATCAACGCCCAAC
This sequence comes from uncultured Nitrospiraceae bacterium, assembly GCA_964402555.1. Classification (GTDB taxonomy): domain Bacteria; phylum Hydrogenedentota; class Hydrogenedentia; order Hydrogenedentales; family SLHB01; genus CAYOCT01. The sequence continues at coordinate 54,126 of CAYOCT010000045.1, read as the reverse complement.
ATCTGTTCGGCGCGCCCGCGGCCGATCGCAAGTGCGAAGCGACCGTCATCCTCAAGCGTGAAGACGCGTTCAAGCCCGAGGCGTGGAAGACGTATCGCTTCGGCAACGATTCCGAGTACATTCCCGAACCCGTGCAGTGCGGCCAGGAGCAGACCGATGAGGCCGGCAACGCGACGTTCGAATTCACCTATCAGGCTCCTCCTAAGGTCACGTTCCCGATGCGCGCCATCGCCATCGGGCGCGTGTTCGAGTTGGGCGGACGCGCCGTCGGCGCTAAGGCCGAGAGCGTCCTGCTGCCGTCGGACATCGCCTTGGGCATTAGCACCGGCCATCCTGCCGACGGGAAAGGTATTGAAGTCTTCGTGGCGGCCGTCACGCCTGACGAGAAGCCTGCCGCGCTGGACAAGGTCAGTGTCACGCTCGAACGGCAAACCTGGAATTACTACGTCCGGCGCTACTACTCGAACAACGAACCGAATTGGTCCGAGTCCTTCGAACCAATCGAGTCGCGCGAAGTCCCGTTGACCGAAGGCAAAGGCAGCGTCGTGTTTGCGCCGCATGACTATGGCTACTACCGTGTGCGCGTCCATTCGTCGGCGACGCCGCAGTACAGCACGATGTCGTTCTACAGCTATTGGGACCACTACCGCTCGGTCGATTCGGCTCGCCCGAGCCTTCTCAAAGTGTCGCTCGACAAAGAAGCCTACGATATCGGCCAGGAAGCCGCCATTCGCGTCGAGTCGCCGTTCGACGGCAAGGGCATCGTCGTCGTGCAATGCGAAGAGATCCAGGAGATGATCCCGGTCGATATCAAGGACAAAGTGGGCGTTGTCCAACTGCCCGTGACAAAGAAGATGTTCCCGAACGCGTGGATCGAAGTCACGGTAATTCACGCCGTGCAGACCGATCGCGCGCAGGTCTATCCGTTCTCGAGCTTCGCGATGATCGGCCTGCCCGTGCGCGACCCCCAGCGCCTGCTTAAGGTCGAATACACGGCGCTGCCCGAGGCGATCCGGCCCGCGACCGAGGCGAAGTTCGACGTGCAGGTCGCGGATGCCGCTGGCGCGCCTGTCGAGTCGGAGGTTACGCTGGCCGCAGTGGACGAAGGCATTCATGGGATCACTGGCTATGCCAACCCCGATCCCTACGCCTGGTTGTGCAGGCCGCGCCAGCCCGACTTCCGCCGCGCGCACTATTACGACAAGGTGGCCTACGATTTTGACAAGCCGCACATCGGCGGCGACGCGTTGCTCCGCGACTTGCAGAAGCGCCTGCCCTCGGCCGACGACAACTGGATAAAGCCGGTCGCATTATGGTCGGGCGTGGTCCGCACCGACGCCTCCGGCCACGCGGCAGTCATCATGCAGGTGCCCGAGTTCGCGGGACAGCTCCGTCTTGTGGCGGTGGCCGCGACGCCGACGGCCCTGGGTGCGCAAAGCGCCGACGTGTTCGTCCGCCGTCCGTATATGCTGCGCACGAGCATGCCGCGATTCTTGTTGCCGGGCGACACGACCCGGTGCCGGGGCGTCTTCTTCAACCACACGGACTCGCCCTGCAAAGCGAAGGTGAGCTGGTCCTGCGGCGGCGCGGTACGCGGGGGCGCGGGCAGCAAAGAACTGGAAGCAGCCCCGCATGGCGAAGCCTCGTTCGAGGCGGAGTTCGCCGCCGGGATGACTGTCGGCCAGGGCGAGATTCGCTGGGAGACGCTTGTTTTCGACGCGAACAACCAGCAGGTCGAGACGCTGAACGAGACCGCGCCCATTCCCGTGCGCGCGCCCGCTACATTTCAGTCGGATCACGCATTGATCCCGTTGAGCCCGGGCGAGACGCGCGAACTGCGCAACACCGTCTTCCTCGACGACGAGCGCGTCGAACTTGGAGCGACGGTCGGCGCAACGCCGCTCTTGCGCCTGCAGGACGCGCTGAAATACGCCGTGCACTATCCCTACGGCTGCGTCGAACAGACCACGTCGAGCCTCATGCCGATGTACCTGCTGAAACAGAATACGGACCTGGCCGGCGCCGCGCTCGAGCAGGGCGCGACGCTGCAAGGGTACATTGAAGCCGGCATCGCGCGGTTGTTCTCGATGCAAACTCCGGACGGCGGCCTTGGCATGTGGCCGGGCGCGTCGTCGCCGTACGACTACGGGTCGGTGTACGCGCTGCATTTCCTGACCCTGGTCAAACTCGGCCGCGACTTCCCCTTGCCCGCCGACAACTTCCAGGCATTGCAGCAATACGTGCGGCAACTCGGTACGGATTGGACTGAGTCGTCGCAGGCGAGGCTGTACCTTCGCGCGTACGCGTTGTACGTCCTTGCGCTCGACGGCGACGCCGAATCCGTCCGCCAGATTCAGCGATTCGACACCATCACCGTGCCGCGTCACGCGCGGTACCTGCTGGCGGCCGCGCTGGCGAAGAATACCCAAGACCGGGATCGCGTCAATCTGTATCTGAAGACCGCCCCCTCTGAACCGTTCAACGAGTTCCGCGGGTTCGATACACTCAACTCGGAGATTCGCAACACGGCGGTCGAGCTACTGGCGCTCCAGCAGATCGGCGGCCATGACGACGAGGTCCTCGCCAAAGCCCAGGCCCTGACGAGCTTCCTCGAATCGCACAGGCACGGCAACACGCAGGAGACCTCGTTCGTGATTAGTGCGTTGTCGACCTACCTCATGGCAACCGCGGGTAAGGCCGACGGGGCTGCCGCGACGATTACCACCGCCCAGAAGCAGGACACGCTGGCCGGCCCGGCCATCGTGCGCGCCGAACAGGACGGCAAGGGTGCGGCGATTACGGTGGCCAATACGGGCACGGTTCCTTTGTACATCAGCCTCGACACGCGAGGCGTTCCCGCGCAAGGTTCGGCCGCCGAGGAACACGCGGGCGGCATAGCCGTTGCGCGCGCGTTTCGCACGTCGACCGGCCAGCCATACGCAGAGGCCTCGTTCGATCAGGGCGGCAGCTACGTGGTAGACGTGAAGATCGATTGTAGTTCGGAGTTACGGAACGTCGTGCTTGCCGATCTCCTCCCCGCGGGATTCGAGATTGAGAACCCGCGTCTCGACCCCGACATCATGCCGGGCGCGGCGTTCGAGAACGCGGTGCGGACGAGCAAGAAGGCGAAACCGAAACAGGAGGGCGGGGACGACACCGCCGGAGTCACGGCGTCGTATCTCGATGCGCGTGACGACCGCATGGTGGTCGCGTTCGATACGCTGCCCTCGGGCACGCACCACTTGTACTACGTCGTCCGTGCGGTGACGCCGGGCGCTTATCAGTATCCGCCGGTAACCGCTGAGTGCATGTACGATGCTTCAGTCCACGCGCGTTCCGACGCCTCGGCGATGACCGTGAAATAGTCGACCGGGAAGGCCGGTGTGGCCGCTATGACGCGCCAAAGAAAGAGAGTTCTTGTCGGCATTGCCGCCTTGCTCGGATGTGCGGCAGGCGTTGCCGCGATCCTCGCGTGGCCAATGGATGCGTCGCGTTATCTGCGTGTCGATCCTTCGGGCGAGATGTTTGACCGCTCCGGCGCGTTGCTGCACGCCTTTCTCAATGCCGAGGACCAATGGTGTTTCGAGCGCGGGTTGGACGAACTCGGCCCGCGCATCGTTCAAGCCACGCTTGCCGCGGAGGACCAGCGGTTCTACAAGCATCCCGGCGTTGATCCCCTTGCGGTGCTGCGCGCGGTCTGGCAGAACACGACCCATGGGCGGATCGTTTCCGGCGGATCGACGCTCACGATGCAGGTCGTCAAGCGCGGACCGAACGCCGACCGCAGCGTCCCGGCGAAGATTGCGCAGGCGATACGCGCATTGCGTTTAGAACGGCGTTGTTCCAAAGACGACATCCTGCGGACGTACCTGAATACCGCTCCGTACGGTCTTAATCTCGTGGGTGTCGAGGCCGCGGCGCGGCGTTACTTCGGAAAACCCGCGCGCGAACTCACGCTGTCCGAGGCGGCCCTGATCGCCGGGCTGCCCAAAGCCCCGACCACGCTGATGCCGCTGCGAAACGAAGCGCGCGCGCGTGCCCGGCGTAATTACGTGCTCGGACGGATGGCCGACGAAGGGTTCATATCCAAGGAGGAGGCGCGGCTGGCGGCTGCGGAGCCGTTGCATACGGCGTGGCAGCCGTTCCCATCCTTGGCGCCGCACCTCGCGATGAGGTTGCGCGAAACAATCGGCGAGCGGGGCGCGCTGCGCGTGACGCTCGATGCGAAGATGCAACAGATGGCCGAGAAGGCCGCCGTGCGTGCGTCGCGGCGATACAAGGGCGACATCGACAACACCGCCATCATGGTCGTCGACGTGCCCTTGGCGAAGGTGCTGGCCTACGTCGGCTCGGTGTGCTTCTTCGACGACAACGGCGGGCAAGTCGATGCCTGCCGCGCGCGCCGTTCGCCCGGGTCGGCGCTGAAACCGTTCGCCTATGCGCTGGCCATGGAGAACAATGTCCTTTACGGCGGCGAGACGTTGCTCGACGACTCGCTCGATCTCGGTGCGTACAATCCCGAGAACTATGACGGCCTCTACAACGGCATGCTCTCCGCCGCCGACGCCTTGCGCCACTCGCTCAACGTGCCCGCCGTGATGATTCTCGATCGCGTGGGCGTGCCGGTCCTGCACCGTTTCCTGAAAGGCGTCGGACTCGATACGCTGACGCGTCCGTCGGATAGCTATGGACTTGGGCTGACGCTCGGAGACTGCGAAGTCCGGCTCGACGAGATGATGGCCGCGTATCGGATGCTCGCCGCGCTGGGCGAGTACCGGCCGTTGACCGTGATGGAGGGAATGCGAAATGGGGACATGAGGAGAGGGGGGGAGGGGCGAGGGGGAGAGGGGGAGATTCAAAACTTTGACCTTGTCCTTTCCCGATGTACTTCAGGCATGCTATTTGACGATCCCTCTACCCTGCTTTCCCTTTTCCCCTCTTCCCCCTTTCCCCTTTCTTCCCCGTTTTCCCCACTTTCCCGCGGCACGTGTCTGAAGCTCTACGAGATGATGGAGCAGCCGCTGCCCGAGGAGTTGGAGCCGAATCTGATTCGCGCGATTGGCGCGCCCAATCGCGTCTGCTGGAAGACGGGCACTTCCACCGGGCATCACGACGCGTGGGCCTTCGTGTTCAACGGTCAATATCTCGTCGGGGTATGGATGGGCAACAACGACGGCAGGGCCTCGAGCCGGCTCGTGGGCGCGCGCTCCGCGCTGCCTGTTGCGGCCCGCGTGTTCCGCGCATTGCTGTCTTCGAGCGTGGCTCCGTGGCCCGACCCGGCCAATGACCTGCGCACGGTCAAGGTATGCGCGGTGACCGGCCTGCCCGCGTCGTCCTGGTGCAGAAACACGCGCGAGGAGTCCGTGCCGCGCGGGCAGCTTCTGAATCGGATTTGCGATGTCCACTATCCCGCTCCGGGCCGCGAAGGCGAAGTGATTGAGCGCTGGCCCGGTGCGGCCAAGGGTTGGGACCTTGCGAAGGTGGCCGCGCCGAGGGTTGCGCGCGAGGGCACGGTGGAGGCCCAGGCCGCGCGCAGGCAGGGGCTGAGGATTCATGAACCGGCCGATAAGGGTGAATACATCCTGACTGGAGAAACCGAAGGCGACCGCATCCGGCTAAGTTCCTCGCTCGATGCCGAATCGGCGCTGTACTGGTATCTCGACGACCGCTATCTGGGTGCGTCGAATCCCGAGGCGCCTCTCACGCTCGCGCTTTCCCCGGGCCGCCACGTCGTAGCCTGCATGACTCCAAATGGCGCCATGGATCGCGCCATCTTCAATGTCGCCGAACCCCGCGCAGGCCTGAAAATTAGCGACGAGAAACGCTGACGCGCGACAGCAAACCGCCGGCATCTGCGGATCACCGCCCCGGGAGTCCTCCGAATGTGCCCAATGACGGGTAGGTCCGGGATTGTCCTTGACAGCGGGAAGGGGACTATGATTAAATCCCATCATGTCCTGCGAATGGACTCATTGAGCGGGGTACTCGAACGGGAGAACGGGCGCCCTGTGCGACGCTGACTTCAAGAGCGCCACTGAAATGTAGGGAACGGGAGGGAACGTAATGCGCCACCTGAACGACGTGACACGCCGCTATCCATTGAAGGCCAACGACGGCCAGGCCGCCCAAGAGAAAGCGGAATGGTTGACGAGTCCGATAGCTAACTGGTATATCAGGACCTCGATGGAAATGCAGACTGCCAAGGGCCGCAAGCTGGGCCAGATCTAGGGGTTTGTTCCCGACCTCGTGCGTGTCAGACGGGCCGGTTCCCAGCCGGTCCGTGCCAGGCTTTATTTCAAGTGCACTCACTCGGCCGATCGATGCTGACGTAAAGCGCGAAGATGCGATCAACCGCCCATGATCCGCGCGGCCGAATACTCGCGTTGCCGCACCACCACGCACGTAGCGATTACTAGGACTGCGACAATCGCGATGATCGCCATGAAGGCTTTGGGGGCGTCCACCAGAAGTTGCTGCTTCTGAAACTCGACCAGGGCAGTCTTGATAACCACGTTTTCGCGTTCAGTCGCGAGTTTCGGCAGCAGCGCCGATAGGTACTTTTCGATCGTGAGGAAGTCGATCATGCCCGGCAGCAGCATGGCCAGGCGCTGCCACCCGAAGATCAGCAGGATGCCCACCACGACAGGATACCGCATCAACGCGCCCAGCAGCATCGAGAGCGCGCCGTACGCGAACAGCGAGAGCACGGCCAGCGCTTCGTAGTGCGCGAGCAGGAGGGCGGTATCGCGCGTTAGCGCCAATCCTCCCACGGACGTGCACGCTGCGAACGCCATGGCGATCGAGACCATGAGAATCGCCGAGGCGACCGCACCGTAGGCGAAGAACCGGCCTATTACGAGCGCGCTCCTTGGCAGTGGGCGCGTCAAGAGATACGGCATCGTCTGTAGTTCGACGTCTTCGCCGATCAGCATGCATCCGAAGAACAACGCCAGCAGCGGCGCCATGGCCTTCAAGTACAACGACTCAACCAGGCGCACGAAGATTCGGTTACCGTCCTCGGCAAATGCGGTCGCTGACAAAAAAGCGAGCGCCAACGGGATCACGATCGGCGTGAGCACGAGCGCCGTGGCGAGGATCACCCGTTTCCTTCTGAGCAGCAACACCATTTGGTGCGCGAAGGTTGAAACTAGGAATCGAAGATACGCAGGGCTATTCATCGCTAAGTCTTCTTCATTCCTTTCTTTGTCTCATCGCACTAAGTAATCGAATACGGATTGCAGATTGTCGTCCGGGCAGGTGATGCTGTCGACGCCAATGTCGTCATTCAGGATTGTATCGTTCAGACGCGTGTAGAAGGCATTGGGATCGCGAGTGCGGATGGTTACTGAGCCATCGGTGAACTCGACGCTGAGCGTCGTGGGATCGCCCGCGAAGGGCGCTGCGATACGATGCGGGTCTGCGCAGGCGATCGTGACGGCGTGCGGGTGTTCGTCGATCAGTTCGCGGATCTGCCGGATATCGCCTTCGGCCAACACGCAGCCGTTGTGCAGCAGCACGACGTTGTTCGTCACGCGCTCCACTTCGTACAAGATGTGCGTCGAGAACACCACCGCGCGCCCCTCGTCGCCCAGCGCACGAATCAGGGCGAACAGTTCCTCGCGGCCCTCGGGGTCGAGTCCCGACATCGGTTCGTCCAGGAACAGCAAGTCCGGATGCGTCGCCAGCGCCTGCGCGATCTTGATGCGTTGCCGCATGCCCTTGCTGTACTCGGTGATCAGGTCATCCATACGGTGGGCCATGCGCAACCGTTCGAGCGCCGCCTCGGCTTCGATGCGCGCCGTCTTGGGCGTCATGCCCCAGAAGCGGTTCATCCAGTACACGAACTCGTACCCGGTCATCGTGTCGTAGAACTTGTCGGCTTCGGGGCAATACCCGATCCGGCGCAGCACGTCGAGCCGGTTGCGCGGCGGTTCGCCGAACACGCGGATCGTGCCCCGGCTCGGTCCGTACAGGCCCAGCGCGAGTTTGATGAACGTCGTCTTGCCTGCGCCGTTCGGGCCGAGCAGTCCCGTCACGCCGGGGCCGATATCCATGCGGAGGTTGTTCACGGCCACGACCTCTCCGAACCACTTCGACAAATCACGCGCTTCGATTACCATGCTCATGAGGCCATCTCCGCGCGTTTGACGGTTCGGCATATCAAGCTCAGCGCCACGGCGCACACGACGCCGACGAATACGGCCGACCATCCCCACGACAGTTCGAACAGCGGACGCTTCTGATGGAACAGAACCTCGCCGATGCGGTTGACCGCCAGGGGAAACGCCAGCACGGCGTAGTTGCGGTTATGCAATAGTTCCGGGAGCAATTGCCCGACGGTCAAGTCCGCGAAGAGGAGCATGAAGATAGCGATGGACGCGTAGCGCTGGCTGCGCGACATCGCCGAACTAGCCAGCACGCCGAGCGCGCACGGCGCCACCATCGCGAACGAGAACGCCACGATCTCGACGGGCCAGAAGCTCGTCGCCTGCAATGTCGCGAAGCTCGGACTGACCATGTTATGCACGACCACCAGCAGCACGCCGGGCACCGCGGTGAACCCCATGCCGATGATCAGCAGCGTCATGATCTTGCCCACGGCGTAGTCGCGCCACGTCAACGGCTTCGAGAAGAAGATCTCCATCAGGTTATTCCGATAGTCGTCGCAGATCATGCCCGCGCCCGCGAGGATGGTCGAGAGAAAGACGAGCGGCCCTTGCAAGCGGATGAAATCGAAGAACATCGATTCGTCGACCTTCATCATCGCGAGGTGGCGCATGGCTTCGGTGAGCGGCGTGGGAGGGCCCGACCCGAGCGTGTCGTAGGTCACGACCTGGAGGATGCGCAGGCAGGCGTGCAGATAGCCGAGGATGACCAGCGCTACAAACGTGCGCGTCCGAAACAGGATGCGCAGTTCGTACTGCACCATCACCCACCAGCGGAACCGCTGCCGTGCCTGGCCTTCGTACGTCCGGTAGGTTTGCGAGTAGATGGGCATCGTTTAGGATTCCTTGTCGCTCAACGCGTGCATGAAGACTTCTTCCAAGCTCTGCCGCACGGGCTGCAAGTGCCGGATCTGCGTATTATGATCGCGCGCCATGGCAAACAGCTTTTCCGCTCCGACCCCGTCGGGCTTGGTTACCAGAAGGTTGCCGTTTTGCTGATCGCGCCACGTGAAGCCCGCCGTCTCAATCGCCGCGAGGAACGCCTCCGCGTGATCGCGAACGCGCAACTCGAACAGCCCGTCGCGCGGGGCCATGATCGTCTTGATCAATCCGTCCAGCGCGACGTGGCCCTTGCTGATCATGATGACGCGTTCGCATACGTGCTCGACGTCGGGCAGCAGGTGCGACGAGAGCACCACCGTGACCTTGCGCTTCTCGGCGAGTTCGCGGATCAGGTCGAGCATCTCGATGCGCCCGACCGGATCGAGGCCGTTGGTCGGTTCGTCGAGCAGCAGGAGCTTTGGGTCGTGCACCAGCGCTTGGGCGAACTTTACGCGCTGGCACATGCCCGTCGAATACGTCTCCATTTTGCGATACCGGTTCTCGCCGAACCCCACGTAGTTCAGCACCTCGTGCGCGCGTTCCATCGCGTCCACGCGCGACATCCCGTACAGGCACCCACAATACGTCAGGAACGAGACCGCGCTGACCTTGGGGCTGACGATGTCCCGCTCCGGCATATAGCCCAGGCGTTGCCGCACGTCGATTGCGCGGTCGGGCATGGGCATGTCGAACATGGTCACTTTGCCTTGGTCAGGCCGGAGGAAGCCGAGCAGCGTCTTCAACAGCGTACTCTTGCCCGCGCCGTTCGGACCCAGCAGGCCCACTGCGCCGCCGTCAATCTCGAACGACGCGCCCTTGAGCGCCTTCAACGGTCCGTACGAGACATGCACATCCTGCAATGAAATTAGAGGCATTGGTAAGTTCCCATCCAAGCGTTCTTACTAAACACACAGTGCTTCTTCTTCTTCTGCTCCTACTTCTCGTGATCGTGATCGTGATCCTAATCGTAATCGACGATCGTCAATCGGTATCCCTTGTCCGCGCGGATCACGTGGTATTGACAACTTCGCCTCCGACAGCGTTTCGTTAAGCCAGCCTCTGTCTCAACTTTCGATTACGATTACGAACACGATCACGATCAAGAGCAAGAGCAAGAGCAAGAGCAAGAGCAAGAGCAAGAGCAAGAGCAAGAGCAAGAGCAAGAACCACTACACCGCTATTGTCCAAGCGGAACCTCGACCTGGCTGACCTGGCCGTTGACGACATTCGTGATACCGCTGAACACCTGCTGGACGTTTCCGGCGAGGATATCGCCCGAGAAGATGTCGAGTTGATACTCGCCTTCGACCAGATTATCAATGCGGAAGTACCCCGAATGATCCACGACCGACAGGCCCATGATCGAATTTGATGCGCCCGAACCGCCGCCCATCCAACTCATGGGGTTGCCGAAATTCAGGCCTGACAGATCGGCCACATCGCCGGGCATATGCAGGATGGCGTAGGTCACGGTGTTGTACGGCGGCGGCGGGACGCAAGTCCCTTCAAGCGCCGTATTCGTCGTCTCGCCAAAGTTGTAGGGGGTCGTCTGGCCTTCCACAATGTCGACGCGCGCATGCAGCGGCGAGAATAATCCTGCTACGGCGTTGCCCGTCAGCGCGATCGCGGAAGCGATATAGGATCCCGCCGCAAGCCGCTCGATGCGGTAGAAGCCGCTCGAGTCGGACGTCGCCATTTCGGTCACGCCGTTGCCAATGACGGTAACGATCGCTCCGGGCTCGGCGCGACCGCCGAAGTACACGTACCCTTCCAGCGCGTTGCCCGGTTTCAACACGAGATTGATGCCGGCAGCCGTTTGTCCGTCCGCGAGTTCGATTGGCGGACTCTGGACCTGCGCGTAGCCTTCGAGCTTCGCCTGGACCGTGTAGGTCCCCGCGGGCAGGTTAATGAACTCGTAGTTACCGTCCGCGCCGACTTGGATGCCCTGCGTTTGCGCTTCCGTTTCGGGACCGGGAACCGCCATGGCCTCGCCTTCCGCGATCCATACCATTGCGCCCTGCGCGTTCTGGCCCGTCGAGGTCGCGACATGACCCTGGATGCGGCCGCCCGACTGGCGCACGTAAACGATCACGTCATCCAATTCTTGTCCCGCTTGTATCTCGATTTGCGTTCGGCCCGGCGTCAGACCTGCCGCCCGCGCCTCGATCGTGTAGGCGCCCGATGCCAGCTCGAACTCGAACTTGCCGTCGGTGCTCGTGACCGTGCGGCTGAACGCGCCGCCGATCATCATCGACGCAAACCCCGGCCGTCCGCCCGATGCCGACGCGATCCGGATCGCGTTGACGGAACATTGCTGCGGCGGCTGGCCGGTCTCGCGTACAAGGACCGTGCCGCTCACGTGCGACGCGGCTTGCATGACGATGTTCGTCGGCTCGTTGTATTTGACGCTCGACAACTGCTGCCGCTGATAGCCTTCTTTTTCGGCGGTGAGGACGAGGAGTCCCGAACTGACCCCTGAGAACTGGTAGGTCCCATCGCTTTCGGACGTGGTCTCCTGCTCACCCGCGCTCAGGCTGTCGCCTGACAAGCCGGCGAGCAGCAGCCTGACACCGCTCAGCGCTTCGCCTTCGCCGTTCGTGACCGTGCCATAGACCGTGTATTCGCCACTCTCGACCGGTTCGAGCACGACCTCGACATTGTGGATGTCCGTGTAGCCATCAGGATACACCGGCTCGCCCGTCATGGCGAGCTTGAAGCCTTTCTTCGTTGCCAGGATCTGATACTCGCCCACCGGAAGCTGCTGGATTTGAAACGTGCCGTCCTCGGCGCTGTTGCCGTTGCGAAATGCTTGCGGCGCATCGAGCGGCGAGAAGAACTTCGTGTAACCGGGAATGCAAATGACGTTCGCATCCGGCACCGGCGTGCGGTCCGTGCTGACTACGCGCCCGAATACCGAGGTGCCGTTGCTTGCGAAGATGTCGACGCGCGCCGTGCGTTGCGCCTTAGTCAAAATGAACGGCGCGGTCAGTTGCGGCGCGCGGAACTTGCTCGTCGAGTAGAGACGCCATTCCTTGTTCAGCGGCACGCCCATGACCTCGTAATACCCGTCCTTGTCCGAGTTCCCCGTCAACGGCGGTGTCTTCTTGACCGACGCATCCGCCGCCTGCGAGAAGATGCTCTGCGACGTGCAGAGGATGATGTCCGCCCCAGAGATTGGTTCCTTCTCGCGCGTCATCACGTAACCCCAGACTTCGCCCGCCGCCTCGACCACGAAATCGACGTTCCGGACTTCCTGCGTGTCCGTCTTGACGCTCACGTTGCGCGTGGGGACCATGCCCGTGGCCTGGAACGGCGCCTTTCGCAGATCGAGCATCACGGCATAATCGCCGGTCTTAAGTCCCGATACCGTGTAGTTGCCGCGCGCGTCCGTCGTCGCTTCCGCCCGCGTGACCCCTTCCGCGCGGACGATCACGCGTTCGGCGCCCGCGCTGCTCCCCGACTCCGTGACCCGGCCCGAAATGCTCGCGCCTGTCGAAAGCTGGAAGTCTTCCCGGAACTCGGCGGTTCCTTCCGCAATCGCGATCTTGCGCCCGGTCACGGGCACATACCCGTTCTTGACCGCGGACATCGTGAACTCGCCCGGCTCGTCGACGCGCAACTCGTACTTGCCATCCTCGCCGGTGAGGGCGTCAATCTTCTTCATTGGCGTCGCTTGAGGTCCCTCGCGAGGTCCGCGGCGCCGCCCACGCGGCCGATCGGTTTCCGGAGGCGGGGGAGGGGTGTCCGAAGCCGGCGCGGCGTCGGCCGTACCTGGAGCGCGCGGAATGACGCACGATACCAGCGCGCGCTCGAGAGGTTTGCGTGTCTTAGCGTCGATGACAGTGCCCGCGATAAGGAAACGCCCCGTGCTCGCCTCGACAACTGGGGGAGGTTCGACAGGTTCGGTACGGCGTGCTCCGCGGCGGAACGGCCTGTCGTCCGGCGGCGAGTCGTCCGGAGGCGCGGCGCGGTCTTCGGGTTTCTTCTCGTAGGCGATGGCCGAGGCGGGCGGGGGAGGGGGCTTCCGCGGCGCGAAGAGGATCGCCCCCGCTACCACAATCGTAATGACCCCGACTACCGCCGCCAGGATCCATGCCGCGCTTCGTGGCGCGCTATGTCTGGGAGGCAAAGGCCGCCGTTGCATTCCGAGTTCCAATCTCCCGGCGCACATGCCGGGACGTGGCTGAGCGTTCAGCTTCTCTTAAGGTAACGAGTTGCAGCGAGAGGATCGCGCTCTAGTTACAGTGCGCCGCGAAAAGCGGGGACAGACACGCTTTTCAAACTGCCGAAAAACGTGTCAGTCCCCGTCTTTCGCTCGATCCTTACGCTTCGTCAAGCGCCTTCAATTGTGGCTCGCTGTGCTACAAGATCAAGTGTTCCTGGGCGTACCGCATTTCTTCCATGATACGCAATTTCTGCGTGCATTTCGTCTCGCAAACGCCGCACTCCTCGCACGCGTCCGCGTGGCCGGCGGCTATGGCCTGGTACCGTTTGCGAGCGGACTCCGAAAGGCCCCAATAGCGTTCGTCCTGAATGCACGCCATGACCTCCGGAATGTTAACGCCCTGCGGACACGGCATACAATACTTGCAGCCGGTGCAGAAGTTGCTCACGGCGTGGCTGACGTTCTTGAGGACCTTGTCGATCGTTCGCATCTGCGGCTTCGTAAACGGTCCCGCTTCCGCGAATCGGACACTGTCGTCCACGTCCGCGCGTTTCGCGATCCCGTCGATGAGCGTGTCCACGTTCGGATTCGACAGCACGTACCTTACCGCGAGTTCCGCCACGGATTCCGCGCCTACTTCGCGGGCGAGGTCCATCAGGAATCCGCTCGACGCCGCCAGCTTGCCGCCGCCCACCGGGTTCATCACAATGGTTCCGATGCCGAGACGTTTCGCGGCTTCAAGCACCGGTTCGTAGTTGCGGTTCAGCAGGTTGTACGTGACAAGAATGACCTCGCACCAGGCCACCCGATCAAGATACTTCAGGACGCTTTCCGGCTCGTCATGCGTGGTGAAGCCCGTGTGCCGGACCAAGCCGTCTTTCATCGCTCTCTTGATACCTGAGAGCATCGCGCGCGGCGCGGTGGCCTGTTTGAACTCGTCGTAGTTGTTGATGCTCCAGATCTGATAGAAGTCCAGGTATTCGACATCCAGGCGTTCCATTTGCTCTTCGATATGACGCCGTACGCAATCCTCCGACGCGTCGTCCGAAGCGTCCATGCGCATCGCCCAGGGCGACCATTTCGTCGAGAGCAGGACCTTCTCGCGATACCCATTCTTGAGCGCCTTGCCCAGCTTGATCTCGCTGTCGCCGTAGCCCCGGCTCGTGTCGATATACCGCAAGCCCGCATCGATCGCGTGCCGGATGAGCGCCACGGCTTCATCCGTGTCCTCGGGAAAACGCATCCCGCCCATACTCACCGGCGCCACCGACAACCCGCTTCGTGTTCCAAACGGCCGTTCCTGCATACGCTTTCCCTTTCGAGATCGATGGCTATCAGCCTATAGGGGCGTCGTCTTTCTTGTCAACGCGAAGGCTCTGCGTCCTCGGCGTCTTTGCGTTGGAAATGGCTTTCCGCTACTCGACCTCTCTCGCCAACGCGTGCAGCCAAGCCTCGATATTTGTATACCCATTGTGATCGTCGTCATTTGATGGAGAGGCTGGCAGCGCGAGCGAACGGCGTGTCTCCGCCACATGCGGCAATCCCCCCACCTGCGAAGGGCTGTCGATAATACGGCCCGTGCCGTGCGTCACGCCGTCCAGAATCCGGATATCGACCGTGTCGCGGTCCGTCGGTCGCGCGCCCGCCGAGGCGAGCACCCACGCGGAGGTCTCGCTGCTTGGACGAAGCGTTAATGGCGTCGCGCGGACAGCACAGGCCGCGTAGTCCTTTACCGTATGCCACACGCCCCACGTGCGGTACGAACGCGCCTCCGCCTGCCCGCCCAGTGCGTTGTCGAAGCCGTATATTTGTGTGGCCGAATCCATGTCCAGCAGCAGCGACACCAGCGGCACGTACCTGCGCGTGTCCGGGCCGGGAACGAAGGCGTTGCCCACGACCGTACCCAGCGACGGTCCGTGATTGTCCGCGTCGCCGAAATGAATCGCACACGTGCCCGGGTTGTAGATGAGGTTATTCGCGATCAGCACGCTGGTGTTGCCCTTGGCGAAGGGATTTCGCTGCATGTTGTCGGCGAACAGATTGCCGATGACGGCGATGCGCATGCTGTGATCGCCGATGAGCATGCCTTTCGAATGCTCGCCTTTCGGATGCAACGAGTGCGACAGATTCTCCGCGATGATGCACTGCCGGACGGTCACGTCGCTCACTCCGGGGTTCCACGTGCCAATGCCTTCGTCGATGGCCCAACTGATCGAGCAATGATCGATGACGATATGGCTGGCCTGTCTCGACCCGTCCGGCGCGCCATCGATCGTGATGCCGTCGCGCCCATCGCCACGCTGGCCGTTCGGCTCGTCGCCCACGCGGATGCGCAGGTGCTGGAGCAACACGTCGTGCGTGGCGATGTCCACGCCCGCGCCCGCGATTGTGATACCGGGCGAAGGCGCCGTCTGGCCCGCCACCGTCACGAAGGGTTCGGCAATCACGAGCGGCTCGCGCACGCGCACGATGCCGCCTACTTCAAAGAGAACGGTGCGCGGACCTGAGGCGGACAACGCCTCGCGCAACGAACCCGGACCGTCCGAATCAAGCGTAGTCACGAGGATGACGCGCCCGCCGCGCCCCGCCGGGGTGTCGATGCCAAAGCCCTCCGCGCCGGGGAATACTGGCAACGTCCCTGAGTAATCGCGCACCGAGTCGCGGACTTCCGGCGAGAAGGGGCGGGAAGAACTTGCTACGAGAGGAACGGCGATCACGCAGGCGAGCAGCAGGACGCCTCCCATGAGAATAAGGTAAGTGCGCATCCGTTATTCGTCCGCGAGGTTGAGATACCACGTCTTGTACAAGACGCATGTCAACAGGACTACTGCAACTGCGGCGATGCCCGCTTCGGTGAAACGATGCAATACGACGTACACGGGCGCAAGCCACATCGCAATCAGCCAGGGAATGCCGAGAACCACGTTGAGCATGTCGACAGAAAAGCTCGAACCCGCTTGTCTATCCAACGCCGCCTCGCGCGCCACGGGTCCCCAAAAGCCCGCGGGCCGGACGTCGCGATAGAACTTGACCAGCGTGGCGCGGTCGGTGGGTTCGGTCAGAAGGGTGACGATTAGCGTGATATAGAGCACCGCGAGCGCGATGAACGGGAACGTAACGTACAGCGGCAGCGCACCGAAATAGGGGACGAACGCCTGCACGAGCGAGAGCGCCATGCCCGAGATCGTGCCCACGGCGTAGCCGTAGCCGTTGACCCGCCACCAGTACCAGCGCAGCACGTTCGGCATCAGTACCCCCGCCCCGAGCGTGCCCATAATCCACGTGAACATCTGGTTGATCGAGGTTGCTGCGAACCCGATGCCCACGCCCATGACTATCAAAGCCGCCGACGAAACGTAACTCGCGAGGATCAATTGCCGTTGCGACGCGTTCGGGTTGACGTACTTGTGGTAGATGTCCTTCACGATGTAGCTCGCGCCGCCGTTCACGGTCGAATTGAACGTCGCGAGGAAACCTGACAGCAGCGCGGCGAGCACCAGGCCGCGAATGCCCGGCGGGAGCATGCCCTGGATGACCGACGGCAGCACGGTTTCCGGGTCGCCCTTCTGCGCCAGCCCCACGATCCCCATCGCCGCGAGCGCCATGGCCATCGGCCAGCGGACCGTATGGATCGCGCCCCACAACGCGCCGAGTTTCGATGCCTCCTTGGGTGTGCGCGCCGCGAGGAAGCGTTGGAAATCGTACAGTTGTTCCGGTCCGGACAACGAAAGCAGCAGTCCTTTCATGACCCAAACGATGAGCAGCGCCCCAAAGAGTTGATATTCCGTGCCCGCGAGGTAATCGAACTTCCACTGCGGCGCCAGGCTTCCCCATTCCGGCACGACCTTCGATTGGAGCAATTCCGGAGAGACGTGCCGGAATCCGAGATACGCGATCAATATCGCGCCCATACTCAGCACGATGGTCTGAAAGATCTCGACCAGCACCACGCCGTGAAACCCGCCCACAATCACGTACGTACCCGTCACGCCGATGATCAGCGCCGCGCACGTGTGCTCGCTGAACGGCAGAAACACCGCGCCGAACTTGCCCATGCCCGTCGCGCCATAGGCTAGAAAGGCCGTGATGGTCAGCACCGCGTACAGCGTGTACGAGGCCCGCGCCAGTTCTCCCGCTTTGCCCGATCCGAACCGCGTCTCCATCCATTCCGCGCCCGTCATCACGCCCGAGCGCCGGATCCATTTCCCCATGTACGCCATGTAGAAAACGGGAATGATGAAGCCCCAGATCCACTGCACCCACATGCCTTTCAGGCCCATCACGACGAACAGGCTCACGATCCACATCGTTCCCGTGATGTCGAAATACGACGAACTGCCCGACATCGCCAGCGCCCACCACGGTAGTTGCCGGTCGCCCAGGAAATAGCTCCCGATGTTCTTCGCCGCACGCCGTTTCATGATGGTCCCCAGGGTGACGACGATCGCGAGATAGATAATGACGACCACGATATCGATGGCGCTCAATCGAAGTGACATGGCGTGTACGGCGTCCTTCAGCGAGGTTAGGTCCTGCCCGTTTGTGCGACCCGGATTCTAAACCAAGTGGGCTGTTGCATGGAATCCCTCTGTGCCACGTCGACAGAATGAGAAGTCTCAGAAGAACGGCGTGCTATGGACGGTCCTGTCGCTTCTTCATGCCGCTGAGCCACGGAACCAAATAGATCCGTTGCGCAATCATGCTACCCACCGCTGCCAATACGAAGAATAGCGTGCGTTCCGCGGGGACCCAGGGCGAGAGTGTCATGCACAGAATCAACGCGACAATCGCCTGCATTACCATACTGACCTGAACCGACGAACGCGATAGCAGGTGGGCGAGCGGAACCCCTTCGACATCGCGGAAACTAGGAGAGGGCAACGGTGGCAGTTCCTTGCTTGCCACGATCCCGCCGGACTCCGCGCCAGCGTGCCAATCCTGCAATTTCACCGCGAGCCGGGCCGACTCGATACTGCATCGACCCAGGGAAGAACGAGAGGCCGGCAAAAGGATCATTTCGCCTGTTTCCTCCGTGGCTGGGTCGCGCCATCCCACCTTGACACGCTGAGTTGTGCCCCATCCCATTCGTTCGCGATGTACTTGAATCGTCGTGACAGCGTTTCGATCCAGGCTGAATCGGGTCTTGTCCCCGATGTAACAGAGGCGATTGCCCATCGCGGCAAGGAAGCCGATGTCCCAGTTGGTAAAACCGTCGAATATTCGAAGCTGGCCCCCCGGCGTGAGAAGCACGTAGCCGCCTGACCAATCGGCGGGGTCAAGACCCTTCTTCGCCAAGCGCGCGCGAAGGCGCGCACGGAACTTTCGATTCCCCAACAGGGCGACATACCCGCCGGCCGCGACCGTCAGAACGACGGTCATGCAAATGCCCAGCGCAACGACCACGCACTGTCCCGCCCAATCAAGGCCGGCTCTCGAAGCCACGCATGCCGCGAACGTCGGTCCTACGGCCAACAGCAGACGCGTTATCCAGAAACAGGCCAATGCATTCCGCGACTTCGCTGCTGTCGCTGCAACTATGCCTTGACCGAAGAGGTCAGCAGGCAGATCGTAATGGTCCTCGATGGGGCCTTGGTCCGCTACTATTTCGGCGACGCGTGATTCGTCGATATGGTGGGCTTCTGCGATTTGCCTGACGCGCCGCGTCAGCGACGGATGGGATAGCAACCTCGCCTGCCCGCGTGCCCATTGAAACGGCAGGCGATTCAGGCGATGGACCTTGGCAAGTCCCGAGATCATGCCTTCCGGATCTCCGGTCAATCGCGCGCCTTCCAGGTCCGCCACGCGCTCTTGCCGCCGATAGTATCCGTATAGGCATGCCAAGAACGCGAGGAATATCAGAGTGGCTGCCACAAACACAGGCCAACCGAAACCCAAGGCTATCCCGGATAGCGCCCCGCAGACCGCCGAACAGGCGACGAAGCAGGAATAGGCCGCCAAACGCTTGCGCACGTGTTTGTTCTTGACGTGGCTTAGTTCGTGCGCGACAACGGCATCGCATTCACGCTTGGTCAGGTTCTCCACCAGGTAGTCCGCGAGGACGATCTGGTTACCCGCCATGGCCACGGCGTTGGCCATCCGAAAGCGCCGTCCGCCTATCATGATCTTGACTCCACCCAGCGCCACCCCCGCTTGCGATGCGAGGGCCTTGATTCTCAGGTGGAGTTCGCCATGGGCCAGAGTCTCGAACGTTACACCGAGCGAGTACATATAGACCCTCTTGAGAACCAGAAAGAGGACATAGGCGCAAACGACCAACAGGGCCGTTGCGGGGGAGTAATCCGAAGCTTCAATGCCAGTGCCAAGCACAACAAGGGGGAGGATGATCATGGCCAAGAAGGCTACCGTATGAACGACGGTCTCTCGTCGAGTTATGGTCAGTTGTCTCAGTTGTTTCTGAACTGGATGCCCAATGCACATTGCGATCACGCTGAGCGCGACCAGAGGCAGAAACGAGGCAAGTAACTTAAGAAGTGTAAGTAAGGTGTTCAGCCAAGCCGCCAGACCGACAGTAGGATACACGAATTCGAGAAACCAACTTCCTTCCAGCGCGATGTAGGCGCCGCAAGAGGCGATCCAGCCTAGGAGGACGACAACGGCGAGCCATGCGAAGAACGAAAACCAGGCGTCGTTACCAATGCGCTCAGCCCGCCTGAACGTTCTACTTCGTTGCCAAACCAAGAGGAGAACAGCGGCGAAAAGAGGCAGCCCCGCGCCCCCGAACATCTTTGCCACATCCGTCGCGCGGTACCCGTACTCGACCGACACGGTAGGAGAAAAGGTCCTCGGATCGATTTCCTCGTACCAGTACCAGCGTTCTTCGTCCTCGTGCGCAAGTTCTGCGCCCGGCGGGTCCACATGAGCAAACGGCACATCCGGAAAGCCGACCTCAAAGTCCATCTTGGTCGTTCCAGACTCAGCAAAGTCGAGAAGAAGTCCATGCACAGGCAACGTCGTGCGTACGACTAGACCTTGCTTGGCGTTTCTGGAAGGGCATCCGCCTTCGATATGCCAGAAGCGTTCTCCTTGCCCAAAATCCACGACCTCAAAATCGCCGCCGAGAATACCTGAGAAATGCTCCTCGGCCTTGTCCGCCCAAACCGGCTTGCGCGCGTAACATCCGTGAAGGTAGACGGCGCCGCGTTGATCCAGGTCGAGGTAGAGATGCGGAAGGGTTTTCTCGCACCATGCCTCTGGGAAGAGACAGGCCATAATGGCGTATACGAGAAACGCCCGCCCCAATACGTGCAGCCTTTTGCCCAAAGCGTACCCCCCTGTCAGGAGAGGTCTCTTTGGCTCTCTCCTTGACCATGGCGCGGTTTCAGTATGTGGCGATTGGGGCACTTTACCATAGCGCTCTACCACGTGGCTACTCACCAGCCATAGTGGGCGGAAGATCCCTGATGCGAGTCGGTCCTACAACAAGAGAATCCCCGGAATCGGATTCCGATCCCGGGGATTGTTGTGTCACAAAGGAGGTTAGATACCGGTGACCATGCCGACCAGCACGGCCATCGGTTCGTTGACCGGCTGCTCTTCGCACTGGCCGTAACGCAGGAACTGCACGTGGCCGTCCATGTAGAGCACGTTGGCGCCGCCTGGAACGTGGTTGTACGACGAGGCGTTAGTCGAGAGTTGGTCGAACATCACGAAGACCTCGCTCTGGGCCTTGGCGGTCGCGGCGGGGTTGTTGATGTCCGTGATCAGGAAACGCTCGACGCCTTCGCGAAGGCGGTACACCGTGTCGCCGCCGCCGTTGCCGTCCGGCGATATGCCGGAGATGTCCTCGTCGGCGCGCTTATACGGTCCGGCAGGCGGGTTGGGCAGCAGGTACACGGCTACTTCAGAGAGGTTGAGAACGACGCCCAGGGCGCGTCCCAACTGGATCGAGACCTGCGTGTTCCCGTCGACATTAAGTTCCGGCACCAGGCTTTGGATCGCCGAAAGCACGGGGAATGTGCTCAGGGCGGCGGTCTGCCCGCAGTTGCTGCGGTCCATGAGCCAGCCAAGGTACACGTAGCTCAAGTCGATCGTTCGGGCGCATTTGCCGCCGTGGGTGGCCGCGTATCCGAAGCACCATTCACCGGTATTCGGATCGTGGGCATTTGCGATGGACTGGCCGAGGTCGGCGTCCGAAGGACAGAACGCGATCATCGGATCGGTCAGGTACTCCGGATACAGCGTGAGGACATTCGGGCCCGCGTCGACGACGCCCGTGATCGCGCCGTTAACGTCCGGATAGGCCCCGATTTGCAGGGGCGGGAATTTCTGTCCTTTCGACTCGTTGCTGTACATCTTGAAGACGAGTCCCCATTGCTTAAGGTTATTCTGGCAACTCGCGCGCCGTGCCGATTCTCTCGCGCGCGCCAGCGCCGGCAGGAGGATGGCCGCCAGGATGCCGATGATCGCAATGACGACCAGCAGTTCGATGAGTGTGAAACCGTGCTTGCGCATACTGAGCTCCTTAATGTGTGGATAAGAGACACTGGCATTGGGTAAGGCAACATGAAACAGAGAACCCCATCGTGCCGGTACTCACCTCCCTTCGTCCCCTCCCCAAGGGCATCCACCCAGACTGTGCCGCCATCTTAAGATGACACATTTCTGAATTCAAGGCCGTTGACTTCCCGCGATCTCCTCGGTATGATCGGGGCATGAACTGATGGGATGTGCGAGACATTCCCTGGGCCTGGGAGTAACCCCCGTGAAACTGACCGTGATAGGCGGAGCCAGTTCCTATTCGCCGGAACTGGTGGACGGCCTTTTTGAACGCTTGCACCTGATCCCCGTCACTGAATTGTGGATGATGGACCCGAACGCGGAGCGGCTGACGATCACGTCGGCTCTGTCGCGGCGCATGGCCGACCGGCACGGCAATCCATTTTCGGTGCATGCCACCGCCGATATGCGCGAGGCGGTGAAAGACGCCTCGTACGTCGTAACGCAAATCCGCGTTGGCGGAATTCAGGCGCGCATCGCCGACGAGAAGCTCGGGCTGCGCCACGGCATCGTAGGGCAGGAGACGACCGGAGTGGGGGGCTTTGCCTGCGCTCTGCGGACGATCCCGCGCATACTCGACGTCGCGCACGCGATGGAATCTCTCGCGCCCAAGGGCGTGCTCGTCAACTTCACGAACCCGAGCGGTATTGTCACCGAGGCGCTCATCAAGCACAGCGCGATTACGAGCGTGGGTTTGTGCAATGTGCCTATCGGCATCATCATGGACGTCGTCAAGCATCTTGGATGCGCGATGGAAGACGTTGACCTCGACTACGTGGGCCTGAACCACCTGTCGTGGGTCCGGCACTTCCGCGTCAAAGACGAGGACATTACCGAAGCCGCGCTGGCGAAGTTCCTCGAAGCTGCCGAAGAGGAATGGGAAGTCGAAGCGGTGCGCAACAACATGGTCCTGGCGATCAAGAGCCTGGGTATGTTCCTGAATGGCTACCTTCAGTACTTCTACGCGACCGACGCGATCCTGAACCACCTCAAGAACAAGTTGAAGACACGCGGCGAAGACGTCGTCGAAGTCGAGAAGACATTGTTCGAAAAATACGCGAGTCCCGACTTGGACCACAAGCCCGAGGAACTCTCGAAACGCGGCGGCGCGCATTACTCGACCGCGGCGTTCCATCTGATCGCCGCGATCCAGAACGATACGCGTAACCGCCAGATCGTCTGTTGCCGCAACGGCGGCGCAATCCCCGGATTTGACGATGACGTGGCCGTCGAAGTCCCGGCGATCATCGGCAGCGGCGGCGCCGCCGCAGTTCCACAGGAAGTGCCCGATCCGATTATTCGCGGTCTGATGCAGCAGGTCAAAGCCTACGAATCGATGACCGTCGAGGCCGCGGTCAGCGGTGATCGCGAGCGGGCGTTCCAGGCCATGCTTGCGCATCCGTTGATGCCCGGCGCGCGCGGGTCAAAGGCTTTGCTCGAAGAGTTGCTGGAAATCAACCGGCCGTATCTACAGGGGACCTTCTTTTAGAATGAGGAGCGGGAGAATATGAGCAGCGTGATTTGCGAGACCCATTTGCCGGACCGGAAACCCGCGGCGCGGGGCAAAGTTCGGGACATCTACGATTTGGGCGACCGCCTGATCATCGTCGCGACGGACCGCCTTTCGGCGTTCGACTGGGTCAACTCGGTGGGCATTCCGGACAAGGGCAAGATCCTGACCGCGATGTCGTTGTTCTGGTTCGACATGATGAAAGATGTGACGACGAATCACCTCATTTCCGCCGACCTGAAGGATTTTCCCGAGGACTTCCAGGCGCACGCGGATCAGTTCGAGGGGCGCTCGATGCTGGTGAAGAAATGCTCGATGCTCCCGGTCGAGTTCGTCATCCGGGGTTACCTCGCAGGCAGTGGATTGAAGGAGTACAAGCAGTCCGGCACCGTCTGTGGCATCGAATTGCCCGAGGGCCTTGTCGAAGCCGACAAGCTGGACACGCCCATTTTCACGCCGGCGACTAAAGCCACCGATGGCCACGACCTCAATATCTCCGAGGCGCAGGCCGCGGAGATTATCGGCCGCGAGGTCCTGCATACCGCAGTGACGGCGGCGCTGAAAGTCTACGGGCGCGCGCGCGACTATGCGGCGTCGCGGGGCATCATCCTTTGCGACACGAAGTTCGAGTTCGGGACTCTCGACGGCCAGGTGATCCTTGCCGATGAGATCTTGACGCCCGATTCGTCGCGATTCTGGCCCGCGGACCAGTACCAGCCTGGCAAGGCACAGCCCAGTTTCGACAAGCAATTCGTGCGGGACTGGCTGGAGACGACTGGATGGGATAAGAACTCGCCGCCGCCGCCGCTTCCCGAGGACGTGGTCGCGCGGACGCGCGAGAAATATGTCGAGGCGTACCGTCTTTTGACGGGAAAGAGCGAGTTTTAGCGATGCGCGAGATGGAGCAGCGCGAGTGCGGCGCCTGTCCCCGGCGATTGGCCGATGGATGCGCAACGGGTGGCTGCAATGAAGATGACCATGTGCGCGACGAGTGCGGGCTCTTTGCCGTGTTCGGACACGACGAAGCGCCCAAGCTGGTGTATCTGGGTCTCTACGCGTTGCAGCATCGCGGGCAGGAGGGCGCGGGGATCGTTGCGTCCGGCAACGGCAACCTGACCGCCCACCGCGGCGTCGGCCTCGTGTCCGACGTGTTCAAACCGCACCGGCTCGCGCAAGTTCACGGACGCAATGCCATCGGCCACGTCCGCTATTCGACCTTCGGGACAAGCATCCTGAAGAACGTTCAGCCGCTCGTGGTCGACTACGCGCGCGGTTCGATGGCCGTCGCGCATAACGGGAATCTTGTCAACGCGCGCGCGTTGCGCGAAAAGCTCGAAGACGACGGCGCTATCTTCCAGTCGACGACTGACACCGAAGTAATCTTCCCGCTGGTCGCGCGTTCGAAGAAAGAACGTTTCGCGGACTGTCTAATTGAAGCGCTGCGCCAAGTCATGGGCGCCTACTGCATCCTCGCCACGAACGGCGACGAGATCGTTGCCGCGCGAGACCCGTTCGGGTTCCGCCCGCTGTGGCTGGGAAAGAAAGGCAGCGCCCACGTCGTGGCCAGCGAGTCGTGCGCGCTCGATATCATCGATGCCGAATGGGTGCGCGAGATCCAGCCGGGCGAGGTCGTAATCCTTTCCGAGAATGGCGTCGAGTCGCAGTTTCCGTTTGACCCCGTTATCCCGAAGCAATGCATCTTCGAATTCATCTACCTCGCGCGGCCGGACAGTTATATGTTCGGCCAGTCCGTCGACGCGGTGCGCAAACGCCTCGGCGCGAATCTCGTCAAGCTCGCGCCTGTCGAGGCGGACCTTGTGATGGCCGTGCCCGACTCGGCGAACCCCGCCGCGCTGGGCTACGCCCACGTCTCGGGGATTCCCTTCGATATGGGATTCATCCGGAACCACTACGTTGGGCGGACCTTCATCGAACCCGATCAACGCATTCGCGACTTCGGCGTCAAGATCAAACTGAATCCCACGCGTTCGGTGATCGACAGCAAGCGTATCGTTCTCATCGATGACAGCATCGTGCGCGGCACGACCTCGAAGAAGATCATCCGCATGCTCCGCCACTACGGCGCGAAAGAAATCCACTTCCGAGTCAGCAGCCCCCCAATCATCAACAGTTGCCACTATGGCATCGATACCCCCAACCGTGAGAAGCTCATCGCGTCGAACATGAGCGTCGAAGCCATCCGCGACTACCTCGAAGTCGACTCGCTCGTGTATCAGACGATCGAAGGATTGCTTGACGCGACGGGCGGGTATCCCCAGCATTTCTGCCTGGCGTGCTTCAACGACCAGTACCCGACGCCCGTTCCCAGCGCGTTCATGTCCTCCAAGATCGCGCGCCGCCACGTCGATACGAGCACCGAACCCTACGACGCCATCAAGACCCCCATGCCCACGGAATTCTAGGCCGGGGTGTTAGAATCGCGTCAGTTCGTGGAACGCCTGGTAACGCTTTTCGATGTCGGCCAGGGTGATTTCCGCCAGACGGTTTGGGCCGAAGGCTTCGCAGGTGAATGAGGCCGCGACGCTGCCGTGGACGACGGCTTGGCGGAGGACCGTTTCGCTGGTGGCATCCTGTCCCGCGATGTATCCCATAAATCCGCCCGCGAAGGTGTCGCCCGCGCCGGTCGGGTCGGACACACGTTCGAGTGGGAAGGCCGGAACGGCGAAGACGCCTCCCGGGGCAAACAGCATGCAGCCGTGCTCGCCTTTCTTAATGACGACGATACGCGGGCCGAGCGCGCGAATCGCTTCCGCGCCGGCAATCACGTTGGTCTCGCCGGTGAGATCGTGGACCTCGGAATCGTTGATGATGAGCGCGTCGACGCGGCGGAGGACGGCTTTCAGGGTGTCCAGCGTCGTGTAGATCCACAGGTTCATCGTATCGAGCGCGACGAACTCCGCGCGCGCCTGGTCGAGCACTTCGAGCTGCAGCGACGGGTGGATATTGCCGAGGAAGAGATATTTCGCGGCGCGCGCGTCCTCGGGGAGTTTTGGGTGAAACGTCTCGAATACGTTAAGCTGGGTGTCCAGCGTGTCGCGATTGTTCATGTTCTGATGGTAGCGCCCCGTCCAACGAAACGTCTTGCCTTTGGCGCGCTCGAGACCCTGGATATCAATCCCCTTCGATTTGAGCAGCGCCACGTGTTGGTCCGGGAAATCCTCGCCAACGACCCCGACCAGATGGACGCGCGTGTAAAGACTCGCGGCAAGCGAGAAGTACGTGGCTGCGCCTCCGAGACCTTCTTCGTTCGTCCCGAACGGGGTCTCGACGGTGTCAAGGGCGATGGAACCAACTACTGTAACGCTCATGAAAATACTCCTGGAACAGGTTTCGGGCCGCGCGGCGGCATGCGGCCCATGTCTCAATTCTCCGCGTCGTCGTCGGCGCCCGGATCGATGTGCAATTGATCCATCTTATATTTGAGAATGCGCCGCGTCGTACCGAGGATTTCCGCCGCGCGCGACTGCACATAATTGCCGCGATCGAGCGCGCGCGTGATCAGATAGCGTTCAAGCCGCCCTACCGCCTCGTCGAGCGCAAGCCCCTCGAACTCCGCCAGGCTCGATGCCATCTGCGGCGCGGCGGTTGGCAGGATGCCCTGCAGGCAATCCGCTGTAATGACGGCCTTATTCCGGTGGCACACAAGGATGCGTTCGACGCTGTTTTCCAACTCGCGGATATTCCCCGGCCACGAATAGCCCGTCATCATCGCCATGGCCTTGGGCTCGAAGTCCCGCACGCCCGCGTTGATGCGCGCGCCGTGTTTGGCGATGAAATGGGCCACCAGCCGCGGGATGTCCTCACGGCGTTTCCGCAACGGAGGCATCTCGATCGGAATGACGTTGACGCGATAGTAGAGGTCCTCTCGGAAATGGCCTTTGGCCACGGCATCGAGGAGGTTGCGATTGGTCGCGCAGACGAACCGCACGTCGACTTCGATTACTTTGGTGCTGCCGACCGGGTAGAAGCAACTGTCTTGCAGGACGCGCAGCAGCTTGCTCTGCGCATCGAGCGGCATCTCGCCGATCTCGTCCAGGAACAGCGTGCCTTTGTCCGCAACCTGCATCTTGCCGAGGCGCCGCTCCGTTGCGCCGGTAAACGCGCCCTTTTCGTGGCCGAACAACTCGCTTTCCACCAACTGCTGCGGGATAGCGCAGCATGAAAGCGGAACGAAGGCCTGGTCCGCGCGCTTGCCTCCGGAATGGATCGCGTGCGCCAGCAGGTCTTTGCCGGTACCGCTTTCTCCCGTGATGAGCACCGTCGAGTCGACCTGCATGGCGTGGTGCGCCATGTCCAGTGTGCGGCGCAACTCCGGCGCCTCGCCGATGATGGCCCCGAAGCCGGTGCTTCGGTCATTGCGTAGCGCATTCAGCTCGTGGCGTTTGTGCTCCTCGTCAAAGACGCGCCCGACGATGATTTGAAGTTCGTCGATATCGAAGGGTTTGATGACATATTCGCGCGCGCCGCGTTTGACCGCGTTCACAGCCGCATCGACGCTGTTCGTTGCCGTTACGACAATGACCGGCACATCTTCGCCGCGCCGGTGGAGTTCGTCCAAGAATTCGATCCCGCCCATTTCGGGCATGATCAAATCCAGACAAATCATGTCCACGTGGTTTGCGTCGAGCATCTCCAGCGCGACGCGGCCGTTTTCGGCCTGCAACACACGATACTGACCGGAGAAGAGCATCCGGTACGACTGCCGGACGCTCTGTTCGTCATCCACTACCAGAATGGTCTTCATGCGTAGCCTTGTCGGTTGGAATCGAGATAGCGAATGCGCTGCCGCCTTCAGGCGTCCCTATCAAACGTAAATCCCCGGAATGCTGCTGCATCACGCGGACGGCATTGGGGAGGCCGAGGCCCATCCCGCGCTCCTTCGTGCTGTAAAACGGCATGAAGATGAGCGGCGCCGCCTCCTGAGGCACGCCCGGCCCCGTGTCGGCGATGATCACCTGGCACGAGTCCTTGGTCCGCTTCGTGCTCACGCGGAGCTTGCCGCCCGATGGCATCGCGTCGATGCTGTTCTGAACGATACTCTGGACGGCCCGCGAGAATTGCATGACGTCGAGGTTCGCCTCGAAGGCCGCGGGATCCAGTTCCGTTTCGAGCGCGATCGCGTGCTCTTCGAGTTGCTGCTCGAACTCGCGCAGCACCATCCGGATCGTGTCGTTGAGGTCCGCCGGCTCCAGGGCGAGTTCGGGGCGCCGCGCGAACTCGAACAGCGTCTCGACCACGCTATTGATGCGCGCCACTTCCTTCTGCACCACGCGCGAAAACGCTTCGCGGAAATCCTCTGAATCGTACTTCCGCGGCAGCAATTGGGCAAACGTGTTGATCGCGACCATTGGATTCTTGACTTCCTGCGCGACCCGTTCGGAGAGGTATTCCCAGAAGGGGCTGTAGGCGACCTCGTTCCGGGACACGGTCTGTTCGGGAAGCCGCGAGAAGATGGCCACCACGCCCTCGGAACCCATCGGCGTGACGCTCAACCCGAGGGTCGCGTTGACCGCCGCATCGCGGACCTCCTGTCTCAGCCGCGGCGTGCCGTCCTCCAGCGTGCGCAACACGACGTCGGCGAAGCCCGAGCCGAGCTTCTGCACGCTGCGCCCCAGCGCGTCGACCGCGCGCACCTGAAGGATGCGCTCGGCCTGCTGGTTCATCATGACGACGGTCTTGTTCGGGGCCACCGTGACTACGCCGGCCGTAATGCTCGCCAGCACGGCATCGAGCCGGCTCTGCTGCGAGGAGGTGTCGCGATAGACTTGCGCTTTCTCGAAGGCCGTCGAGGCGCAGCGCCCGATCATCGTGAGCAGTTCACGCTCTTCATAACTATACTCGAGGCCCGAGGCCTTCTCGCCGATGGCGATGGCGCCGCACACGCGGCCGTTGCAGAGCAGCGGCACGGCAAGCCGCACGCCCATAACCTGCATCTCTTTCGCCGCGCCGAGCGCTTCCCGGTTGGCCAGGCGGTCATACAGGCAGGCGTTTTCCTCGAACCAGCGCATGATCCCCGAGGCGTAATTCAAATACAGCGATTCGGCCACGCCCGATGCGATACCGTGGCTTGCCACGACCCGCACAACACCGCCGGTCTCGACCAGCACCGCACTGCGTACCGCGTCGAAAATGTCCGTAACGGAGTCCACGATACTTTGGCTCAGACGCCGCGGGTCCTCGATTTGCGCCGACGTACGGCTTAACCACCGCAGGGCCATTTGGTGCTGGCTGATAGCCGCGTCCTTGGTCGGCTCGGCGGCGTAACCGGCACGTGCGTGGCTTCGCGCGGCGTGCGCGAGGTCGCCATACGTCCGGCTCACGACGCTGTCAAGCGCGTCCCGAAGGGCATCGCAAGAAAACGGTTTGACGATACACGCCCGGGCGCCCGCCAGCGTGAGGCCCGCGAGCGATTCCGGGTCGCCGCGGCTTGACAGCACAATGACCGGAACGGTGGGCGCGCATTCGATCACGCGCGCGAGGGCGCGATGGCCCAAGCTTGGCCCGTCGTCTACGATAACCGCGTCGACTCGAATGGTAATGAGACGGCGTAGCGCCTTCTCCAGTGTGGCTTCGAACAGGAGGAGGTCCGTCTCCGGCAACGCCGCGCGCAACGATTCGCAAATAGCCCGGTCTTCCGCGATGACTAACGCTACATTCATACTGCCCACCCCAGCTAGTGACTCGCCACCGGTTCGGCCGCGTCTTCGATGCTCCGCTGGCCGGCCTTTGTTAACGGGAGGGTCACAGTGAAGGAAGTCCCCACGTCGGGACTGCTCGTCACGTCAATCTCCCCCCCATGCTCGGTCACTATACCATGAACTACAGATAGACCCAAACCGCATCCCTCCGCCTTAGTAGTAAAGAAAGGCGTGAAGAGTTGTTCGATATGCTCCTGGGCGATGCCGCAGCCCGTGTCCGACACCACGATTCGCACGCATCCCATCTCGCGATACGCGCCGCGCCGGCCGCCTTGGCGCAGGGGCGCGCGGTCGAAGTACACGTGGATGCCGAGGGTGCCCCCATCGGCGCCTTTCATGGCGTCGGTGGCATTCAGGAAGAGGTTCAAGAAGACTTGGTGCAACTGCTGTTCGTCTCCGTAAATCCGGACTTGCTCTTCCGGGAACTCCTCGTGCACCACGATCGCCGCCTTGCGCAACTGATTCTCGATCAACGCCAGGACCTGGTCGATGATGGGGCGAAGGTACTGCACGCCGAAACTGACCGGTTTGGGGCGCGCGAAATCGAGCAGGCGGCTCACGATGGTGTTGATTCGTTCGACTTCGTGGGGGACCACCTCGGCGAAGGTCTTTCTGAAATCCTCGTCGTCGAATCGCTTCGGCAGCAACTGCGTGAAGGTCTTGATGGACACCAGCGGATTCTTGACTTCGTGCGCCATGCCCGCGGCAAGCGTGCCGATCGACGAAAGACGATCCGCGCGTAGCACCCGCTGCTCCAGCCGCTTAATCTGCTGCTGGTTGTGGATCATGGCCAGCGCGCCATAGTTGCCCACGCCCGGGCTTTCGAGGCACGAGGTCGACATGATTACCGGGATGCTCTCGCCGTCGATGCCCAGCAGCACCGTTTCGAAATCGCTCACCCCGTGCGCCTCGACCAGCGTCTCGCGCAGGGCGTTGGCCACTTCCGGGTGAAGCGAATTGAGGTCGTCGCCCACTTGCACATTGCCCAGGAGGTCGCGAGCGCTTGTGTTAATTGTCGTGATCCTGCCCTGCGCGTCCACGGCCACGACACCGCTCGGCATGCTGGCCATGATCCGGGCGAGATGGAGATTGACCTTCTCCAGCCTGAAGTACAGCCGCGCGTTTTCGATGGCCGTGCCCAGAGGGCCGGAAATCGTCGCGAAGACTACCAGGTCGTCCGCGGAGTAGATGTCCCCCGAGTCCTTCTCGCTAGCGGTCAGCACGCCCACGATGCCCGAGCTGGCGCACAACGGCACCGCCACGTACGCATTCAGGTTCGCCAGATGGCGCGCCAGCGTGACATGCTGATTATCGCGGCGCTCATGAAGGAGTTTCTTCAGAACCAGCGGCTCGGGGTGTTCTTTCAGGTACTCGATCAACGGTTGGTGGTCACGCGTCCGAATGGGCGCTTCGCCCTGCACACTCGAGTATTCCGTGGCCAGCAGCGACGCATCCTTCTCGTCGATCAGCATCACGCGGACAGCCCTGGCGCCCATCGTCGTCTCGATATCGCGCGCGACCGTTTCGAGCAAGTGGTCGAGCCGCACGATCTGCGAAGCATTCTGTGTGATGCGTGCGCAGAGACGATGGACGTTATAGCGGCGCTTGATCAACGAACGCTCGACGATCAACTGGACGCGTTCCTTGAGCGGCTGCAGGATGAGCGAGACTACCAGCGCCGCGAGCACCGTGGTGAGGATGCCCGCTTCGCGCCCGCCTCCGCTGAAGACCCAATGAACAAGCGAGACCGTGCCCAGGAAGGTGCCCACCACGAACGAGGTTACGATCGCGTAGATGGTCGTCCGGGACACGAGGAACCAGATGTCCATGAGATGGTATCGCACCATGGCGTACGCCATGATCCCCATCATCAAGACCGTGAAACACGGGCCGTAGGCTTCCAGCGAACCCACTTTGAGCACTGGGGCCAGCACGTTGGTGGCCGAGGCCAGCGTCGTCGTCGCCACGATTCCGACGAGCACATGTTCGATTTGGCGGCGTTCGATGTCGGTCGATTCGCGAAGCTTCTTGAACAGGTTCGTGAAGGAGAAGAGCATCGACACCAGCACCGTAAACAGGTAGCTGGCAAACACCGGGCCATAGCGGACCAGCGGCGCTTGGGTGGCCTGCACTTGGATATCCGTCACATACCACGGTGTCAACGTGCCGGCCACTTGGGCCAGCGCCGTCAGGTACAACAACCTAAGAACCGTGCGGCTCCCATCGAACCGCTGATTCGGAAGATAGACGATGAAGTGGTAGAAGGTCGCGGGCAGGAAACTCGCGACCATGAAGGTTATCCGCACCCAGAATAGCGCCGTAGCAGGGGAGTGCGATTTGGTAATGAACAAGACCCCGAGCGCCCAGCCGGCCAGATTTAGCGATAGGACCGCGAAGTGGCGATGGGTGCGCTTCCAGGGGTTGCGCGAGACAACAATGCCCCCCAACGTGCAGCACGAGACTGCAGAGAGGATCAGGAGCACAGTTGCCACGGAAACGTTCATATCATTTCATTCTCATCCGCCAAGCTGAAGTTTACCAAATTTTCCGGTTTTTTGCACCCAACTTTATCCGCGTACGCCAAGAGCGCGGTGTCCTAGACTAGGCTATCTGCTTCCAGCATATCGTTATTGCGGGTCACGCCGTGCAAGGTTGCCAGGCGCGTGCACGATCACTCTTGACAGATACCTTTCACGCGGCGCGGCGGAGCACGGCGGCGCTGTAGGTGCCGCCAAAGCTGATTGCCGCCACGAGCGCTGTCTCCACATCGTTCAGGCGCGCATGCAACGGGACGTAGTCCAGGTCGCATTCCGGGTCCGGGTCTTCCAGGTTGATGGTAGGGGGGACGACCCCTTCCATGAGGGGCATCATGCCCGCCGCCAGACCGAGCATCCCGCCTGCGGCGTAGGCCTGGCCCGTCATGGATTTGATGGCGGACACGGGGATACGGTAGGCACGGTCGCCGAAGACCCGCTTGTAGGCCTTGGTTTCGCAGCGGTCGTACATCTCCAGCGACACCCCGTGGCTTTGGATATGGTCGATGTCGTCGGGCGAGGCCCCGGCATCCTTCAGCGCCAATTCAATGGCCCGCGCGAGTCCTTTGCCTTCCCGGTCGAGGATGAGTGGGTTGCTCGCGTCAGCCGACGACCCGGTGCCAAGGACTTCCGCCAGGATGCGTGCGCCGCGCGACAGGGCATAGTCTTTTCGTTCGAGGACCGCGACCACCGCGCCCTCCGCCAGCACGATGCCGTCCCGGTTTCGGTCGAACGGGCGCATGGCCTTGTCCGGGGCATCGTTCGCCTTCGACAGAATGCCCAGCGAGCAGGCCGTGGCGAAGGACATCGGAAAGATGGGCGACTCTGTCGCGCCGACGAGCGCGGCGTCCGCGCGCTGCGAGCGAATCTGCGTAATGCCCCACGTGAGCGCGTCCAGGCCCGTCGCACAGCCGCTGGCCAGGGTAATGGCCGGGCCGCGGAACCCGAGGTCGATGCTGACGTGGACTGTCGCTGAATGGCCCGAGAATGCCGAACTGGCAAGCTTGCTCACTTTGCGGAAGCCGTGGGAGAGATACGCCTGTTGCTGAGCCTCGTAGGCTTCGTTGGGATTTCCGACGCTCGTTCCTATGCCGACAGCAACCTTTTCCGGGTCGTAGCCCGCCTCGGCGAGTCCCGCGTCCGCCGCCGCCAGCTTCGAACTGGCTACAGCCTGGTGCACGTGGCGATGCCAGTTGTGGACAATGTTCTTCTTCATGAAGTCTTCGGGGTTGAAGTCCCAAAGCTGGCCCGCAATCCGGCAGGGAAACTCCGTGGCATCGAAACGGTCCAGTTGCCGGATGCCGCTCTTGCCTTGTTTGAGGGCCGACCAGAATGCCTCGCGTCCCAGCCCATTACAGGCCAAAACGCCTAAGCCCGTGACACAAACGGACGGAAGTTCCATCGCTACGCCTATCGGAACGCGGGGGCGTTCCGCTCCTCTACAAGTTGCCGGCTAGTTGCCTACGGCCGCGAGGACCGGTTCGAAAGTCCGCAGTGCGACCGTGTTGGCAAGCGCCGATACTCTCTGGTTGAAGCGCCGCACCGCAGCCGAAAGACTGGCGGCGTCGCCAGTGAACAAATGCTGGCGCATCAACGAAACGAACTCGTGTTCGTGGCCTTCGTATCCGAGCGCTTGCGCGGCCAGGGCGATATCTTCCGGCAGCGCGGTGTTCACGCCGAGCCCCTCAATCTCGCGCGTGAGCACGTCCCGTTCCCGCAATACGTCCGCCAAGGTACGTGCCGGACGCCGGAACCCCGGGGTGCGCCTGCGCAGCATCGGGAGCGTAAACCGGTCACGACCTGTAGCAGTGTAGTTTAGATAATCCTCGGTGTCAATATCGAAATGCCGCGCACGCAGGCCTTGTTCGCCGCGCGGCGGCTCGACTATCGCGGGCATTTCGATAAGGGCGGCGTGCGGGCGAATCCGTTCGACAATGCGCAACGTCTCGGCGCGCGTGTGGTAGTCGTCCGCGGGACACGGATAGCGCAGGCGCGCCACGGTGAAAAGGCCGGAGATCTTGCTCGCGCGCAGGATGTGCTCGGCCTCGGTGACCCCGAAGGCGTGTCCATAGTACTCGTCGATCAGCCACTGGCTGCCCGTGTCCAGCGTAAACGAAACCGCGCGGCATCCCGACGCCTTCAGCGTCGCGAACGATTTGAGTTTGGCGTCATGGATGGCCGCGTGCCGGCTGTACCACACCGAGAGGCCCCGCGCCAGAATCTCAAGCGCCACGGCATCCACGTGGGAGGGAGGCGTCCCCGCGCCGGTCAGACGCACCGCATGCACGCCATGCTTGCTGACGAGGCCCTGGAGTTCGTCGCACACCGCACGAGGGGATTTCGTGCGCGGCGCGTTATCGCATGCGATGCGCCGGGCTGTTTCGACGCTGTAGAGCTTCATCTTGCCGCCGTTACCGAGCGCCGGATACAGGTCTTCGTCATACGCGGGTTTGGGCAGCTTGTCGAGCTCAAGGCCTGAACACTCGCAGGTGGTCCGGACCGAACCTCTCCGCTTGTACGCCAGATTGGGCACAAGGTGCCACGTGTCGGGACGGTCGAGACGTTCCGCCCATTGCGGCACGCTCCACTCCGCGTCGCCAAGGCATACGCAGTCGAAGACGTCCGTCGTGCGCGCGAGCGCTTCGCCGTACACTTCCGCGAACGCCCCTAGCGCTATCAGGCGCATGCCTGGCGCCGCAGCGCGAAGCCGGCTCGCAATCGCGAGAATGCCCTTGAGATCCTCGGCCTGGGCGATATCGAAGGCCACGAAATCCAGCTTACGTTCGTTGGCCAAGTCGACCGCTACCTCGCCGCAGAGACGCTCTTGTTGGTCGCGTAGCGAAGTCTCGAAGGTCCTGAATTGCCAGAACGAGGACAGCGTCGCCAGCGATCCCGTTGCCGGGTCCGACAGAAGACGTTCCGCAAGCGCTTGAGCCGTTGCATGAAGACGCCCCGGATACAGACGGTCCAGCGTCTCTGGTACACCGTAATCGCGGACCTGGGTGGCGTGCCCGGCTTCGTCCAGACATGCGGCTACCGACGCGAGACGGTGGTTGGGCATTAACGTGCCAATCGTGAACGGGCATCCAGGGAAGTACACCAAGAGGCTACGCGTCTTCATGGCCGCTCCTTACGCTTGTCCCCAGGGCTATACCAATGCGGTTCCGCCCTGCCTCCTACTACAAGATATGGTCCATTTCTGCACAATGACCCCATATATCGGAACGAATTTTAGCACGTTTACCATATATGTGCAAGCAAAAAGTTAGGACCACAATATATTGAGTTCCAGGCTCTAAGGGTGTACCGAATTCCGTCATATAGTGTCCATGCACTCTTGATTAAGCCGTCTATTGGGTACAAGGTTATTGAAAGGGTCGATTTTCCCGAGTAGCTTCTATTTTAGATCTCGGCTATACTCAGGCGCCGTCGGTGCAGGCCCGTGTCCGACCGTAACTTCCGGTCATGCGCGAAGCGCCCTGCGAGGCAAGGAGGCTGTCCTATGTTGGAGTTCTTCGAAACTGCCCAGCGCTTGCTCCACGAAGTCTCGGAAACGCAGCGCGAAGCCATTGACCGCGCCACCGCTTTGGTGGCCGAAAGTCTGATGGAGGGTGGCGTCTGGCACGTGTTCGGGACCGGGCATTCGCACTGTATTGGGGAGGAAGTCTACTACCGTGCGGGAGGGTTGATTCCCGTAAACGCCATCCTGTTTCCCGCGCTGATGCAGCACGAAGGCCCCGTGACCAGCACCAAGCTCGAACGCCTTCCCGGACTGGCGCGCCTTGTCTTTGAAAAGGAGGATATCCGGTCTGGCGACGTGCTCATGATCGTGTCCAACAGCGGCAAGAACGCGGTCCCGGTCGAAATGGCGCTCCGCGCGAAGGCCATGGGCCTTGCGACTATCGCGCTGACGTCGCTCAATCAGTCGCGTGCGGCGAGTTACGGCGCGGGTCTGGACAAGAAACTCTTCGAGGTTTGCGATGTCGTAATCGACAACTGCGGTTCGGCGGGCGATGCCGCGCTTTGCGTGCCCGGCACGGACCTCGTCGTCGCGGCGACATCGAGCCTTGTGGATATCGCAATCGTCGAACAAATCGTCTACGGCGCAGCTTGCCGGTTCGCCGAAGCGGGACGCGAACCGCCGGTCTTCAAAACAGCGAACTTGCCCGGCGGCGACGCGTGGAACGAACGCATGATCGCCAAGCACGGGTCGAGGGTCTATCTCCAATGAGCAGCGCGCATGCGGAGGCCGTCAAAGCCGCCGCCGCGGCGCTGGGCTTCGACGCCTGCGGCATCGCAGAGGCCGGGTGCGTCGATCCCGAGGATCGGCTGGGGGAGTGGCTGGCCCGAGGCCACCACGCCGGCATGGAATGGATGGCCCGGACCAAGGAGGTCCGCCAAGACGCTCGTTTGAAGCTGCCCGGCGCGCGGTCGGTGGTCGTCGTGGCGCGGAACTACTATGCGGACCGTCCCGAAGCCGAACCCGGTGCGGGGCGAGTTTCCCGTTATGCTTGGGGACGGGATTACCATCGCGTGATGGCCGGCCCCATGAAGCGTCTTGCGGGGGCCATTTCCTCCATGGAAGCCGGTACGCAATGCTACGGCTGCGTGGATACGGGGCCTGTCCTGGAACGCGCCTGGGCCGCGCAAGCCGGGGTAGGATGGATTGGTAAGAACGGCATGGCGCTTCGCGATGGCCTGGGGTCATGGTTCTTCTTGGGCGTGATCGTGACCACGCTGCAACTCGAACCCGATTCCCCGGCGAGAGACCGGTGCGGAACCTGTACTCGCTGCATCGACGCATGTCCGACGGGCGCCATCGTCGCGCCGCGCGTAGTCGACAGCCGGCGTTGCATTTCCTATCACACCATCGAGAATCGGGGCGAGATTCCCGAAAGCCTACACCCGCAGTTCGGAGCGTGGGTTTTCGGTTGCGACGTGTGCCAGGAGGTGTGTCCGTGGAATCGCGACGTGACCGCCACGACCGAACGCGATTTCCTGCCGCGTCCCGCTCATGCGAACCCCGAATTGGAGACATGGGCATCCATGTCTGCGGAAGACTTCGCGCAAATGTTCGCTGGGTCGTCGATTCGCCGCGCGACGCTTGAAGGGATGCGGCGCAATGCGGCCATTGCTCGGGCTAACCTTGGAAATAAACCCGCCAGCCGTTCTCGTACATGAGTCGCCGCGCGAGCGCATGGGCTTCCGAGGTGCGGAGGCGTCCGTCGTCGATGCGTTGGGCAAGTACCGAGGCTACGATGAAGCGCCACGCCAGCAACGCCCCCACGGTTTCCTCCGGGGTCCAGCAATCGCTGCCCCACGTGATCGTGTTGATCGATGGCGTGGCATCGATGAAATCGTCCAGCGCCCGGATGGCCGCGGATGTGCCTATCGTGGCCGTCCACGTCAGGCTCGGGTACGCGTTGGGATAGTTGTGGACAATGCCCGCCACCTCATGCGTCCAAGGATACCCCGCGTGGAACAAGACAAACCGCGTCTTTGGATAGCGTTCGAGGATCGGCAGCAGGCGCATAGGTTGCGATCCCGCGAGTTGGGCAAGCCCCGTGTGGATCTGGAACGGCACATCGAGTTCCCCGGCGAGTTCGCAGCATCGGTGGAACACATAATTGCCGAACAAGATGCGCAACTCGTCGGAAAGGCGGTCCGGGGGCGTGCCGAATGCGCGTAGCGCCGCCTCGCGATCATCGGGAACGAACGTAATGGGACGGTGATAGGCCTCGGCGCATTTCAGGGCCGCGACGTTGCCGCTCGCATGCCGCGCGCGAATCGTCTCGCGCATCAGGGCGATATAGTCGTCCAGCGTGCCGCCTGCGAATCTGTAGCGTTGCCACGGCACAAACTCGTCGGGCGCGACGGCCTCGCCGTGATAGCCATACATGAACTTGTCGATACGAAACACCGGCGTGAAGATCTCGGGGTGTCCGTTGTCGTCGCCGGGATTCCAGTGCGTGTCCAGTAGCACCTTCTCGTACCGATGTTTTGCAAGCACAGCCCAGTGGAAATCCGGGTCATTCGCGTGCGCGCTTCGGATTCGCTCCGAAATGCATTCCCACGAATCCATCGTGATCGGTTCGTCGATGCCATGGACCGCCTGGATGCCCCGTTCCATCCACACGAAATACGAGTTGAACCGCGCGTGGTCGAGCAAGGCCTCTCGCGAGGCTGCGGTGCCGTCGGGCACACGGAATGTCCATGCCACGTACGACGACGCCAGCGCCCTGTCGAGCGTCATGCCTTCCGCAAAGAACGCGTCCGTCTGGTGATGGTCGTGATCCGAGAAGGCGGGCAGCGTGCTCACGTATTCGAGCATGGCGTTGAATGTCGCGCGGTCGCTCATGGCGTGGCCCTTAGTGAACGTGTTGCGAACATCCTACCTGGGAACCAAGGCGCAGGCAACCGGCCCGATCACGACGGACCGCGTTTGCCGGGCGCGCGTTTGGTTGCGGCCGGGACCAGCGTGTAGTGTTGGCGAAGGCGTTCCGCGTCGGTCTTGGCGACGTGAATCGGCCGGCCCTCGGGATCGATCTCGGCGAAGTACATTGCGGTTGCCACGGTCCCGGGCGTGGGGATGAAGCACTGGACCTGTTGGGGCTTCCAGCCTTGCCGTTTCAGCCAATCCGCGAGCGCGGCCATGTCGCCGTCCGTACATCCCGGAAACGCGCTCATCAGATACGGAATGACGTATTGCTCCTTGCCCGCCGCGTGCGAGTCGCGCTCGAAGACGGTCAGAAACTGCTTGAACGACGCGAATGACGATTTGCGCATCAGGTCCAGCACGCGGTCGCAGATGTGTTCCGGCGCGACCTTCAACTGGCCGCCCGTGAAACGGCCCAGCAGCGTGCGGACATATTCGGGCGCGCGTAGTGCGAGGTCGTGCCGAACGCCCGACGCGACACGCACGTGCTTCACGCCGGGGACGCGCGCCACGGCGTCCAGCAGTCCCGCGAGCGCCTTCTGGTCCGCCTCGAAGTTCGGGCAAATCGTTGGATGCAGACAGCTTGGTCTGCGGCATTTCGCCGCGTCCACTTTGCATCGTGCGCCCCACATATTCGCGCTCGGCCCGCCGATGTCGGTCACGCTGCCTTTCCAATCGGGATGCGCCGCCAGGTTGCGCACCTCCGCGAGGATCGATTCCCGGCTGCGCGAACGAATTCTGCGTCCCTGGTGCAGCGACAACGAGCAGAACGTGCAGCCGCCCGCGCATCCGCGATGCGCCGTCACGCTGAATTGGATCATGTCGACGGCGGGAATCGGTTCGCGATACGACGGATGCGCCTTGCGCGTGAAGGGCAGCGCGCACAGCGCGTCGAGTTCTTCCGTCGAGAG
Organism: uncultured Nitrospiraceae bacterium; assembly: GCA_964402555.1. Classification (GTDB taxonomy): domain Bacteria; phylum Hydrogenedentota; class Hydrogenedentia; order Hydrogenedentales; family SLHB01; genus CAYOCT01. Next base: position 14,287 of record CAYOCT010000045.1, on the reverse strand, counting down.
CGGTTCACCCGGCGGCGCGAATACAACGGTGCGTGCTCCGGATTCCTGATAGAGCCACGTCGCGCCATCATGAACTTGCTGTTCGATAGCGAGCGTGGCCGTCATCAATTGCTTGGGATCGGCCTCGATGTCTTCATGCGAAGGAATGCGGATAGCGTCCGGCGGCAGGTCGAAGCGGCCCTTTCGCAACGCGAAGGCCGTGCCTGGAATGCCCTCGCCGGCGGACACTCCTTGCTTGAGCCGCTCTGCAATTTCGAGCAAGGCGCGCTCGGCCATACCGTATACGAGCAGGTCCGCTTTGCTGTCCAGAAGAATCGAGCGGCGCAACGCATTCGACCAGAAATCGAAATGGGTTGCTCTGCGCAACGACGCTTCGATACCGCCTACGACGACGGGAAGTCCGGGAAACGCGTTCCGCACGAGGCCCGTGTAGACGAGTGTTGCGCGATTCGGCCGCGCCCCGGCCTTGCCTCCGGGCGTGTAGGCGTCGTCGCTGCGTTTCTTGCGAAACGCCGTGTAGTGCGCGAGCATCGAGTCCAACGCGCCCGCCGTCACGCCCGCGAATAATAGGGGGCGCCCCATAACGAGAAGGTCTTCGGGCGTCTCCCATCGGGGTTGCGCCACGATGCCCACACGATAGCCATGCGCGACGAGCCAGCGCCCGAGCAGCGCAACGCCGAAGGCCGGATGATCGACGTAGGCATCCCCGCTGACCAGGAGCACGTCCAGCGCGTCCCAGCCGAGGCGATCCATCTCGGCGCGCGACATGGGAAGCGGAGGCGAATCGAGGGCCTTCGCGGCGTTCGGCGCCGTGCGCGCGCGCTTCATTTTCCGGCGTTGTCCGGTCCCGCTTGAATCCATGCCTCGTTGAACCGCGTGTGTTTGATGGTCGACCCGGGCGTGCCCTTGACCGTGTAGGAGTACGTGCAGTGAATCGACCCGTCCGCGGCCTGGATCACCGAAGGATACGCCCCTGATCCCTCGTCGCGCGCGAACGTTTCGAGGCCGCGCTTCCACTTCCAGGTCGCGCCTTCGTCGTCCGAGAGATACGCGGTCAGCAAGTGCCGGCCTTCGATGGTGTCGTTGCATACCAACACCCAGTTGCCGCTCTTGAGCACGATGCACTCGAGGCTGGAACCCGGATTCGGGATGTCCATGTTCCCAACCTTCGACCATTTCATGCCGCCGTCCGAGGAGGTCGCGATGCGGATGCGGTGCGGCAATCCGTTGTCGCGCATCATCGCCACGATCGTGCCGTCCTTCTTGCGATTGAAACTGGGCTGGATATTGCCGAGGTCCAGGATCGGTTCGCTGAACTCCCACGTCTTGCCCCAGTCGTTCGTGAACGCTGCCATCGAGCAGTTGAAGACGTCCGAATACAACCCCAGCATCATCCGCGTGTCCGACAACATGATGGGGTGCAGCCGTGTCATCCATCCGAGCCGCGTCGACAACTTGTCCTGGGCCGCGGCCTTCGCCTTCTCCGCTTCTTCTTTGAGGTCCTTGTTCAGCGCCAGTGCCGGGCCGAGCAGCGTCTCCAGGTTGTTGACCTCCGCCAGGAAGGGATCGACCAGGTTATTCGGGCGTACGTGAATCACGTCCTGCCAATCCCATTGCGGCGGGCCGTCCGCGGTGTAATGGGTCGCCGTCCGGTACTTGAGTAACGAACTGCCCCATTCGTTGGCCTGCACCGCGATCCAGAACAGCCACAACTGCCCGCGAGGATCGATGAACAACACCGGATTGCAGTCCGGAAGGTCCTGCGAATCCGCCATGAGATACGGCTCGCACCACGACGCTTCCCCCTTCCGTTTGCGTGCGCCCTGGATGAGCACGTCGTCCGACTTGCGCTCGCCCGAGCCGTGGAACCAGCACGCCAGGAGGTCGCCGTCCGCGGTCTCGACGATACTCGAGCCATGGTTGTGTTTCGGATTGGCCGGGAAGATCGGTTCGGCTTCGTACAGCGGCTCCGAAGCCGCGCCAAGGGTCATCAACGCCAACGACAAGAGTACCATTGCTTATCTCCTCTTCAGTGCATACCGTGAATGTCTCATCGTAGTGGCGGGCCTCTGCGAATTCAAGCGCCGCCGCTCGGGCAACACGGACGGCCACGGGCCTACACGGCGCGGCGGAGCCGCAACCAAATAGATGGGAAGAGATGAAAGTCTGAACGATAAATGATGAATGATAAACTGGGAAAGGATGAAGGATGAGGGATGAAGGATGAACTTGCGCGCCCACAGTCCGATACTAATGCTTGTGGCTGGCGAACTTGCACACCATTCCTTCGTAAAGTTGATGGAAAGTGACAGATAGTAGTACGGACGAAACGCGTCGTCTGGACTTTTCGGTTCGCTTGCCAAAACGGGCGCGAGCCTCTAGGATAGCCCGGCAGCCCTCTGACATTGATGAGGATTCAACGATGCGTAAGCCGCTCTATCTTCTCGCGGCAATAGTAATGCCGTGTTTGCTTGTGACCAGGGCCGCGTTCGCCGGCCCGAAGGAGGCGCCCATGTCCGGAATAACCAATCCAATGCTGGGTCTTGACGCATTGCCGATCCTGACGGACATGCGTACGCGCTCGATTTCCGCCGAGAACCCGACCGGCGCCAAAGGCGAGGGCGGGAAGGCCGTCCCCAATCCGGCCGAACCCAAGCCTGCCTCATCGGCGCGCGCCGCTGACGACTTGGGCCAGGGGTGGAAGGTCCGGCCGTTCTTGCGCGTGAATGCCGGCGAGACCGTCACGTTGATGGACGTGGACGGTCCGGGCGTCCTCCGTCATATCTGGATCGTCGAGGGCCTCAAACGGGCGCACGTTCTGCGCATCTACTGGGACGGCGAGGAGACGCCTTCGGTCGAGACCCCCGTGCCCGATTTCTTCGCGGTCGGCCACGAGACGTTCGGACGTGTGAACTCGATTCCCGTGGCCGTGAATCCTCAGAACGCGTTGAGCTGCTTCTGGCCAATGCCCTACCGCAAACATGCCAAGGTCACCTTCACCAATGACGCGGCCGAAGACCTCGAGTTGCTCGCGTTTCAGATCACGTATACCGAGATGGACGTCCCTGCCGACGCGGGGTACTTTCACGCGCAATGGCGGAGAGCGCGCACGGACAAACAGAATCCTTATGTCATTCTAGACAACGTTAAGGGCAAGGGGCGTTACGTCGGGACCTTTCTCGCTTGGACGCAGCTTCACAAAGGCTGGTTCGGCGAGGGCGAGATCAAGTTCTTCCTGGACGGCGACAAGGACTTTCCCACGATCTGCGGCACCGGCACCGAGGACTATTTCTGCGGCAGCTATGGATTTCCCGAGTCCTATTCGACCGCCTACGCCGGCACCACGCTGCCCTCCGACGAGAATGCCGAACCGCCCAGTTTCTGGAGCCTGTACCGGTGGCATCTGCAAGACCCTATCGCGTTCGATCGAGACCTCCGCGTCACCATTCAGGCCCTTGGCTGGGGCGCCGATGGGAAATACTTGAAGCTCTCGGACGACATCGCGTCTGTCGCGTACTGGTATCAGGCTGAACCGCACGCGGCGTTTCCGGCGCTGCCTGTCTTGGCGGACCGCGCGCCTATCGCGCGGCCAAAGCAACCTTAAGGAGATGAGCATAGATGCGTTCGTTAGCGTTGGCGGCGATTCTGGGTTGGTCTTGTGCATCCGCCTACGGCGACACGTTGTTCGTTCAAGACGAGAAGCTGCAACTGACATCCGCTGTTCCGAGTTCTACGACAGTAGCCACTTTTGCGCGTTTTGATCTGAGGCTGGATCTCAAGGCGACGTACGACAATCCGTTCGACCCGGACGACATCGACGTCTACGCAGACTTTGTCGCGCCCGACGGCAGCGCGTTTCACGTGAATGGGTTTTTCACTCAAGACCATACCCGCAAGATGATCGACGGCGGCGAGCATATCGATCCGGTGGGCGAACCCTATTGGCAAATCCGGTTCACGCCGAACCGCGCAGGCACGTGGCGCTACACGGTATCGGCTCGCGATCGCAGCGGTGTTACGAGTCTACCCGAAGCCAGCTTCGAGGCGACTGCCTCGTCGAACGATGGGTTCCTTCGGCGCAACGCTAAGAGTCCGCATATCTTCGCCTATGACAGCGGCAAACCGTATCTGGCGGTGGGGGAGAATATGTGTTGGGGGTCCAAGAAAGGTTCGTTCGACTACGACGAATGGTTGCCGGCGTTGGGCGGCGCGGGCGGCAATTGGATACGGATTTGGATGTTCCGGTGGAACTGTTGTCTCGAGTGGTCGACCAAAGACCGGCAATCGTGGGAACAAGGCACGATGGGCGGCCTCGGCGTCTATAACCTAGCGAACGCCGCGCGGCTCGACGCCATCCTCGACCTCGCCGACCAGAACCACGTCCACGTCATGCTCGCTCTCGGAACCTATGGCGAGTTCATTAACGGCGGCTATTTCAACGAGGGGCTCTGGGCGACCAATCCGTACAACGCCGAGAACGGCGGGCCGTGCGCCAAGCCCGAGGATTTCTGGACTAACGAGCAGGCGCGGAAGTTCTACCGGAACCGCTTGCGGTACATCGCCGCGCGCTATGGTTGCCGGACCGGCCTGTTCGGATGGGAGTTCTGGAACGAGGCGTACGCGCCGACGGCGTGGGTTGCTGAAATGGCCCAGTTCCTCAAAGGTCTCGGCCCGTTTGCAGGCAAGCCCGCTGACCCTTACCTGCACCTCGTCTCGACCAGCTACGGGACGCCGGAGATTTGGGTTTTGCCCGAAGTCGATTTCACGCAGACGCACCGCTATGGCCAGGGCAACATCCCCGATGTGTCGCCGCTCATCATCGACGATGCCAGCCAGCACCGGGAGTTCGGCAAACCCCATCTGATGGCCGAGTTCGGGATCGACTGGCGTTCCTCGGACGACAAGTACGACACGACGTTCCAGGGCGTCAACCTGCACAACGCGCTTTGGTCGTCGGTCTTGAGCGGCAATGCCGGGACCGCGATGATCTGGTACTGGGATTCCTATGTCCACCCCGGCAATCTCTACGGACAGTTCCGCGCCGTCCGCGCGTTTATCGACACAATCCCGTGGAACGAAGGGCCTTGGCGGCCTCTCGACATGGATGCCCCCGTCCGGAAGGTCGAGACCGAGACCTGGAACGACCTCGAACTATCCGGCACCGTTCCGTGGGGCACGCACCCCGATAAGGAATATACCGTCAGCCCGACCAAGGGCGTGGGAGGGACCCCAATGCCGGGATTCCTCTATGGTCCCGCGAAACCCGAACTCCGCCAGCCGCTGGTCATGCATGTGGACTACGAGCGCGCCGGGCGTTTCGATGTGCGTGTCGGCGACGTCTCCACGAAAGGGGTCCTGCGTTTCACGCTTGACGGGGCCGATGTGCTCGACGTGGCCCTGTCGGCCAATCCTCCTGAGGACGGTAGCGCGCCGCAATACGAGACCACCGAGTTTCGCAAGGAGTACGGGATCTACATCGCCCACTTCAACAAGGTGTTCGGAATCGACGTGCCTGCGGGCGCGCATACCATCCATATGGATGTCCCCGACGGCGATTGGATCGGCATCGCTTCCTACGGATTTCGCGGTTACGTGAGCAGCCGGTTTCCTCGCGTCGACATCACGGGTATCACGAACGGCGCGATGGCCTGTCTGTGGGTTCACAACCCCGAGCATAATTGGATGAACGTCAAGGAAGGCAAGACGGTACCACCTTTGACCGAAGTGAGCGTTGCTGTTCGCGGGCTGCCCTCGGGGTCCTACGATTGCCCGTGGTGGGACACCTGGAAAGGCGAAGTGGCACAGCACGCGGCCCTCGTCCGCGAGGCTGATTCGCTTACGATCCCGATACCCGAACTCTCGCAAGACCGTGCCGCAACGCTTGTCCGAAGAGGGGAGTAGCGGCGGCACGGCTTTGCCCGGGGTTCCTTATAGGTCGTATAGGACCTATAGGACCTATATGCTCCGGTTGTAACTCCTTTTGTTGCATCTTGTCCTTCCTTTTGTCTTCGCGTATACTGGGTTGGGTTTGCGGAAGGGTACACCACGGGGAGGCTGTTGCCATGACGAAGCGGGATGCCGCCAGGTTGACCGGAATTGCAGTACTGCTGGGTTGTGCGCTGATTGGATGTACCAACAAGGGGTCGCTACAGGTCGTTCTTGCGCCCCAGGCGGCCGTTGACGCAGGCGCGAAATGGAGCGTCGATGCCGGAGCCTGGCAGGACAGCGGCGTCATTGTGCTCGACCTCGACGAAGGAACTCATTCGATCGAGTACAAATCTGTTGCGGGCTGGACATCTCCCCCGAACGAAGACATAGAGATCATAGCCGACCAATTGCAGACCGTTACGCGGAGCTACGTCGTCAGCGGCGAGGGGGAAGGTGAAGGAGAAGGTGAGGGTGAAGGAGAGGGGGAAGGTGAAGGAGAAGGAGAAGGTGAGGGTGAAGGTGAAGGTGAAGGTGAAGGAGAAGGCGAAGGAGAAGGAGAGCCTCCTATTGCGGCGTTCGATGCCGATAATGTGACTGGGCCGCTGCCTCTGCACGTCGTTTTCCACGACATGTCAACGTCCGGAAGCGCGTCGGTTGCCGCGTGGCTTTGGGATTTCGGCGACGGAGGCTCAAGTACCGACCAGAATCCTACGCATACCTATGCCATAGCGGGCATATTCAGCGTGTCGCTCACTGTAACGACTTCGGTCGGTAGCGACATCGAGACCAAGGCCGATCTGGTGATCGTGGGCAAAGCCATGCCCACGATAGTGTCGTGGCCGTCGGCAAGCGCTATCGACTTTGGCCAGGCCCTTGCCTCGTCCACGTTGAGCGGTGGCGCGGCTTCCGTTCCGGGAGCATTTCACTTCGCGACTCCCGATGCGATGCCCAGTGCGGGCGTCTATTCGGCAGCCATCGTGTTCGTTCCGGCCGATACCGCCAACTATGAAACGGTTTCGGGAATGGTGGATGTGGCCGTGGGCAAAGCGACACCCGCGATCACGGCGTGGCCCACGGCAAGCGCCATCACCTACGGCCAGACTCTTGCCGACTCGACCCTGGCCGGCGGCGCGGCCAGCGTTCCCGGCGTATTCGAGTTCAACATGCCTTCCGTGTCGCCCAGCGCCGGAACGTATACCGCTTCCGTGGCCTTCACGCCCGTGGACTTGGCCAACTACGTAGCCGTCTCCGGCACGGTTGAGGTTGCTGTCGGCAAAGCCACCCCCGTCGTTACCGTATGGCCCACGGCAAGTGCCATCGAGTACGGCCAGACCTTAGCTTCGTCCACGCTGAGTGGCGGAGAAGCGAGCGTCCCCGGCGCGTTTGCGTTCGATGCGCCTGCGACAGCGCCCGGCGCAGGGGCCTATGCCGCCGCCGTGACCTTTACGCCGAGCGACCTCGCGAACTACGTGGCCGCAAGCGGAACCGTCGGCGTAGTGATTGCCAAAGCCGTTCCGAGCGTTACCGAATGGCCTTCGGCGTCGGAAATCACCTATGGCCAGACGCTCGCGTCGTCGACGCTGACAGGCGGTTTGGCGAGCGTTCCCGGCGCGTTTGCGTTCGATATGCCCGGCACAACGCCTTCCGCGGGTACCTACGCGGCCTCGACACTCTTCACGCCCACGGACACGGCGAATTACGTATCGGTCACTGGCACGGTCGACGTGACGGTGGGCAAGGCGACGCCGGTGGTCACGGAATGGCCTTCGGCGTCGGGGATCGTGTACGGCCAGACGCTCGCGTCGTCGACGTTAACGGGCGGTTCGGCATCTGTGGCCGGAAGTTTTTCGTTCGACGCTCCGTCCACCGCGCCAAACGCGGGGATATACACCGCCGCCGTGACGTTTGCTCCCACTGACAGCGGCAACTACAGCGACGTTACCGGTTCCGTCGACGTGGCGGTAGGCAAAGCGGTCCCGAGCGTCCTCGAATGGCCGACGGCGAGCGGCATTACGTACGGCCAGAGCCTGGCGTCGTCCGCATTGAATGGCGGCTCGGCTTCCGTTCCTGGAGCCTTCGCGTTCGAGGCTCCGGAAACGACTCCGAATGCGGGAACCTACGAGGCGGCGGTGGCGTTTGCTCCGGAGGATACCGCAAACTATGACGCCGTGTCTGGGACCGTTTCGGTCGTCGTGAGCAAGGCTGCACCCGAGGTTTCCGAATGGCCGGCGGCAAGTGGCATCACCTACGGCGAATCCCTTGCGTCTTCGACGCTCACCGGAGGCGTCGCTAGCGTGCCCGGCGCGTTCGCATTCGACGACACGTCCACGGTACCTGATGCCGGTGATTACGCTGCGCCGGTTACTTTCACGCCTACGGACGGGGTAAACTACGCTGTGGTCAGCGGCTCGGTCAGCGTTTCAGTCGCTAAGGCGATTCCGATCGTGTCTGAGTGGCCAACGGCCAGCGCGATCGTCTATGGCCAGACACTTGCCTCTTCGGACCTGACAGGCGGCGCGGCAAGCGTGCCCGGTACCTTCGCGTTCGACGCGCCAGCAACCGCTCCCGCCGTGGGTTCCTTCACCGCCGCGCTCACATTTAGCCCATCTGACGACACCAACTACGCCGCCGTTTCGGGGAGCGTGGACGTTGCCGTTGGCAAAGCCGAGCCCAGCATCATTTCGTGGCCGACAGCCAGCGGTCTTGTCTATGGCCAGACGCTCGCATCTTCGACGCTTTCCGGCGGTTCTGCCTCCGTGCCCGGCGTGTTCGCATTCGCCGCGCCCGGTGTGGCGCCGGCGGCGGGCATCCGTGCGGTGGCCGTGACATTCACCCCGGAGGATACCGCCAGCTATAACGTGGTGCCCGGGACCGTTAACGTTGAAGTGAGCAAAGCTGTGCCTGCCGTCACCGAGTGGCCTACAGCCAGCGCGATTGTCTACGGCGATTCGCTCGCGTCCTCGACGTTGACGGGTGGTTCTGCGTCCGTGCCCGGGACCTTTGTCTTTGAATCTCCCGACACCGTCCCCGGCGCTGGTTCCTATACGGCCCCGGCACAGTTCGTGCCATCGGACGCCGACAACTACGAAGGCGTGGCCGGGACCGTCGACGTTTCCGTCGGCAAAGCGATTCCCTCCGTTACGGCGTGGCCGTCGGCCAGCGCCATTGTTTTAGGCCAGACCTTGGCGGCATCGAGCCTGGCCGGCGGTACGGCTTCCGTTCCTGGAACCTTTGCGTTCGAAGCGCCCGCGACGGCGCCCTCGGCGGCAGGAACCTATTCCGCCGCCGTGCGATTCGATCCCACCGACGCCGCCAATTACGAGACTGTCTCAGGTACGGTCGAGGTCCCAGTCGCAAAGGCCACACCGGTCGTGAACACGTGGCCGTCCGCGAGTGCCATTTCCTACGGACAGACCCTGGCCTCCTCGACCCTGGTTGGTGGTGACACTTCGGTTCCGGGATCCTTCGCCTTTGACGCGCCCGAGACGGCGCCGCCAGTGGGAACCTATACGGCCGCGGTCACGTTTACACCAACCGACACCGCGGACTATCTTCCGGTGTCTGGGACTGTCGAAGTGCCCGTGGACCGAGCCACGCCGACCGTCTCGGCATGGCCCTCCGCCACGGCTATCGTATACGGACTCACCTTGGCGTCGTCGACGCTTACGGGCGGTACGGCCTCCGTGCCCGGATCGTTTGCTTTCAGCGTGCCGGCAACGGTGCCCAACGCGGGCGCCTATCGAGCGGACGTTACCTTCACCCCTACCGACAGCGCTACCTACGCTCCGGTCACCGGTACGGTGAATGTCACGGTGCATCAAGCGACGCCTGCCATATCCTCTTGGCCGGTGGCGAGCGGCATCACGTACGGGCAAGCCCTGGGTGCGTCTGTCCTGACCGGGGGGCTGGCCTCCGTACCGGGCGTCTTCGCATTCAGCCTTCCTTCCACAACGCCGATGGCGGGCGTGTATCCGGCCGCCGTCAAATTCACACCTACCGATTCCGCTAATTATGCGACCCTATTCGGATCGGTTAGCGTTACCGTAGGCAAGGCGGCGCCAGAGGTCACGGCTTGGCCCACGGCAAGTTCGATCGTGTATGGCCAAACCCTGGTCTCGTCCACGCTAAACGGCGGGACTGCGTCGGTTCCCGGAACCTTTGCGTTCGATGCCCCCGACACGGCGCCCGACTTCGGTACCTATCCGGCTCCTGTGACCTTTACGCCGTCGGATTCGGCCAATTATCTCAGCGTTTCCGGCACGGTCGATGTAGTCGTGGGACAGGCCACACCGAGTGTTACGGCGTGGCCTTCGGCCAGCGGCATTACCTACGGACAAACGCTCGCTTCCTCGACGCTGTCCGGTGGTGTGGCTACGGCGCCGGGCGCCTTCGCTTTCGATGCGCCGACGACCGCGCCTAACGCGGGTCTCCACGTGGCTGTGGTCACGTTTACACCGTCGGATACGACACGCTATGCGTCTGTGTCGGGGTATGTCGTGGTCAACGTCGCGAAGCAGACGCCGTCGATATCTGCGTGGCCATCGGCCACCGGCATCACGTATGGCCAGACCCTTGCCTACTCGACGCTGAGCGGCGGATCCGCCTCCGCGCTGGGGAGTTTTGCGTTCACGAGTCCCACGACGATTCCGAACGCCGGGTCCTATTCGGCAGCGGTCACGTTCCGTCCCGTGGACACGCTCAATTATAATAGCGTCGCGGGAACGACCATGGTTGCCGTGGCCAAGGCCACGCCCTCGGTGTCCGTATGGCCCACGGCCAGCGCGATCACGTATGGCCAGACGCTTGCCGAGTCTGCTCTGACCGGCGGTTCGGCCAGCGTGCCCGGCGCCTTCGCCTTCGACGATCCCTCCGCTACCCCGGATGCAGGAACGTATTCGCCTTCGGTTACGTTCACTCCGACGGATGCGGCCAATTACATCACGGTCACGACCACGCTCACCATGACCGTGCAAAAAGCGACCCCGAGCGTGACCGCATGGCCCACGGCGAGCAATATTACCTACGGGCAAACGCTGTCTTCTTCAACACTCACGGGCGGCGAAGCGTCTGTTCCCGGCGGCTTCACGTTTGTCACGCCAGGCTCACTGCTCGGCGCCGGAACACGCCAAGTTTCAGTCACGTTCACGCCCAGCGACGGCGCGAACAACCATTTGGTCAACGGAACCGTCACCATTGTCATCGAAAAGGCCACGCCTTCCGTCATTGCATGGCCTTCGGCATCGCCGATCACCTATCGCCAATCGCTGGCGTCCTCGACACTGGCCGGCGGGATGGCCTCCGTGTCCGGTACGTTCGCCTTCGACGCCCCCGATACGCAGCCGCCCACGGGCCTCTACACGGCCGCCGTCACGTTCTCGCCTTCCGATAACATCGACTACCTTCCGGTCCATGGTACAGTGGATGTCGTCGTGGAGAAGGCGACGCCTCGTATCTTGGGGTGGCCCTCGGCGGGCGCGCTTACCTATGGCGACCCCTTATCGTATTCGGTGCTCGCTGGAGGAACCGCCTCCGTACCGGGCAGTTTTGCCTTTGACGAGCCGGACTATGTGCCACACGCGGGTACGTATTCCGCTTCCGTGACGTTCACGCCGACGGATAGCGCAAACTACATCTCGGTATCGAGCGTGGTCAACGTGATCGTCTTCAAGGCTACGCCTTCAGTCACCACGTGGCCCGTTTCAAGCGACGTTCTTCTGGGCCAGCCGCTTTCAAGCGCCACCCTCACCGGAGGCGCCGCTTCGACGGCTGGCACGTTTGCCTTCACAATACCCACGCAAATTCTGAGCTTGGGTGTCCATTCCGCCACTGTGACGTTCACCCCCTCCGCGCCCTCCGACTACAACTCGGTGAACGGCTCCGTGAGTGTCACCGTCTACGCGGTGTGGCATGTTGCCCCGGGAGGCGCGGGTTCCGGGGCTTCCTGGGACGACGCGATGGGGACCATTCAGGAAGCCATCGATACCGCTATCGCCCCCAGTGAAGTCTGGGTGGCCGCCGGGAACTACACCGCCGGAGGCGCCGTAGTGGTCGCCATGAAGCCAGGTGTGTATCTCTACGGCGGATTCGCAGGGTCCGAGTCCTCGCGGTCTGAGCGCGATTGGAACGCGAACCGGACGGTTATCGATGGTGAGGGCGCGCGCCGGTGCGTTACAGGCTCGGGCAACGCAGCAATCGACGGCTTCGTTGTTACCGGAGGCTTGGCGGTGGACGGGGGCGGCATGTACATCGCCACCGCTGCGCCCCTTGTGGCCAATTGTGTCTTTGAATCCAACACGGCCACCAGCCGTGGCGGCGCCATCTGCAGCGAGTTCCTTTCGCCTCAGATTGAGGCATGCCTCTTTGTGGGGAATCTGGCCGTCTACGGCGGCGCGGTGTTCATAGGTGGCAACACCAGCCCGGCCTTCTCGGCTTGCGAGTTCTCTGCGAACACGGCGGCCTTCGGAGGCGCGGTCTTCGTTGACACCTCGGCCTCGCCCACGCTGACAAATTGCGTGTTCCTAGGCAACACCGCCGCCGATTCGGGCGGCGCACTGTGCAATAATGCTACGTCGTATCCCGCCTTGGTCAACTGCAGCTTCGCTCGGAACGCGGCCGCGAACTACGGCGGCGCTATCTACAACGAGGCCGCGTCACCCTCGGCCGTTAATTGCATTTTGTCGGGCGACGAGGCGCCTCCGGGAACGTCGCAAGAAGTTTTCGATAGTGATCCGATGTATACGATCACAATCGAGTATTCTTGTGTGGAAGGAGGGTTTGCGGGCACTGGGAATATCGATGCCGATCCGTTGTTTGTCGATCCGGCGTCGTCGCTCGCGTTGCAGCCCGGGTCGCCCTGCATTGACCAAGGCACGGTGACCGACGCGCCTGCTGTCGACATTCTTGGCGTTTCCCGGCCGGTGGGCGGCGGGGTCGACATGGGCGCTTACGAGTACACGCCGTAGCCGATGGGCGATGCCTCTAATGCGTGAAACAGACGTTACAATAGTAGAATCATTCTACGCGGTTTACCGTGAGCGGGCACTATCTGTCACGTAGCGCCTATGGTACAAGCGCTTTCTGCGCCGATGAAATGGCAAGGCCTGAGGACTTGGCAAAATGAACGAATGGCTCAGTTCGCCGTATCATATTGAGAGTCAAGAGCTTACAGGATGACGCCGGTTGGCAAGAAAAGACTTGTGCGTTTGGCCAACTTGTGATAAAGTAGACAGAAGCTTGAAAGATAGGATCATCGTTTCTGTGGCTTGAGGCAGTGAAGAAGAGCAAGGAGAGGAGCTCCTGGGTTCGCCGGGTTGCGGGCAGGGAGCGTGGGCAGTATTCATTAGGAAAAACAGGGAGGAACAGAAGCATGTCACGTTATTTTCCTGCATGGCGTAAGGAATGCTTGATGGCCACGATGTTACTCGTGGCGGCAGGCATTCTTGCTTTGCCGGTCGTTGCTGTCGCCGATATTTACGACAGTGACGGTTCGGCGGGCGATCTCGATCTCACCGGCTGCACGGCGGCAACTATCGACACGAGCGCGATGACTATCACGCGCACGGCCGGTGGCGCGGGCGGCCCATGGGCGGGCGTGAACGACAGTGGCGTATGCGTATTCCGCTTTGCCACGGTCACCGTGCCTGCTTCCGTGCTTTTCACGGTCCAAGGCACGCGGCCGTGCTCGATCGTATCGGCGGCCGACATGACATGGGCCGCCACGATTGACGCCTCGGCGACGCTGGCTGCGGCGCCCGGGAAACTGGGCGGCGGCGCGGGCGGCGCAGGCGGCGATGGCGGCATCGGCGGTGCCGGCGGCAATGGCGGCGCTGGCCAGGCCGGCGGCGTTGGTGGTGACGGCGGTACGGGCGGCTCCAATGGTAACGGTGCCAATGGTGGCCAAGGCGTTGCCGGTACGCTCGGCAGCGCGGGTGGCATCGGTACGGCGGGTTCGGCCGGTACGGCCGGCGCGGCTGGCGTGCTCGGTTTCGGCAGCGACGGTTTGGGCGGTTCCGCAGGTGGCCTGGGCGGCGGCGGTTCCGCAGGCACCGCAGGTGCTGGCGGTTCGGGCGGCGCTACGCAGGCCACAGTAGGTGGCGGCGGTATCGGAGCCCCCGTTCTCGGCGGAACAGGTACGGGAGGCACAAATGGAAATTCAGGCGGCACGGCTACCCTGATTGCGGCTATGAACGGCGGCAACGGAACGGTCGGCGGCCTCGGGGGCAATGCTGCGTACGCAACACTTGCATCGGCAGCGAATTCTCTTACATTGCTGGCCGGTAACGGTGGCGGCGGCGGCGGTGGCGGCGGTGGCGCTGGCGGTGGCGGTGGCGGCGGCGGCGGCGGCGGTGCCGGATCTGGT
>CAYOCT010000044.1:0-57746 GCA_964402555.1 uncultured Nitrospiraceae bacterium | reverse complement strand
ACAAACGGGAGAACTGGTCGCTTAAATCATGCTTGTTTCTTAGGAGGAGCGGCTTTAGCCCGACGAAGCAATCCCCCAGCCCGTTGTGCGCAGATGGTCAGGAGATTGCTTCGTCGGGCTAAAGCCGCTCCTCGCAATGACACGAGACAGGTTTCTGTTGAGATCATCTCACGTCCTGGAGCGGAAGCGCTTACCCGGTCGGCGGCTATCCTCTTCTCCTTAAGGGATAGGGCAAACAAGCCAGGCTAGAAGAGGGATTGCCGATCAAGCTTCGCGCTGCATCTCGGGGCGGCGGAGGATATCCAACATGCCTTCGATGTCGCGATACGGCGAGACATAATCGGCGGCCTCTTTCACCGCGGGCTTGGCGTTCGCGGGACACGCAAAGAACCCCACGGCATCGCGCAAAGGCAAGTCGCCCTCGGTGTCGCCAATGCCGGCCGCGTGCGCACGGGACACTCCGAGTTGTTCGAGCAGGACGCGCAAGGTGCTGCCTTTGGTTACGCCGATGATGGAGAGATTCAGGTAATAGTGCGACGGGCTGATGAGCAGTTTGGGGCCGTCCATGGTTTTCATGAAGGCCTCGACACGGGCCTGTACACGCGGAAAGATCTCCGGGTTCTCGCAATAGACGGACATGTTCGCCTCTTTGCCGAACTGATATACGAGGTCCGGCTCATCCGGCATGATCTCGGTCTCGATGAACGCGCGCACGCGCCGCAACGACCGCAAGTTCTCTTCCGTCACGCCGGGACCGTAGACGGAACGGTTATCCTTCAACGAGTAGAGCACGGCGCCGTTCTCGCAAATGGAGGGAGCCATAATGCCCAGGACCTTCAACAGGGCCTCGGCGTACGGCTGGGGCCGGCCCGTGCACAACGTCATTGGCGCCACGGTTCCGCGTCCCGCCGCGGCATCGTGCGAGATCTGTGCGAACTCGAAAAAGCGTTCGAGATTCCAGGGGATTGACTCCTCGGGGCTGATGCATCCGTCGAGGTCGGTGACGATCCACTTTACCGCCATACACTTCCTTTCTGGTTCGTTATGCCCGCGATGCCGTGCTGCACACGAGGCGTCATGCCAGCCCTTGAGATGGGTCTTGCGCCGTGCTTCTGAACGCCTCGGCGATGTCGTCCTGCAGCCACACGGGCAGCGAAGCGGGGATCTCCGCGTTAGGCAGCAGGCGCAGGCCTGCCTCGGTCCACCCCACGGCAAAGCAGGCCGCCGCAAATACGCGGTCGCTCTTGAGAAATTCGCGCGCATCTTCGGACAGTTGGATGGCGCGTTGCTGCATCCAGCGATCCATTTCGTCGAAGAACGGATGTGTGACGGGAAGCACGGGTTGAAACGCATCCCCTTCGATTACCGGTGTGCCAAGAAAGCCTCGGTGCCGGTAGATGACGATACGCAACAGGGCCGCATCCAATTGCGGCTGCCACGAACGCGCGCCGAAGCCCTGCAAATTCAGCAACGAAAGCGCCTCGCCCTCGGAACCGGTCCGAAGCGATTCCAGCACGCGCAGCCAAAAGACTTCCTGGCGCGATAGCAGTTCCGGCTGGCGCTCCGCGATGGGCGCGAAGCCTTTCGCGTCCCAGAACCGGCCGGGATCGAGCCGTAGCATAAACTCGATTAGCGGACGGAGCGGTCCGGGCGGCAGCGCCAACGTCTTGATGTCGAGCGGGATGGGCGAGAATACTCGTGTCCAGAACAGCAGTTTCGTCCAAATGAACCCCATCGACGGCGGGCGCAATCCGTCGCGCCACAAGTTCAACGCGTTGATGATGTCGCCGCCACGGCGATAGGCTTCCGCAAGATGGTCGGCGAAGAACAGGTTGCGAGGCGCGCAGGCCAGCGCCATCCGGTACGCTGCGATGGCTTCCTGCCGCTGTCCGCGGCTCTCCAACAGCATCGCGCGATAGAGGTGCACGTCCGGGTTCTTAGGCCCGAGTTCCACGGCCCGCGCGAGCAACGCCGCCGCTTCGTTGGGGTCTTCGTGGGCTTTCAGCACGGCAAGGCGCGCGCGCCTGCCGCCTTCCTCGGGGCCTTGGAAGCGCGTCTCGGCCAGGACTTCGATGGCATCGAGGTCCTTATGCTGTTTCCACAACATGTCCGCGTCGAGGAGTTGCCACGCCGCCGGCGTCTGCTCGCGATCGCGCCACACGTTGCGCAACTCCGCGAACGCATCGAACTGCATTTCCTCGACCTGCGCGCGCCCAACGGCGAGCGATGCGCTTTCACGTTCCGCGAAGATATCCGGATTCCGGAGGTAGGCTTCGCGCAGCCCTTCGATATCGGCCATCTGCTCGCGCGCCTTGACCTCGAGCCGGGCCCACAGGTCGCGCGATTTCCGGTCGCGCGCGTGAAGCTCGAGATCCTGGACTAGCCCGATCGCCTCTTCCGGCCTCGAGGATTCCATCAGTTCTTCCGCGTGCTGATACGCGCGCGCCAGGCGGCGCTTCCGTGCGCGCCTCCGAGCGATCAGGATCGTGCCCGGCACTCCAATCAAGATCGCCGCGGCGACGCCCGCAATGACGAGCCGTTTCGCTTGCCGCATCGGGTCGAGCGTTCCCATCAGGGACTGAATGTTCGTGCCCGACATCCGGACGGCGAATACGCAGTCCTCGTAATCGGCATCGCCGCCCCCGAGCATGTCCTCGAAACTGAGCAGCATATAGGGCGTGTCCGGCACGGCCATGGCGACCATATGCGCGAGATTGTCCGGATTGCGCTCCTTTACCGGCGTGAAGGTATGTTCGTCATTCGCAATAAGGAAGAAGTTCAGCGCGGCGCCCGCGGGCAGCGTGCCGAGGTCGATGAAGTCGCCCGGATGCAACGGCGTGTCCTGAGTGCGGGGTCCGAGTTTGGAACGGTCGAACCGGCCATGATGGCTGCGCACGTTTGCGGCGCACTGGTCGAGCGGCATCGGGCAATTTGCGTTGGGAAACAGAATCTGAGGATGCCCTTCCTTGATGCCGATGCCGTCCAAGTTTACGCCCAGCGCATCGACGTACCCAGAGCCTTCGCCCACGAAGTAAACGCGGACGTTGCAGGCCTCCGCGAGCGTCAGCTTTGCCGGGTCCAACGCGAGGCGGTCGAAATGATCGACAACGGCGTTGTGTGAGTATTCCTGGTCGGCAAGCGTTATCAGGGAGGGCAGGGCGTGCCGCTGGAACCACCACGACCGAAGATCCGATCCCGAGGCTTTCACGGTGCTGAATGGCGGAAATCCGAACGGCGCTTTGTTCGACTGCACCGGCGCGTCTTTGGGCGCGCACGATGCCAGCAGGACCGGCAATGCTAGAAGCAGCATGCTCGCGCCGCGGCGTCCGGTGAGCGCCTTCATGCCCTTCGTGTCTCCCAAGAGTCCATTCGTTGCCTGTCAGTCCTATCGGTATTGTACCACTGGACGTTTGAACCCCGCCGTACTTCGGTGCGGGCATATTACCCTCAGCGGCGCGCGGAATGCCAGCCGGGGAGCGGATTGAAACAGGAAATGTCCTGTCTTGGAACGTCCGCACTCGGAACATGGTATTATCTTAGGAAATGAATGAGAACCGCCCATCTTCGTCAATATGGATGAGTTAGACGGGCCGTTTCGGGAAAGCGCCCGGTTACGATAAGGAGAATTAAGCATGGCTACGAAGATCGAATCACGCGCGGTATATGCGGGGCTGGCGCTTTGCGCGGCCGTCCTGCTGGCCACGGCGGCAGTGGCCCAGGAGCCCCTTCACGCGCGAATCAGTTATGCAGGCTCCGGGATGATCAAGGGAACCGACGACGCCGACTGGAGCTACGCGACGCTCAACACGCTCGTAATGCCGAATGATACCCTCTGGGTCGACAAGGAGGGCACGCTCGAACTCGAGATGTCGGGCGGGTCGTTCCTGCGCATGGCCGACGGGACGAAAGCGGTAATTGTCTCGCTGCCGCCGACGGGCTATATCCGCGGCCAGGTCGGTTCGTTCTACGTGCAGCGCGTGAATCGCAGCAGTGGCGATATCCAATTCGAGACGCCGGTCTCGAAGACCATCGTCGACCGCGATAGCCAGGTGCGTTTCGACGTGCTCGACAGCGGCGCCACCACGGTCACGGTGCGTTGGGGCAGCGCTACGGTCCGCGCCGAAGGCGGGGGCGACGTCGTCGTAGCCCAGGGCCAGCGCACGTACATCGATCCCGGCTATTTGCCGTCGGAACCCGCGCCGTTCGACTTGAGCGCGGAGGACGATTTCGACTCGTGGAACCGCGAGCGAGGCCGTCTGCTGGCGGTGGGCAGCGAAGCCGTTCCGCCGGCAGTGGTCATGAGTTCGCCCCCGGTCGGCCTGGCCGACCTGTCGCCCTACGGTGAATGGGTCACAATTGACAACGGCTACTGGTGGCGTCCGACGACGGTCGTCGACTTCGTGCCGTACCGCGCGGGCCACTGGAGCTTCGTTCCGGGCTGTGGGTACGTCTGGGTAGACGACTATCCCTTCGGATACGTGACCTGCCATTACGGCCGCTGGTGGCATAACAACACGTACGGTTGGGTGTGGGGCTACCGCGATACGTGGAGCCCCGCCTGGGTCGCTTCGGTGCGCTACGGTCCCAACTTCGTGTGGTGTCCGTTGGACCCATGGGATAGTCCCTATGTCAGCACGACCGACTACTTCGTCGTCGGTGGACTCCACTTCGGGATCTACGCCAGCACCTATTGTGGGGCGGACGACCTCCTGATCGGACATTACTACGCGCACCCGTGCACGCCGACCATCTTCCATGGCGTCCCGGCGACGCAGATCAATGTCTGGAACATCAACATCGGCGGAGGCGGGCATTACCGTCCCGTGCATTACACTGACTCCAGGCTGGAATATCGCGACTACTCGCCGCGCCGCGTGATCCGCGGACCCGAGATTTACGGCTCCGGCAAACACGAGGCACGCGCGCGCGTCGCAACGCTGGAACGCGAGTTCCCCGCGATGCGCGACAAGCCCAGGACGATTTCGACGTTGAGCCCGAGCGGACGGACCGTTGTGGACCGATCGGCACACGCGCCACGTATGCGCAATGTGCGCGTCGCGCCCCATGCGCTTTCAAGCGTGCGCGACCTGAACAACCGCATGTCGTCCGGCGGCCGCGCGCCCGAGCTCTCCGCGCCTTCGCAGACGATGCGGCGTTCGGAAAGCGGCCGCACCGTTACCAAGACTATCGACCGCACGCGCCTCGAATCGACGCCCAAACCCGCGCCGATGCGCACGCGGGGCGTTAAGACCGAGTCGGAACCGCCCACGATTTCCGCGCCGACGCACGGTACGCATTCTACGCCGCCGTCAAGGTCCATCGCCCCGGCTCCGACACGTCGCGGCCGCGCCACAGTAGATTCAAGCCCGGCGCCCAAATTCCAGGCGCCTGTAACTGCGCCGACGCATCGTACGCGGACGCGTTCGATTTCGCGCGCGCCGGATCCCGCGCCGCAGGTCAATGTGGCGCCGCGCTCTCGCGATGTCGTGCAATCGGCGCCGAAGTTCGAGCCGCGCACACGGTCCACGCGTTCGGCGCCTGAGATCGTCAAGGCCGAACCGCCAACGCCCATGCGGGTGCGCCATTCCGCGCCGGATGTCCAGTCCGCGCCGAAGATCCAAGCGCCGCAACAGGCGGAACCGCGCCACATGCGTTCGCGAGGCGCACAAGATGACACGCGACGCAATTCGTCGCGTGGACGCTCGATACGGTAATGAGGAGAACGGACGATGAAGACGACATGGAGCATGCTTGCGTTGGGACTCTTGATGACGCTGTTTCTTGCGGCGTGCCCGTTCGTGGGACGCCCCTCGATCACGGTCCAGCCTGAGGATGTCATCGTAGGCCCCGGCGAAACGGTGACGTTCAGCGTCGATGCGTCGGGCAGCGCCCCCTTGGCCTATCAATGGACCAAAGACGGCGCGGATGTGCCTGGCGGCACGGACGCCGACCTGATCTTCGACAACGCCCAGGCCGCCGATGAAGGCAGCTACGCATGTACGGTCAGTAACGATGCGGGATCGGTGGAATCCTACGCGGCGACATTGATCGTGTCGCAAGACTATCGCGACGGGTTCGATGAGGGTTTCGCGCGCGACGACTGGTACTGGCAGGGATTCGACGACAGCTATGACACGCTCGATTACGACCCGGTCTATTACCAGGGCGGGGATATCCCGAATCCGCCGACGCCGCTGTACGAGCGCGGATGGTATGACGGCATCTGGTATGCCTACAACGACGGCTATTTCGTCGACTACGATTACGCGTTCGCGATCGGGTTCAGCGAAGGGTACGATGCCGCCTTTGCCTCGGACTACCTGAGTTTTCTGGCGAAGGACAAGCATGTCGAAAATGACAACGGCGGTTGGGGCGACGGCTACAACGACGGGTTCTCGGAAGGCCGCGTGTTCGGCGCGAACGATTACGAACAGGGCCTTGCCTTCGATTGGCTCGATGCGTTGCTCGATTATGAGTCGGGAACCGACCTCTACTTCGAGGAAGTCGACGTTGGGACCGGCGACTACGGCCCGGTCATTTTGTACGTCTACGGCACGGACCCGCTGGCGAAGAAAGCGTCGTCGGTTTCGCGGACCGCGCGGCCGGGCGGCGTGCCAAGCGTGCGTCTCCGGGCGGCTGCCAAGGCCAACGGCATCCCGGACCTTTCCTATCGGTCGCTGCCGGCGGATGTTCAGACGCGCTTCGACAAGGATCCGACGGTATCTGCCCGCGGCTCGCGTCCCCTGACGCATCTGACCGCCACGTGGCTCGAACGCATCGACGATTACCGCAGCGCCATCGCGGTCAAGAGCAGTGTATCGCGCCATCGGGCTGTAAGCAAGTAGTCTCGATTCAAGACGCGGTGTGCGGAGGCAGGATGCCGCACACCGCGTCTTCCTTTTTTGGGCAAGGGAATAATACGCCGGACGCGGGTGTTTCTCACTTTTGTCGGGAATCAGATACCCAGAAAGGATGGTCTCTATGGCTTTGACGCCTTCCACCATGCTGCCCTTGGGCACCGTTGCGCCTCATTTCGCATTGCGCGACGCCGTTGGCAATGTTGTTTCGTTGGACGACTTCGAGTCGGGGCCAGCCCTGTTGGTAATGTTCATCTGCAATCATTGTCCCTTCGTGAAGCATGTCCGGGACGAACTGGCACGCATGAGCAAGGATTATCAAGCCAAAGGGGTGACGATTGTCGGCATCAACTCGAACGATGCGGCCACCTATCCGGAAGATAGTGCCGACAAGATGATCGAAGAGGTCGCCCGCGTCGGCTATACCTTCCCCTATCTGTGCGATTCGGACCAGGAGGTGGCCAAGGCGTACCATGCGGCTTGTACCCCCGATTTCTTCCTGTTCGACCGCGACCGGAAACTGGTCTACCGCGGCCAACTCGACGGAAGCCGCCCCGGCAATGACGTGCCGGTAACCGGCGAAGACTTGCGGGCGGCTTTGGATGCCGTGCTCGGCGGCAACCCTGTCGCTACGCAACAGAAACCGAGTATCGGCTGCAACATCAAGTGGAAACCGGGGAACGAACCGGACTACGCCCGGAACTCGTAGGGCGGACTGCGGAACTCCAACGTCCGACAGGTCGGACAAGTCGGACAATAAGTCCTCGGTTGGGCGCTTAGCTTTGTAACCATCGCATTTGCAGGGGGATACTTCTCCCCGTGAAACCTTTGAACGGGCGAATCAGTCTAAGAAACGTTTGAGTACATTTTGAGTATTATGTGAGGATTGACGTTCGGGAGGTCGCGCGGACTTGAAGCGCCCGTGGACCAGGCGGTACTATGGCTCCCGAATCGACTTGTTCCCACGTTCATAAACCCAGCAACCGCAGGCGGGAAAGCGCAATGACCCCTCGCGCGACGGTTGCGTGGAGGCTGCATGCGAAAGAGACTTACCGTCCTGGGGCTAGCCTTGCTGTTGGTGTTCGCCGGGGGATGCGACAAGCTTGTCAAGAAGGCGGAGGAGGTCAGGGCGCAGGCCGGGTCGAATAAGAAAGAAACTATCCAGGATGCTCCCGAGGAGATCGTCATTCCGATCCAGGCCATGCTGCCCTTCCGTGGGAGTATTTCCTCGCACTTCGAGACCACAACACGCGTCGAAGCCGAGGTCCGCGTCCAGGTGACCGCCGAGGCTATCGGAGAATGCCTTAAGATCAACGTGCAGGAAGGCGATCGCGTCAAGACCGGCGACGTCCTTGCCGAACTCGATAAGAAGTCCATCGAGGCCACCATCGGGCAGACGGAAGTGCAGGTCCGCCAGACAAAGACCGCCCTCGATATCGCCGAACGCAGCCTCGCGGAAGGCATCGGCGCCAAGGCGGAACGGGATAACGCCCGGTTCGCCCATGAGCAGGCCGTCGCTACGTTGAACATGCAGCAGGTTCAGTTGACCAAGCTGACCATCCGCGCGCCAATAGACGGAATTGTGACAAAACGCAATATCCAGGAAGGCCAGATTGTGGCGACAGGCGTGCCTGTCTTCACGATAGTGGATCCGGCTTCGTTCATGCTGGTCATCAACCCTCCCGAGAAAGAACTGGCTCGCGTTAAGATCGGACAGGTGGCCAAAGTCACGATCGACGCGCTGGGCGACCAGGAGTTCGAGGCCAAAGTGCGCCGCATCAATCCCGCTGTCGATTCGGCGACGGGCACCGTGAAGGTAATTCTCGATGTGGACCCGGAGATCCGATCCCGCCTGCGCGAGGCGGCGTTTGCCCGTGTCGGGTTGATCATGGAAACGCACGAGAACGCGCTGCTGGTTCCCAAGGATGCGCTCGTCGAAGAGAATGCGCGCAAGTACCTGTTCGTCGTAGAACGGGAAAAGAAGGAAGCGGACACCGCCGAGGCGGAACCCAAGGCCGAGACGGAATCCGCGGCCAAGGAGGAAATTCCGGCCGACAGCCAGAAAGAAGGCGAGCCGGGTCTTGTGGCGAACCGCGTCGAGATTACCGCGGGCCTGGAAGACAGCAACGATGTCGAAATCCTGACGGGCATCGACGACAAGTCATTAATCGTGACGCTCGGCCAGCACACGCTGAAGTCGGGGTCTAGGGTGAAGGTAACCAACGCAACCGACGAACTCCTTTCCAAGGCAGGCATGAGCGTGGAAGAGTCGCTGAAGGCCGCGCAGAAGAAACGCGAGGGCATGAAGCAGGTCTTCGCTCCCGAAGGGCGCCGCCATCGTCCGTAGGGCGCGGCAAGCGCATCGCGTGCAATCGACTCGAGAACCGGCGTTCGGGAACCGTGGACGGAATCCATGACGGGATCGGAAAAATACCCCCAGTATCGCTTCGCCATCCGCAGGCCCGTGGCGGTATTGATGCTCTTCTTGACGATTATCGTCTTCGGCTGGAAGTCGTATCAGCAGCTTTCGGTCACGCTGATGCCGAACATCTCGTATCCGACGCTTACCGTGCGGACGGAGTACGAAGGCGCCGCGCCGGAAGACGTGGAGAAGCTGGTCACCCGCCCTCTCGAAGAAGTGCTGGGTATTGTCAGCGGCTTGGTCGAAATCAGCAGCGTATCCTCGCCGGGCCTCAGCGAGATCGTCCTCGAATTCACGTGGGGCACGGACATGAACCTGGCATTGCAGGAGGTCCGCGACCGGCTCGATCTGTTCGATCCGCCCAAGGAAGTAACCGAAAAGCCGATCATCCTCCGGTATGATCCGTCGCTCGATCCCGTTCTTCGCGTGGCCATCACGGGGTCCGATTTTAGCGATGTGGCGGACGAGGCCAAGAGGAAGGACCTGCAAAAGAAGGAACTCACGGCGATCCGCGAGGCATGCGAGCGCCACGTCAAGGGGGATCTCGAGGCGGAGAACGGCATCGCCCAAGTGCTGATCAAAGGCGGGCGCGAGCAGGAAGTGCAGATTCGCGTCGACGCGGACCGGCTCAAGAATCTGGGCCTGTCGTTGCAAGACCTGGCCAGCAGCCTCGCGCAGCAGAATATCAACCTCTCCGGGGGAAGCTTGCGCGAAGGCAAGACCGAGTATCTCGTCCGCACCCTCAACGAGTTTCAGGACATCGAGCAAATCCGTAACAGCGTCGTCACGCTGCCTGCGGGGCGCGACGCGCTCGCCTCGGCCACGAGCAACCTGGGCAGTCTAACCGGCGTCACCGCCGGCTTGGACATGGCCGCAGGCACGGCGGGAAGCGCTACGACGTCCTCCTCCTCGAACGCGCCCGTGCAGTTGCGCCTTGTAGACGTAGCCGACGTCTACATGGGCGAGAAAGAGCGCGAGAGCGTCGTCCACATCAACGGCAAGGAGGCGGTCGCTCTCGATATATTCAAAGACGGCGACGCGAACACGGTCCAGGTGTGCAACGAGTTGCGCGATGTGCTGGGCTTCAAGCGCGAGATGACGTTCAGCGAGCGCCTGGCCGAGAAGATGGCCGAGATACAGAGCGCGCGAAATGGACAAGGCTCGACGCTCGAACGGAGCGGAACCATCGGCCAGTTGCGCAAGACCATCCGCTCGCGCCTGCCAAAGAACGCTGAATTCACGCTGATCAGCGACCAGTCGCGGTTCATCAAAGGCTCGATCAAGGAAGCTCAGGATTCGGCGGTTCAAGGCGGCTTCTGGGCCTTGTTGGTCATCTTCCTCTTCTTGCAGCGCTGGACCGCTACGGCCATCATCGGACTCGCGATCCCAATTTCGCTTATCGCTACATTTGCGCCGATGTACATGTTCGGCATTACGCTCAACGTGATGTCGCTGGGCGGCTTGGCGCTCGCCGTAGGCCATCTCGTAGACGACTCGATCATCGTGCTCGAGAGCATTCACCGCTGCCGCGAGGAAGGAGACGCAGGCAACGATGCCGTCGAGCGCGGCGTGCGCGAAATCTTCGGGGCCGATATCTCGACGACCTTCACCAACATCGTCGTGTTCCTGCCGATCGCGTTCGTCGGCGGCATTGCGGGACAGATCTTCGGCCATTTCGGATTCACGATGACCTTCTCGCTCATCGCGTCGCTGATCACCGCGTTGTATCTCGACACGATGCTGACCTCGCTTCACATCCGGAGTTTCACCAATGCGCGCGACGTAGTGTGGGCGGTCGGGGCATACCACATCGCGCGGCAGCAAGAGGGCCGTGGGCGCATCGCGGCGCTGGTGTCGATCCCCGCGCACGGATTCAAGTTTGCCGCGGTCTGGCTCAAGGCAATGACGCTCGATACCTTTGGCCCGATAGGACGTTCACTGCGCGCGGCGGTGCAAGAACCGGGATTCCTCCATATCCTGTCGGCGCTGGGTTCGGTCGTGTTCTCGCCATTGCTGGCGTTGTTATTCGTATTGCAGGTGATTCTCAAGCTGATCACGACGATCCTGGTGACGGCCGTCTTCGTCTTCGCGCTGGCGCTCGCCACCGTCGTGAAAGCCTCGGTATTTGTAATCAATGGCGCGCTGTGGTTCCCACTCCGGGTTTTCGACTTCGTCTTCAACACGATCCGCCACGCCTACCGCGAGGTGTTGCGGGTGTCGCTGCAGTTCGGGCCGGTTGTGCTCGTGATCGCCGCGCTGCTCGCGGTACATTCCGGGTATCAGGTCAAGTCCCTCGGACGCGAACTGATCCCGTCGCTCAAACAAGGCGAGTTCGGCATCCGCATGGAAGCGCCTCCCGGAACGCGGCTTGAAGAAACCGAGAACCGGGCCAGAAAGATCGAGAAGATTCTTGCCGAAGATGCCGATGTCGCCTCGGTAGGCGTCGAAGTGGGCATCGAGAAGACCAGTACCACCAAGACAGAACGCGGCGAAAACATCGCGCAATTCAGCGTGGTCTTGAAGGATCCCGAAAAGAACACGCAGTTCCAGGAAGCGATCATGGGGCGGTTGCGGGATCGCATCGCGCAGGTCAGCCCCGAGGAGTTGACGTTTACGCTTCCCACGTTGTTCAGTTTCAAGACGGCGGTCGAGGTCCAGATCCGCGGCGACGATTACGAGGAGCTCAAACGTATCGGCCGGGCCGCGCTCGACTCGCTGGAAGGCATCGACGGCCTGAAAGACGCCGAGTTGAGTGTCAAGAAAGGCTATCCTGAAATCATTGTCGAGCTGGATCGCGATCTTCTCGCCACGAAGAACCTCTCGCCTATCCAGGTCGCGCAGCGTCTGCGCACGGAGGTGCAGGGCGACGTCGCCACGCGCTTCAGCCAAAGCGGTGAGAAGATCGACATGCGCGTCCGGTCGGACATGTCGCGCTTGCAGTCCGTCACGGACCTTCGCCGGGTATCGATCGTCGACGGCGACCCGCCCGTCCCGCTGTCGGCCGTGGCCAAGATCTCGGTTGAAGACGGCCCAAGCGAAATGCGGCGCATCGACCAGCGTCCGGTCGTGCTGATTCGCGGCAACGTCGAAGGATTCGATCTCGGCAGCGTGACGCGCGAGATCGAGCGCCGTCTTCAGAAGGTCGACAAGCCCAAGGACTACAGTTTCGTTCTGGGCGGCCAGAACCGGGAGTTGCGGACGTCGTTCGGCAATCTCCAGTTTGCGCTGCTGCTCTCGATGTTCTTGGTCTACGCGGTGATGGCGTGCCAATTCGAATCGTTGATCCAGCCCGCGCTGATTATGTTCACGATTCCCCTGGGATTCATCGGCGTGATTAACGCGCTCAAGTGGACGTCGATCCCGTTGAGCATCGCCGTGTTCATGGGCGGCATCCTGCTGGTCGGCATCGTCGTCAACAACTCGATGCTGCTGGTCGATTACGCCAATCAGCTTCGCGAACGCGGGCGCACCAAGCGCCAGGCCATTTTCGAGTCAGGCCAGGTCCGGCTGCGCCCGGTGTTGATGACTGCGATCACGACGATCGTCGGCGCGGTACCCATGGCGATTAACGCCGGCGAGGGCAGCGAACTACGCCGCCCGCTCGCCGTCACCGTCATCGCCGGCCTCACGGTGGCGACCGTGCTGACCCTGGTGGTCATCCCGGTCGTGTACGATCTCTTCTCGCGTGGCGACAAGAAAGTGAAGAAGGAGGAGGAATAACGGATGAAGGATGAAAGACAGCGGGAGTCGAAAGGACCTGGCCTTCAGGTTGTATTTCATCCTTCATCCTTCATCGCTCATCCTTCCAGAGGTCTTTTCCGGTGAACTTCTCGTTGCCAGGGTTTTCGCTCAAGCACCCGGTGACGGTGCTGATGATGCTGGCTACGATTGTCGGCGTGGGGATCATCGCGTGTTTCAAGATGCCGCTGAAGTTCCTGCCCGAGATGGATTTCCCCTTCATCGGCTGTTTCATCCCGTACCCCGGCGCAACGCCGGAACAGGTCGAAAAGGAAATCGCAATTCCCGCCGAGGGCGAGTTCCGCACGATTAGCGGATTGCGCCGCATCAGCAGCTACTCGAACAGCGAGGGCTGCCGCCTCAACATGCGTTTCGAGGAAGGCGTCAACATGGCCACGGCGTCCGCCGAAGTGCGGGACCGGATCGAACGGCTGAAACTCTCGCTTCCCAAAGACGTGGACCGGGTGCTGGTGTTTCGCCACAGCTCGAACGCGATCCCGATCATGGCGTTCGGACTCTTCAAGGCGGGCGACGAGGAGGAATTCGTTCATCTGGTCCGCACCGTCATCGAACCGCGGCTCGCGCGGATCGACGGCGTTGCCGAAGTGATGATATTCGCAAGTAAGCCCGATCCCGAAGTCCTGGTCGAGTTCGACCAGAACCTCCTGCGCCAGCACAACATCGGTCTTTACCAGGTCATCGCGGCATTGCAGACCGCGAACCTCAATCTCTCCGTCGGCGAACTGTTGGACGGACAGACCAAGTTCTATGTGCGCGTGACCGATGAGTTCACTCGGCCGGAATCGATGGCCAATCTCGTGATCTCCTCGACCGGGCTGCGATTGAAGGATATCGCCACGGTCGGATTTCGCGTGCGCGAGCGCGACGCCCACTACGACATCGACGACAAGGGCGGCGCGTTTATCATCATCCGTAAAGAGTCCGAGGCCAACGCCGTTCAGACGTGCGAAAACGTGCGCCAGGAGATCGAGCGGATCAAGGTGGATCCCATGTTCCTCGGCGCTGAAGATCATGTCTTCTTCGATCAGTCCGAACTGATCATGACCGCGCTGAACGGATTAATCGATTCGGGCAAAGGCGGCGGTATGCTCGCCATCCTGATCCTATTCCTGTTCCTCTTGCGCATCCGGCCGACGCTGGTCGTGGCGCTGGCGATTCCCGTCTCGCTGGTCGCGTCGCTCGGGTTCATGTACTTCTCGGGCATGACGCTCAACCTCGTGACCATGGTCTCGCTGATCGTCGCGGTGGGCATGCTGGTCGACGACGCCGTAGTCGTCATCGAGAACATTTACCGCCACCGCCAGTTGGGCCGCTCGCCCACCGAGAGCGCCCGGCGCGGCACGGACGAAGTGGCCATCGCCGTATTCGCGTCGACGGTCACCATCCTGGTGGTGTTCGTTCCCGTCTTCTACATGCAGGGCGGCGAGATGGCCAGCTACATGCGCCAGTTTGCCGTGCCCATGGGGGCGGCGCTGTTCATGAGCTTGTTCGTCGCGTTCACGCTTATCCCGATGGCCACCAGCCGGATCAAGGACGTCCGCGTGTTCGACCTGTTCCGCAAGCCCGCGGAGGACGCCGCGCCGACCAAGAAGCGCGGGCCGATCCGCCGGTTCTTGTCGCGCCATCCCGTTTCGCACATCATCGACCTCTACGCGCACAGCCTCGACCTGACGCTGCGGTATCGATTCGCGTCCGTTCTGATTATCCTGCTGGTCTGTGCCGCGACGTACGTGTTCCCCTATCAGCGCGTCGGCATGCAAGATATGCCAACCCTCGACCTGCGCGAGATCGATATCGACATCGAGCTCGAACAGAACTTCAACATGGCCATGACCGACGAGATCTTCAACAAGGTCAAGGAAACACTACGCAGCCAGGATAGCTCGCTCGGTATCAAGAACCTCTTCACACGCTATTCGCCGGAGGGCGGATCGATTGAGGTGTACTTGAAGAAGGATGAGGACTATCCCCCAGGTGAAAGCCCCAAGTACACCACGCAGGACGTTCTCAATATCCTCTGGGAGCGGCTGCCCAAGCAGATGCCCGGCGTCGAACTGAAGGTCTCGGTGCCCGAGGCCCGAGGCGAAGGCGAGCGAGCGCAGTCCATTTCCGTGCGCTTGACCGGCGATGACTCGATCCTGCTCGCGCGCTACGCGGACCGCTTCAAGTCGCTGATGGCGACGGTCCCCGAGGTCAGCGACGTCCGGGTCGACACCGAGCGAATCAAGCAGGAAGTGCAGTTGCAGGTGGACGGGCCGCGCGCCGAGAACGCGGGCATCAGCCCGATGGTTATCGCGCGCAGTGTCGACGTGGCGTTGCGCGGAAATCGTCTGCCGTACTTGAAACAAGGCGGGCGCGAATACCCCGTGTGGGCGCAGTTTCGCGAAGAGGACCGCAAGAGCCGCGACAATCTGGATAACGTCACCGTCATCGGCAACAAGGGGGCTCTCGTGCCGCTGAACGAACTGGTCATGTTCAACAAGGCGGAGAGTCCGTCGACCATCGAGCGCGTCGACGGCCGGAACGTCATTCGCGTTTCAGGCAAGATTCAAACGGACAACAAGAGCAAGGTTCAGAACGATCTCCAGCGCGTGATCGATCAATTCGAACTGCCCCTCGGCTACACGGTCGACATGGGCGACGAGTTCACCGAACTCAACGCAAATATCGCGAACTTCGGCGCGACCTTGTCGATGGCCATCGTCCTGATCTACCTTGTCATGGCTGCGCTGTTCGAGTCGCTCGTGCTGCCCATCTCGATCCTCGCGTCGATTCCGCTCGCGTTCATCGGCGTGTACTGGGGCATGCTCATTACAGGCACCGCGCTCGATACCGTCGGCCTGATTGGGTGCATCCTGATGGCGGGCGTGGTCGTGCGCAACGGCATCGTAATTGTCGACCACACCAACCTCCTGCGCCAAGAGGGCCTGAGCCGGCACGACGGCGTGGTGCAGGCGGGCCGCGACCGGTTCCGGCCCGTGATGATGACGGCGCTTACCACGATCCTCGGCGTGCTTCCCCTGGCCTTCGCGACTTCCGGTGGACGTGTGTCCTTCGTCAGCCTGGGCCGCGCGTTCGTCAGCGGCTTGACCACCGGCACGATCCTCACCCTGATCGTCGTGCCTCTCTTCTACACGCTCGTCGAGGATGTCAAGGACTGGCTGGTGGCGTTCTTCGCAAACATTTCCGGATTGCGCCGCCCCTCTCGATCCAGTTCGCTGCCCCTCGAACCGTAGGGCTTGTCACACAGCGAGCGCACTCGAACCTACTTGGATTCGAGATCCGTCTTGAGTTTGCGCAGCGCGTCGAGGGAGGCGCCGCCGAGGCGGCTTTCCATCCAGCGAAGGTTGTCGGGGCGCTGGTTCTTCTCGATGACGGCGCGGGTGTCGGCGTCGCTCGCGCGCACCGAGCTCAGGAAGTTGTCGGGATCCATGACGAGCGCGTTGAGGCCGCGGCACAGGTTGCGGATGCCGCGGTCGCCGCTGACGACGATGATGGAGCGGCGGTTCGTCGCGCCGTAGACCGTACGTTCGATCAGGGCGTCGGCGGATTGATGGCCCGGCGAGTAGACAACCTCAAGGCCAGGAAACAGCTTCAGTTGCGGGATCGGTTCGGCGCGGCGTCCGCGTCCGTCGAAGACAATCTTGGCTTGGTTGCCCGTGGCCGAGCAAAATCGGCCCACCTTCTCGATCAACGCGCCGCGCGCTGCCTCGAAATCTTGTTCGGCCAGCGGCCGGAGCAGGGACGAGTGGTGCAGGACGTTGTAGCCGTCGATGTAGTACACGGATTGCATGGCGTCAGGCTACTCGATGTACTCGCGGTGCACGCGCGGACCAATCCCGGCGAGAATATCGTAGGGAATGCTCTGCGCGTGTTTGGCGAGATCCTCGGCGCCGATCGTTTCGCCGCCATCGCTACCGATCAGCGTGGCGATATCGCCGGCGTTGACGCCTTCGACGTGGCTCACGTCGACGACGATTTGATCCATGCAGACGCTGCCGCGCACCGGACACCGCTTCCCGTGGATCAGGACCTCGGCGCGATTGGACAGGTTGTGCTTGTATCCGTCCGCGTAGCCGACGGGGAGGATCGCCGCGCGCATGCGGTCGGAGGTGGTGTAGGTGCGGCCGTAGCCCACGTTCGAGCCGGGTTCGAGATCTTTCACGAGGACGACGCGCGTCTCCCATCGCAAGACCGGCGTCAGCGGCGAATCGGGCGACGGCGCGGCAGTCGGCCAAATGCCGTAGGTCATCAGCCCGGGCCGTACCATGCTGAACGCGGCGCTTTGCCGGTAGTTGACGATCGCCGCGCTGTTGGCCGCGTGCGCGGCCTCGTAAGGGATGCCATCGCGGTCGAGAAAACGCAAGAGCTGCCTGAACGCCTTAATTTGGTTGAGCGTAAAGGGATCGTCGGCCAGATCGGCGACAGGGAAATGCGTGGCGACGCCTTCGATATCGATGTTCGAGATCCGCGTGAGGTACAAAAGGTTCCGCAAGGCCTGCTCGATTTCGAACCCCTGGCGCCCCATGCCCGAATCGATCTTGACATGGATCGGCGCGACCTTGTTCTGTTTCCGCGCAAGCTCGCCGAGCCGTTCGCCGGTAGTCACATCGGAGATCATCAGCCTGAGGTTATGTTCGAGGATCTCGCCGAGGAGGTTATCGGTAGGCTGCACGAGAACCAAGATCGGCGTCTTGATGCCGGCCTCGCGTAGCGCGATGGCTTCGTCGACCATGGCCACGCCGAGCATCGCGGCGCCTTCCTTGACCGCGCGCTTGGCAATCGGAATGCTGCCGTGGCCGTAGGCATTTGCCTTGACCACGGCCATGATGGCGCAGTCGGGCGGGATGAGCTTGCGCACGAGCTTGAGGTTGTGCGCGTACGCATTCAGGTCCACCACGACGCGCGAAGCCGACGTGTCGGTCATAAGTCGCTTCCCAAGTCCATGGCGCGCCAGTTCACGCGGATGAATTGCGCGCCCGAGTAGATGGTGAACACCGCGACGAAGACGATGGCCCACAGCGAGGCCCCGCGGACAACTTCGTAGTAGACCGAGAGAAACTTGGGCGCCCATGGCGCGGGACCCGCCGCGAGCGTCACGATTTGCCCAATAATCACGAGCGCGAGGAACACGAACACATAGACCATCTGCAAGACGGCTTTGGTCTTGCCCCAGGTGTTCGCGCCGATGACGAGGCCGCCGCTCGCGGCCAGCGAACGGACGCCGGTGATCAGGAACTCGCGCGCGATGATCGCCACGACGGTCCAGCCAGGGATGTGCAGCATCGGAATCTGCATGAGCATGACGAGCGCGCCCACGATCAGGACCTTGTCGGCAACCGGATCGAGCAGCTTTCCGAAATTCGAGACGAGGTTGCGTGCGCGCGCAATCTTGCCGTCGTAGTAGTCCGTGAGTGTCGCCACGACGAAGACGGCATACGCGAGAACGTGGCACGCCAGATACTGAAACGACATCAGCCCGACGAACGCCAGCGCCATGATGAAACGCGCAACGGTCAATTGATTCGGCAGATTCATAGTGCCTCTATTCTAACAGATTGGCCGTGGCGATGGGAACGCGGCGCACGGCTTCTCACGTTCTCAAACTTGTTCCGGCACGACCCATGGCTCGCGATACGGGCGCTTGCAGATTAGGTCGCGGTTCGCTTCGTCGTCGTTGACAAACATCTCCGTTTGGGGATCTATAAAGAGCTTGCGCCCGAGCCGGTACGAGATATTGCCGTAGTGGCCCCAGAGCGTCGAGAGGTGGAGATCCTCGATGTCGGCGTTGGGACGCTGGCGCGAGCGGATGCAGTCGACGAAATTGGCGAAATGCTCGTCGTTGGTGAAGCGGCCGTACGCGAGATCCTTCGGCTTCCATGCATTGTCGAAGACCTGCCATCCGTCGCCGTGCCGTCCGAGATACATGAACCCCTTCGTGCCGTAAATCTCGATGCGCGTCCCGCACGTCGGCCAGTCGGGCAACTCGTCGTCGTTGCGTTTCTCGAACGGCGTCTTGCGCAGATAGGGCGACCACAGGCTCTGTTCGAAGACGACGGTCATGGTATCGAAGTCCCAATTGACGATGTGCGTATCGGGCGTCTCTTGCGCGTCGGTATAGAAGAACATGCCGCCGGTCGAGTAGACCGACTTCGGATACGTCGCGCCGATGGCCCAGCGGGCGAGATCGATCTGGTGGACGCCGTCATTGGCGATGTCGCCGGAACCGTAGACCCAGAACCAGTTCCAAGCGTAATGAAAATGGTTCTTGTTGAACTTGCGATTCGGCGCGGGGCCGAGCCACATGTCGTAATCGACGCCCTCCGGGGGCTTATCCTCGTCGGGCGGGTTGCCGATGGTGTTGCGCAATTTGCTGTTCATCACGCGGACGAAATGGACGTCGCCGAGCTTGCCCGCCTTGATGTATTCCGCGGCCTGCATGCAATACGGCGCACTCCGGTTCTGCGTGCCCACTTGCACGACGCGCTGATACTTGCGCGCCGCCTCGACCATCTTCCGGCCTTCCCAGATGTTGTGGCTGGCCGGTTTCTCGACGTACACGTCTTTGCCGGCCTGGCAAGCCCAGATCGTCCCCAGCGCATGCCAGTGGTTCGGCGTGGCCATGACGACGCCGTCGATTTCCTTGTCGTCGAGCATCTTGCGAAAATCCTGGACCGTTTTGGGCTTCTGGCCCGTGGCCTTTTCGAGTTCGGGCACGCGCTGGCCGAAGAGGTTGGAATCGACGTCGCACAGGTATTTGATGGTCACGTCGGATCGCTTGCCAAAACCTTTGGCAAGGTCGTTGCCGCGGCCGCGAATGCCCATGACGCCCAGCACGACCTTGTCGTTTGCCCCCGCCACATTGATCGAAAACGTCCCGGCGCCTGCCGCCATCGTCGCGACGGTTGCGCCCTTCAGAAACGCGCGCCTGCTGATCGATCCCATGTCCCGCATCTCCTCTTGCCGACGAACTGCCCGCGGTTGCGTACCGGAAACAGGCTAGCAGGTAGGCGCGGGGGTTGCAACCGGCATTGGAAATGGCGCGCCGGTTCGTGTAAGGTGAATCGGACTGGCTGGGATGGGAATCAAATCGGAGGGATACTCCATGATCACGCGCAGAACCTTCTTGAAGGCGGCGGCCGCTTCGGCGCCCCTGTTGACAGGCGGTAGATCCTTCGCGGCCAAGAAGACCTCGGCCAACGAGGTGGTGAACGTCGGACTGATAGGGCTCGGAGGACGCTGCAAACAGATCGCCGAGACCTGCTCGCACATCCCCTCAATGCGCATCGCCGCCATATGCGATTGCTTCAAGCCGCGCGTGGACGAATTCATGAAACTCCAGCCCGACGGCCAGCGCTGGACCCCCTACACGGATTTCCGGAAGATGATCGAGCACGAACGGCTCGACGGCGTGATGGTCATCACGACGACGCACGCGCGCGCGTGGGTCACGTGCCACGCCATGGCGATGGGCATGGACGTCTACATCGAGAAACCCATGTGCCTGACCATCGCCGAAGGCCGGGCGATGGTCAAGCTAGCCCGGAAATGCAAGTGCGTCACGCAGGTCGGCACGCAGCAGCGCTCGATGCCTCTGAACAACTGGGCCTGCGACCTCATCAAGAACGGTGCGATCGGCAAGGTCAAGACCGTGCTCGCCCCGAATTTCATTGCTCCCTCGCGATGGGAAGACAAGCCCGGCGAACCCATGCCCGAAGGCGCGGGCGACGACAGTTGGTGGGACACCTGGACCAACCAGGCCGTGATGCGCCCGTATCGCAAGGAGCTTCAACAAGGCTGGGCGCGTTACTGGGATTACGACGGCGGCGGCGTTTCGTTCGGAGTGACCGGATGGGGCGCGCACAGTTACGACCAGGTCCAACGCGGCCTCGGAACGGACGAGACCGGCCCGATCGAGATTGTCCTCGAAGAGGCGATGCGGACCGAACCCGCGGGCAAGTTCGAGGATCGGACCCCTTCTGAAGACGAGGCCGGCGCCAACTTCTATCAAATGGTCCGCGGCGTGGCGGGGCCGCGCGCCCGCGTCCGCATGCGCTACGCCGACGATGTCGAACTACTGCTGCACCTCGACGCGGACAACGGCCCGGGACTCGGCTGCGTGTTCATCGGCGAAAAGGGCAAGATCGAAATCGGCCGTGACCGCATCTCCGCGGACCCGAAGGAATTGATCCAGCTTCCCGACCGTCCCGAATCGTTAAAGGTGATGGAAACCCAGCCGCACATCGAGAACTGGATCGATTGCATCAAGACTCGGAAACCGTGCACGGCCGACATCGAGACCGGGCAACGTAGCACTTCGGTCTGCTACCTCGTCAACATCGCGCGCGACGTAGGCCTTGTCAACGAACCGCTCAAGTGGGACCCGAAGGCCGAGCGCTTCACCAACTGCGATGAAGGCAACAAGATGCTAACCCGAGCCCGCCGCTCCGGCTACGATCTCCCGCGACGCCCCGGCATGGTAAGCGGCAGACGCCGCGGCGCGGAGCAAGTGTAGAGCAAGGGGTCCGACGAGTCAGACGAGTCCGACAGGTCGGACAAGTCGGACGGGTCGGACTGATCGACCCTGTTACCTCGCGGCGTATTCGTAGGCTCCCATGTCGAAGCCGAGGCCCTGCGGGCGCGCTACGCCCAGAATATCCATACCCGGCGCTTCGACATCCGTTCCTTTGTCGATGCACGGCGAACTGGCTTGCAGGCTGTAGTCGCCGTTGGCCGGATCGACGAAGAGCGGGTCATCCTCGATGTTGTCGAGCCCCGCGGTGTTGCCGCCCTGGACGCACGAATGAAATACCCCGGTATACGTGCCCTGAATCTCGCCGGGTGAATCGCCCCACAGAATGCAATTGGAAATCGAGGGGGCGCAGTCTTGGTTGTATATGCCCCCGGCGCCGGTTGTGCTTCTCCCGTCCGCGCTGTTGCCGCTCAGCGTACAGTTCATAAGATTGGCCCAGGCGGCTTCGTTGTATATGGCCCCGCCGCGGCACGTGTCGGTTTGGTGCGCGATGTTGCCGGCGAAGACGCAGTTCGTGATGGCTGGCGCGCACGACCCGTTGTACATGCCGCCGCCGAAACCTTCATGCCAGCCCGTCACGATATTGCCGGTGAAGAAACAGTTCGTCACGGTCGCGGGCGCGGATCCGTTGTACATGCCGCCACCGCCGCCTGCGGCGTGGTTGGTATCGAACGTACAATCGGTCACGACCGGGGAACCTGAAGTGCTGTACATGCCGCCCCCGTTGCCAAAGTAGAGGCCGGACGCATCGTTGCTCGTGAACGTGCACTGCGTCACGACCGGCGAGGAGGCATCGTTGCACATGCCGCCTCCGGTGGAAGTGTATGCTCCGCGCGCGCGGTTGCCTGTGAAAACGCACCTCGTGACCGTCGACGAGGCGGAGCCGTTGTAGATGGCGCCGCCGTAACGGGCGGCATTCGCATTGAACGTGCAGTCGGCCACGGTAACATCGCACGATACGTTGCAGATGCCGCCGCCGCGTGCGATGTTCGCCGAAGGCGTAGTATTGCCTTCGCACGCGTTCGAGTCGAAGACGCATCCGGTAATGGTCAAGGACCCGCCGGTGTTATACATGCCCGCGCCGTCGCCGTTGGTCAGGTTGTTGCCGTTGAACGTGCAGTTCGTCACGACCGGCGATGCGGCCTCATTGTACATACCACCGCCATGGGCGTCCGCCATTCGGTTGTGCGCAACGCCCTGCGCGACGTTGTTGTTAAACTCGCAGTGGTCCACCTTCGGCGCGCCGCCGTGATTGTACATGCCTGCGCCGTGGCTCAACGCGGACGTGTTCTCGCCAAAGATGCAATCGACGACCGTCGGCGAAGCGTCTTCATTGGACATGCCCCCGCCGTTCACGGTATCGGCGGTATTGCCGCTGAAGACGCAGTGGGCCACGCGCGGAGAGACAGAGACGTTGTACATACCCGCGCCAGCGGCAAACCCGCTCCGGACGGTGAACCCGTCGAGGCCCGCGTGGTCCGCGCCGTAGACGCAGCGGCGCACGCCCTCGCCGTCGATTACGGTCACGTTGGCTTCCCAGTCACGCGCGGTCTGGCGAAACTCGGCACCGGCAAAGCCTCCGTAGAGGTAGATGTTCGCTTTCATCGCAACGACATTGTCGCCCTCGCCGGTATACGTGCCCGCGGCGGCCCAAATCTCGCCTTCATCGCACCCTTCCAGATCGTCGACGGCAGTCTGGAGGGACGTATACCCGGAAGCCCAGGAGAGTCCGTCTTGAACGCCGGAAGAATTCGCCGCGTTCGCGTACCGCACGATGGGCCGAATCGTAGGTTCGCGCCCGAGCAGGATCTCATCACGGTCGGACGTGTCGTCGTCGTCGGTGTCCGCCAGCTTCGGATCGGAGTCGTACAAGCTTTCCTGGAGGTCCTTAACGCCGTCCGCATCCGCGTCGGTGCTTGCCGACGCGATCGCCAGGCTTCCGAACTCCGTTCGTTCCCACGCGTCGCTGATCGTGTCGCCGTCCGAATCGTCCAGTTCGTACGCGCCTATGTCGACGCTCTTGCCCTGCGGTCTCGCTACGCCGCGAATGTCCGTCGCCGCCGCGCCCGCGGGGATGCCCGCGTCGATACAGCGCGACGCCGGCGCGATGCGCCCTTTCGATCCGAGGGTCCCGATCAGCAGCGGGTCAAAGGCGATGTTCCCCGCGGCCGTCGAGCCGCCCTCGACGCACGAATAAGTCACGGTCGAACTTGACGTCTCGTCGTTGTAAAGCTCCGCTCCGGACTCGCTGGCCGAATCGTGCCAGAGGATGCAGTTCGTGACAATCGGCGACGACGACGCATTGCCGATCCCGCCGCCCGAGGCGCCGCTCGCGTTCTGGCTGAACGTGCAGTTGGTGAACGTCGGGAAGGAGTCCTCGTTCCACGCGCCCGCGCCGCCCGCGCCGGCCGAGTTCCGGAAGAAGACGCCGTTAGAACACCGGGGCGAGGAGTCGCGATTGTAGATCGCTCCGCCGGCCATGCCGGACGTGTTCTTGATGAAGGTGCAGTTGGCGAACACGGCGGAAGACGATGCGTTGAAGGCGGCTCCGCCTCCTCCCGTGCTTGCGGCGTTCTCAAGGAACGTGCAGCCCGTGACCTCGGGCGTGGACGACTCCCCGTTGTACATGCCCGCGCCCGTCCGTGCCGTGTTGGTCTTGAAGGTGCAGTCGTCGACCGCGGGCGACGCGCCTTCGTTGTACATGCCTCCCCCGAACGCGTCCTGGCCGACTACCGTGTTGCCATCGAAGATGCAATGGCGGACCATCGGCGACGTTTGCAGATTAACCATGCCCCCGCCGCGCTCGCCGTAACCGCCGCGGACTGTAAAGCCGTCAAGCGTCGCGTCGTTCGCGCCCAAGACGCACACACGCGTGTTGCCGCCGTCGATGACGGTCAGGTTGCCCTCCCAATCGCGGGCGTCACGGGAAGTTTCCGTGCCGGCGAACCCACCGTAGAGATGGACGCCTTGCTTCATTTCGACGGTGGTGTTGTCCGGGACCGCCTTCGAGGTCTCGTGCGTCTTCAGGACACCCGTCCTCGCCTCGCCGCGTTCGCCGGCATAAAGCCCGCCCGCTACCCAAACCTCGCCGCCCTTCTTGGAAGCCGCGTCAACGGCATCCTGGATGGAAGCAAAGGCCTTGTTCCACGACGTGCCGTCGCCGGACCCCAGCGGCTTGACGTACCAGACTTTCGAAGGGCACCCCGTAGCGCATGCGCCAACAAGCAACACCAATGCAGCAAGGCGGACGGATTTCTTCATGACATCGTCTCCATCGAGGCACAAGTCCCACCACGAAACCTGTTCTCCTAAACTACAATACTTTTCGCCTGCTGTCAATAGACCGTCGCGTGTTCGCTGAGGAGCGGCTCGCGCCGCGCATTTCCACATGGTTCTGGAAAGTGGTTCGCCTCCGCATCTATCATCCTGAAAGGGCTCGTCGGATGACGTTGCGCTGAGGAGGAACTGCATATGGCCGCCGAGAAGAGAACCGGACAATGCCGTGAGCTGAACCAGGGCCGCCGTGATTTCCTGAGATCGATTGGGACTGCCGGTGCGGCCATCGCGCTCGGGGGGTGCGCGACGCCCGGTCCGGCCGCGAGGCGCAGCTCGGAGAAGCTTCCGCACGTCGTCTATGTTCTCGCGGACGACCTGGGGTACGGCGACGTGAGTTGCCTGAACCCCGAGTCGAAAATACCGACCGTCAACATCGACCGCGTCGCCCGGGAAGGCGTGGTCTTCACGGACGCTCATTCAGGCTCGGCGGTATGCACTCCCACGCGCTACGGAATCATGACGGGGCGCTACGCTTGGCGGACGCGTTTGAAGGCGTCGGTCCTCGACGGCTGCGACCTGCCCCTCATCGATACGAAGCGCATGACGGCCGCCTCGTTGCTGAAATCGCACGGGTACCGCACGGCCTGCATCGGGAAGTGGCACCTGGGACTCGGATGGCCAACGAGCGACGGCCGCGCGCCGCGTTTGGACACTATCGACTATGCCGCGCGGATTGGCGGAGGCCCCGCCGACCTCGGGTTCGATACGTTCTTCGGCATCCCTGCGTCTCTGGACATGCCTCCGTATGTCTACGTTGCAGACGACCGCGTTCTCGAAGCCCCGGCCCAGACCGTCGAGGCCAGCCGAGGTCTCGCGATGTGGCGCAAAGGTCCGATCGCGCCGCACTTCAAGCATATCGACGTCCTCCCGACGCTCACCTCCAAAGCGGTTCAATGTATCGACACCCACGCCCGTGAACACGCGGGTTCGCCCCTCTTTCTGTATCTTCCGCTCAGCGCGCCGCACACGCCCATTCTCCCGACGCCCGAGCACGCCGGGAAAAGCAGAGCCGGTACGTATGGCGATTTCGTCTGCGAGGCCGACTGGTCGGTTGGGCAAGTGCTGGACGCGCTCGACCGCAACGGAATGGCGGAAGACACGCTGGTGATCGTGACGAGTGACAACGGGCCGTCGCCTTCGGCGGATTTCAAGACGCTCCATGCAATGGGGCACGAATCCAGCTATCATTTCCGAGGGTATAAAGCGGATATCTACGAGGGCGGCCATCGCATCCCGTTTGCCGCGCGCTGGCCCAAGCACATCCAGCCAGGTACAACCTGTGACCATCTCACGTGCCTCACGGATCTTATGGCGACCTTGGCGGAAATGGTTGGAGACGACCTGCCGGATGATGCCGGGGAAGACAGCGTCAGCATGCTCCCCGCCCTCATTGGGACGGCCACAAAACCCGCTCGACGGGACATCGTGCACCATTCGATTAACGGCGCTTTCTCGATACGCGAGGGCCGATGGAAGCTGGAGTTCTGTCCCGGTTCGGGGGGATGGAGTCCTCCCG
The DNA here is from genome assembly GCA_964402555.1 of uncultured Nitrospiraceae bacterium. Lineage (GTDB taxonomy): Bacteria > Hydrogenedentota > Hydrogenedentia > Hydrogenedentales > SLHB01 > CAYOCT01. The sequence continues at coordinate 31,323 of CAYOCT010000044.1, read as the reverse complement.
TGGATTCGGAAGCGGTGAAACAGGGATTGCCACCCTTGCAGCTTTACGACTTGACGCGCGATATCGGCGAGCGCGCGAATCTGCAAGCCGAGCATCCTGAAGTGGCGCGTCGATTGACCGAAGTGCTCGAAGGATATATAGCCCAGGGTCGCAGCACGCCCGGCCTTCGCCAGGCCAATGAAGGCACGACGAGTATTTGGGGACCTCGCTCGACCCGGCCCGGCAGGTCGAACTTGTAGCCTGCTCTGACATTATTCGATGGCTGTACTTTGGCCTATGGTTGGTCTATGCTACGCGGCGTCTTTAGGGCGGGCGGCGTGCCTGCCGAAGCATGGAGCATGTGTTGTGGACTGGTATGGCGCCGAATCGGAGTTGAGGACGAAATATGCGGTGGTGGCGTGCCACGTGTTGTGGCGCGAGTTGTGTTACTACGCGTCGCTGGCGCCGTACGTGTATCAGTTCCATTTCCTGAAACAGGGGCTGCACAACACGCCGGACCTCTTGCGGCAAGAGCTTCAGGCTGCGGTCGACGGAGTCGAGGATGACACGTCGGCGGTGCTCGTAGGCTACGGCCTGTGTAGCAACGGCCTCGTGGGCATCCGCGCCAACAAGACCCGGCTCGTAGCGATTCGCGCGCACGATTGCATCACGTTCCTGCTCGGATCCAAGGAACGCTACCGTGAGTATTTCGATTCGCATCCCGGCACGTACTGGTACACACCAGGCTGGCTTGACACCAGCACGCAGCCTGGCAAGGAGCGCTACGAGCGGACGTTGCGCCACTACGTCGAAACGTACGGCGAAGAAAACGCCGCGTATCTCATGGACGCGTCGGAGAATTGGCGGCAGAATTACTCGAACGCGGCTTACGTCGATCTCGGCTTCGGCGACATGCAACGCTGCCGGACCTATACGCGCGAGTGCGCGGAATGGCTTGGCTGGAACGTCGACTTTCTCGAAGGCGATCCGAAACTCGTGAAGGATTTCCTCACGGGGCCGTGGGATAACGAACGTTATCTGGTCGTGGAGCCGGGCGAAACGATCGTGCCCTCGCATGACGAGCGCGTGATCGCCGCGGCGCGCGCCGAGTAGCCCGTCCTCCGCAGTTTTCCCCAGTTTCTATGTGGCTCCATCTTTTCCTGCTCGTGCTCGTGCTCGTAATCATACTCGTAATCGAGTTACTCGCGGCCGAGTGTAGGCAGCGGTTATAGACCACGGGAAAACGGCTGTTCTGTTAAAGATACAGCCCTTCGATCTTCGGTCGATTACGAGCACGATTACGAGTCATCATGAAGCGTGGCTTCACTCGGGAGGATGAAAATGCAGCGCGTCTCGTGTGGCGCACCGATACATCAAGGAACGCTGGACCTCCTGTCATTCTGAGCAACGCGAAGAATCTCCTGGCAGGTGAGGCTTTTATCGTGGGCGAGATTCTTCGCGTTGCTCAGAATGGCAGGAGGTCGGGTTTCTGTTTTCGAGGCAGCACGAGCACGAGCGCTGCCTCGTAGTGCACGGCTCTTCACGGAACTGGGGATACATGAGCGCGCCCTCCCTCTTGCACAAAGGCCAGCGGGTTGGTACCATATCGTTATACGCACGGGATACGGGCGCAATGACGGACGACCGCACGACAGACAAGGGCTTTGAAGACCACACGCTGGTGATCGGCGCGAGCGAATCGCGCGACGCGGCCGGCGTGCGCAAGGCGACCTTGGTGGTGCTCGCGGGATGGGAGATCGGGCGCGAAATCGCCCTCGGCGAAACCGAGCACACGTTCGGGCGTTCGATGCTGGCCAATACGCGGATCGCCTCGCCGTCGGTGTCGCGCGAGCACGCGAAGATTGTGCGCGTCCATGAAGGCGGCGCCGACGAATTCATGATCATGGACCTCAACAGCAGCAACGGCACGCTGGTCAACAACGAGCCGGTCAGCGCGGCGCGCCTGCACAACGGCGACAAGGTCCAGATGGGCGAGGTCCTGTTCAAATTCGCCATCGAGGACGAGGCCGACGCGCGTTTCTACCAGGACGTCCACCGGCTCATCCACTACGATCAATTGACGGGGCTGCTCAAAATGGACGCGTTCCGGCGGCAGCTCGATTCGGAATTGCTGAAGATGCGCGGCAGCCGAAGCACGCTGGCGCTGGCCATGACGGACCTCGATGGCCTCAAGCGGGTCAATGATACGCATGGGCATCTGGCGGGCCGGATGGTGGTGCGCGAGATGGGCGCGATGATTCGCCAGTCGCTCCGTCCGCAGGATCGGGCGGGCCTCTACGGGGGCGATGAGACGATCATCTTCTTCCCGGAATCGAGTCTCGAGGAAGCGCTGGCGGTAGCGGCGCGCATCCGCGAGACCATCGAGAACCGGGTGTTCGACTACCAGGGCAAGACGCTCCAGGTCACGATCAGCCAGGGGCTGGCGGAATGGCCGAAGCACGGCGCGACGGTCGAGAACCTGGTGGCGGCGGCCGACAAGGCGCTCTACAACGCCAAGGCGGCCGGACGCAATTGCATTCGCTGCGCGGAATAGGGGCTGTTCCCGGTTCGACGGGCCGCGCATAAAGGAGGCTGGGCGTCATGGGCTCGCAAGGCACACCTTTGATCACACTGACCACGGACTTCGGGGTGCGCGATGCCTACGTGGCCTCGATGAAGGGCGTCATTTACGCGACAGGCCCCGAATTGCACGTCGTGGATCTCACGCACGAGATCGCCCCGCATGACGTTCTCGAAGGAGCCTTGTTCCTTGCGGGCGCGATCCCGTTCTTCCCCGAAGGCACGATCCATATAGCCGTTGTCGACCCTGGCGTGGGCACGGGCCGCCATCCGATCGCGTTATCGGCGGGCGGGCAGATCCTCGTCTGCCCCGACAACGGCCTGGCGACGCTATTCATCCAGCAATTCCCGTTGCAGGAAGCGCGCATTATCAGCAACGCGCGATTCCGCCGCGCGAAGGTCAGCGCGACGTTTCATGGGCGCGACATCTTTGCGCCGACCGCGGCGAAGCTGGCGCTCGGAGCCTCGCTCGAAGAACTGGGCGCCGAACTGGATACCATCGTGCTGCTCGACATTCCGCGTCCGAAGAAAGCGCCGGGCAACGTCTTCCAAGGCGCGATCATGCACGTCGATCATTTTGGCAACCTGATTACGAATATCCATCGCACGGCGCTGCCCGAGGGGCAGCCGGCGGCAGTCCGCGCCGGATCGCATAGGCTACGCGGCATTCATCAGATCTACGGCGAAGTGCCCGCGGGCAATTCGCTCGCGCTGTTCGGAAGCTCCGGGTATCTGGAGATCGCCATCAATGGTGGCAGCGCCCACGCGGCGCTTCGCTTGAATCCGGGCGACGTCGTGACCGTAACCCTTGGCAGTCCGGTGAAGACGGTGAAGCGGAAATAAGCAAGGCTGCCCGTCTCGTCTCACGGACAGCCTTGTTGCACTTCCGTTGCCGTTTCGATGCCGCTCTACAGGACGCCGACTTCTTTCAGCCCGCGGATACCCGAACGGACTTCCTCGGCGGAGCGATGAAGCGCGGCGCGCTCATCGTCCGAGATGGCCAATTCGACAATGCTCTCGACCCCGTCCTTGCCCAAGTGCACAGGCACGCCGAGATACAGGTCGTCAAGTCCGTATTGGCCGGCAAGGTATGCGGAGCACGGCAGCAGTTGTTTCTCATCGCGCACGATGCTCTGCGCCATGCGCGCCGCGCTCGCGCCGGGCGCGTAGAACGCGCTGCCGGTTTTGAGCAAGGCCACGATTTCACCGCCGCCGTTACGGGTGCGTTTCACGATGGCGTCGATCCGGTCCTGCGCCATGAGCTTGGTGATCGGAATTCCCGAAACCGTGGTGTACTGCGGCAGCGGCACCATGTCGTCGCCATGCGAGCCCAGGACCATCGTGTCGACGTTCTTCGCGCAGACGCCGAGTTCCATGGCTACGAACGCGCGCATGCGGGCGCTGTCGAGGCAGCCGGCCATACCCACCACGCGTTGCGGCGGAAAGCCCAGCTTCTTGAATGCCGTGTACGCCATTACGTCGAGTGGATTCGTCACGATGATGACGATGCTCTCCGGGGCGTGCTTGGAGATACTCTCACACACGCTCGTAATGATCTTGCCGTTCTTTTCGAGCAAGTCCAGGCGCGTCATACCTGGTTTGCGCGCAAGGCCTGCCGTCACGATGATCACGTCGCTCCCGGCGATGCAACTGAAATCGTTCGATCCGGTCACGATCGAATCGTAACCCCGGATCGGCCCCGCTTCGGTCAAGTCCAGGGCCTTGCCCTGAGGCAATCCCTCGACGACGTCGACCAGCATGACATCGCCAAGTTCCATTTCCGCGCAATACTGGGCCGCCGATGCTCCGACATTGCCCGCTCCCACACACGCAATCTTGAATCGTCTTCCAGCCGCCATGACGGTCTCCTTATTCAGTTGGGACAGGAGATGCAGTATACAGCATCCTGGAAATCAACGCCAGTTGCCTGTCGAGCGCATAAGTTACAAAAAACGTCACTTGGTGACGCGCCTACGTCACTGAATCCAATATTCATCGAAAAGGCCCATTGCGGCCAATCCTCCTAACTTGTTGCAGCATAACCATTTCGATGATCGGCCTGAAACTGGCACGCCGGTTGTTATAGCAGGAATCCGAAAGTTGAATCCGAATGCGACGCTCGATATGAGAGCGTTCAGGATTATGACGTTGGCAAACTCAGACACGGAGGGTAACACTATGAAAAAGAATGCAGGTTTCACGCTCATTGAATTGATGATTGTGGTGGCTATCATCGCGATCATCGCCGCGATCGCGATTCCGAACTTGCTGCGTTCGCGCATGCAATCCAACGAGTCCGCCGCGATCGGCAACTTGAGGACCATCAACGGCGCCGAAGTCGCGTTCCACTCGGCGAATTCCGCGTATGCCGTCGCGTTTGCGGACCTGACCACGGCGACGCCGCCGTTCCTCGATGGAAACTGGGCGGCCCCGAAGAGCGGGTACAACTTCACGCTGGGCGGCACGGTCGACAACTTCACCGCGAACGGCGATCCGACGACCCCGGGCACGACCGGCAATCGGTACTTCTACACGGACAGTTCCGGCGTCATTCGCTACAGCACGGCGGGCGCTGCCGATTCGACGAGCACCCCGATCGGCGAAACGCCCTGATGAACGGCGCGTGTAAGCCTCCACAATTGAAAGCGTAGTACACACGGCGGCGGGGAGCCTTCCCCGCCGCCGTTTCCTTTTGATGGAACGAGAAGTTGAAGCGCTGGTTGTTCCGGTCCCCGCGTACGAGGACCGGAGGCAGGAAGTCGGACTTTGAATGCCCTGCCGTGTACACGGCGGGTCGGTCAGAGGAGGCGGCCCATATGAATACTCGAATGCACGCAGGATTCACCTTGCTCGAACTGATGATCGTCATCGAAATCATCGCCATTATCGCCGCGCTCGCTATCCCCGCGCTGGCCCGCCAGCGCATCATGACCAACGAAGCATCCGCGGTGAGCAACCTGAGGACCATCTCGACGGCGGAGTTCGCTCATAATGCCGCCAAGCTGACCTATGGGACCTTCGAACAACTGACCAGCACCAGTGGCGTTGAAACGAATGCATTTCTAGACGGCACTTGGACCGAGGGGATAGTCAAGAACGAGTACGTTTACACGATGCCGGAGGTGGGAGCCGATAACTTTGAGGTCGTGGCACGGCCGCTAACCGTGGGAAGGACGGGACTGCGGACCTTTACCGTGAACGCTTCGGGCGACATCAAACACGAACCGTAACGTCCGAACGGCGGGATGCGCCGCCGTCGGCTCTAACGGGGAAGCAACCCAGGGCGAAGAGGGCCGCCCTAACAAGACCAAGGCGAAAGGGACCATGCCTCCAGGTTCCCTTTCGCCTTTCGGTTCTTCGTTCACCCGATCCGAATCAGCGAAGGATCGTAGTCCGATGGCGCCGCGAAACCGAGCAAGTTCATGATCGTGGCGGCGACATTGCTCAAGCCGGGATGCTCTAGGCCGTTCATTGCGATGGCATTGGCGCCCGAGTAGTCCTTCACGATAAACGGCACAGGGTTGAGCGTGTGGGCCACCATGGCTTCGCGCTTGCCCTTCTTCTCGGTGAACATGCAATCGGCGTTGCCGTGGTCGGCGGTGACGATGAGCACGCCCCGCTCGGCCTGAATCGCCGGGATCAGTCGCCGCAGCCCGAGGTCCACCGCCTCGACGGCGATCCGTACTGACGGGACGATGCCCGTGTGGCCGACCATGTCGCCGTTGGGGTAGTTCAACCGGATGAACTTGTGCTTCCCTGACACGATGGCTTCGAGCGTGGCGTCGGTGATCTCCGCAGCCTTCATCCACGGACGCTGGTCGAAGGTGACTTTGTCGGACGGTATTTCGACATAGCGTTCGATACGTTCGTCGATGTAGCCGGAATTGTTGCCGTTCCAAAAATACGTGACGTGCCCGAACTTCTGGGTCTCGGAGATCGCGAAGGACGTGACGCCCATCGCGCACAGATACTGGCTGATCGTCCGATCGATGGCCGGCGGCTCGACGAGGTAGTTCTTGGGGATGAAGGCGTCCCCGTCGTACTGCATCAGCCCGGCGTAGAACACGTCCGGCCGCCGCTGCCGGTCGAAAGCCGAAAAATCGTCCTGATCGAACGCTTGCGAGATCTCGATGGCACGATCGCCGCGGAAATTGAAGAAGATTACGGCATCGCCGTCTTGAATCGTCCCGACCGGCTCGCCGCCCTGCGCGATCACAAAACTGTCGAGGTACTGGTCCGTCATGGACGGGTCTTCGTCGTAGTAGGTCTGGACGGCGTCCCTGGCCGAAGCGAACGCGCGCGCCTGGCCCAGTACATGCGTTTTCCAGCCGCGCTCGACCACCTGCCAATTGGCGCCATAGCGGTCCATGGTTGTAACCATGCGCCCGCCGCCCGACGCAATACGGTAGTCCCGGCCGTTCGCGCTCAATTTGGAGAGCTTCTCTTCGAGACGCTCCACGTACGTTAGAGCCGATTTCTCGCCGACGTCGCGCCCGTCCAACAAGACGTGCACGCGCACGCGGCCAACGTCTTCCGCCGCGCACCGGTCGAGTAGCGCGAAAAGTTGGTCGATATGGCTGTGAACGTTGCCGTCTGACAACAGCCCGATGAAATGGACCGTCCCCCCCGCGTGCGCTTGTTGCACGATCTGCTTCCAGGCCGCGCCTTGGAAGAGCGCGCCCGAGGCGATCGCGTCGTTGACAAGGCGCGCGCCCTGCGCGAAGACGCGTCCCGCGCCCAGCGCATTATGGCCGACTTCCGAGTTGCCCATGTCGTCGTCGGAAGGCAGGCCCACGGCTTTGCCATGGGCGCAGAGCTTCGCAAACAACGGCTCCGCCAGAAGGCTGTCCAGCACCGGCGTGTAGGCGAGGTAGACGCCGTCCGATTCGTCCCGCTTGCCAAGGCCGACCCCGTCCATGATGACCAGCACTACGGGTCCGGGAAAACTTGTATACGTATCCAATGGGTTGAGATGAAGCGCGCTCACGGTATGACCATCCCTTCTGTCTACGGCTGGAACTGCAAAGCGGAAAGTCTACCTTCCTCACTGGAGCGAGTCAACACGCGCCGCGATCCGAACGTTGAATTCGTTGTCCGCACCGGACCGCCTGACCCCCCTATCATGCCGAGAGCTTGTGAAGAAATGTCAAAGTCTTGAGTTTCCCTTTGTCGGCTCCGTCCGTTCTGTCATCCTGAGCGAAGCGAAGGATCTCGCTATGCGTATAGGCCTCTAATGCTTATTAGATCCTTCGCTGCGCTCAGGATGACAGGCAATACGTAGTCAAGAGGCAAAGCGCCCGCGTTTCACAATTTCTTCACAAGCTCTGAGCAAAGCGAAGCATCTCTTGCGAGAAGACGCCCGAACTTGGTGGGATGCTTCGCTTCGCTCAGCATGACAGGCAGGCACTGTGCCGCGTTGGCGATAAGGCGCGTTTATGTTGGATATGATCTACCTATCTAGGTATTTGATCGGAACCTGGGAAAAGGCTGCGATCTGGACCTTTCATGGTGTTATAATGGCCGAAAGGGCCAGCGTGAGCGTGCCGCGCGGATTGGGACGCGGCCATACCCGGGGAGATGGGCCGTGGAGATATATGTTCGGAAACGTGGCCGGAGTTCATCCGGCCCCTTGGCTATCACGTTTGTATTGGGATTCGCGATCGGGTTTTCGATCTGCTATTCGTTTGTCGGAGGCAAAGGCGCCGCCCCGGCTCCGGAGCCGGTAGTCGAGAACCCCTCAACCGCCCCGCTCGTCGTGCCGGAAACCCCGGCGCCCGCGCCAACGCCCGAAACACCGCCGCCCCCGCCCCCCCCCCCTCCGCCTCCTGAAGAGAAGCCTGTGATCTCCACGGGCGATGCCATCTGGCCGGGACGCTTCATGTTTGTAGCCGTTGAGGGTTTGTCGTTAAGCGACGAGGCGAAGGCGCTGCTTAAGGAAGTGAGGCCGGGCGGGGTCGTGCTTGGGCAAGACAATGTGAAGGACGCGGAACAGACCGCGAACCTGGTCAAAGAGATTAAGGAAGCCGAAGGTCTGGGCGGCGACGTCTGGAGCCTGCCGCTGATCGCTGTGGCGCAGGAAGGAGGCGCGTGCAACGTGCTCGGCGTCGAGAAGGCGCCCAGCGCCGAAGATCTCGGCAAAGACAAGACTGCCGCGCCCGCGCGCGAGGCGGGTGAAACGTACGCGCAGGCCGCGTTGCAGCGGGGCATCGGCGTGGTGCTGGCGCCGGTGCTGAACGTACCCGAAGGCAGCGGCAAAGCGGGCGACAAAACGCCGCCGATGCTTGCCACCGATCGGTGTTTCAGCATGGATAAGAGCTATGTGGCCTTGTCGGGACTGGCCCTCGCGGAAGGCATCCGAAACGGCGGCGCGATTGCGGTGGCCAAGTTCTTCCCCGGCATAGGAAAGCCTCGCAAGGTGGCGGGCGGGATGCAGTGGGTTCTGGGCGACAAGTCCGAGCGGCTCGCGGAACTGATGTATCCATTCGCCGAAGCAGGCAAGGAAGGCGTGCCCGGCATTATTGTGGGGCCTGCGGCCGTACCGGAACTCGATCAACAGGACGCGAAGCGTCCGGCGGCGCTGTCGCCTGTGCTCGTGAGCCTGGTCTTGCGCGAGAAGTTGGACTTCGGCGGCGTTATTCTTGCCGACGACGTCACGGCGAAAAGCATGACGGTGGTGCGCCCGGCGGACCGTGCCGTCGTCGAGGCGCTTCAGGCCGGGTGCGATGCCGTGATGGCGCTCGATCCCAAGGCCGAATCCCTGCGTTCGTTGTGCAAAGCCATCCAGGACGCGCTTGACAAAGGGACGCTGGCGCGCGACAAGCTCGACGCAAGCCGCCAACGCTTGGACGCGTGGTCGTACCGGCTTGCGAAGAAGGAGCCGCCTGCTAAAGCGCCCGAACCGATCCCCGCGCCAGTCGTAACGCCGGAACCTCCAAAACCAGAGGAAGCCAAGCCTGTCGCGAAGGTGGAAATAGTCGAGTCGAAACCCGCGGAGCCGGACAAAGCCGAGGCCGTCGAGGCGAAACCTGCGGAAACAGCCAAGGTCGAGATCGTCGAAGCTACGCCGCCTCCGAAACCTGCGCCCGAGCCACCTGCCCCGGCTCCGGAGCCGTTGTCAGAGGATGCGCCCGAAGAGCCCAGGCCCGTCGTGACGGAACAAGGCCCTGCCATTGAACCCGCGCCGGAGATGCCTGCCGAGAAACCCGCGCCGATTCCGATACCGCCGCCTCCCGCAGAGCCTGCGGTCAACCCGGCCCCAGCCGCGGAACCGGCGCCCCCACCGGCTCCTTCCGAACAACCGGCAGTTGTCGAGGCCAAACCGCCGGAGCCGGCGGCGCCCGAGAAGGCGCAAGAGGCCGTGGCCAATTCGAGTGCGCAACCGCCGAATTCGCAGCGTGTGATTCATGTCGTTGAACGCGGCGATACGATAAACAAGCTCGCAGCCAAATATGGTGTGCGCGCGAAAGACATCAAGGAATGGAACGGATTGACGTCCGAGAAGGTGTTGCTCGGAAGCAAGCTGGTCATCTACACGTCCGCTTCGCCGGCCTCCGGCGCTGAGGCCGCGTCAGAGGGCGGCGCGTCGCCCGATACCGCCAAGCGCGTGCACGTGGTCGGGAACAAGGAGACCCTCGCCAAGATCGCGGCACAGTATGGCGTGACGACCGAGGACTTGATGGCCTGGAACGGGCTCATGAGCGAAGGCGTGGTCGAAGGACAGAAACTCACCGTCTTCACGCCGGGCGAGGCTAAGCCGAAGTCCTCGGGAGAAACGACGATTCACAAAGTGGCCAAGGGCGAGAGCATTTACAAAATCGCCGCCAAGTACCAGACGACGGTCAAGAAGATCATCGAGATGAATAAACTCGAGAGTCCCGACCGGTTGCTCGAAGGCCAGCGCCTGATAGTGCCTCAGAAACCGTGATCTTCAGTTTGGCGGACGGATAGTAACGACATGGTGGAGGGCGCCTGCATGTTTGTATTCGCAAACCTGAATACCGAGCAAGTCAAGGCGATTCAAAAATTCGAGTGCAGCGAAGGCGTGCGGCTACTCGCGCTCAAGGAAGTGCAGCTCGAGCCCGAGATGATTGCGGCGGACAAGCTGGCAGCGCTGAACGATCTCGAACGCAATCTCGGCATCTGCCTGCTCGCGGTGCGCTGATCTCCGGAACGGCGCCTGCCGGGCTCAGTAACGCGTAGGGTGCGTGAAGCGCTCTTTGGAGGAGTACTACGGGCTACAGACCCAGAGAGGCGTCCATCTCTCCGAGGAACTTCCGTATCTTTGCAACGTCTTTGTCGGCGACATGGACGAACTGGACGCCGGAACTGTAAGCATTCTTCTCGGGAACGAATTTGACCCAGCGCACCAAGGCGTGCGTGTGAATCTCGGAGCCGTCGCGCAGTTTGATGGCGAGCTGAAGTTCCTGGCCAAGTTCCAGCTTGTGTTCGGTAAACAGCGAGGCGCCCGTGAGGCTCAGGTCAAGCACACGTCCTTTGATGGTGAACGAAGCCACGTCCCACACATCAGAACTACCGGTGGAATAGCCGATGCTCAGCTTGATCGCCACGGCGCAATTGTGGCGTATCGCCCGGCGCCGGGCATGTTCGACATCGTGTCCCGCGCCGCGCCGGTCCGATTCCCCTTGAATAATCTGCAAGCGCCTCAGCAGATCGCGGTCCGCTTGGCGGCGCACCATCTTCCTTCGCTCCATCATGGCATGATTCCTCCTAGCGCCTATAGCCGCTGCACGCCAAAACCGCCGCCGACTTCAATAACCGCGCCGGTCGCATAGTCCAAATAACCTTCCGCAATCCCCGCCACCGCCTTGCCGATGTCTTCAGGCGTGCCCCAGCGCGGCTGCAGGAGGAGTCCTGCCGCAATGAGCGCGTCGTACTTCTCCTTGACCGCCGAGGTCATGTCGGTGGCGATGATGCCGGGGCGTATCTCGTAGACCGCGATACCGGACCCGGCCAGCCGCACGGCAAAGTTCTGGGCGGCCATACTTAACCCCGCTTTGCTGATGCAATACTCCGCGCGGTTTGGGCTCGCGGTATTGGCCGAGATGCTCGTAATGAAGACGATGCGCGGTCTGCAGGCCGCGCCCGAAGCCACGCGTTCGACCATATGCCGGGCCACGGCCTGCGTAAAGAAGAACGGGCCGCGGAGGTTAATACCCATCACGCGGTCGTAGCTGGCCTCCGTCGTTTCGAGGACGTCGAGCCGTTGCTCGGGGGCCACACCGGCGTTGTTCACCAGGATATCGATCGCGCCGAACGCTTCGAGCACGGAACGGATCATCGGCGCGTGGTCGGCGCGGTTCGCGAGGTTGCCCACGACGGGAAGGCATCGCTGCCCGAGCGCTTCGACGCGCGCTTTGACCTCGTACAATCCCTTGGCGGTGTTCGAAGGATCGGCTTGCGTTGCGGCGGCGGCAATGTCGTAGCCGTGCGCCGCCAGTTCAAGCGCGATCCCCCGCCCAATGCCCCGGCTTGCCCCAGTAACCAAGACGGTCCCTTTTGCCATCGTAAAGCCCTCCGCGCGCGAGTATACCGAAACCTGCCGCCTCGATTCCTCACCCGTTCGAACGCCTCCGCAAACCATGAACTATGCCGTCCCGCGTTAACTATTAACCTCTGTGCATAATCGTGCTAATTTTACTCTGACATGTATGAATATAAGTAGAAGTCAAAGTACGGGATATGTATGCAGTACTATAACTGTCGCACGTAATGTTAGAACGTGTCAAACAAGGGAGCTATGGCATGGGACTTCGACCTGAGTGTATCCGAAGGGGAAACAATCTGACGCTTGCGGCGCTCGTCGTCGCCGCGGCGCTCGTCTCGGCGGGTTGCGAGACGGTGCAGGGCAACGTCGCATTGGGAACGGCGGGCGCCACGTTGCTGGGCGCGCGCACGCCCGCGAACGAAATTGAGCAGACGTATTACCTTGGGGTGTTCGACCCGCAGGAACAAGTGCCCCCGACCGTATACCGCGTGCGCGTACGTGGGCAGGCAAGCGCGATCAGCGGGATGAAGTTCGCGTCCGGATGGGTGCAGGCGAACGTAATCGATTCGCTCGGCACGCATATCGAGTTCAACAAAGACAGCGCCAAAGTTGAGATCAACAAGGAAGACCCGAACGACCTCGTATCGCTGCAAACCGGACGGCGGCTGATGCTGTTCGACCCGGAAGGGTACCGCGAGGCCCCGAAAGATCACAGACTGGTCATTGTCATGGGCGCCAGTCCCGAGAAGTACTTCAAAGCCGTCGACAAGTCGCTGAGCGTGGTCTCCCAGGCGGTATTCAAGCACGAATCTTCGCGCGAGCTGTTCATTGCCGAGGTTACGCGCGTTGCGAACGCATTCCTCGAGGCGCGCGACGAGTTGCGCAAAGTGATGCGGGTAACCCTCGCTGCGCTCGCTTATCGGGACGACGGAACCAAACCGCTCCCTGAACAACGCCAGCGGGCCAAGGAATACGCCATCGAACTCGCTACGTTGACCCTCAAGGCGGATAACTTCTGCGAAGCGGCGGAGGATATTTCGAAGTCCGCCTGCAATGGCATCAGGGAGCCGGGAGACAGCGTGGTTGAGAGTCTCAAGAAGCTTGTCTGTTGCTGCAAGCGCGGCGAAACGCCCGAGAAGGCCATAGGCGAGGCCTTGCAGAACGATACGGCGGATACGGCAGTTGCCCTGCTTGAAGCTGACAAGTACTTGGCGGAATCCAACAGTCCGAGTGCCGATAAACCGAAGGTCCAATTCATGTACGGCCTCGCGCATGGCCCAGTTTTCGACACGAACGAGCTCGGATTCGCAGGCGGGTCTGTCGCTAACATGTCGCGGCTCTGCACGCAAATCGCCTCCGGTTACGCCCAAGGATTCGAAGGAGGCCGCCTGGACGAGGGTATAACTTCGCTTATCGACGACTATCTCAAGACGCGCGACCTCAACGACACGGCGCAGAGCGCGCCGGCGGTCAAGGCGCGCGAGCGGCTCGTGCTCGAGCTGGTGCATTTCGCGGAGAAGGTCCTGCTGTTGGCGGACAATGCGCCGCTGCTTAAGGAATCGCCCTTGGCCGAAGGCGGAGCGCAGACCCTGGCAAGGGAGCAGTCCAAGCATATGCGCGTGCTTCAGTCCGTCGGCAATTCCATGCTGGTTCAGGCCGACGAATTGCAGCATCGCGCCACGCACGACCGCCAGTTGGTGGCGGCCAAAGGGCGCGAGGCGCGCGCCTTGATTAAGGCGGGCCACTCGGACCCGCTGGAAGTCCTCAGCGGGCTCGTAGCCGACCTGAGCGCGGAGAAGGCTGGACTCGTCGGCGAAATTGCGTCTTTGAACAAGGAACGCACGGCCCAGGTGGACAAACGCGATGCTCTGAAGGCGAAGGCGCCCACCGCGCCAACTCCTGCCCCAGCGCCAAGCGGCGTCCAAGCCGCGGATGATGCGGCAGCGGACAAGGCCGCAAAGGACGCAGACGAGAACAAGAAGATCCAAGATCAGATCGGTGAATTGAACAAGAAGATTGCCGAACTTGATTCACGCCTCAAAGTGGCATCCGACCGCGACCAGCGGCTAAGCAGGGTCTTGCCGGTAGTGGCGGAGGCGAAATCGGCGGTCGAGAAGGACATGGCCGGAAAAGAGCCGTGGCCCTCGGGTCCGCAAGCGTATGCAATGGTGAACGCGCAACTTAATCAAATGCTGGCGAGCAGCGCCGACAAGCCCCTGGTGCGCGAGGCGATCGAGGAAGTCGAGAAGCTCGGCCCGCCCAAGGATTACGATTTCAGCGGCGTGGAAGAGGCCAGAACCGCGAAGGACGTGCTCGATGAAATAGTCGCGACGTTACGCGAGGAGCACATCAGGGCGGTGCGGGATCATGGCGCCGACTCGCCTGAGGCAGCCCGCATCGCAGCGGCTATTCAGGCGGCGTATGCCCACCGGTCGGGGATGGTCTACATCCGTCCCGCGTCGGCCTATCTGCGCATGAGCTACGCCGCCACCACGCTTCAGCAGAAACCGAATATCGGCTGGGAAAACATGCTCGAAGGGCATTTGATACGCAATCTGCCGATCATCGGGCCATGTATCGAGAACACCGTTCAAGGCAATCTCTCGCCGTCGAATAAGAAGATCACGTACGAGATCGACAAGCAGTACTGGCAGACGATTAACAGCGTGCGCGTTTCCGGGTTCGGCAACACGAACTATGTCATCGTGAAGGACGACATCGGGAACTGGTACGTCAAAGGCTACTCGGCCGATCCCGAGCCCGTGATCGAAGGGGCGCAGAGCCTTGCCATGTTCAGCCTCGGCGGCGCGTTACATACGGACCTGCTGGCGGGCATCAAGACCGGAGTCGTGCCCACCACGGCATCCCAGGCCGAGACATCGCGGGCGCCATTCGTGAAACTGCTGCGCAAGTACGAAGCCGATTACATGGCGGACGCGAACAAGAGCCTGGAAGATCTGGCAAGCCTGCTAAAGGGCACCGCGAAGGATGACAAGTACACGTGCCCGCTCACGACGCAGATATCGGACGCGTGGAAGACTATCGCCGTTGTGAGCGAGGATTCCGACCTCTTTGGGAATCTCCAATCGGCGCTGGGAAAGGCCGCCAACGCACAGCTCAGTGCGGCATCCAACGCACTCGGTGGGACAGTGAAGAACGCGGAGGATCTCAGCGCGAAAGCGCAGACGCTTGCGGAAGCGCTCAAGAAGACGTCCACTCCCGACCTGAGCAAGCTCCTTGATCCCATTATCGGAAAGGTGGCCAACCCGGCGCGGGTCAATCTTATTGCAGGACTGCTCGCCCAAGGCATCGAGAAGAAAGGCGCCGAAGCGCTCGTGAGTCAGATCGAGGATCTGAAGCAGGACACAACGGTCAAGGAGCCTTCTGCCAAGATCATCGAAGGGCTTCAGGCGGTACGCAGGTTCTATGACGGCTTGGTCGTGTTGCTGGCCAATGTCGACTTCACCGCGAAAGCGAAGGAGGCCCTCAGCAACGCCAAAGACGACCCGGCGAAGGATCAAGGTAACGCAGACCCACAGGAGGCTGGCGATGAAGCTGACGCGAAAGTCAAAGCTTATCAGGACGCGTCGAAGGCCGTGCGCGCCACCGCCAAAGACATTGTGCGGGCCAAGCTCGACGAGTTTATCGACAAGCGCGTGGCTTCAGTAGACGCGTACAAACGCGCGCTGCTGTTCGCCAGCGAGGCCAATAGCCAGCAATAACCGCTGAGTTCACCGCGATCCCGGCGGGCCGTCTCTTCGTCGAGGCGCCCGCCGGGATTTTCGTTTCTACGGCGTTTTCCGCGCGTTTCGTTTGAACCTCGGCGCGTGCTTCGTATATAGTACGTCGCTACGATCGGACGGGGTCGCCGCATGGCTTTGGCATGTCTGCCGGGCTCTCTCGGGCGGCGTTACGCATAACCCGAAATAGGAACAACTGAAGTAGATCGACACAACAGAAGTGAAGGAGAACGACACGCATGGCTAAGA
Organism: uncultured Nitrospiraceae bacterium; assembly: GCA_964402555.1. Lineage (GTDB taxonomy): Bacteria > Hydrogenedentota > Hydrogenedentia > Hydrogenedentales > SLHB01 > CAYOCT01. Next base: position 15,270 of record CAYOCT010000044.1, on the reverse strand, counting down.
AGAACGTCTATTTCTTCGGCGCGAGCAAGGCCGACGGCAAAGCGGAGATGAAGAACTTGCTCGGCGGCAAAGGGGCGAATCTCGCCGAGATGTGTAATCTCGGGATTCCGGTGCCGGCCGGGTTCACCATTACCACGGAAATGTGCACCGAGTACTACAAGAATAACAAGAAGCTGCCGGCGGAATTGACGAAGGAAGTCAACGCAGCCATGGCGAAGGTCGAGAAGATCATGGGCAAGAAGTTCGGCGACGCGTCGGACCCGCTGCTCATCTCGGTGCGTTCGGGCGCGCGCCGCTCGATGCCGGGCATGATGGACACGGTCCTCAACGTCGGCCTCACCTCGAAGACGATCCCGGGCCTGGTCGCAAAGACGAAGAACGAACGGTTCGTGTACGACGCGTACCGCCGTTTGATCATGATGTACGCGGACGTCGTGATGGAAAAGGCCGCGGGCCTCGAACCGGCGGAAGGCCAGGGCGTGCGCCTGCAACTCGAACACGCGATGGAAGCCGTCAAGAAAGCCAAGGGCTGCAAGCTCGACACCGATCTGACAGCTGACGATCTCAAGGCGCTGTGCGACGAGTTTAAGAAGATCGTCAAGAAGTGCATCGGCCAGGCGTTCCCGGACGACGCGCAGTTGCAGCTCTGGGGCGGCATCAAGGCCGTGTTCCAGTCCTGGAACGGCAAGCGCGCGAAGGAATACCGCCGCATCGAGCGCATCCCCGAAGAATGGGGCACGGCGGTCAATGTCCAGGCGATGGTGTTCGGCAACACCGGCGAAACGTCGGCCACGGGCGTCGCCTTCACGCGCGATCCCGCCACGGGCGACAACAAGTTCTACGGCGAATGGCTTGTGAACGCGCAGGGCGAAGACGTCGTCGCGGGTATCCGCACGCCGAGCCCGCTCAACAAGTCCACGAAGACCGAGCAGAGCAAGCACCTCAAGGCGCTCGACGAAGTCAACCCGAAGATCTACAAGCAGCTCGACGACATCCGGAAGAAGCTCGAGAAGCACTTCACGGACATGCTCGACATCGAGTTCACGATCGAAGAAGGCGTCCTGTGGATGCTCCAGTGCCGCGTCGGCAAGCGCACGGGCACGGCCGCGGTCCGCATGGCCGTCGACATGTGCGGCGAGAAGCTGATCGATCAGAAGACCGCCATCATGCGCGTCGCGCCGGAGCAGTTGGACGAATTGCTTCACCCTATGCTTGATCCCGCCAGCGAGAAGAAAGCCAAGATCCTCGCGAAGGGCCTTCCGGCGGGACCCGGCGGCGGCGTGGGCCAGGTCGTGTTCACGGCCGACGATGCCGCTGCATGGGCCGAGAAGGGCAAGAAAGTCATCCTCGTCCGCAACGAGACCTCGCCCGAAGACGTGCACGGCATGCACGTGGCCGAGGCCATTCTGACGGCAAAGGGCGGCATGACCTCGCACGCGGCGCTCGTCGCGCGCGGCTGGGGCAAATGCTGCATCGTCGGATGCGGCGCGTTGAATATCGACGTGCACGCCAAGCGCATGAGCGTCGGCGACGCCGTCGTGAAGGAAGGCGAATGGCTGTCGCTGAACGGCTCGCGCGGTATCGTGTACATTGGCCAGGTGCCGGTGGCCGCCGCGGACCCCGACAAGAATCCCTGGTACAAGAAACTGATGACGTGGGTCGACGCGACGCGCCAGATCAACGTCCGCACCAACGCCGACCGTCCGGTCGACGCGGCCCAGGCGATCGCGTTCGGCGCCGAAGGCATCGGCCTCACGCGCACCGAACACATGTTCTTCGAACCGGAACGCATCGTCCACGTGCGCGAGATGATCCTGGCCGAGAACGAAGAGAAGCGCCGCGCCGCCGTCATGAAGCTCTTGAAGTACCAGAAGAGCGACTTCACCGGCATCCTCAAGACCATGGCCGGCAAGCCCGTGACGATCCGCTTGCTCGATCCGCCGCTGCACGAGTTCGTCACACTCAACGACGCGCAGATCAAAGAGCTGTCGCGCGAGATCAAGGTCCCCGAGGCAAAGATCCGCGCCCGCATCGAACAGCTTCACGAGCTTAATCCGATGCTCGGCCACCGCGGCTGCCGTCTCGGCATCGCGTACCCCGAGATCACCGAGATGCAGGCCACGGCCATCCTTGAAGCCGCCGCCGAACTGACCAAGAAGAAGGTCAAGGTCCTGCCGGAAATCATGATTCCGCTCGTCGGCCATCCGAACGAATTCGGCAACCAGGAAGCGATCGTGCGCGGCGTTGCCGCACAGGTCCAAAAGAAGTACAAACTCAAGCTGAACTACATGGTCGGCACGATGATCGAGATTCCGCGTGCTGCGCTTGTGGCGGACAAGATCGCCGAACGCGCCGAGTTCTTCAGCTTCGGCACCAACGACCTGACCCAGATGGGCTTCGGGTTCTCGCGCGACGACATCGGCGGCTTCCTGCCTGCCTACCTCGCCAGCAAGATCCTCCCCGACGACCCGTTCCAGACCCTCGACCAAGACGGCATCGGCCAGTTGGTCGCCATGGGCGTCGAGCGCGGCCGCAAGACCCGCCCGACCCTCAAGTGCGGCATCTGCGGCGAACACGGCGGCGACCCGCGTTCCGTGAAGTTCTGCCACCGCGTCGGCCTCAACTACGTCAGTTGCAGCCCGTTCCGCGTGCCCATCGCCCGTCTCGCCGCGGCCCAAGCCGCCATCGAGACCCCGCGCAAGGCCGCCAAGAAGTAACCTCAAGCGCTTTCAGTCCGCGCCCCCGAATCCACCCCGGATTCGGGGGCGTTTTCCTTTCGCTCTTCATAATTCGCCATTCGCTCTTCAAGAAATCCCTTGACAAATCCACTAGGGGGGGTGGCTATACTACACACAACACGAGGGAACTCACATGGCTGTACGCACTGGCCACCACACACTACCATACATCCCCTGCGTTCATTCGCTACTATTTCATATCCACCCGGAGACCAAGCCGCTGATCACAAGCAACTGGCCACTGATCACTGACAACTGACAACTGATCACTGACAATGAGGGGACTGCAATGAAACGTATCGTCACAATCGAAGCCATGGTGGTAATCGCGCTACTTGCCGGAGCGCTGACCGTCTACGGCTACACGTCTTTTGAAGGTGTACACGCGACATATGTCGTGATCTCAGGCGAGGGAGAAGGCGAGGGAGAGCCGCCCGAGAACTCCATTGTATTCAAAGATCCGGTTTCGTATATCGACTTTCAGGGAGAGTACTCAGGTATGCACTCTGAATACAGAGCCAATGTCCTTCTCGATTATGGGCAGATGCAATCGTCAGGCAGCGATCCGTTCTGGGATCCGGATAGTACGACATGGATTGCTCCTGTAACGGATATCTTCGGCGACGTCAGTGACAACTACGACGACTACGCTTGGCTTACGGTAGCATCGGGAATGACCGTTCTGCTCGGAAACACCGGCTTGATCATGGCGGGCAGGCTCACGCAGAGTGCAGACGAAGGTGAGGGTGAAGGCGAAGAGCAAGTCTATACTGGCGCATACTTAATCGGGCAAGGCGAAGACGACGAACCTGGAAGTGCTATGGTACATGCGAGCCCCTACGGCGGCCTTGATCGGGACGTGGGGACGGGTCCAATTGCCGAGATGACGACCTTCGTCCCCGGTTCGGGGTTCTTCCCTATGAAGACCGCCTGCCTTGCACTACAGGGCAATGACACCGACGGCCAGATCGTGCTCCAGAACTACCATCAGGACACGGAGAACAGTCCCAACGCCTCAATCACAGTGAGTCCGAGCGGAAGCGTCATCGTCCAACTCGGTTCTTCTGGCACAACGCAGTCCAGCTCCCAATCCGCCATGGCAGCCTCCTACACAGAGTCTGCCGTGTCACAATGTCCCCCGGCCCAGTCTACCACTCCCGTTCCCCGTCTTACTCTCCAATCGATCAAAGAGGCCATCGCCAACTCATGGTAGAAGTTTACGAGACGTTCAGGGAGGACGGGGGATGAAGACAAACCGGATACATGGTATACTCGCTGTGGTGACGATTATGGCCACATGCCTCATTCCAAGAGCCTACGCCTCGCTGGGCTACGCGCCTGGTCCGACAATCTATGAACCGCTGAGCGAGGTCGCGTCCGACTCCAAGGGTGGCGAAACATGTAACTGCCTCACCACGAACGACTGGGGCGATCCGTTGGCCGATTTCACGTTAACCATTGTGCCGGGCGAAGGGGAAGGCGAGGGGGAAGGCGAGGGAGAAGGCGAGTGCGACTGCACCGGTGAAGGAGAAGGCGAGGGCGAAGGGGAATGCCAGTGCGCCGGCGAGGGAGAGGGCGAGGGCGAGCACGTGAGCGGACGCTGGCCGTTGACGGTTAGGTTCACCGCAAAGTGCCAGCCCGATCCCGGAACAATTATAGCGTACTATCACTGGAGTTTCGAGGACGGTGTGGTCGAGACTTCCGGGACCTGCCCAACCATCGACCACCCGTACTACGGCTTGGGCCCACGCTCGGGTCGTTGAGGGTTTTCACTCGGGATAGCCAGGATCCGAGCAAGTTTCATTGTGGGTTTACGGTGCGGAAGGACTGCGTGGAGTTGCTGCTCGATGGCCCCGGCGCGGCGGAACAAGACAAACTCGAAGAACTCCGCGCTATGACCGGTCTGCGCGCCATGATCGCCTCGCACCCGACCCGAAATGGGTTCCATCTCGGGTTCGCCCCGCTCGACGCCGTCTGGTACGGCGCGCCCTATCTGCACGCGCCCTATCCCGCCATTCACGAGAACGAAACGTTCCGCGATTGCGACTGGACCTGTACGGGCGAAGGCGAGGGCGAAGACGATTATTGCCTCGAGGACAACTACACCGCGCCCGACCCCATCGAACCTCAAGTGTCCTGTTTGACGCTGCCTGTCGAAGACCCGTCGGTCCGGGATTATCTCGAGCATGAGTTCAATACCGTCTGGCCCATCGCCTCGCTCCAGCCGTCCAACGTGGCCCGCCGGGCCGTTTGGGATACCGGCGACGAAGAATTCGTCCCGCACTGGCAATTCGGGACCGCCAACAAGGATGTCGACTTTGCCGTCGACGCCGACATGGCCCTCTGCGGCGGCTTCATCGCCTACTGGCTCCCCGCATGGGCCGCGTTCGGAGGCGCCGCAAGCTACGCCCCGTCGCCCCAGCCCGATTGGGCCATCGCCGCCGAGACCCTCGCCGGTTCGCTCTACCTGCACGAGATAGTCATGATGGGCCATTACGCCCAAGGCGCCACCGCTGGTCGCTTCCACTACTGGGCCGTCGCCAACGAAGCGATTCGCGCCGTAGACCAGGCTGCCGATTCAGGGAACCTTACGCCCCTCGCCGCCATTCTTCGATGGAATTCCCTCTTGCCCAGATGGCCCGGTTCGACGTGGGCGATCGACCCGCATTTCTACTGGACTTGGTTTCTCTTGTCCGAACCGTACATCGATAATGGCAAGTGGAAAGCCTCGGACCCTGAGTATGCCGTGGCCACCCTCAAGATGCTCTACCGCATCGCCCGCTACGCCGATCCCAATGCCAAGCTGCTCTACAACGACCATGGCATGGAATTCGAGTACACCATGGATACCAATGGCGATCCCGTGAATCAACTGCAATACCAACGGCTCTTGACCCTGATTGACGACTTCCAGGACGATAACCCGCCGGTCCCCCTCGACGCGATCGGCCTCCAGATGCATCTCGCGGCATGGTCTGTCTTGACCTACGACGCAAATGTAACCGGCAACATCCGTCTCAATCCCAATGAACTGAAGAGCCTCCGCGATAGCATTCGTAACATCGGCCTCGAAGGTCTCAAAGTCGCCATCACCGAACTGGACGTTCGATGCGGAGCCCCTGACGCTGGTACACAGCAGTGGGATTCTCTGAGTCTACACCTCAAGAACCATGCCACGCTCTGGACCGGTACAGGATCTCCCCCTGATGCCACTGCGACGTTCAATCTTCGAGCAAACTGGCAGGGGACGGTCTACGAAGCTGTATTGAATGCCTGCCTTGCCGATCCCGCGTTGGACGCGATCATCTTCTTCGACCTGAGCGACGAGTCTTCGTGGATTGATCTGTCCCCAGATCGTAGTCTCTTGCCCAACTGCCCCATGTACCCAGATCCCGCGGCGGCCAGGCCATGTCTCTTTGGCGACGATCCGCAGACAAAACCGGGTAGCCAAGCCGACTACGGAAAGAACCCTGCCTACCGAGAGAAGTATTTCCCGAAGCCCGCTTACTATGGCGTTCGCAACGCCATCACGAACTACTTCGGCCCAGCGTTCGTGATTAGAGATGCCAACGGTGACGAGCTAGTGCGGTTTGTGGAAAACGGGAACGTCCTGTTAATGAAACCGGAGGCTCAAGTTCACACGGGCCAGTCTAACCTAAACCAAATCGCTTCAAGCGAGGCCCGCTTCATCGTGAAGAACGCCAGCGGCGAGTTCGTAGCGGTTGTTACGAACGCCGGCCATCTATACTTGAAACACGACCTGACGGAATCGGTCGCGGATCTCACGGAGCCGCAGGGTAGCGCCTTCGTCATCAAGAACAGGAACTGCGAGGTCGCATCCTATATCGACAGCGAAGGATACATGAAACTCAGGGCCTACGACGGTACCCCGGAAGACGGACAAGAAAGAGGCGGCTACGTCCTCGTGTGCGGAATACCTTATCGCTTGCGCTCATATGAGGCGAGCGACCCTTACCTCCAATAAGGAGAGTCGGCGGACGCTTGGCCATGAACCAATGGTTTCGAATAGATAGTGGGGCTCGTAGGCGCCTTGTAGGTGCGCCGTTTGTGTTGCGACTACGCTCTGAACGGGCGAAGGGAAGGGCTGCTCTTATGAAGCCACGGTGTGTTGTGATCGGCATCCTTCTGCTCTCCTTGAGTGCCCTCCCATCTGCCGGGCAGGAAAGTGGACCGCCTCAGAGTGCCGCCGTTAACACGTGGACACGGGCCGCATCGCATGCGCCGTGGCAGACCCGGTGCTATCATTCAACCGTCGTGTTCAAGAATAAGATATGGATCTTGGGGGGATACCATGAGAGCGTTACACAAAGGTATTCACTCAATGATATATGGTGTTCCGAAGACGGGGTAAGTTGGACGCTGGTGACCGATAATGCGCCGTGGTCCATCCGCTATGGGATGGGAGTTGGTGTTCTCGACGACCGGCTTTGGCTTATTGGCGGTTCGTCTGACGACGGCCTGAACGACGTATGGTACTCGGACGACGGGGCAACCTGGACACAGGCTACCGCGCAAGCGCAGTGGAGTCCGCGTCATTGGTTCGCGAGCGCCGTATTCGACAATAAGTTGTGGGTGCTTGGGGGCATTGGGCCGACTTCGCAAAACGACGTGTGGTATTCCTCCGACGGGGTCGATTGGATTCAAGCTACCGACCATGCCCCATGGCTAAGCCGGGATTCACCGGCATCCGTGGTCTTCAACGGTAGGCTTTGGATCATGGGCGGCGCACACTATTACTGGGATATGGATTGGCTTCAAGACCTAAGTGACATCTGGAGCACAACCGATGGCGTCAACTGGCAAGAAACCGTGCCCAACGCCGCCTGGGGCGATCGCTATGCATCGACCGCCACCGCCTTTGAAAGCGGTCTTTGGCTTCTCGCCGGTGTCAGCGTGGAAGGTTCTGGATTGGAATCAGTGCTCTACTGGCAAGACGACGTGTGGCGTTCTGCGGAAGGCACGATATGGGTAAGGGAGACCGCCCAGGCACCCTGGATGGCGCGGATAGGCCATACCGCCACGGAATTCAATGGCAAGCTGTGGCTTCTTGGTGGCCTTTCGGACGCTCCATACGGAAGTTCGAACTACGGAAGTCTGAATGATGTGTGGTACCTATCCGGTGCACCAACAGGGCGTATCGAGACTGCGCAACGGGGTTGGATCGAGGAGAGTCAATCCCTTTCGTTGACGGCACTCACGACGAATTTGGTGGGTAGCGTTTCGTATCAATGGACGAAGGACAGCGTGCCGATTTCGGGCGCGGCCTATGAAACGTATCATGTCGACGCGCTTAACGTCGAGGATTCCGGGTGGTATGGTTGCCAGGTCACCGACGAATCCAAAGCCGTCCTCGACCTCGCCCCCGTCCTCATCCAAGTCTTCCCCGAAGGCAGCCTGCCCGTCGGTGGCATTGCAGGCGTTGCCGCCCTGGCCATCCTAACCGCATCGTGCTTCGTATTGTTCTCCCGGAAGCGCCACGCCAAACACTTTCAACCATGAACACCGCGTTGCGCCGGCATGGATCTCTGCGCCCTCCGCGCCTTCGCGTTACAGATATTCCCAACGCAGAGCCGCAGAGAACCCCGAGCCACGCGGAGGAAGTGAAGCGCGAAATAAATGGTTACTGTCCCTATTTAGTTGCGGCTATGTGCTACTCGACGGAATACCATACTCGCTGAAGAGCAAAGAGGCAACGGATCCTTACCTTCCGTGAGTGCTTGGCGAGTGTCAGAAGTGGAGAACTAAGGCAGGTCAACTTGAACGAAGGCGCGATGCCGTCGGTCTTAGGAACGCGAACTCTTGGATGGAGCCGGAGAACTTCCGATGATGTATTCCGCTGAAGCTAAGTTCTTGCTCGCCTTGTGGCTTGTGACTGCGTTGGCCGTCTTCGCTCAAACTGCCGAAGACTCTCCCGCTGTGGCGGACTCGGCTGCCTCCTCTTCATGGGCACGGGTTCTATCCAGCGCTCCATGGTCTTCGCGATGGGGCCACGGCGTGGAAGTCCATGCAGGCAAGATCTGGATTCTCGGCGGGAACTCTCAGAACTATACGAGCTCTTCGCTGACGAACGACGTGTGGTTCTCAACGGACGGTGTAACCTGGACTTGCGCCACGCAGCACGCGGGATGGTCATCTCGCGTTTACCACGCAGTTGCAGTGTTCGCCAATAAGATGTGGGTCTTGGGCGGCGGGGATGCCGCAGGTCGTCTCAGTAATGACATCTGGTGTTCCTTGGATGGAGTGGATTGGACCGAAGTGCAGCCCAGCGCAGAGTGGCCGGGGCGTATAGGGCACAAGGCGGTGTCCTTCCTTGACAAACTCTGGGTTATTGGCGGAACCCAACAAGAGGGGAGCATGAATGATGTCTGGTGCTCATCAGACGGTCTCACGTGGACGTTGATTACTGAGCACGCGCCTTGGTCTGCGCGAACGGGCCATGCGGCGCTTGTTTTCGACGGCGCTCTTTGGGTGATAGGAGGCGGATACCGAGATCAATACCTTGCGTCGCATGAGTTTCGCGATGTATGGCGCAGCACTGATGGCCTAAACTGGACAGAAGCCTCGTCCTGTGCCCCGTGGCACAACCGTTCCGGCCATGCGGCGGCTGTGTTCGAGAATAGCATATGGATCTTGGGCGGAGGGTACACTCTAGGATCTGGAATCGATGAACAACATATCCTCTTGGCGGACGTTTGGCGTTCACCCAACGGCGTCGATTGGTTAAGCGAGACAGGTGCGGCGCCCTGGCGTGCACGGAGTGCGCACGGCTGCGCAAGCTTCGAGTCAAGACTCTGGCTTCTCGGGGGAGCGGACGGCTATACCGGTATCAACGACGTCTGGTATCTATCGGGCACGCCGGCAGGACATATCGAGACAGCGCAACGGGGCTGGATCGAGGAGAGTCAATCGCTTTCGTTGACGGCGGTCACGACGAACCTGGTCGGTAGCATTTCGTATCAGTGGACGAAAGACACGGCGCCGATTTCGGGCGCGACGGACGAGACGTATCATGTCGATGCACTTAGCGTCGAAGATTCCGGGTGGTATGGCTGCCAAGTCACCGACGAATCCAAAGCCGTCCTCGACCTCGCCCCCGTCCTGATTCAAGTCTTCCCCGAAGGCAGCCTGCCCGTCGGCGGTATCGCAGGCTTCGCTGCCCTCGCCATCTTAACCGCATGCTGCTTCGTATTGTTCTCCCGGAAGCGCCGCGCCAACCGATCCCATCCATGAACGCCGAGACTCGCGGAGAATTTGAAGCATGAAGTAAATGGTTAGTGTCCCTATTTAGTCCACGCCCTCGAATCCTGCACGGATTCGGGGGCATCTTCTTTTCGCGGTATCGGATCAGCCCACAGATCAACAGAAGGAACCCGAAATAGAGGCCAGGGTTGGATCGCAGCCAGCCATCGATTAGGATAGCTGCGTTGATGAACACTATCGGGGAGGGCCTTCGATGATCACACGGCGGGATTTCATGCGGAGTGCGGCAGGGGCCATGGCTACGGCGGCTCTGGCTCGCCAGGGAGGCGCGGCGGCAGCGAGCACGGACAAGCCGCCTAATATCGTGGTCATCCTTGCGGACGATATGGGCTACTCCGATCTCGGGTGCTTTGGTTCGGAGATTCATACGCCGAATCTTGACGGACTCGCGCAACAGGGCATTCGATTCACGCAGGCGTATTGCGCGGCGCGTTGCTGTCCGTCGCGCGCGGCATTGCTCACGGGCCTGTATCCGCACCAAGCCGGCATGGGCGACATGGTCTGTACCGCGAAGAAACCCAGGCCGGAAGGGCCGTACCAGGGCTATCTCAACCGCCGGTGCGCCACCTTTGGAGAACTCCTGCGAACGGGCGGCTACCGCACGTACATGTCCGGGAAATGGCACGTCGGCGAATCGCCGGATCACTGGCCGCGCAAGCGCGGGTTCGACCGGTACTTCGGACTTATCAGCGGCGCGAGCAGTTATTTTGAGCTTCTTGAGGAGGAGAAGGACCTGCGGTTCATGGCGCGCGACGACGAGCCGTTCGTGCCCGAAGGCGATCGCTTCTATATGACCGATGCTTTCACGGACAACGCAGTCACGTTCTTGAAGGAGCATCAGGACGCTACGAAACCGTTCCTGCTCTATCTCGCGTACACCGCGCCGCACTGGCCGCTGCATGCGTGGCCCGAAGACATCGCCAAGTATCGGGGACAATACCGAATGGGCTGGGACTCGCTGCGCGAACGGCGCTACAAGCGCATGCTCGAACTCGGGATCGTCGATCCGAAGTGGAAGCTCTCGCCGCGTGACGAGGACGTGCACGCATGGGACAGCGTCGAGAACAAGGACGACTGGGATCTGCGGATGGCGGTGTACGCCGCGATGATCGACCGCATGGATCAGGGCATCGGCCGCGTGCTCGAAACGTTGCGCGCCATCGGCGCGGAAGAGAACACGCTCGTGCTCTTCCTGTCCGACAACGGCGGCTGCCACGAGACCGTGGCCGGGCGCAAACTGAACAAACCGGGGACACATCCCGGCGAGCGCGGTTCGTTCGTCGCGTACGAACGTCCGTGGGCCAATGCGAGCAACACACCATACCGCCTCTTCAAACACTGGGTGCACGAAGGCGGTATCGCCACGCCGCTCATTGCGCGCTGGCCCGCCCGGATCAAGGATCGCGGAGGCCTCACCACCCAAGTCGCGCACATCACCGATGTCATGGCGACGTGTCTCGACATGGCCGGTGTGGCGTATCCGAAGACTTTTGAAGGAAACGAACTCGTCCCGTTGGTGGGCAAGAGCCTGGTTCCCGTTTTCGACGGCAAGACGCGCGAGCCGCACGCGCGCCTGTTCTGGGAACACGAAGGCAACCGCGCGGTCCGCGAGGGCAAGTGGAAACTTGTGGCCACGACGCGCGGCGAATGGGAACTGTTCGACATGGAGGCGGACCGCACGGAACTCAACAACCTTGTCCATGAACAGACGGCCAAGGCCACCGAACTGCATCAGGCTTGGGACGTGTGGGCAAACCAATGCGGCGTCGCGATTAAGAGCTGACCCGCAGCCGGTTTCAATTCCGGTTTTGTTTCAGGTATACTACTATCCGTTGTAGGGCTGGGATTGTTCAGCTACTACAGAGAGGGGATGTATCATGCTTTGGGTTATTGCCGGGGCAATTGTGCTTGGAATGGTGCGGCGCGCCAGGGCGCGTTAGGAGGCTGCCAACATGACCGCGGATGAAGCACTCGATCGCCTGAAGGAAGGGAACGCCCGTTTCGTTGAGGGACAAAGCACTCATCCGCACGTAGACGCGACGCGCCGGCAGCAGACGGCGGCAGGCGGCCAGCATCCTTTCGCCACCGTAGTCACGTGTTCGGATTCGCGCGTCCCGGTCGAGATCCTTTTCGATCAAGGCATCGGCGACGTGTTCGTGGTGCGCGTGCCGGGCAACGTTTGCAACGCGGACGAGATTGGCGCGGTGGAATACGGCGTCGAGCATCTCGAGACGCCGCTATGCGTGATCCTGGGCCATACCCAATGCGGCGCGGTGACGGGCGTCGTGAAGAATGCGCCCCTCCATGGCAACCTGGCCAGCCTTGTAAGCAACATCCGCCACGCTCTCGTCAAGACGCGCAAGGAAAACCCGGACCTGGACGAAGATGGACTGATCGAGCCGACGGCGCGAGCGAACGTGCAGCAGTCGATCGACGATCTGATGCGCGGAAGTCCTGCCGTTCGCGAGCTCACGAACCAAGGCACGGTGAAGATCGTGGGCGCGATGTACGATCTGGCGGCCGGCCGCGTCGCATGGATCGAGTAGCCTCGCGCATTCGCAGTATCATAGTTCCCTCGTTTCATGCTCCTGCTCTTGCTTGCAATAGTGCTATCTCGAAAACCAAGACCCGACCCCCTGTCATTCTGAGCGAAGCGAAGAATCTCACTGGCAAGATAGACCTTGTCTGTTAGGAGATTCTTCGCTTCGCTCAGAATGACAGAGAATCAAGTTTCCATTATCGAGGTAGCACGATCACGATCACGATCACGATCACGATCACGATCACGATTACGATCACGATTACGATCACGATTACGATCACGATTACGAGCACGATTACGAGCACGATTACGAGCACGATTACGAGCACGATTACGAGCACGAGCACGAGCGAGAGCAAGAGGGCACGTAGGAACTGGGAAGTTGGGAATCGAGTAACGCTCCAAGTTGACACCCCAGCCGCATCCTCCTAAGATGAGTCGCGGCGAGTCCTGACACGGAGCGGAGGCGGCCATGGAACGCGAGTGGGAATTGTTGTTTGGGGTGCTGGCAGTGCAGTTTCACAAGGCCGCCCCGAACCGAATCGCCGAGGCGGTCCCGGCCTGGATTGCCGATCCCTCCACATCATTGCGCGACCGCCTCGTCACTTCGGGTGCCATCTCGGAAACGTCCGCCGAAGAAGTGGCGCGGCTCGTGGGGGTTGCGATCGACGCCCACGGCAGCAGTGTCGAAGCACTCGCCGCGTTCGACGGCGACCAATCCGTGCGCCGCTCGTTCTTGACGACCGAGACCGCGAGCGAAGCATACACGGCCGCGAAAATGGTATTGGGTATCACCCTGCGCGACGCGATCGCCCGTGCCAGCGGGTGGAAAGAACGGCTTCAACTTCTCCCCTACGTGATCGATGCCGCGCGCATAGCCGGCGCGGCGCATGCGCGAGGTATCGTGCACCGCAATCTGCACCCGTCCGGGATCATGGTCGGCGAGTACGGCGAGATCGTGGTGCTTGACTGGTCGCTGAGCAAGGTCCGCGGACGAAACGACGCGCGCGGCGCGGATATCGAAAGGGCGGCGCATGCGTTGCGGAACGGCGCAAAAGACGAAGTCCCTCCGGGCGTGGCGCTCGCGCCCTCGTATCTCGCGCCGGAACTCGCCCTGGGCCATATGGAATCGGTCGACGCCCGATCGGACGTGTACGCCTTGGGCGCCATCGTGTACGAACTGCTGACCGGCCAGCCGCCGTTCGGCGACGCTTCCGCGCGAAACGTTTTGTCGAACGCGGCATCGAAGAAGCCCGAGTCCGTTGCGTCGCTGGCCCCGGACGCGCCGCAGGACCTCGCGGCCATCTGCGAACGGGCCATGCACCAGGAACCTTCGGCGCGGTACGCTAACGGCAAGGTCCTCGCGGACGAGTTGCAACGTGTGACCGCGGCCCCCTCTTCCAAGAGCGAGCAGGCGCGGGATGCGTCCGCGGGAACTCCGTCGAAGTTCAGTTACGGCATTGCGGCTGCGGTCGTGCTTGTCGTGATCGGGATTGCGGCGGTGACGCAGCAGCGTGTGGTGGGCCAGCGCAACGAAGCTCTGAGCGCGTTGCGGGCGGAAGAGCAGAAGCGCGTGTCGGCCGAAGAGTCGCGCGACCAACTGAAGCAAGATCTCGAGGAAGCGCGCCAGGCACGCCAGGCCGTTCAAACGGAGCGCGACATGGCGGACGCCGCCCGGGCGCGCGCCGAAGAGAATACGCGCAAGTTGCAGCAGACGTTGCTGCCCCGTGAAGCGAAACCGCCGAGCGAGACCGCCGAGCCTGAACCGCCGGCGGCCGAGCCACCCGCGCCGCGCGCACCGGAGCGTCCGGCAAGCCAGATGCCGTCGTTCATGATTCCGCCTGAAAACCCGCAGCGGCCTCCCGGCGTCACCAAATCGGAATTGGCAAAAGCGTTGCCCGAACTCACCGGGAACCTGACGATGGAACAGGGTCCCGAAGGACAGACGGCCATTACGTTGCGTCTGCCCAACGGCCAAACCACGGAAGGCTTGCAGAAACTCGGATTCAAGGAAGGCGATGTCATCACCAACGTCAATCGGACGTCCGTCGAAACAGTCGACGCGGCCAAGAAGGCGCTGTCGAACGTCGTCAACGATCCGGGATTCACCGTGCGCATCGTGCGCGAGGGACAGTCCAGTTGGATGCGGGTCAATGTGATGGAGGTAGTGCCTCCGACGCCTTCCGGACCGCCTGAAGCGCCGCACGCCCCCGCCGAACAGGTTTCGCCTGAGGAAGCGCCCGCGGCTCACGAGCCTGCGGCCGAAGAAGCCGCGCCTGCGCATGAAAAATCTGAACCCACTGAGGCCGCGCCCGCGGAAGCGGAGCCGAAAGAAGCGGCCGACGCTGGCACGGGGTCCGCGGAAGAAGCGCCCGCGCAGGGGCAGGAACCCGCGGAACGCTGAAGCACGTCATCGCGCAGCGCAAAACGGAGTCGCGCTAGCGCTCAATCTTGTCCCACCTGTCATTCTGAGCGGCGCGAAGAATCTCATGAAAGCAAGGCCTTTACTTCGGGGGATTGCTTCGCTACGCCCCTAAGAAACAAGCGTACACGGTACCTCGAAATTCACTCGAATCGCCTTTCGGAACGTTCTTTGCGCTCTTTGTGCACTTTGTGGTTGCTCATGTCACTATCGCGCCCAAACCAGCCACAAAGATCACAGCGCGGCTTAGCCGCAACCAAACAGTGTAAGAGGCGTTTCCCAAGGAC
>CAYOCT010000043.1:52644-58611 GCA_964402555.1 uncultured Nitrospiraceae bacterium | reverse complement strand
AGATCAACAAACGGGAGAACTGGTCGCTTAAATCATGCTTGTTTCTTAGGAGGAGGGCTTCAGCCCGACGAAGCAATCCCCAGGTCTTCTGGGCACAACAGGTCGGGGGATTGCTTCGTCGGGCTGAAGCCCTCCTCGCAATGACACAAGAGAGGTTCTTGTTGTGCCCATGGCAAGTTCTGGGATTGAAGAGTCCTTCTGACCAAATGTTAGCCTTCTCTGAGCGAGATGTAGAGCGAACAATCCTGGCCAATAGCATGAACATCCCCTTGGGCACGCGTTCAACGCCGTTCATCGTCGAATCTCCCTGCGTGCATGCCTGGCACGCCGCCATTCAGAGGACGACATTCTTCCAAGAATATTCATGGGGATGAGACGAACGGAAGATCGCGAACCGCGGGCTATCGCCGCGCCAGGAGGTCCGACGCCGCCCCCTTGAGCCTATAGGCGCAGTCAAGCCATGCAGGAAACGCTACCGTGCCGTAGCCCTCGCACAGCGCCTGGAAATCGCGTTCGGGAAGACCGTTCTTCTCGAACGAACGCCGGAGACGGAGGAGGTTGCTCGCTCGCACGAAGGGCGGCAACACGTTGTGTTTTCGCGCTCCGTCGAAATCGATCAGCCAGCAGCGGTCGTCGTCTACGAGAATGTTGCGGACCTGCAAGTCCGGGTGCTCGACGCCCAACTCGTGCATGGCCCGGATCGCCTCGCCGCACCGGCGCAACCGTGCTTCGTCGAGCGGTCCATGACGCCGCATGAATTCAAGCAGGTGAATCCCCGCCACCTCCCGCGTGGCCAAGGAGCCGCGGTACCCGATTCCGCGACGTTCCCAACACGCCCCCAACGGCTCGGGAACCGGCAACCCATGCTCGAAGACATAGGCGTGGACTTCCAGTTCCAGCAGCGGACGGTTCACCAGATACGTCTCGGAAACCACATGCCGGATTGCGCCGCCCCGGAGGTACTTGCGGACGAGGCCCGTCCCTTCAGGCAACGGGAATCGCGCCATCCGGCCGCGTCCGCCTTCGCCCGCGGATGTGCACCCGCGGTCTTCAATCAAGGCGGCGGCAATCGTCTCCGCGCCGTCTTCGCGCACGAGAGCGGTCTTGCCGCCGCGAGCTAGAGTTACGAATCCCTGGATAGCCATGCCGTCTCCGGGCTCCTATCTCAGAGCATGTGAAGGAGTGTCAAGGCGTCGCGCTTCCTTCCGTTATCTCATCCTTTCTGTCATTCTGAGCGAAGCGAAGAATCTCGCTAAGAGTATAGATCTCTGGCGCGTATGAGATTCTTCGCTTCGCTCAGAATGACAGAAAGAACGTAGCCAAGAGGCAAACCGCCCGTCTTACGCTTGGTCTCACTGACTGAATATAGGTCGTAGTTTCTGAACTGTTAGATACGGCGCGTCAGGTAAGACGCCATTCGCCACGCATGGGCCGGTAGGTCATGCGCTGCGCCTCGTCGTCGTTCGTGATGCGTTCGGCAACGGGGTCCCACTTCAGCGTCCGCCCGGTCAGCATCGCGATGTTGGCCAGATGGCACATCGTGGCCGTGCGGTGGCCGACCTCGGGGTGCGCCACCGGCAGCCCGCGCGACTTGACGTTGCGGATGAAGTCCGCGTGATGCCCGGGGCTGCGGCCGACATGAATCTCGTTCGGTCCGATGACTTCCTTGAGCAGCGATGGCGAACTCGCTTCGAGCGCGCCGCCGTGCACGTGGATTAGGATCCAGCCGTCCGTACCTTCGAACTTGACGCCGCGCGGCCCGTTGCTGCTGCACAGCATCTTGACGCCGTTCGCATAGGTGAAGTCGAACTGGTATTTGACTGCGCAGTCGAACAGCCCGTCCCGTAAGAACTCGCCTTTCCCCGTTACTTCGACCGGTCCCGTATCGTCCGTGCCGTTGCCGAGTTGCCCGAGGTCGATCACGTGCGCGCCGCGGTCGGTCACCTCGCCGCCGGAGTACTCGAGGATGTAGCGGAACCAGAAGTGGCAGCGTTTCTCCGTGTAGGGATACCACGGCGTCGGCCCGAGCCACATGTCGTAGTCGAATCCTGCTGGCACCGGCATCGGGATCTCTTTCGCGGAAAGGTCACGCTCGTCCCACGGCAGGTTGATGTGGATCGTGTGCACCTTGCCGATGCGTCCGTTCCGCACGAGTTCCGCCGCGTAACGCGCGTTGTTGCCGGAACGTTCCTGGCTGCCGGTCTGGAGGACGCGGCCGTAACGCTTCACCGCGTTGCAGACCGCGCGGCCTTCCGCAATCGTATTCACCAGCGGCTTCTCGCAATAGATGTCTTTTCCCGACTTGGCCGCGGCAATGCACATAAGGCCGTGCCAGTAGTCCGGGGTGGTCACCGATACGGCGTCGATATCGTCGCGCGCCAGCAGTTCGCGGAAGTCGTTGTAGAGGGCGCACCCCTTGTCGCCGTTGTTCTGGTCGACGATGTTCTTGGCGTTTTCACGGCGCGAGGTATCGACATCGCACACCGCGACCATCTGCACTTCCGGCTGCCCCATCAGCGCCTTCATGTCGTAGGTGCCCTGGCCGCCCGTGCCGATCGCGCCCATCACGATCCGGTTGCTCGGCGCCACACTGCCGTCCGCGCCCAGCGCGCTCGACGGAACGATATAAGGAAACGCCGCGGCGCCCGCGGAAACGGCCGCGGTGCGCCTCAAGAAATCCCTTCGGGTAAACGTAATCTTCTTCATTGCCACTTCCTTCTGCGCTGCCCGCATTCAGATGCTATCGTGTCGTTAAGCTTGCCGCCGGCGATTAGAGTTCCTTGATATAGATGTTGCGGAACCACAACGGCGAGGTGTGATTTTGAAGTTCGATCTGGCCCTTCGGATAGATCGGCTTGCTCCGGTCCCAGTAGTTTTCGAGGACCACGTTGTCGACGACGAGCACGTCGTTCAGCCATACCGTGACGCGCTCGCCGACCATCTTGATATGGAACGTGTTCCACTCGCCGATGGGCTTATCGGCGCACTTCAGCGGATCCTTCGGATTCTTTTGGTTGTTGTAGAGTCCGCCCGAACCTTGCGGCCACTTATGAGGATCCCAAATCTGAACTTGCGGCGAACCGCGCAGATAGATCCCGCTGTCCCCTTCGGCCTCGATCTTCCAATCCACGTACATCTCGAAATCGCCGTAGTCTTTCGCCGTGCAGAGGCTGTCACCCTTGCCGTCGTAGTCCAGCACGCCGTCCACGACTTTCCAATGCGCGCGCATCTTCTCGTCCGCGGCCGTCTGCGCCTTGGCGAGTTCTTCAGGCGACATCTTCGCGCGCTTCTCCGGATCGGCCACCAGGCCCTTCCATCCGGTAAGGTCTTTGCCGTCAAACAGGGCGGTGAAGCCCTTCGGAGGTGTATTCAGAGAGTTCACGGCGTGGCGCGCGCCCGTCGTTTGGCATCCAGCCACCAGAGCCGACACCGACACAAGAGTGGCCGTGCACCACAACAGTACTTTCGTCCGCATATGCTACTCCTTTCGTGCGCGCTACGCGCCGCGTTACTTTGCTTTCTGCGATTCGATCTTCAACTCGTTAATCGACCAGAAGTTCTTCTCCGCCGAACCCGTCTGGACGATCTTGACGAATTGCCCGGTCTTGGGCGTGCACGCGATCTCCGTTACTTTCGGAGAACCCTTGCCCGTCGCGACCGGATCGCCCCACGCGTTCTGATCGTTGGAAACGTAGACCTTGTATTCACGAGGGTAATCTTCGGCCGCTGGCGAGCAGTCGAGGGTGATCTTCGTAACTTCGTACGGCGCGCCTTGATCGATCAGGAAGAACATCTCGGGCGCCTGGAACGCGCCGGAATTCCAACGCGAATCCATCTTGCCGTCGATTGCGCGACTCGCGTCGCCTTCGTTTGCCGATGCCGTCACCTTATAACCGGCAACTTTAATCTTCTCCGCGGCCAGGCCGGCTTCCTTCTTGAGATCTTCGTTTGCCAGGAAGGGCTCAACCAGCGCCAGCGCCGACACGTGGTTCACATTCGCCAAGCCGCCGAGGACCATCTTCTTTTCGTCGTTCGTCTTGGCCAGATTCATTGCGCGCTCGTAGTACTTGAGCGTAGCGTCGATCCCGCGATCGCCCGGCAATTCGAGCATGCGCAACGCCCCGCGGAGGGCTAGCACGCGTTGCGTCTCGTCCTTCGACTTCCCCGCGATTTCCATCACGTCATCGAGCGCGTCGGCCGTGGGCCATGAAGAGAGCGCGCGGATAGCCGCTTCCTTCACGTCGCCCTTGCCGCCCTTGGCGGCGTCGAAGACCGTGCTCAACCCGCTCGGGTCGCCGATTTCGCCCAACACCGTCAGCATCGAGCATTTGGCCGGGCCTTCTTTGGCGCTCGGATACGCCGCGAGCACCGCCGCCGCACGCTTGGCCTCTTCCAAGGTCTTCGATACCGTGACGACGGCCTTCTCGGCTTCCTTGCGCGCATTGTCGCCCGCGACACCAACAAGCAAGTCGACTAGCGCGGGAAGGTCCTTCGCGGAGGCCAGCGCGCCCAGGGCTTTGAACGACTCGACGCGCACCGTTTCATCCGCATCCTTGGCCGTTTCCAGCAAAGCCGGCACTGCGGAGACTGCATTACGCGCCGCAAGACTGCGCGCCAGTTCGGCCCGCACGGGGGCTTCGCTCTTCTTCATCAGGTCGACGATCGCCGCATCGACGTCGTTCCCGCGCAACATGTCCAGGCTCGCGCGCGCGGCGTCCTTCTCGGGCTTTTCGGACTTAGCCGCGACGCCCGCCAGATCCGCCACGCAACTTGCATTGCCCAGCTTGCCAGTCGCCGCCAGCGCGGCTATGCGCACCGAAGCGTCGCCGCTCTTAGCCGCTGTCGATACCGCGGGCATTGCGGCGCCGTCGCCACGATCCGCCAGGGCGCTCAGCAACAGCACCTGGACCGGTGGCGCCGCTTTGGGAAGCACCGCCGCGAACGCCGAGGTCGCTTCGGCGCCGGCAAGCTTGCGCACGAACTCGGTGGCCGCCTGCTGCAATTGCGCGTTGTCGCCTTCGAGGGCTTCGACGACCAGCGGGACACCTTTATCCTTCATCGCCAGCACGCGCCCGCGAAACGCCGCAACACGCACGCGATCCGGCTCGTCCTTGCCGGCCAATTCTTCATACATCTTGAGCGCCTTGGCATCTTCGCCCGCCGCAGCAAGCGAATCCGCGCAGAGCAGATACGCATCGGCCCACGCGCCACGGAGGTCCTTGTTCGCGCCCTTGGCCTTTGCCAGGGCCTTGACCGCGTCCGCGCCGCCGATTTTGCCCAACGCAGCCATCGCCGCTTCGGCCAATTTCGCGTCTTTGTCAGTTACAAGCGGGGCGATCGCGCCCACCGCGGCAGCGCACTTGCGCACACCGAGCGAGTTGACGATACCCACTTTGAGGCCTTCGGCGGCCTTGCCCAACGCGCCGAGCAGTGCCTTGTCCGCGGCCTCGCCCGGGATACGTTCGAGGGCGTAGCGCGCCATGTCCGACGTGTCCTTGACAGTGAGCATACCCGCAAGCACCGGCACCGAAGCATCGGTCCCAATTAGCGAGAGTTGGTGGCAGACAAACTGCTTGCCCTGCAGCGTCGCCTGCCCCTTGAGAATGGCGAGGAGCTTAGTCTCAAGATCCTTGCGAGCTTCCGGCGACCCTTGCGAATCGCGTACCGCGTCCGAGACCACCGACAGCGCCTCGCGCCCTTGTCCAAACTCGTAGCTCGCGGCGCTCTTCAGGGCCGCATCCAGATTCGCCTGCGCCCAACCCACGGACGCAATCCCGGCCACAAGGACCAGCATCACCCACCCACGCACCTTGTCACGCTTCATCGTTTCCTCCTTCACAGGCAACAACGGCCAATACAAAGTGAAATTGAGTAATTGAGTAATTGAGTAAAGTCGCGTTCACTTTGCTCATTTACTTAATCCCTAGACCTACCACGGTTCGCGCATCACGCGATTCAATACCCAAT